>NZ_CP152427.1:3382500-4042500 GCF_038971285.1 Bacillus paramycoides
AACCCCATCTACAGTTACACTATTCGCTATAAAAGTCGTTCCAATTGGGATTGGATCTTGAAAAATAACATTCGTCGCAAGTACATTTCCTGTATTTTCAATTGTAACAGTGTACGTCAGAACGTCATTCACTGTTGCAAAAGCTCTATCTACTGTTTTTCTCGTTCTTATATCACCTATATTAATAGTAGTAACTACAGTATTACTTGTCGCTTGCCCTGCAACTGGTTGTTGACCAGGTACTGGAGTAAAGTTAAATGTTGCACTCGCACGATTCGGAATTGGATTGACAAGCGGATTAGATGTTACTCGAACTTGAAAGCGCACTACAGTCGTTTGCGAAGCATTAATACTCCCTAGATTAATACTACTTGCTGGATTTGCTCCTGGACGTGCTATCCCATTTACCGTAACACTATTTGGAACAAATGTTGTTCCAGCAGGTATACTATCAACAAAAACAACATTATTTGCAGTGACATTCCCATTATTCGTCACATTAACCGTGTATGTTAATACATCATTAAGGGTTGCTGTCTGTAAATCTACAGATTTTTGCATACTTATAGTTGCTTGATTCACTGTCGTTTGTACTGTGTTTGAAGAAGACATACTTGTAATTAGTGGACTACCGACGAAAGGACGGAATTGATATGACACCATTGCGCGATTCGGAATAGGATTTGGATTCGGGAACGATGTTATTCGCACTTGAAATGTAACAACTCTTTGCGTGTTATTTGGGATTGTGCCTAAATTAATTCCATTAGCAGGGTTCGCATTCGGCTGTGTTACTCCACCTACCGTTACACTACCTGTAACAAACGTCGTTCCGTTCGGAATACTGTCTTGTAATATAACATTTTCTGCACTTCCCGTACCTGTATTAGGAACTGTAATTGTGTAGGTAAGAATATCTCCAACTCCTGCAACTGTTCTATTGACCGATTTAACAGGATTAATAATTGGCCCCGTTGCATCAATTTGAACCCCAAAACCAGCTGCAGCATATCCATCTCCATTAGTAACGAATCGAACTGTTGCTGACGTTTGATTATTTACTAATGATGCAGAGGCATTTACATTTGTAATATCCCACCCTTGTCTTCGGACGGCTAAAGCTATCCCTAAAGGTTGATTCAAATCTCCAAACGTTCCAGTTGTATCTAACTCTCCAATGTCGTTACAAATTTGTGATTGAAAGAAATTATTTGCGGGGTTTCTCGGGCCAGATAATGCAACTGTAGCATTCGCATTCGGTCCAAAGCGAAGTTGGTCTCCAACAATGTTAGAATCACCTTCTTGAGTAGTTACGAGCACTCGCCCTGTTACAGCTCCTGTCGCTGGGGTAGCAAATCCTGAAATAATAGCATCAACTGGTGGTGATGAAGCATCGATAATTTCTTGACCTGCATAAACTGACAAATTCCGAAGTGGCAAACTTGCATTTTGATACACAACCTCAAGCGTCCATCCAGCCGAACGACTAATAGTTGGATCAGATGAAGTTCTTGCAGCTGGCACAGCCCCCGTTGTATAAGTTCCTGCCCCACCTGCACTAACCAGATTCGTTACATTAGCAGAGCGAGCATAATAAAATTGATTTCCTACTGAGCCTTGCTGCGCGGTTGCAGGATCTGGCGTAACAGAAAACGTCCCTGCTGGCGTTGTAAATGTAATGTTATCATTTAAAAATGGTAAAACATCTTCCGTATCAGTCCGGAAAGTACCAGCCCAAACTAATTCTGCATATAACACACTGCTTCCCGCTGGAAGGTTTAAAATTGCACTTGAAGAATTCAATTGCCATTCATCTGTTGTCCCTGCTGGGAATCCTGGTACTTGCAGCGCTGTATTTACTGTCGTAAACACAGCAAGTGTACCAAAAATATTGCCTGGCGCAGGCGATGTAGGGCTAAGCCCTAACGTATTCCCCGTAAAAGTGACGGCACCAGGTACTGTTGTTGTAAAACGATTTATAAAAGGCACACAATCATCTCATTTCAATTATAGTAAAAAGTGCTCTATACTATAAAATGTAGACAAACTATGCAATGTACTTTGTCCAACAAAATTCCGCACATACGAGAGGAGCTTACTACACTATGCGCTATGTTATCGTAACAGGAACTTCACAAGGTTTAGGTGAGGCAATCGCCGCGCAATTGTTAGAAGAAAACACAAGTATCATCTCTATTTCTAGAAGAGAAAATAAAGAGCTTACGAAACTTGCACAGCAATATAACAGCAATTGTGTTTTCCACTCCTTAGATCTTCAAGATGTACATAATTTAGAAACGAACTTTAACGAAATCATTTCATCTATTCAAGAAGACACTGTATCATCTATTCATTTAATTAATAATGCTGGTACGCTCGCACCGATGAAACCAATAGAAAAAGCTGAAAGCGAACTGCTCATTACGAATGTTCAAATTAATTTACTTGCACCGATGATTCTTACCTCCACTTTCATGAAACATACGAAAGACTGGAAAGTAGATAAACGTGTTATAAACATTTCATCTGGTGCAGGGAAAAATCCTTATTTCGGATGGGGCGCTTATTGCACAACGAAAGCTGGTGTAAATATGTTTACACAGTGTGTAGCAACCGAAGAAGCAGAAAAAGAATATCCAGTAAAAATCGTCTCTTTTGCACCTGGTGTTGTTGACACAAGTATGCAAGCACAAATTCGCGAAACAAATAAAGAAGATTTCATAAATTTAGACCGCTTCATCGCACTAAAAGAAGAAGGAAAACTATTGTCACCTGAATACGTTGCGAAAGCAATTCGTAACTTACTAGAAACTGAGAATTTCCCGCAAGGTGAAGTCATTCGAATTGATGAATAACAAAAAGGCACGCTCTAATAGCGTGCCTTTTCATTTTATTTCTCTAAAAATATAAGTACAGACTCCGCAATTTGTTCATAACCAATTTCTTGATAAATTTTATTAGACGTAGGATTCGCTAGATCAGTATATAACGTAGTCGTCTTATACCCTTCATCTAACATACGTTGACTAAGTGCACCGACACAACTAGATGCGTATCCTTTTTTCCGTTCTTCTTTCGGCGTATATACGAAATTAACTGTTATATTGTTTGTAGTCGGTCTCGTTTTTGCAGCTACAGATACAAGCTTCCCGTCTACTTCTAAACCAAATAGACGACGGCTAGTAATTAATGTATGAGCGGTTTGGATCGCTTCTTCTTTCGTAGTAGGCAAATTCACATATTCGCAAAATTGATATATCCACTGTTCTATTAATGTTAGCTCATCACTACTTACTTCTCGAAAGACTCCATCTCCGTTCCACTTTTTCTTCACTTGTTTTAATTCATATATACCTTGCTCCATTGCAACAGTAGTTTTCTTATTTTCTAACACTGCAATCTCTTCCGCTAATCTCTGTACCATTTTCTTATTACCAATCAATCCAGGAACATTTGGATATATTTCCGTTAATTTTTTTGCAAGTTCCACGATGTCCTCTTCCGACATTTCAGACGTAGCAACAATGATTTGTTTCTTTTCTTCTGTTTGAAGAAATACAACTGCAATTTCTTCCTCTTGTTTTGCTATCCCCATAAATATCGGTTGTTGGATCATTTGTAATACACCTAATATGAGATTATTTTCCTGCTCATTCTTTTCTAAAAATGGTGTAACCTCTTCTTTAAAAGTAAGAATCTCTTCATATACATGTAATTGAATCATCGACAATCTCTTCTCTCTATTTATAGTTTCATTAAGTATTGGCGATTAATTCATTAAATCCCTCTTTTACGATTCAATAATATTCGAGGCTAACGTATTCAAATCATTTTCCGCTTGTAAAATTCTCTGTTTTTCCTTTTCAAATACCTCTTCTTCTTTTTGAAATGATTCTTTTCGATTTTTAATCATACGCTCCATTTCTTTTTTACTCGGTCCACCGTATACATTTCTTTTTTGTATAAAAGCTTCTGGTGATACAATTTCTTCCCATTCTTTTTCTAATAATTTTATTTTTAATTTTTCTTTTAAGTATATATTTACATCTTTTACATGTAATTCATGTAGCTCTTTTTTCTGCTCCAATGACATATTCGCAATAACACTCGCTGCCTGATGCGCATGTCGAAATGGAATGTCATAGTTTTTCGTTAAAACATCTGCGAAATCAGTTATCGTAATTGCATGTTTATAAGAACGGCTTTTTAACGTTTCTTTTTCTACTTTCATCGTTCGAATGACTGCATTCATAATACAAAAAACACGAATGGTCTTTTCAATTCCTTTATATAAATACGGCTGCAAATCATCTTCTGTATCGACAATATCACCAAATGGTGTATTATGAATCATTTGAAATACTGTAAATGCTTCTCCTAAAGCACTACTCGTAATCGCACGGGCATGTTCAATGGAAACTGGATTTCGCTTTTGCGGCATAATGCTACTAATTTGTACATATGGCTTTGCAACAGTAATACCATCATATTCTTTCGTCGCTAATAGTAAGAAGTCATGAATCCATCTACTCGTATTCGTCATCATTACCATAAGTAACGAGCTAACTTCTAATAAATAATCCGCTCCCGCAACAGCATCATATGAATTCTCAATTACATTTGTAAATCCAAGTAAATAGGCAACTCGCTCCCGTTTAATTGGAAAACTTGTTGTGGAAAGAGCCGCAGCCCCCATTGGAGATTGATTTAAAAGTTTGTACGTTTTTTTCATCCTTTCTAAATCTCTTTGCATCGTATCATAAATCGCTAACGTATAATGACCAAATGTAGTTGGCTGTGCTGGTTGTGTATGTGTATAAGCTGGCATAATCGTTTCCTTATGCTCATCGGCAAGTTGTAACATACTTTCTTGCAGTAACAAATGATGCTCCATTAATCGTAATACATATCGCCTTAAACTCATACGATACATCGTTACACCCATATCATTTCTACTTCTACCAATATGCATATTACTTACATAATCGCATTTTGCTTCTTGAGAAATTAAATGTTCGACTAAAAAAAAGAGATCTTCATGCTGTTTTGTATATAGCAATTGATCTTTCGGAATTCCCTCTATCTTTTTTAGTGCGTATAATATAACTTTAGCTTCTTCCTTTTTCATTAAATTTTCTTCAGTCAGCATTGTAATATGTGCTTTATGCACTTGAAACATATCTTTTAATAAGTAATTTCGCTGAAAATGAAATACATGTTGTAATACACAATCCACATATGTTTTCCCAGGGAAATCAGCGCCTTCACTCTTTATAAACTCTTCTTTACTTTGTTTCATCACCTTTTCCCCTCTCACCTAAGTATTACTAACCATCATACCCAGAGATAGGAAAAAAGTGCTTGTATATAAAAAACTCGGTGCTCTCTGCACCGAGTTTATTTAATAAAAGTCGCATCATACTTATCACTTTGCAACACTTGGAAATGTAAGTTTGCTAAATGTTTACGTATTTCTGCACTGTCGTCCTCATTTAAATTATTTGCTAAAAACACTATTTCTGTACAGTTCCCGCGTTTGTCCATTGCATAAACTGCTTTTGTAACTGTCCATGGCGTATAACCATTTTTTTGCCCTGCATGTCTAAATGTTTTACGATATTTCTTAGCGCTCATATCTGTTTCAACGATATTCGCCCACACTTTTTCTTCGGCTTCTGTTAGGCCACCTTTATGATTTGCCTTTTGAAGCAGTACCATATAATCATTTGCAGAAGCTGCTGGTAATCGATCTGACCAAATTTTATCGTAACGTTCCTCTGAATAAAGAGGAATTTCCTTCTGTAATAATGGTCCCTTCTTTTTTAAGCGTTCATGAATAATCATCGCATATTCACGATATTGCTCTTGAGACATTTCTTTTAACTTTTTCTCTATTTTATATTTCGGAACATGTAATTCTTTATGCAAGTACCCAGGGATGTACAAAGATGAAACAATCGGAAATAGCGGCTGATGTGCTGGAAGGGATAAACTTTGTAAATTCCGATTAATATTATCTAACCCTAACACTTCCATTAAATATTCAGCATTCGCATTCGAACTAAACTTAACCATTCCTTTTGCTACTTCTTCTAAAGAAACTGCTCCTTCTGTTATCTTGTTTGTCTTTTGCAAATACCTTTGCCATCTATCTTGTGCACCGCCATCTGTATTCGGTACGTAATAACGATTCACATCATTTATGGAAACGAAACTAGACGGATCAATTTTCCCTTCCGTAACTTGTTTCGTATATTCAAGCGCCACGATTAACTTCATCGTACTAGCAACTGGCAATACAACGTTGGGATTTACAGAATAAACGACTTTATCATTTCTCTTTACTAGAAGCGCGCTATTTTTTTCATCTTTATGTTCTTCAATAAAGGATGCGATATACTGCGCATCATCATTATTTGAACTCCATACTTTTTTCACTAAAAAATTACCCGATATTAGCAAAACGAAAATACCCACAATTACTGCGCATACTATAGTTTTTTTCAAGTGAAATTCCTCTCCTATTGTGTAACTCTTCTCTATTTATCTCTTACAAACAAAATAGTGGAGATGATTATTTTAGTAATCATCTCCACTATTTTAACTTGTATCCTCTTATTATGTCTACGTCATAATTTTGACGAAGTCTTCGAGAAATTTTTTATAATGCAATGACCAACCAATTCGAACCCAATTCTTTAAAGCTTTTGCATCAGGTTGAGGACGAAAATCAGCAATACTTTCACCTTTTGCAATCCCTACTGTATCTATATCGACACGGCGGTATACATAGTCTAAAATAGACGGATTTGCCGCAACCATCATTGTGACAACGTCATGCACTGGACTTCCTTTTATTTTCGGATTTAGCTTTCTATAAGCTTTATAATAATACGTAAAAATAGGTTCAATTAATTTATTAAAATTCGTTTTAGAATGTTTCGTAATGTAATTCACCATCTCTGGCGTAATAATTGCTTCAGATGTAACGTTAAGTGGCACTAATGTCACATTCTTGGCGTTTTGCATCACTAATTGTGAAGCAATGGGATCACCATGAAAATTCGCCTCTGCAACTGGTGTAACATTTCCAGGCATTAAGAAAGAACCGCCCATTATATAATATTCTTTCACATACTTCATCATCGGCTTTTGCAAAATAAACGCTGTTGCGAGTGTCGTTGACCTGCCAGCGTCAACAATGATTAATTCTCCTTTATATTTTTCAAGAATATCAAAAAACACACAAAAAGGCTTTATATTCGGAGAAAGATTTTTCGGAGGACGAATTGGTCCTAAACCTTCTGCCCCGTGAATTTCCGGATAGTATGTTGTAATATCTCCAGATAAAGGAATCTTAGCACCATTAATAATCGGTATATCTTCCCTTCCTGCTAACTGTAATAAATATGCTGCATTACTCGTCGCCTTTTCTTGCGTTACATTTCCATATCCCGTTACTACGCCGACAATATCAATATCAGGATGCAACAATCCATACATAATTGCTAAAGAGTCATCAATTCCCGGGTCTCCTAAAAATAATACTTTTTTCATCGACCTCAACTCCATCCCCCTCAATTGTTATTAATTTATGAATAGTCATTGATATACAGAATAAAAAAGAACAAATTCATACGAAAAAACGCAGTCCTATAAGGACTACGTTCTTCATATGACCTATACTGTTTTTTTCATAGCACTCATACTTCCAATGATATAAGCGATAAAAGCTAAGCAAATCGGGAAGACAACTGTATGTATACCGAACGGATTTGGGTAGAGAAGATGAATACACATATATGAGCCTACTCCAACTAAAATAGAAGCGAGTGCCCCTGCTGCATTTCCTTTCCTCCAATACAACCCTAATACAATTGGCCAAATGAATGCTGCTTCTAATCCACCGAAAGAAAATAAATTTAACCATATTAAAAAATCTGGCGGTTTAATCGCTGCTGCATAAACGAGCAGTCCTACGATAGCAGTAATCCATAAACTTCCTTTTCTAATCGTACTGTCTGCGGCATCTTTATTTATGTAATTTACGTATATGTCTTTAATAATTGATGAACTTACAAGTAATAGTAGCGAGTTTACTGTAGACATAATTGCTGCCATTGGTGCAGCTAAGAAAACTCCAGCTAACCAAGGTGGTAATACTTCCATCGCGAGTAGCGGCATTACTTTATCTGGTACCGTAATGCCTGGAAGTACAACTCTTGCGAACACACCCGTTAAATGCATACCAATCATAATTGTACCTACAACAATCGTTCCAATTATAAGCGCTTGATGCATCGCTTTTGAATTTTTATAAGACATAGCACGCACGCTAATTTGTGGTAAACCGACAACACCAATTCCAATTAAAATCCAAAACGATGTTACATATGATTTCGTTAAACTGCCATCTGCTCCGAATGGTGTAATTAAATTCGGGTTGATTTGAACAAGTTCCTGCATAATTTTTTCAATTCCACCACCGGCAATGACAGTAGCAATTAAAATAATTGTCGTCCCAACTAACATAATGATACCTAATAACGTATCTGATAAAGCAACTGCACGGAATCCACCAATTAATACGTAAACAAGTACAGAAAAAGTAAATAAAAATAGTGCTGTTGTATAAGAAAGACCCGTTAACGACTCAATTAATCGGCCACCGCCGACCCACTGAGCTACTGTTGCTGAAAATAAGAAGATAATAATACATAACGCAGAAAGTATAACAACTGCTTTATTATTATATCTTCCCTTTAAATAATCGATAAGAGTAATGGCTTCCATCTTCCTAGCGATAATTGCAAACTTTTTACCGATAACCGTTAATACGATATACCCTGTTACAACTTGAATCGCAGATAGTAGTACCCATCCAAGACCCATATTGTATGCAATACCAGGACCACCAATAAAGCTACTTGCACTACCATACGTAGCGATCATTGTCATCGCTAATAATAAACCTCCAAGTTCACGCCCACCAAGAAAATATTCTTGTAAAAATTTATTATGAGCTGTCGCTTGTACGCGTCTTGAAGCATATACACCAATCAAAAATACAACGATAAACGAAATTATCATTGGAATGATTACATACCAATTCATCTATTATTCCTCACTTTTTTCTTCCTCATCGAGTGAAATATCTTGAAATACAAAACGAACAACTAAACTAAGTAAAATAACCATAACGATAAATCCAACGATACAGCTATAAAAAAACCATGCTGGAAAACCGAATACATATGTATATTCACTTGGATTTTTACTACCAAGCCCATAAGCAAATCCGTACCATATTATAAAATTGATAATAGCAAGTCCAAGACCAATTAACGCTTCTCTATGGGCAATTCGAAAGCGTGGATCATCATGATAATTCTTCATTTTCTCCCTCCTCTCACGATGTATTATTGTACCATTGTTCCTCTAGTTTTTCCTACTAGAAAGCAAAAACAAGCAGGATTTTTTATATTCATATA
Organism: Bacillus paramycoides; assembly: GCF_038971285.1. NCBI lineage: Bacteria > Bacillati > Bacillota > Bacilli > Caryophanales > Bacillaceae > Bacillus > Bacillus paramycoides. The sequence goes on from NZ_CP152427.1 coordinate 3,391,992, forward strand.
GAAGATTCTCTTACATTACATATTTTTTACAATTGTAACACAAATGAAATTTGAATTTTCAGTATTTGTTAATTATGATTTAAATTAGAGACTTTCCATCTAGTTCCTACATCCTTGATTTCGGAATAAACGCCGTCTCGTACTGCGTTTACATTATATTTTCAAGGGGGTTATACAATGAGTCAACTAGCTGTAAATCTTCATGAAAAGGTAGAAAAGTTTCTTCAAGGTACAAAAAAATTATATGTGAATGGATCCTTCATTGAAAGCGCTTCCGGAAAGACGTTTAAAACACCTAACCCAGCAACTGGCGAAACACTTGCCGTCGTTTCTGAAGCTGGTCGCGAAGATATTCATAAAGCTGTCGTCGCAGCTCGCATGGCTTTTGACGAAGGTCCTTGGTCACGTATGAGCACTGCTGAGCGCAGCCGTCTTATGTACAAACTAGCTGATTTAATGGAAGAACATAAAGAAGAGCTTGCACAGCTCGAAACGTTAGATAACGGAAAGCCAATCCGTGAAACAATGGCAGCAGACATACCACTTGCAATTGAGCATATGCGCTATTATGCTGGCTGGGCAACGAAAATCGTTGGTCAAACAATCCCTGTTTCTGGTGATTTCTTTAACTATACACGCCATGAAGCTGTTGGTGTCGTTGGTCAAATCATCCCTTGGAACTTCCCACTTCTTATGGCAATGTGGAAAATGGGAGCAGCGCTTGCTACAGGATGTACAATCGTTTTAAAACCTGCAGAACAAACTCCACTATCCGCTCTATACTTAGCTGAATTAATTGAAGAAGCTGGATTCCCGAAAGGTGTTATTAATATTGTTCCTGGATTCGGTGAATCAGCTGGACAAGCACTTGTTAATCATCCACTCGTTGATAAAATTGCATTTACTGGTTCTACTCCAGTCGGTAAGCAAATTATGCGCCAAGCATCTGAAACATTAAAACGCGTTACACTTGAGTTAGGCGGTAAATCACCAAATATCATCTTGCCAGATGCTGATTTATCTCGCGCGATTCCTGGTGCACTTTCTGGTGTTATGTTTAACCAAGGACAAGTATGCTCTGCTGGATCACGCTTATTTGTTCCGAAGAAAATGTATGATAATGTCATGGCTGACCTTGTTCTTTACTCTAAAAAATTAAATCAAGGTGCTGGCTTAAGTCCAGAAACTACAATTGGTCCTCTCGTTTCTGAAGAACAACAAAAACGTGTAATGGGCTACATTGAAAAAGGAATTGAAGAAGGTGCTGAAGTACTTTGCGGAGGAAGTAATCCATTCGATAAAGGCTACTTCGTTTCCCCTACTGTATTCGCTGACGTTAATGATGAAATGACGATCGCAAAAGAAGAAATTTTCGGCCCAGTTATTTCTGCAATACCTTTTAACGATATTGATGAGGTAATCGAACGTGCAAATAAATCACAATTCGGCTTAGCAGCTGGTGTGTGGACAGAAAATGTTAAAACAGCACACTACGTTGCAAGTAAAGTACGTGCTGGTACTGTATGGGTAAACTGTTATAACGTCTTTGATGCAGCATCTCCATTTGGAGGATTTAAACAATCCGGTCTTGGCCGTGAAATGGGATCTTACGCATTAAATAACTATACAGAAGTGAAGAGCGTTTGGCTCAACTTAAACTAACGGAAAAAGAACCTGACCTATCTGAACTGTACCCTATAAAATGGACAGTTTAATAAAAAAGCCCTGAAAAATCAAGCACTTAAAAGGTGGTTCCGATATTCAATCGGAGCCATCTTTTTTAATGTCCACTGATAACGATTATAATTATACTCCTTCATATATTCCCTTATGTTGAGCTCGAGGGATTCAAAGGTTTGACAATCTTTATAATCTAATTCATCTTTCATATGACCAAAAAAGGATTCCATTGGTGCATTGTCTAAACAATTGCCCCTACGGGACATAGATTGTCTGATTCCCATTTCCCTTACGCGTTTCTGAAATTCAGGGTGTGTGTAATGAATACCTTGGTCTGAATGTAGAAGCGCTTCAGAATGGATGCTTTCTCCTAATCTCTCTTTCAAGTTATTTAATGTTTGATAGACGATATCCATTTGTAAAGAAGAGGAGACATGATAGGCTAAAATTTCTCGTGTTGTGCTGTCTTTTACACATGATAAATAAGCCTTCTTTCCTTTTCCATAAAATAAATAGGTAATATCCGTTAACATACTTTTTTCAGGCTCTTCTTGATTGAATTGGCGTTTTAAAAGGTTCGGACATGTTTTATGTTCTTGTGTCGCCTTTGCGATGTGTTTATAAGGATTCGCTCGGCGAATCTTTGTCACAAGATTATATTTACGCATAATACGGTAAATAGGTTTGAGGTTCATACAAATTCCTTTTGTCTTTTCCAACACCATTTTGATAGAACGACCACCACATGTTTTCCTTTTTCGATTGAAAATTTCTTGGATCCATTCATAATCTGTTTCATCATTGCGTTCTTTTTCTAGATGTTTCTCTGTCTGATGAAGCCACGCATAGTATCCACTCCGACTTACCCCAGCCAGTGTGCAAAGATAACGCACCATACGTGGCAATTGGAATCGACGTATGGTTTGTTCAATCAGTGTGTATGTTTCTCGTGGTGTTAACGCTTCTTCTGTAACGCCTGCCTTTCGAGTTCTTCTAACTTTTTTAGGAATGTCAATTCCGCTTCTAAGAACGCAATACGCGCTTCCGCTTTCTTTAATTTTTCATCGGAAGAGAGAGATTTTTCCGAAGGACGTCCCGTGCTTCCTTTCCCGCGGCGTTCTGTATAAAATCCTTCTTCACCAAATTGTTCAAAGGTTCTTCGCCAACGTTTCAAGCATTGTTTTGGTTTCTCCTCACCAATCACAGCTAAGTCAAACCCATTCTCTAAAAAGATTTGGCTAGGACCTTTTCCTTGTTGATTTTCTTTTACCGCTCTTACTTTGAAATCTGGACAATAGCTAATCGAACGTTCCGACGCTTTTACTACATTTTTATTTTTTTCCAGCTGCTTCATTTGAATCTCATTAAAAATAATTTTACTCATTCTCCGTACCTCATTTCTATCGTTGGTTCCATTATAACGAGGTTTTTTGATAAAAATACACAAAAACCCCGAATCATGGGGCTTTTTTTAAGTGTCCATGATTCGGGGTACAGTTCAATCCGGTCAGGTTCTTTTCATTATGTATGCCTTTAAACTTGCAGTCCCCCGCTCACATTCAATACTTCTCCTGTAATATAGGATGCGTATTCTGATGCTAAAAAGGCAGCTGCGTTCGCAATATCTTCTGGCGTTCCGATTCTACCAACTGGAATTGCGCCGACCATCTTTTCTTTCACTTTATCTGGTATCGTTTTTGTCATATCTGTATCCATAAATCCTGGACAAATCGCATTACACGTAATACCGAAACTTCCAACTTCTTTCGCTGCCGTTTTCGTTAAACCTACAACGCCTGCCTTCGTAGCTGCATAGTTTGCTTGACCTATGTTTCCTTCTCTACTAATTGAAGATATATTAATAATGCGTCCATACCCTTGTTGTCTCATGTAAAGGAGAGCTGGTTGCATACAATAAAAAACACCAGTTAAGTTTACTTGCATTACTTGTTCCCAAGCAGATTTCTCCATTTTATGTAACATTGCATCTCTTGTAATCCCAGCGTTATTCACTAAAATATGTAATGTTCCGAATTTTTGAACCGCATATTCAATTAACGACTTCGCTTCATTTTGATTACCCACATCACATCGATATAAGCTCACTTCATATCCTTCATCCGAAAACTCACGTGTCGTTTTTTGTAACTTCTCTTCATTTACATCACTAATCAATACTTTCGCCCCTAGTTTTGCATAAACCCTTGCAATCTCTTTTCCAATTCCCTGTGCAGCTCCTGTTACAACAGCTGTTTTCCCATTTAAAAACTCCATCCCTATCCCCCATTTCTATTACTTATACTGTATATTTCGGCTTTTTACTTTCCAATTCCTCTTTGTATAAAAAAGTCTATTTGTGTCAAACTAACTTTGCAACGTCGCATAAAGTGAAACTTTAATCAGTGGGGGTTTTCTCCATCCCCCACTGATTATTAGTTGAACCAATCGGACTTTTATGGGCAGTTGATCCCCCACCTAACTTCTTTGCTTTCGCTGAATTTTGAGGTGGGGGTCTTACTGCCCATTAAAGCGGGATAAAATGCAAGGAGATTGTGTCGAATGAATAAAAAAAATTTCAAACAAAACAAAGCTACTGATGGCATTGATGTTGAGTTCTCTCGTGAACTCGCTGACCACAATGACTTAGAAGCGAACGCACGTGCAAATGCCGCTGATGCACGTCAAAAACGCCAGTCTACAGAAAAATAAGGAAAGCACAACCTTATTCTTTTCAACAGGGACCTACTACCCAACAAAATAAACCGAGAGACATCTCTCGGTTTATTTTCGATATTTTTTTATATAATGTGCCAAAGTAAGTAGCGGATAAATTTGAGCATAGCTATGATAATGAATATAAAACCCACCTGGTAAACCTGTTCCAGTAGGATATTTTCCATTCACATAAGGATTGGCAAGCAAATATGAAATACCTTTTCGAATAGTTGGTGTTTCTTTATCATAGTAAGAAATGAGAGCATCTAACGCCCATGCTGTTTGAGATGGTGTACTAAATGGTAAAGTAACGAATCTTTTCTCCACACTACTTTGGCATGATTCTCCCCACCCACCATCTTCATGCTGTATATGTTCAAGCCATAAAGCTGCTCGTTTCAATGATGGATTGCTAGATGAAATTCCGAGTGACCGTAAACCAGTCATAACAGCCCACGTACCATATATATAACAAATCCCCCATTTCCCATACCAGGATCCATTTTTCTCTTGTACATTCATTAACCAATTTATCGCACTTTGTTTTTGTTTCTCAGGTAATTCATTTTGCGTATATGTCCCGAAAAGTTCTAACACTCTCCCTGTAATATCTGGTGTAGAAGGATCTGTAATCATGTCGCTTGCGTTTTCGATTGGTAAATTTGCTAATAATTTGCTCGTTACGCCTTTTTCAAACGCTCCCCAGCCACCATCATTATTTTGTAATCCTTTAATCCAATTGACCCCTTTCTTCCATGCATTGTCTATATTTTCGTTTCCTCTACTTCTTGCCAACGCTCTTAGCACAGCTGTTGTATCATCGACATCTGGAATTGTCGTACTCACATCCGAAAAACCCCAACCACCAGGAGTCAGCGCGGGAGCATGTACGCTCCAATCAGCTTTTTTTGTATGCTGTTTTTTTAATAAATATGTTATTGTCTGTTGAATCATCTTGTTATCTTTCGGAACGTGTGCCTCTTGTAACGTATAGCTGAGTAAAGCCGTATCCCATACAGTTGAAGGCGAGTTTTGCAAATGATTCCCTCTTTCCATCTTCCATATATAAGATGTTATCCCCGTTATGGCCTTTTGAATCATTGATGATTGAAGAGAATGTCCTAATGCGAGTAAAGCATAAATCATATAAAACGAGGCAGTTGCGTAACTATATAACGTTCCATTTTCATCAATACGCTCTTTCATAAAACGTTCAACTTCCTCATATCCTTTATGATGTAACGAAAGAGGATACGATATAATTTGCTTTACATCACTTAATAATGTTTGAAACAACGGAGACCGATCCTCCCGAAACCATTCTCCGCCCCCGCCGGCAATGTGATTTAAATTTGGCAATAACTTTTTCCCTACTTGAAATCTTTTATTTAAACAAAGCATCATCGGAATTAAATGGATACGTGCTGAGCTACTCAATTCAAATATACTGAGAGGGGAATCATTTTGGAGAAACATGATTGGTGTTGGCAAATGAAAGAGTGAAGGATATTCATACTCTCCATGAATTGCTAACAAAAACTTCGTCATAAAATGAGCACGCGCTACGCCTCCACGTTCCTTAATAAACATTTCGGCCCGCCTCATATTCGCATCTTCTTTTGTATATTTTTTCGATGCTAGCAGGGCCGCATAAGATTGAATTGTAGCAGATAAATTCCCTCCAACTTCATCTTCATACAATTTCCATGTTCCTTCATTTGTTTGGAGTGATGCTAACCTTTTTACAAACGGTTCTATCTCTTTATCTCTACCTAATAATTTTAATAAAAAAATCATATGGCAATCTGTTAATGGTGCCCCTTCAAAACAAAACCGCCACGTTCCATCTCGCTGTTGCATCGTTTGAAGGGCCGTTGTTCGCCCCGCTATTTCTTCATGCACTTTTTCATATAATAACAACTTACTCACCCACCCTTTCGAAATCCGTATAACGATATTCAAAAAGGGAGCTGAATATGTATGAAAACAAAGAAAAGCAGAACATATAAAATGTTCTGCTCATAAACAATATCCCACTCCGACAATTATCCCTACTAAAGCACCAACTACTACTTCATACGGTGTATGCCCAACAAGTTCATTTAATTTCTTATACTCTGTTTGTCTACCGTGAAAAAACTCATTCAAAATTTTTGCTTGTTTACTTACCGCAAGCCTTACTCCTGAGGCGTCATACATAACAATAATGGCAAAAATAGCAGCAATCGCAAACATGGAACTTTCCACGCCTTCCACAACGCCAACACCTGTCGCGAGTGCTGTAACAGTTGAAGCATGAGAACTTGGCATCCCACCTGAAGCGAAAAACTTTGCAAAATCAAATTCACCCGTTTTAACCAATTTAAAGACTACTTTCGTTAATTGTGCTAAAAACCATGAAATTACAGCGGCCATAAGCGGATCATTATGTAAAATTGTTTCCACGTTCTCAGCTCCCTACTAGCTATAATGGAAATCCTATATAGTATCAGTATAAAGAAAAATGCGTAGAAAATACTACGCATTATGATACTTTTGCTGATTTATTTTTTATAAATTTCGGTTGTTTCTGCACTAAGAACTTTGTTTTCGCTACCGAGAATACAAATAATGCAACCCATATACAGAAAAATGCAATCATATGAGTAGAGGTGAAATGTTCACCAAATACGAATACACCTAAAATTAAACTAATCGTTGGCGCAATATATTGTAAAAATCCGACCATATAAAGTGGAATAAGTTGCGCTCCTTTCGCAAAATAAAAAAGTGGTAAAGCAGTAACAATGCCCGCTCCTATTAATAGTAACGTCGATAACATGGAAATAGATCCAAATGAACCGAAGCCATGTGCTCCAGTCATAATAAGATAAATAATTGCAAACGGCGTCACTAACATCGTTTCCATCGTAAGCCCAATTGTCGCATCATAGTTTAACAATTTTTTCGTTAATCCGTATAATCCAAATGAAAAGGCGAGCGATAAAGAAACCCACGGTATAGATCCGAAACGTACCGTTAAAATAATAACTCCTACTCCAGCTAAACCAACTGCAACATATTGCCAAAAGTTTAACTTTTCCTTTAAAACGACTGTACCAAGTAAAATACTAATAAGCGGATTAATATAATACCCAAGACTTGCTTCAATGACATGATTATGATTCACGGCCCATATGTAAACAAACCAGTTTCCGCTAATCAAAACCGAAGCTATTGTTAATGACATTAATAATTTAGGTCGTTTAAAAAGATTCACGAACTCCCCAATAAACTGGCGAAACCTTTTCGTAACACCTAATACTAGTAACATAAAAACGAACGCCCAAACGATGCGGTGTGCTAATATTTCATCTGCAGGAACTTCCTCAACCCATTTCCAATAGATTGGTAGGATTCCCCACATCGTATAAGCACCAGCCGCATATATAATCCCTTTTTTTTGCTGTGCTGATTGACTCCCCATCTTCCTTTTTCTCCTCTTCTCGTTTTTCTCCATTATACGGTCCCGCATGCTCACTTTACCAATAATCAATCTGCAATTCTTTCGACATTTCTCATACAGCAAAAAGTAAACATACTGTTATAACGACAAGTAATGGTATACCGAAAACAAATTTCTTTTTATGAGTTTTATGGTGAAACATATACATACCGATCCAAGCACCAACTGCTCCTCCAGCTGCCGCTGATAAAAACAACGTACTTTCTGGCGTTCTCCACTGCTTTTTCTTCGCTTTTCGTTTATCAAGCCCCATAAGGCTAAAAGCTATAACATTAATAATAATAAAATAAATCCATTTCATCGCTTTCTCTCCCTATGAAAAATTCGCTTAATGGTAACATGAAAAAACGACGGAAACAACTGAAGAACGCTTTTTATTAATTAGTTACCTTCATATTTATATAGCCAATTAAACAGAAAGATGTTATGAGCAGAACCTTATATTTCATTCCCTTCACCCACTACCAAATCATCGAAAAATCTTCTCTCAATCTCTTTTTCATCAAAATGAAGAACTACGATTAGCCCTACATATAAAGAAACGAAATTTAGAAACCATTCGCCATTATCACCTTTGTTAGCTAAACATTTAAATATCTCTTGAAATTGCATACGCTCATCTGTAGCAACAACCGGTCGCACGCCAAAGTATTTCAATACGAGATTCAGCTTCAGTTGCACGGATAATGATAAAATATATTTTAATAGCTTTGTATAATAAACAACATTTTTTTTGCTATATAACGTCACAAGTTTTTGATGTAAATGAGAAATCGATAATTCTTTTTCAGTCACTTGTGTTGCTTCTATTGTTTCAACCATCTTTCTCATATCCATTACATTTACCCCTCCTGAAAAAACAAAGCAAAAAATATTTATTTTATAATCAGCAATAATTGAGTATTTCTCGTCTCTCTTTCTTCTTCACTAACTAAGTCATACTTTTTTAAAAGATGAAAGATATCGTTTAATATTTGCTGCGAATGATTACGTTGCAAAAATCCCTTCAATCCTGTAAAAATCCCTTCCGGTAAAAAACTCTTCTGACTTTCCAGCTTATTCATTACATCTTCCATAGTATGATCGATATTACAAGCCATAAAAAATCCCTCCTTTATCCTTTATAAATAATATCCTCCGCTAACGATGTAAACACTTCTCCTACAAGAGAGTCTTCATCATATACAGATGAACCGTTGTTTTCTTCTCGTTTTGCAAAAGGTATTTGCGCGATCACTTCTGTTTGCAATTGTTCTGCAAGCATTTCGCCTCCACCTTTTCCGAAGAGATAATTTTTCGATCCATCTTGTTCTTCATAATAAGCCATATTTTCCACAATACCTAAAATTTCGTGTTTCGTATGTTTTGCCATAACACCTACTCTAGATGCTACGAATGAAGCTACATTGTGTGGTGTTGTAACGATAATTTCTTGCGCCTGCGGGATCATTGCAGCAACATCAATAGCAACATCCCCTGTACCAGGTGGTAAATCAAGAAGTAAATAATCTAATTCTCCCCAGTGCGTATTCGCTAGGAAATTTTGAATCCATTTATTTAACATCGGCCCGCGCCACATAACCGGGTTATTTCCTTCCGTAAAAAATCCCATCGACATAATTTTAACACCGTGACTAACGACTGGAATTGCCGTTTGATCAATCATCGTTGGCTTTTGATTTGTTTCCATCATAGCTGGAATGCTAAAACCATATATATCTGCATCTAATATCCCCACTTTTTTGCCCATACGAGCTAAAGCAGTTGCAAGATTAATTGTCACTGTTGATTTTCCAACTCCACCTTTTCCGCTCGTTACAGTAATAAATCGTACCCCTGAATCAAGGCGAAGCATGCTCGGCATACCAGTTTCTGTTCTACTATTTTTCTTTAACTTTTCTGTTAGCGCAGCTCGTTCTTCTTGTGTCATAGAACCGAATGTCAAATCTACTTTAGAGGCACCAATTGCCTGCAGAGACTCTTCCACGTCTTGTTGGATTTTTGCTTTTAACGGACAACCTTGAATCGTTAACACTACTTCCAGTTTAACCTTTGTTCCATTTATTTGTATATCTCTAACCATATTTAATTCTACAATACTTTTGTGTAACTCTGGATCCTCTACATGTTTTAATGCGTTCATTATTTGTTCTTGAGTAATCATAGAACTCATCCCTTCTCGTGTTCGAATTTATATACAACATCTTCTTAGCGCTTCATCTCGTGAAAAAGCTTATTACCCTCCGCTAACAGGCGGAATGAATGCGACTATATCTCCAGCTTTTATCATCTCTTCATTTGTTACAAACTCTTCATTAACAGCCACCATCACTCTATCAAGCGATTGTAAACAATAGCTTACTTTGAGCCAATCCTTTAATTGCACTACTGTCATTTCTTGTTTTTCTAAAATGACTAATTGATCCGATCCGACTTCCTCACACAAATTTGCGAACAATAAAATTGTAATCATTTTCTCATTCTTCCTTCTCCGGTTTTCCTTCTGGATATGCCGTATTTTCAAGTTGATCTCCAATCCACATCGTCCCATCTTCCCAAAATTCTTTTTTCCAAATTGGGACAATTCTCTTTATACGTTCAATCGCGTATTCATTCGCTTCATAAGCTACTTTCCGATGCGGTGATGAAACTGCAATAACGACCGCGATATCCATAATTTCTAGCCGTCCTACACGGTGCGTGATTGCTACTTTTGCGTCCGGCCACTTTTCATTTATTTCTTCACCAATTCTCATAAGTTGTTTTACTGCCATCGGTTTATATGCTTCATACTCTAAATGTAGCGTTCGTTTTCCTTTTGTTAATTCTCTTACCGTACCAATAAATGTTGTAATTGCACCTGCTTCTCTTCTTGCAACTTTATTCGTTACTTCTTCAACTACAATCGGTATATCTATAATTTCAAATAGTACTTGTCCCATTAGAAACACCCCTCACTTTATAAAATGTTCCAGGCCATTCACTACCTTCATTATCTTCCAGCAAGAGAACATCTACGAACATATCTTTTTTATAACCTCTCGTACCACCGGGAAGTACAATAAATATATTTGTCTCTGCTAATGAAGAAACCGAGCTAGATTTATCGAACCCTGACGGATAAGCGATTAACTGTCCTTCCTTATATGTCAGTTTTGCTCGTACAAATCTCGTAAATGGATTTGGTTTCAGAAAATCTTCTCCTAATAACGCTTTTTCTCTTTTTGCATGTACTTTTTCACTAAACATATACGTCCGAATACAAGGTCTTACAAACAATTCAAATCCTACGTAACAAGCAGATGGATTTCCTGATAAACCAAATAATAACTTGCCATTTAATTGCGCTACAGTCGTAACACTCCCTGGTCGCATTGCAACTTTATTGAAAAGAACAGATACACCTAATTTTTCATATATAGCTGGCAAATAATCGTAATCTCCTACTGATACACCACCTGTTGTAATGAGCATATCTACTTGGCTTAACGCTTCTTTAACAGCTGTAAAACATGTAGGAAAATCATCGCTAAACTTCCCAAAATATTTCACTCTCCCGCCCGCTCTTCGAGTTTGAGACGATATCATATACGTATTACTATTTCGGATTTTCCCTGGCTGTAATGAGTCATTTACATCCAGTAATTCACTACCGGTCGCTAATAATCCGATTACAGGCTTTCTCGCCACTGGCACTTCACTATAACCGAATGTAGCAAGAAGAGCTGAAATACCTGGATTAATGTATGATCCTTTCTTTGCTAGAACCGTTCCTTTACGAGCATCTTCACCTTGAAAAGAAATATTGTCGCCTTTTTTGAACGATCGCTTCACTTCCATATAATTGTTGCCATCCTTCTCATATTGACGAGTCAGCTCTAACATAACAACCGCATCACACCCATTCGGAATTTGCGCTCCCGTCATAATTCGAACTGCTTGAAACGGACCTACTTTCTCATGGAATAGCGCCCCCGCACCAATTTCACCAACTACTTCAAATACAATTGGCATTTCATAACTTGCTACATTCGTATCTTCTGCCCTAATAGCAAATCCGTCATACGGTGAACGATTGAATGAAGGTACATCATGGTCAGCTACTAAATCCTCTGCTAATATACGCCCGTAGGCTAATTCAATTGGCAATAGCTCCTTTAATCCCTCATTAGCAAATTCCATTACTTTACGAACAGCTTCTTCAACCGTAATTGGCACTCTTCTTTCCATTGTTGACAACCCTTTCTATTAACCGAATACGCGATAATATAATTGTTTCGCTTTCGACATATCATTTGTACCATGAATGAAAACACGACCATCTCGAAAAATAACGACGCGGTAATCATCTAGTTGGCAAGATAGTAAATACGGATTCCGCTCTACTCTCCCTAGTTTTTTTAGTACTTTTTCTATATCGTCAAAATCGTACTTCCTATTTTCTACCGGCCTAATTTGAACTGTATTTCTTCCGCATAAAGCAGCTACCTTCGTTTGGTTTTCGTATGATAAATAAGGATAAGTGCGATTCAAACCGCACGAAGGGCAATCGTCTGTTTTAATTTTTCCTAGTTTTATAAAATGGTTTTGATTACTCCATATATCAAACATGAAAAATGTTTTTCTAATTGCTGAAAAATCATCTACTAAAATTTTGATTGCTTCCGCCACTTGATAGGCTGCAACGATTTGAACAGTCGGACTAATAATTCCAGCAGTATCACACGTCACACCTGTAACTGGAACGTTCTTCAGCACACAATGTAAACACGATGTCTCTTGCGGAATAATTGTATAACTCATACCGTACGATCCAACGCAAGAACCATATACCCACGGAATATTATGTTTTTGTGATAAATCATTGATTACAAATCGAATATCAAAATTATCTGTTGCATCAATTATTACATCTACATTTTTTAATAGCTCTTCCATATTTTCTGCAGCTGCATCCATTACGAAAGCATGTATTTGTACTTCCGAATTAATTTGTCCTAGCCGGTTTTTAGCAGCAATTGCTTTCGGTATTTTCTCTCTCGCATCTTGTTCAGAGTACAATTGTTGCCTTTGTAAATTACTCCATTCAACGTAATCACGATCAATAATCGTCAACTTACCAATACCTGCACGTACGAAACTTTCGGCACTCGCACTTCCTAATGCGCCTGCTCCTACAATTAACACATGTTTATTACGAATTTTTTCTTGTCCTTTACTCCCAATTGGTTTGAACAACTGTTGTCGTGAATACCGCTCACCCATTACATATCCTTCCTCTCACGAACTCTATTTCATATTGGAATGTTGTTTTTGAAAACAAGCAAAGTAAGCAAATCCAACAAATCCAGCTCCTCCAATTACATTTCCTATAAAGACAGGAACAAAATTTCTAGCAAGGTCCATCCACGTCAGATGACCTGCAAAAATAACTGCTGAGATGACAAACATATTTGCTACCACTTGCTGAAATCCAATGACTACAAATGCCATGATCGGGATCCAAATTCCGATTATTTTTCCGATAAAATCACTCGTCCCATAAGCGAGCCAAAGCGCCAAACAAACGAGCCAATTACAACCAATTGCTAAAATTAAAGTTCTTCCAAACGATTCATGTAATTTCCCTTCTGCTATCGCTACCGTTTTATTTAAATAATCTCCCTCTGTTAATCCGCCGAGATGACCGAAACAATACGCTACGAAAATAGCTCCCACAAAATTCATGAAAGTAATCCAAACCCAATTATTTAATACACTTACCAATGTAATTTTCTTTGCATATAGCGCCATAGACAGTGACATCATATTTCCAGTAATTAATTCTCCTCCTGCTAATACGACGAGCATTAATCCAACAGGAAAAACCGCTCCTCCTAAAACATTCACTAAGCTCCCCCAGCGTTCAGGTAAATTACCTAAAACGCGAATGTTAAGTAAAAAACCAAGCGAAATAAACGCTCCTCCTAAAAAACCGAGAATAAGCATTGCTGGCAACGTCTGACTTACTTTTTGAACACCGGCCTCAATTACGAGTTCAGCAATTTGTTCCGGTTTATGAAATGCCATTACTAATTCCTCCATTTTCTCCAAATAAAAAAGCAGCTTCAAAAAACCTCCTCAAAATAAAGGTTTTTGAATGCTGCTTAATTTCTCTGCACATCTTTTACAGAGATATCAATCATCACTTTTACTATAAAATAGAAAATCTACAAACATTGCACATTTTCCATTTTGTATATACTTCATCATAGTGTCACTTTTATATATCAGCCACCGATATGTGACATTTCAATTTTAGGTGCTCTTTTCTTACTTGTATGACTTAAACGTTCATCTGAATAACGATCTTCTCGGTTGTTCCATATATCACGTACGATATCTGTTATTTCCTCGTCTGTGTAACTAGATCGAAGTAATTCTCTCAAGTCATTTCCTTTAGAAGCGAACAAACAAGTATATAATTTCCCTTCTGCAGAAATACGTGCTCTCGTACATGAGGAACAGAAGGAATCGGTTACTGATGAAATGATACCTATTTCCTCTTCACTTCCAATATAACGATAGCGAGTTGCAACCTCACCTGCATAATTCGCTTCTATCCGTTCTAATGGCATAACTTCATGAATGGCATCTACTATTTCTTGTTTAGATACGACCTCTTTTAACTCCCAACCGTTATAATTTCCAACGTCCATATACTCAATAAATCGAAGAATATGTTTATTTCCCTTAAAGTATTGCGCCATCTGCAAGATGTCCTGTTCATTTTTCCCCTTTTGAACAACCATGTTTATTTTAATTTTCATACCGACTTCAGCTGCAGCCTGTATTCCTTCCAGAACCCTTTGTACTTTGCTTCTCTTACCATTCAAATAGAAAAACCGCTCTTCTTCTAAGGAATCTAAACTAACTGTCACACGTGATAAACCCGCCTTATATAAATCAGGAGCAAACTTTTTCAGTAACGATCCATTGGTTGTTAAACCGATATCCTCCACACCATCCACTTTATTAAGGCGCTCAATAAGCTGCGGAAGACCTCTTCGCAGTAACGGTTCTCCGCCCGTAATTCGTAACTTTCTTACACCTAAAGAAACAAAAATACGTGTTATCCTTTCAATCTCATCAAAAGATAAAATTTTATCATTAGACAAAAACGAATAATCAGGACCAAATATTTCTTCCGGCATACAATAACGGCAGCGAAAATTACAGCGATCAGTAACAGAAATACGTATATCCTTTAAAGGACGTTGTAGTTTGTCTAATGTGGCAGATTTCATATTTATTGCCTCGCTTTTACTTATTTTATATTTAAAACACGCTCTGGATGCGTATATACGTTTAAGGATTGATTCCGAATAAATCCTATCGTAGTAATACCTAATTCTTCTGCTAGCTGCAAAGCCAACTCAGTTGGAGCTGATTTTGAAAGTATAATTTCACAACCAATCTTTGCAACTTTCAATAATATTTCCGAAGAAATACGACCACTAAAAACAATGATCTTATCGCTTATAGAAATATTATTTTTTAAGCAATAACCGTAAATTTTATCTAACGCATTATGTCTACCGATATCCATTCGGCTTAAAATAACGCCATTCACATCACACAAAGATGCATTATGAACGCCACCTGTATGATGAAATGTCTCTGCAGATTGCTGCATTTCTTTCATTAATCGAAAACAGTCTTCTGCAGCAACCTGTACATGTACGCCATTCATTTTTTTCGCACTTAATGCATCATTTGCAAAAACAAACCCTTGTCTACTCATGCCACAACATGAAGTAATATAACGTTTATTTTGCATTTGTTCGTAATATGGATTCAATTTTGCCGCCGTGACATGTACAAACCCTTCTTTCTCTTGTACCCATATGTCATCAATATCTTCATATTTCCGAATGATTCCTTCAGATGCTAAGAAGCCTATTACCATATCTTCTATATATTCTGGAGTACTAACCATTGTAACAAACTCCTGTCCGTTCATCTTAATCGTGACTGGAAACTCTGTTACAATGCTGTCCTCTATATGCTTAAACATCCCTTGTTCATAGCGAAAGATTTTTCTTTGTACCTGTATCGGCTTCACGATCAGTATCCTTCTCTCACGTTATATTTTTATCGAAAACAAATACCGAAACTGCAATATCTTCTTCTACTTTCATATCTGAAAACAAATTCACTAATTTCGCTCCAACAAGTTCCTCCAAATGTTCACGAGAATTTGCAGCATACACTTCTTGAATCATTTTCGTTCTAGCCATATGAACCATTTCCGAACCGTCCATCG
Source organism: Bacillus paramycoides (assembly GCF_038971285.1). Lineage (NCBI taxonomy): Bacteria > Bacillati > Bacillota > Bacilli > Caryophanales > Bacillaceae > Bacillus > Bacillus paramycoides. The sequence goes on from NZ_CP152427.1 coordinate 3,408,197, forward strand.
TACTTGAAATGAATTTTTCAGTGGGTGTTAAGTTTCCATAAAGGGTCGCAATCGCCATATTTTCAGCAAAAACAGTATGAATTCGTTCCGGTCCTTTTCCGAAAAGTTCCTTTCGAAGTTTTCGTATCATATCATTAAATTCATGTACTTTTTTTGACATACAATTATACCTCCCAAAAGCCTCATTTTACTTTATTATATATTTTACCAAAATGATCTTTTCGCCCAAACTATTTCGCACAAATATTCGGGCGAAAAGATTCACTTCATGAAGGTTATTCGTCTTTTAACCCTTTACCCATGCCTTTTAAGAAATGAAGCCCAAACCCGATAGCACGGTTAATGTCTGGGTCTTTTAATACTTTCATAAGATCGAATACCCCTACTTTTTTATTACTCTCTAGATGTTCATTACCTTCTTCTAGCCCTACTAATAAGCTACCTATAAGCTTTTTTGTAAGTTCTGGATTAAGTTCTATTAAAGCACCCGCAGCACCCATCATATTATTAATTAAATTTGTAACAGGTTCACGAGTCACTTGGCCAAGAACAATCTTTGCGATTGGCTCTTTCGCCTTTAGCATAGAATTTGCAGCTTCTAGCATTCCGATGTCATTTAATTCACCGACAATATTAAACATTTGATTTAAAGCTTCTTCATTATTAGCTAGAAGCTCTTTTAAATCATCTAATTTTTGCTGTTTTATTTCTTCCTCAGTTAATTCTTGTTTTTGAATCATTTTTATAGGTGCAGCCATATTTTTCTCCTCCTACTTATCCGTTAAATGCACATACCCTGGACGTGCCCACTTACGCTGTACCTCAATGCCAGCTTGAGGGTGACGTTTTTTATTACGCGGGTTCGCTTTCGGCATCGGATTTTCACCATCAACTTCTAGCACTTCCATACGCACTTTCGTCTGTTTATAAGCAGGTGTGTTCGTACGCGTATCAACTGCAGGACCTGTTAAGAAATTAATCGCTGTTTCATTATCTGTAGAGTTCATCGGTAAATATAACTCATTCGCTTTTACACGGTCTGTTACAAGTGCACGTAATTTTAACGCTCCAAAAGGAGAGATAAGACGAACTAATGAACCGGTTTTCACTCCACGTTCTTTTGCAAGCGCTGGAGAAATTTCAACGAAAACGCCAGGTACTTTCGTTTGAATACCTGTTGATTTATTTGTCATATTCCCTTCATGGAAATGCTCAAGCATACGACCGTTATTAATGTGAAGATCGAACTCCGCTGGGAATTCAGCTGGACGTACCCAATCAGCGATCGCGAAACGAGCTTTTTTATCCGGGAAGTTAAATCCATCTTGGAAAAGTAATGGTGTATTCGTACCATCAAAGCTTCCCCAATGGAAACTATTCCATCCTTCCAGTACTTCATAGTTAGCTTGTGAGAATAGTGGTGATAAGCTTGCCATTTCAGCAAAGATTTCACTTGGATCGCTATAATTCCAGTTTGCACCTAATTTATTCGCAACTTCCTGCACGATCCACCAGTCTGGCTTCGCATCTCCAAGAGTAGGAAGCACTTGATACAGTCTTTGAACACGACGCTCTGTATTTGTGAACGTACCTTCTTTCTCAAGAGACGGCGCTGCTGGTAATACAACATCTGCATATTGAGCAGTTTTAGAAAGGAAAACATCTTGCACAACGAAGAAATCAAGGCTTGATAACACTTCGTGTACGTGGTTCGCGTTAGAGTCTACAAGAGCCATATCCTCTCCGACAAGATACATAGCTTTCATTTTCCCTTCGTCAATTGCGTGCAACATTTCAATATTATTAAGACCTGGTTCACTATTAATGTTCACTCCGTAAGCCATTTCAAATTTTGCACGTTCCATATCGTTCGTAACGTGCTGATATCCAGGAAGCCATCCTGGTAAAGTACCCATATCACAAGCACCTTGTACGTTATTATGACCTCGAAGCGGATATGCACCAGCACCTGGACGACGATAATTACCAGTTGCAAGAAGTAAGTTTGAAATTGCAGCGGAAGTATCAGATCCACCTGTATTTTGCGTTACTCCCATACCCCAAAGGATACATGTACCATCTGCATCACGAATCATTTCAGCCATTTGAATAAGTGTTTCTTTTGAAATACCAGTCATTTCTTCTGCATATTCAAGTGTATATTCTATTAGACTCTCTTTGAAATCTTCAAAGAAGTTTACATTCTCATCAATAAATCGTTGATCGTGCCAGCCTTGATCAATCATATATTTCGTAACAGCCATTAACCATACTTGATCTGTTCCTTGTTTTGGACTAATAAAGACGTCTGAACGCTCTGCCATTTCTGTTTTACGAAGATCAGCCACAATTAATTTTTGTCCGTGTAATTTATGCGCACGTTTAATACGTGTAGCTAAAACAGGATGACCTTCTGTCGGATTACAGCCTACAATAATAACAAGACCGGATTGTGCGATATCTTTAATCGTTCCAGCATCTCCGCCCATACCAATTGTACGGAATAATCCGTCTGTCGCTGGTGATTGACAATAACGTGAGCAGTTATCAATATTATTCGTTTCAAATACTTGTCGAGCTAATTTTTGAATCACATAATTGTCTTCATTTGTAATTTTTGATGAAGAAATAAAACCGATAGCATCGTTACCGTATTCTTCTTTAATCGATCCTAATTTACTTGCAACTACATGTAGTGCTTCTTCCCATGTAGATTCAACAAACGTTCCATTTTTACGAATTAAAGGTTTCGTAATTCGTTCTTTAGAATTTACGAAATCCCAACCGAATTTTCCTTTTACACAAGTAGAAATTGCGTTAACCGGCGCATCAGAAGAAGGTTGTACTTTAAGGATTTTACGCCCTTTCGTCCACACTTCAAATGAACAACCTACACCGCAAAATGTACATACTGTTTTCGTTTTCTTCGTACGAGTATCACGCATAGCGGCTTCCACTTCTGATACCGCAAAAATGCCGCTATATCCAGGCTCAACTTCTTTAATTAAATCTACCATCGGTTCAAGAATATCTGGTTTTAATCCCGTCATAAATCCAGCTTCACCGAGCATCGTTTTTTCCATTAAAGCGTTACAAGGACAAATGGTTACACATTGACCACAGCTCACACATGAAGAATCATTAATATTTACTCCTTCATCCCAAATAACTCGTGGGCGTTCTGCTTCCCAGTCTATTGATAACGTTTCATTTACTTGTAAGTTTTGACATACCTCGACGCATTGACCACATGCAATACATTGATTAGGGTCATAGCGATAAAACGGATGCGTCATATCAACTTCACTTACATCTACTTTCGGTTCATAAGGATATTTTTGATGTTCGATTTCCATTAATTCTGCTGTATTATGCAGTTTACAGTTCCCATTGTTGTTGTCACATACTGTACAGTATAGTAAATGATTTTCTAATAACCGATCCATCGCCTCTGTTTGTGCTTCTTTTGCACGGGCAGAATTACGTTCAATATTCATACCTTCTGTCACTACTGCCGAACAAGAGCGCATTAACTTTCCGTCAACTTCTACAATACAAGTGTCACATGTTTGAATAGGATCTACTTCTGGCACGTAACAAATTTGCGGATGTTCAATCCCGTTCTCATTAATCACACCCAATATCGTTGAACCGGGCTCCGCTGTATACTTTTTTCCGTCAATTGTAATATGAACCATGTTGTTATTCATGGTCTTTCCCCCTTTTTGAGAATAAAAAAACTCCACCACGAAAATATACGCACCACATTTCGGCACGTTATTATCATGGTGGAGTAGTTTATTAGCACATCTTGCTAAAATACCAATCCATTTATTCATAAATAAAACGATAGATTCATAACAGGTCATATCACGATTCCATCTTTAACACTATAATTATAGCGTTAAAGTTAAAAATATACAATATAAAATTTAAACTACGCATATGTCCGCATGGAACCATCCATAATAACCCATATAATACATAGCAAGGAGTAAGCGAACAAATGGGGTCTTTTAATAAATGGATACGTGGTGAAAAATCTTTTTCTGCACAAGAGCAAGCTGATCACCTATTAAATAAATCTATCTCTTCTTCTCTTTCCCTTAATCTAAAGCACTTGTCCAAGCTGTTTAGTGGTATTCCAGAATTAATTACACGAACCTTTCCGTTAAAAAACGGAAAAGAAGCTGCCCTTATATATATGGAAGGACTTGTAGACAAAACCGTTATTAACATCGATATTCTTCGCCCACTCCTATTTAAAGAGTGGAATGAAGATAATTTTTGGGAATCTTCCGTTACAATCGGAAATGTAAAAAAAGTTCAGCAATGGTCAGACATTGAACAGTCCCTTTTACATGGTAAAAGCATTTTATTTATAAACGAACAGCTTACAGCGTTAGAACTTGATACACAAGCGGCGCCAAAAAGAAGTATTGAAGAACCTACAACAGAAACTTCCATAAAAAGCTCTCACGAAGGATTTAATGAGGTCGCGAGTGACAGTCTTGCACTTATTCGTAGATATATTCCAAATCGCGAATTGAAAGTGAAAGAATTCACTGTTGGTAAACGAGCTACTTCAAAAGTTTTTTTGCTATACTTAGCAGACGTTGCAAACGAAGATGTCGTACAGGAGATGGCATGCCGCATCGAATCAATCAAAGTGGATGCCATTCTTACTACCGGAGAATTAGAAGGGTTTGTTGAAGATAATTCCTATACTCTCTTTCCGCAATTATCTATCACCGAACGCCCTGACACAACGGCCCATCACATTTTGAACGGGCGAATCGCTATTGTTGTGGATCGCTCACCAGGCGTATTAATTGGACCTATGACCTTTTCATCCTTTTTTCAAACAATAGATGATTACAGCTTTAGACCAATCATTCCATCTTTCATACGATTACTTCGTTTCACCGGATTATTTATTGCAATATTTGCTCCAGCTCTTTATATTGCTATGATTTCCTTCCATTATGAAGTGATTCCACTTAAATTATTGTTAACAATTGGTGAATCTCGAGCAAAAATTCCTTTCCCACCTATATTAGAAGCACTTTTGATGGAATTAGTACTTGAAATGCTACGCGAAGCTGCAGTTCGACTTCCTGGTCCCGTCGGACAAACAATTGGCGTCGTAGGAGGGATTGTCATTGGACAAGCTGCAGTTCAAGCAGGAATCGTAAGTAATGTTATGGTTATCGTCGTATCTATTACCGCAGTCGCTTCTTTTATCATCCCCAACCTGGAAATGTCAGCAGGAGTTCGGATTCTTCGCTTTCCAATGATGATAATCGCTTCTTTATTTGGAGTCATTGGAATTATGGTTGGGATGGCAGTCATCATCATCCATATTCTTTCTATGGAATCACTTGGTGTTCCTTACGGTAGTCCTTTTTTTCCGTCATTTGCGTCGGATTTAAAAGACATTCTTGTACGTTTACCATGGAAACTGATGAAGAAACGACCACTATCCCTTAACTTAAAACAAGAAAATCGACAACCGGATATAGAAGAAAAGGAGGAAGATGAGTGACAAAGCGTGCAAAGAGGGAGATTAGTTTATTTCAATACATTTTAACGATTAGTGGTGTTCAAGTAGGATTCGGTGTACTTACACTGCCACGTGAAGTAGCACAAGGGGCGAATACAGATGGCTGGATGTCTATTATTATAGGATGCGCTATCACTACTTTAGTCAGTCTATGTATTGTAAAAATCATGGAAAAACATCCCGGTTATCATTTACTTGATGTGCTAACTCGTTATCTTGGGAAATGGTTAGGAAGAGTAGGAATGATTTTTTGGATTTTATATGCTGTTCTTGCAGCTGTTTCCTTAATTTTTTCCCTCTTATACGTTATTCACATTTGGATTTTGCCTAGGTCTCCACTGTTTTTAATTATGATGTTACTATCTATTCCAATGGTTATGCTCGCATGTAAAGGTGTTCTTATTATTAGCCGCTATGCTGTTTTTACTGTCTTATTTACACTCTGGATGCCATTACTATTATTTATCCCACTTAAAGATGGGCATTGGATTTATCTTCTTCCTCTCCTTAAAGAGGGATGGATACCTGTTTTCAACACAGTAAAATCAACTATTATTGCCTTTCTCGGATTTGAGTTTGCATTCGTCCTTTATCCTTATCTCAGTAATAAATCATCTGCAAAAAAAGGAATCGTTATTGCAAATATGATTACTTTATTCGTTTACCTGCAAGTGACGTTCGTTTCTTTATTTTAGCCCAGATGGTATAACTAAGTTTTTATGGCCTACCCTTTCTCTCGTTACACCATTTCACTTTTCTTTTCTGGAACGATTTGAAATTATCTTTTTGTCATTTTATCTCTTTATCATTTTTGATTCTTGCATTCCTTATATTTTTACTGCTTCAGATGGAATCAATCAATTACTTAACAAAAAAGGGAGTTCATTACCTATTTGGTTTTTATTATTCGGTTGTACTTTCATTCTGTTCTTTTATATCCCTTCCTCTTATCAAATAAGTGCGTTGCGAGAATTTTGGGGAACTGCAAGTTATTTTATCGTTTTTCTATTCCCAGTCGTATTTCTCTTATACATGACACTTTATCAGCATTGGAAAAGGAGAAAAATTTAAATGAGACGCTTTATTCCTTTCATTATATTTTGCTTTCTCATAACATTTTTAACAGGATGTGGAGATCGACTCGACTTAGAAAAACAATCGATTTCATTAATTTACGGTTTTGATGCAAAAGCAAAAGGAAAATTAATGGTGTACCACGTAAACCCTATTTTTAATGAAGATGTAGAAAAAAAGTTCGAAACTCATGAAGCAATAGTACATACACCTCGAGAAGCAAAAGCGACGTTTAATAGCTCAAGTAGCGGTTTAGTATCTACAGAAAAGTTACAACTCATTTTATTTAGCACGAAGTTTTTAAAACAAGAAGGAGCTATGCCTTACCTTGATGTTTGGTATCGCGACCCTAAAAACACAGGAAATATGCGTATGGTTGCAGTTGATGGTCCAATTTCTTCAGTTATATATAACAACTTTAAAGATAAGCCTGCTCTTCCTGAGTATTTAACAGATTTAATTAATACAAATAAATTATACAATCGGACAGTTTTCACACCATTTCATGAATTTCATAGGCAAACGTTTAATAAAGGTATAACACCTGCTATCTCAGAAATAAAAAAAGGCAAAAAAGATGTGGTTGTTACTGGCTCTGCACTATTAACTTCTCGCGGAATCTACAAGATGTCTTTAAATCGATATGAAAGTGCCCTTCTTCTTATGTTGCAAAAGAAAGCGAATATACCCGTTTCACTTACACTGAAAATCCCTTCTCATTCAGTTGAAAGTAATAGTCATCTAAAAGATACCGATGGCGACGATTTCGTAACAATAAATGTTCTTAGCATCAATCGTGATATCCATACAGACTATAAAGATAACCACTTCAAATTTAATATTGCAATGGACTTTAAAGTTTCCGTATCTGAACTTAGATTCAACATGGATATAGATAAAGATAGAAAGAAATTAACTTCACTTATTACAAAACAACTAAACAAAGACTTAAACGATTTAATCCAAAAAATTCAAAAACAACAACTCGATCCATTCGGATTTGGTGATTATGCAAGAGCCTTTCAATATAAGAGATGGAAAACAGTTGAAGATGATTGGCCGAGTGCCTTTTCAAAAGCTAATGTAAAAGTAACTCCTACTATTAAAATTTTAGAAAACGGGATTATTAAATAGCAAAAACACGCTACCTGTTCTTATAAGTAGCGTGTTTTTATTTACATTACAATTATTATTTCAATGGACTATACTCTATTTCCATTTCTAATATTACTGTGTTTTTTAGCATATACAAAATATATAACTACACCTATTATTACCCATGCTACAAAACTAATTATAGTAAGCTGAGAGAGGTTCAAAGCTAAATATATACAACTCACTATTGAAACGATTGGTAAAAAAGGTACTAGCGGCGCACGAAATGGCCTTTTCATATTAGGATGTGTCTTTCTTAATACAATAACAGCTATAGATACAAAAACAAATGCTGTTATCGTTCCCATGTTCACTAAATTAGCTAATAAATTCAAATCCACTAATCCTGCTAATAAAGCTGCAATAATACCTGTAACCCACGTATTAAAAAATGGAGTTTGTAAACGTTTATGTACACTTGAAAGTCTTTTTGGTAATAACCCATCTCGACTCATCGAGTAAGATACACGAACAAATGCAAACATAGCTACTAACAGAACTGTTGTTAACCCTGCTATCGCTCCCACCGATAACAATCCAGCAATTCTATCTTCTCCCACAATACGCAATGCATATGCAACTGGATCAGCGACATTCAACTCCGTAAAAGGAACCATTCCAGTTAATACGAATGAAACACCTACGTATAGAATGGTACAAATGAACAATGAAACAAGTAGCCCAATTGGCACATTACGTTGTGGACGCTTCACTTCCTCTGCAGCTGTTGCAACTGCATCAAATCCTAAAAAAGCAAAAAATACAGTAGCAGCGCCTCCTACCACACCATGAAAACCAAAAGGTAGAAATGGTTGCCAATTCTCTGGTTTTACGTATTGTGTCCCTACAGCAATAAAACCTACAATAACAGCCAGTTTAATAACAACCATTATATTATTTATTCGTGCACTTTCTTTTGCACCACGACTTAATAAAAGTGTAACAACTAAAATAATAAAAACTGCTGGTAAATCAATAATTCCACCCTTTCCCATACCAGGTGCCGAAGCAAAGATTGTAGGAATGTGAATATTAAACCCTATTAACAATGACTGAAAATACGCTGACCATCCTGCAGCTACCGCAGAAGTCGCTAATAAGTACTCCAACATAACGCACCAACCGACTATAAATGCAAAAATCTCACCTAGTGTCATATATGTATATGAATATACACTTCCCGAAACTGGAACTGTAGAAGCAAATTCAGCATAACAGAAAGCTACACACGCGCATACAATCGCCGCTAATATAAACGATAATACAATCGCTGGGCCAGCATGTTTCGCTGCTACAATACCTGTTAATACGAAGATCCCTGTACCAATAATTGCTCCAATCCCTAAAAGAGTTAAGTCAATTGCACCTAAAGTTTGATTCAATACTTTTTTCTTTTCTTCATCCATTGTTTTCTTTATTAAAAGACTCATTCATTGAAACCTCTTTTTCAAGTTTATCTCTTACTTTTTACAATCTTTATTACTGTTCCGTTTAGAAAATAAAAATATACATGATTCACTCCCCATACACTTAATAATTAGATAAAAGATTGAAAAATCAATCTTTTTAAACTGTAGTAAATTTTAAAACAAGTAATCCAGCAACACACCACTAAGAATGCTGATTGAATTTATCATACAATTAATTATATTGTCAACAATATAATTAATTGTATGATAACGGTTAATTATGTATCAAATGTTATTTTTAAACATAATTATTTTCTTAAAAACATTGTTTCTTCTCATCTTTATATTTATATTCATTTTTTTATATTGATTTTTATACATTTTTCATTATATGAAATTTAAGAAACATCATCATACCCTTAACTGAATTGTTATCTCCAAATAATAATTCAGTTAAGGGTATGGAATCATTTTAAAGCAAATAAAAAGTGCAGATTTTCATCTGCACTTTTTTTATTCTTCCACTTCAGCTTCTGCACTATTATTTTCAAGATGTTCCTTCTGAGCCTCTTCTTGTAGCTCAGCTGAAATCATTCCATAATAAATTTCTGGATACAATCCAAATATTTGATATACACTTCCTAAAAATGGCATCGAAATCCCTCTTTTCTAAAGTTGTATTGCCACTTTTAAGGATTCCCTATTCATTCATTATACATTCGTTTTTGGTGTTTCCTCTTCATCATGAACGCTTAATAAATTTTGCCACTTTTTATAAGGAGCACTATTTGGATCTACATATCCTTTCGCATACGACCGATCCCACAATAGTTTAATAAACACCTCTTTCTCTTTCTTTGCAACCATATCGGCACCTGTACCGTAATAGTTTTGGAAATATAACTCAATTTCATCAAGGAATAGCCTTAATAATTCATCAGAAGTTTCTTCTAACGTTGGGTCATATTTCGCTTCACGGTCATACATTAAAATCATATCTAAAATATTATGGACATGCTCTTTACGAAGCCATCTAATATCTTGAGCGCCTAATACAAATGGATGTGTATATAAATGTCCACCTTGTATCATCGCCTTTTCTTGTTCTTCTTCAAATCTGGACAAGATGTTTTCATAAATAAATGGGTTATGAAGCAATGCTCTGTGTAATTTATAACTTTCGCTTGAAATATTTTTCCCCATCGATTGAATTAAGAAGCTACGTCCAACGCCGTTATATTGATATACAAACTGGCCATCAACAGCAACTAAACTAATCCAGCGATACATATACGCGTATAGAAGAGCGCGATTACATTTATCGTAATCTAACTTCGTTTGCGTTGCATTCAAGTCAGGCATAAATGCTGGTAAGTGCCAATACTTATCTAAATGCGGCGTTAAACTAGATTTTTTACTATTCAACTTGTTTACACGGCGATAGTACGACTGAAAATAATCACCTTTATCATTCATAAATCCATTTGCAATATGTCCAGACGAAAGCTTTGGAAAGTCTTGTAGTGATAAACCGTAATGTGCACGATAGCAAATGACTTCAAATGGCGAGAAAGCTTCATGTACTGTATCCTTTTCTTTAAACATTTCTTGAATTAATTCCTCTTGCAGTTCTTTCTTTAAAGATGGATGTATACCCCAATATTGTAATTCCCTATGATGTGAAACTTTCGGCACGAATGGACTTGCTAAATGGAACAAGTCTTCAATTTTTTCACGGACATATTCATCACGATCACGCTTCTTATAATCCGCTTCTTTTCTTAGTGCTTCAACGATGTTCAGCTCTAATTTATCGCGATAGCGTATTTGTAATTCATCGTAGCAGTAACTTAGTATGTGCTCACGATAAAAGTCTTCTACCTTTTTCGATTGAATCTCTTCCGTTTTTGCATCCCGGCAATATTCCCCGTATAAACTCATATAAATTTCTGCTGATATATCTTTCGGTAATACTCCTAAATTTAAATGTTGCTGCATATCTTGCCATATCTTTTCTTGCAACTTCTCTTCCGCTAATACGTATACATTCGTTGGGTTTGTTTTCCCTTCAAATTCCTTGCTTCGTTTTTGAATTTCGAACAATAAATTTTCACGTGTTTCGTGTAAATTATCAAAAAATCTTTCCCAATATTGAATCATTTTATTAACCGCTTGATATAGCGATTGATAAACGAGTTCTAATAGCATTTCTTTACGATACTCGTTTAATTTGTGTACGTACTGCGTTACAATATCTTCAAATTCTTTTTTAAATAAACGCTGCTGATTATTAATCATTTTTCTAAACCAGCCTTGTTGCTGCGCAATTTCTACTCGGCGCACAGCTGTTACCGTTCCATCAATATTACTCACATTAAATTTCTTATCGTAGTTTTGAATTAAATTGCGCTTTTGCTCATTATTTTCATGTAGTCGATTCATTTTCTCGACTAACTGCTTTCGAATTTCATACAACATAAAACGAGCTGATACTGGATGAACAGGATCTGTTTTCTTTAAAAACCATGTATTTAATTGATATGACTGTCCCTCAGAACCACTTGGTGAAAAACGGTCTGATTCAATCATGTCATATAAAAGTGTTGTTACATGTTCATGTACACGGCTCGGAATCGCATACGCATATAAACGAACCGCATGATCCACCCTTGCTACTTCACCTTTCATTTGTTCCATCATTTTCAGTTTCGCAGCTGAAATTTTACACTCATGCTGTAGACGATTTAATTCCTCATCTTTTTGCACCGTACGCTGTACATAGCTTTCTACAGCCTCTAAAAACAGTTTAGATTTCGCAACTCCAACCTTACCGCCTTCTGCTCCTTCACGCGTTTCATTATACATTTGTCTATAGAAAATATGAGCCTGTTCTGGGCGAGTAGCAAGATGTTCTAAGTCTTCTAAATAACTTTTCCCACGCTCTGGCTTTTCACGTTGCATACCACGTTTTACATCTTGATCGTATCTTTGTTTCTTCTCTTGAAACAGTTGATCTAAATGAAGCCAAGATTCATCTAAACCTTGCACAGCCCATTTTAAAGCACAATATTTTAACACATGCTCATACGGATAAATAATCTTTGCCGTTCCTGCCCCGCAATATCGCCCTTTCCCGCTTGATTCTGCTAATTGCTGAATTTGATTATCTTCCTGTGCAAAATGATTGGCAGACATCGGACTAAATAACTGTAAATAAATCGTATTTGCCATTTGCTCCATATAATCTGATAAATTATGCAGATGGTGTCCATGTAAATTTTCGTAATCGTATAAAAAACAATAATTGTACGGTAAATGATGCTGTTTAATCGTATGATTCGTTCTTCCATCTTCATCTACTTGATCAGGTCGATACTCTAATTCAATCGTGACGCCACCGCGCTTTGATAATTCTCCAGTAGAGCCGAGTGTAATGGCATGTAATTCTTTTAACGAGGCATAGCCGTTTGCTTGCACCGTTTCAAACTCTTTCGCACTAACCGTTCTCGTCTTAACTAACACGTCCGGCATTAGAAACGCACCACGTATTAAAATGTTGTGATGTTGCAGTTTTTTCCGAAGCATTTCACGTAAATATAGTGCAATTTGTAGAAACATCCCTGAACCTGTTCCGCCCGCTAGTGATGTTACGATAATGACACGCACTCCATATTCCGTTTGATCGCTTGTAACCGGAAAAATCTTCTCAATTTCTTGCCAAAAGGACGTCAATTTATCTTCTTTCATCGCAGCACGTAACGCTAAACGGGAAATAACACGTAACTGTCCTGCCCCTTCTGTCAGCGGTTTATCAAGTATAGTCGGGTCCATTGGAAACCACTCTGGAATCGTTGGATCTCCCGCAATATACTCTCTTGGTGTTTTACTCGAACTCGTTTGTGTTTTAAACTTTCGAATATGATCAAATTTACTCAATGTATTCACATCTGTATCAAATACGTGCATTGCTACCTTTTTTCGGCGTTCCTCAGGCAGTCTTTCATATATTTGATGTGTCACAGTACTACCGATTCCACCTAAGCCAATTAATATCGTTGGAACTTGTAACGTCATGTGAACCACCTTCCTATTCTTGCTTGTTTGAAAAAGGAGAGAGAAAGTAAAAATCCTCCCTCTTCACCCTATCTACTATTCACACTCGTACCTATAAATTTCTTTACCGTATCCTCTATCAATTACTAAAAGTTCATTTGGATACAGCGTCTTATGTTCCACTCCAACCTCATCCTCTGTTATAAACATTCCATCAATAATCATTCCTACTACTTGTGACTCTTTCGCTACAAATATCGATTTCGATCCTTTCTTTGCTATAAACGTAACGGATTGTACTGTCTTCCTTTCCGCTCTAAACGGAATACCAAAATAATGTTTCCACCATTTATTTTTAAGTAATTCTGGCTCAGATTGATATAACCAATCTTTCGCTACTTCTTGATCCCATTCGTAATACAATAATGCTTTCCGGTGAAATCTTGGACGGACAATCCATCCTAAAACGATTATCCCTACTATTAAAAGTAATAAAGTGATAGGAATAACAAACTTAAAAATAAGCGCATATTTTTCATAAAACGGTGCATTTTGAATATGAAGTGATATTTTTTTCTTTACTTCTTGTAATTTTGAATCTTGCACTACGATGGTAGCTTCTACGGTGCCGGTATCTGTGAAATTGAATGTGTTGGAGTAATGAGGGCGAGGATAAATATAAATTTGATTACCATGTTGTTTTATTTCATAGTTGATTGATTGTTTAGATGTGACACCAGTAGATTTTAATAGTTTCTTTACAGCCTCTTCTGTCATCGGCTTACCATCTAACTGTGGTTGTATAATAAACGGTTTACTATTCTCTAAATTTGTTACTTTTTCTTCATAATCTTTCGTAATCGTTTGTAGTGATAATTTTGGTTTTTCCGTTACTTTGATTTTAAATTCTTTCGTCTGTCTGTAAAAACCCTTTATGTTCATATGAACTTTCCCACGCACTAGCCCTTTATCAACCTTCATTTCGTAGTAAAATACATGTTTTTTATCGTCCCACTTCATCGGGTACTGTTTTCCGTCTATTTCTGCTTCTGCCTGAAAATAGGAAGATTGAATTGGTAATTCCGTAGGCTTAGCTTCAATAACAGCAGTAACACCTTCGTACATTTCTTCTACATTTTTTTGACTACTATCATCTTTGTCATAAGTAGAAACGGTATAGTTAAGCGCCGGTTCAACTAGTACCTGTAATCCTTCTTTCTCAATATCTCGATCCACTTCTATCGTATACGTTCCTGGTTTAATAACTTCCTCATTTTCCGTACTGATATGAACTATATTTCCGAATAATTTCGCTTCTCCTGGTGCATGTATGGAGTAAGAAGATTGTAATTGTAACGGTTTAGAAATTTGTGTGACCTGATAATTAGACAAAGAAGGCGATTGTCGTACAAGCGTCATACGTTTTAACGGAAATGGTGTTGTAATCTCTACTTTCTTTCCTACTACTTTCGTTTTTACAATCGATTCAACTGAAGAGAACGGATCACGATTTGCAACTAATGCTGCCACTTGATTGACGCTCTTTACAATACCATCCTCTCCACTAGACGGCATCGTAACTCCATTTATCTCTTTCTTCCATATTTCTTTAAACGTATTTAGTTGTGCCTTTTCTTGCTGTCCTAAATCCTCTTCCATCGTAATTAAAATTGGATGTAACGATATCTTTTTTGCATCCATATCCTTCTTAAACTGCGCTAGCTTCTGCAAAATTTGTTCTTTTCCGCCAGCCTTATCTTTCTCTAAATCATTAAATGCCCCGTCAGTTAAGACAATAAGCCAAAATTCACGTTTTCCATCTATATCTGCTTCCTTTTTTATAGATTGCATCGCCGTTTCTACTGCGCTAAACGGAGTATTTAAATACGTTTTCCATGCTCCAATTCCCTCAATTTCTGTTTGTCTCTTATCCTTTGTTAACGAAATGTTTAATGGATCATTCGGCTTGCTCATTGGAACGTAAGAAAATTTATCTTTTTCGTCTAATAGCGCAACTAAACTTTGCAAAGCGTAATTGGCATATTTCCAGCGATCGTTATTTCTCATGCTGCCCGAATCATCATATACAAGTGAAACGACCCTTTCCTTTGCCTCCTCTCCTTTTGCAAAAGTCCAAAAAGGATGTAACCATATAAATAGAAACAACATGAATGTGGCACAAATTCGAATTTTCATGATGAGGCTTCGCCACCTTTGTAGACAAATTCCTATGTTTAAATTTATGAGAGGATACAAGATATATGACTTGTATTTTAGGACAACTGATACACCATAACTTTATTATGTAAATAGTTATACAAACTGAAAATGACCCCATCTAGTATTTTCTATCTGCTACTATAAGTAAAAAAGCCTGTTTAAGCTCTGCACTTAAAACAGACTTTTCCTACTTTTCATATTGAAAACAAATAACAAAAAGTTTGATTTTGAATTAACACATCACTTCAATTGTAAATCCACCAGGTGCTTCCACATAAAACGTATACGCATGTGCACGTTTAGGAGCCTCAACCAAAAATCCATCTTCCTTCAATCTTTGATTTATCTTATCTACTTGTTCATTATTTTCTTGTGGAAATCCTACATGAAATGTTTTTGGATAATGTACGTCTTTCCCTTTCATTAACGTTAATATAAACCCATCGTTATCACGCATAACCGCAAAGCCATTTCCCCTTGCCCCGCTACAAGTTAAACCAAAATATTTTTCTAAAAACTCTCTAGTAGCTGCTACATCTGAAACTGTTAAATTAAGATGTTTAATTTTCAAATCATCACCATCTTTCTTAATTTTCTAACATTTTACCATACAATTAAAAAACACGCCTTCACAGCGTGTTTTATTGCTTCACATACACTTCAACAATTGGATTATCTTTATGATCCGCATGTAAGCGTATATTCTCTTCACTTGTACTATAAATGCTAGCTAATAACATAATTGTTAACACGTTAGGAGTTTTTGCATCGCTCCCGTATTTCCTTTCGAGCGCTTCCTTATATTCAAAATCTAAATCCCCTTGCACATATGTATACACTTCAAAACCGTCTTCTAAATTACAAACTACTGTATCGATAATGTCTGCTCCTACTTGCCTCTTCATTTCCTCTCGCAACGCTTCTATAAATTCTTCCCATGGTACTTCGTATGTCTGAAACTGATCTGTCGATTTCATGCTTTTTCCTCCTTATATATCCTCTTCCTATATTTCCCCTTTCCTATAACAATTATGATAGTTAGGGCATTCGTACAAGCCGCACTTGTCCCCCTTACATATCGTATTACTGTAATGGGGAAGGAGGAATGAATATGCATAGACAAAAATGTTACGATACGTGCCGACGTTATTTCGGTAAAGTCGTTCGCATTGAAGATCGTGATGGCCGCATTTATTTAGGCAAAATAATTGATGTGACAAAAAGCTCTGTATGGATTGAACCAGTGCAACAGCGCTCATCTTTTGATACAGGTTTTGGATACTATGACGCATATGCAAACGGTGGTTGTGATCTTTGCGGCGGCCTTAGCAGATGTGATAGTTGCGGATTTGGTTGTAGTGGTGGATTTAGCGGCTGTGGATGTGGCGGTCGTGGTTGCGGTAGTTGCGGCGGCTGGGGAGGCGGCGGTTGTGGCTGGGGCGTTGAACTCGGATTTGGTTTCATCTTCGGAATTACATTAGCTGCATTATTTTTCATTTAACATAGTAAAGAGTTGACTACCTTTAGCCAACTCTTTTCCTTTATTTTTCACATATAAAAATACGATGACCTAAAATATGTTGGTACATAAGCCTTACATTTTCATGCTGCACCCATGCCTCATATAACTCATTCGGAATAAATTGTGATACATTCCATTCCGGCTCTTCTATATAGCTAGAGATCGTTTCCGCAATTGTACCACCGCCAGCAATAGTAACCCGCTTAAAATTTGCTTTCTGAAATAATTGTACCCACTCGCTCTCAGTTAATAGTTCTTTCATCCCGTATAATTGAGAGATTTTTTCTTCCTCTCCCTTATCAATGTGCCTATCAATAATCATTTCAATGACAACAAGCTTACCGTCTTTCTGTAATACACGATAGCACTCTGAAATAACCTTTTCTTTTTCTGTAAAAGCGAGTATCGATTCTCCGAGTACGAACTCAAATGATTCATGCAAACAAGGTAATTGCTCTACATTTCCTTCAATTAATTGAATGTCTAGTCCTTCAAACGACCATCTATCTTTTGCCTTTTGAATCATAATTTCATTCTTTTCAACCGCCGTTACTTTATAACCACACTCTTTTGTCATATACGCCGCTGTTTTCCCCGTACCGCAGCCAAGTTCAAGGACATTTGCTCCATATCTAAAAGGCAATTGCGCTAACAATTGTTTTGTTAACGTAAAACCACCAGGATGAGCACTCCCTATTCCATAATAAGCCAGGAAATCGATGTAAGTATTTCGTTTCATAGAATTCTCCTTTAATTTTTCTATAATACATATATTCACCCATCTATAATTAGTGCACATAAAAAAGCATTTCCAAGTGCTATACCGCAACTTGAAAATGCTCTTCTCTTTTTTATTTCTCTTCAATATACGCCCATTTAAAGCTATATTCCGGACTAATATTATGTTTTACAATTCCCTTTACATTCGGTTTCATAACATATGATTTAGCACTTTGATATAAAGGTACAAGTGCTACATCTTCCTCAAGTAACAATTTCTCTGCCTTCCCTAGCTCTGTCCAACGTTTTTTTGCATCAGCCATCCATTCTGTCTTACTTTTATTAATAACGTCATCATATTTTGAATTTGAGTAGCTCATCTGGTTTTGCGAATTTTTTGTTTCAAACATATCAAGATATGTCATTGGGTCCGCATAATCTGGATTCCAGCCACCATATGAAAAATCATAATCTTGGTCTGATTCTAATTTTAGTTTTTGCTTAAATGGTTGCAGTTTAATATTTACTGTCACACCTTTTAAATTCTTTTCAACTTGATCTTTTACATACTCCCCAACTTTTTTCGCATTACCAGTATCATAATTTAATAACTCTATTGTCACTTGATCTTTTCCAAGTTCTTTTTTCGCTTCTTCCCATGCTGCTGCTGCCTTTTTCGAGTCTTGTTTTAAACCATTCTTGAACGTTTCTGCAAAATCTTTACCGTCTGGTCCACTTGCTAAACCTTTTGGTACTAAGTAATCCACTGGTTTTGAACCATCATTTAAAATGACATTTGCTAAAGCTTTCTTATCAATTGATAATGCGATTGCTTCACGTAGCTTTTTGCTCTTTAACGGTGTATCTTGCCCACCACGTTTTTGGTTTAAGCGTAAGTAAAACGTACTTGTTTCCGAATATGCTCCAAATTCCTCTTTATTATTTCTATACTTATCCACGAATTCTCCTGATAAAAGTGCGAAATCAATTGCACCTGTATCATATAAATTTACTCTAGTAGCTGGTTCTTTTACTACACTATAGTTTATTTCCTCTAGTTTTACAGTCTTTTTATCCCAATATTGATCATTTTTCTTTAATTTCCAGCCTTGCTCATGTTTCCAATCAGTAAGTACAAATGGACCATTATACAGTGTTGTATCAGACTCTAAACCGAATTTATTTCCTTTTTCTTTTACGAACTTTTCATTTAATGGATAGTATGACGCAAATGCCATTAAGTTCAAGAAATATGGTACAGGTCTTTCTAGTTCTACTTCAAGCGTATAATCATCTACCGCTTTTACACCTAATGTCGAAACTTCTCCTTTTCCTTGATTAATCGCTTCTGCATTTTTAAGATAGTAAGCAATAAATGCATACTCAGCAGCTGTTTTTGGGTCTACTAGACGTTGCCATGCAAATACAAAATCTTTCGCTGTTACAGAATCACCGTTTGACCATTTTGCATCTTTCCGTAATTTAAATGTATATTTTTTGCCATCCTCGCTTTTTGTGCTAGATTCCGCTACAGCTGGGATTGGTTTATTATCTTTATCAAGGCGATATAAACCTTCCATTGTATTCCCTAAAATTTGCGAGCCAAGTGTATCTGTATTTTTTGAAGTATCCATCGTCGGAATTTCATTCGTTTCTGTACGATTTAGCACTTGCTTTGCCGCATATTTAATATCAGTTTTCTTCTCTTCTCCACCATTATTAGATGTCGTTGTCGTTTTCTTCTCCCCACCTGAAGATCCAGAACACGCTGTTAACGCCATACTCATCGCTAAAACTGGTGCTACAACCGCCGTAAACTTTTTCATCTTTTTCTTCATTCTTGTACCCTCCCCAATTTATATGTACGAAACTAACTTTGAGAGATTTCTTTATCAACTTAAATTATCAGAAAATTATTACTAATCATTATTCTACTAATTTTTCTTGAATTGTAAAGTATTTTTAAAAATATTCATAATAATTAATTTATTTACTTCAATAACAATCTATTACTACTATATGAATTCTCCCCCATCTACTATATGTAAGTACCACTTTTCTTATTCTTCTCTATCTACTTAAATTTAATTGAATAGTAAAAGAGCGTTTGAAAAAATAAATAATATATTTTTCAAACGCTCTTTTTTCTTATTTCTCTTCCGTTACATACGCCCACTTAAAGCTATATTCTGGACTAATGTTATGTTTCACGATTCCTTTTACATTCGGCTTCATCACATATGCTCTACCTGTTTGGTATAAAGGTACTAATCCTGCATCTTCTTCAAGGAACAATTTCTCTGCTTTTCCTAACGCTTCCCAACGTTTTTTCGGATCAGACAGTAATTCATTACCTGCTTTTGCTACCATTTCATCGTATTTTGGATTCGAATAACTCATTTGGTTATACGGGCTCTTCGATTCAAACATATCAATAAATGTCATTGGATCCGAATAATCTGGGCTCCAACCTGCAAACGAAACTTCATAATCTTGTGCTGACTCTAATTTTAATTTTTGTTTGAACGGCTGAATTTTCGTGTTAACCGTTACACCTTTTAAGTTTTTCTCAATTTGGTCTTTAAAGTAGTCAGCAATTTTCTTCGCAGTTCCATCATCATAGCTTAGTAATTCAATTGTCACTTGATCTTTTCCAAGTTCTTTTTTCGCTGCCTCCCAAGCTGCTGCACCTTTTTTCGGATCATATTTCAGACCATTTTTAAATGTATCTTGGTAATCTTTACCGTCTGGTCCTGTCGCAAGTCCTTTTGGTACTAATTGATCTGTTGCTTTTGAACCGTTATTTAAAATTACGTTTGCTAAACCTTTTTTATCAATTGATAATGCGATTGCTTCACGTAGTTTTTTGCTCTTTAACGGTGTATCTTGTCCGTTACGCTTTTGATTTAAACGTAAAAAGAATGTACTTGCTTCTGAATACTCACCGTACTCTTCTTTGTTTGATTTATATTTATCAACGAATTCTCCTGATAATAATGTGAAATCAATTGATCCTGTATCATATAAGTTTACTTTCGTCGCAACTTCTTTTACTACACTATAGTTAATTTCTTCTAATTTCACAGTTTTATTATCCCAGTACTTATCATTTTTCTTTAGTTGCCATCCTTGTTCATGTTTCCATGAAGCCATAACGAACGGTCCGTTATACAACGTTGTATCTGCTTCTAAACCGAACTTATCCCCTTTTTCTTTTACGAACTTCTCATTTAAAGGATAGTACGATGGGAATGCCATTAAATTCAAGAAATATGGCACTGGTTTTTCTAATTCTACTTCTAGCGTATAATCATCTACCGCTTTTGCCCCTAAATCTGTTAGTGGCTTTTCACCCTTATTAATTGCCTCTGCGTTTTTAATATAGTAAGCGATAAACGCATATTCTGCCGCTGTATTTTTATCAAGTAAGCGTTGCCATGCATATACGAAATCTTTCGCTGTTACAGGATCACCGTTTGACCATTTTGCATCTTTACGTAGTTTAAATGTATATTTTTTGCCATCCTCGCTTTTCGTACTAGATTCTGCTGCAGCTGGGATTGGTTTATTATCTTTATCTAATCGATATAAACCTTCCATTGTGTTCCCTAAAATTTGAGAACCTAATGTATCAGTAGATTTTGAAACATCCATCGTCGGAATCTCTTGATTCTCTGTACGATTTAACACTTGTTTCGCTGCGTATTTAATTTCAGATTTTTTCTCTTCCCCACCACCGCTAGACGTCGTAGTTGATTTCTTCTCCCCACCAGATCCAGAACAAGCTGCCAACGCCATACTCATCGCTAAAACTGGCGCTACAACCGCCGTGAACTTTTTCATCTTTTTCTTCATTTTTGTACCCTCCCCAATTATATGTACGAAACTAATTTTGAGAGATTTTCTAATAACCAGTTATCAGAAAATTCTTATTAATTAATATTCTACTGACTTTTCTATTTTTGTAAAGTTATTTTTTAAAATATTTAGAAAATTTATTTTACTTCACGATAGTAACATTCTATTTTCTATGACCATACTACACGTATCCTCCATCTACTACATTTCATTTCTTCTCTACTCTTTCATTTTCACGTTCAATTGTACAATAAAAAAAGTACTTCAAGGCATGTAGACTGCTTTGAAGTACTTTTTCAACTCTATTATTTTTCAGTAACATACGCCCACTTATAGCTGTATTCTGGGCTAATATTATGCTTAACAACACCTTTTACATGCGGTTTCATAACATAAGATCTAGCACTTTGATATAAAGGTACAAGAGCTACATCTTCTTCAAGAAGTAATTTCTCTGCTTTTCCTAGTTCCTCCCAGCGCTTCTTCGCATCACTCATTAATTCCCCACCAGCTTTTTTAATTATTTCATCATATTTCTGATCAGAGAAACTCATTTGGTTATGAGAGTGCTTACTTTCAAACATATCTAAATATGTCATTGGATCCGCATAATCTGGGCTCCATCCACCATATGAAATATCATAATCTTGATCTGATTCTAATTTAAGTTTTTGTTTAAACGGCTGCAGTTTAATATTTACTGTTACACCTTTTAAGTTTTTCTCAATTTGATCTTTTACATATTCCCCAACTTTTTTCGCATTACCAGTATCATAGTTTAAAAACTCAATTGTAACTTGATCTTTTCCAAGTTCTTTTTTCGCTTCTTCCCATGCAGCAGCTGCTTTTTTCGCATCTGGTTTAATACCGTTTTTAAACGTTTCTTGGAAGTCTTTCCCATCAGGTCCAGCTGCTAAGCCTTTCGGCACTAAATAATCTGCAGGTTTTGACCCATCATTTAAAATAACATTTGTTAAATTCTTTTTATCAATTGATAGCGCAATTGCTTCACGTAATTTCTTGCTCTTTAATGGTGTATCTTGTCCACCACGTTTCTGGTTTAAACGTATAAAGAACGTACTTGGTTCGTTATACACCCCATATTCCTCTTTATTATTTCTATATTTGTCAACAAATTCACCTGTTAATAAGGAGAAATCAATTTGACCACTATCATATAAATTCACATTAGTTGCTGGCTCTTTTACAACACTATAGTTAATTTCATCTAATTTTACAGTCTTTTTATCCCAATATTGATCATTCTTCTTCAGTTTCCAACCTTGCTCATGCTTCCAATCAGTAAGAACGAACGGTCCGTTATATACAGTTGTATCAGATTCTAAACCGTATTTATCCCCTTTTTCTTTTACGAATTTCTCATTTAATGGATAGTATGATGGGAATGCTACTAAGTTTAAGAAGTATGGTACTGCTTGTTCTAATTCAACTTCTAAAGTAAGGTCATCTACTGCTTTAACTCCTAGTTCTGTTACAGGTTTTTCCCCTTTATTAACCGCTTCTGCATTTTTAATTGGGAATGCAATGAATGCATACTCAGCAGCTGTTTTTGGATCTAACAAACGTTGCCATGCAAATACGAAATCTTTCGCTGTTACAGGATCACCATTTGACCATTTTGCATCTTTACGTAATTTAAATGTATATTTTTTACCATCCTCACTCTTCGTGCTTGATTCTGCCGCAGCTGGGATTGGTTTATTCTCTTTATCTAAACGGTATAAGCCTTCCATTGTGTTCCCTAAAATTTGAGAGCCCAAAGTATCTGTACTCTTCGACGTATCCATTGTTGGAATTTCCTGATTTTCTGTTTTATTGAACACTTGTTTCGCTGCTAATTTTTCTTCTGATTTGCTATCTCCGCCAGAGCTAGAATTTGTGCTTGTCTTCTTATCTCCGCCTGATGTAGAACATGCTGTCAATGCCATACTCATTGCTAAAACTGGTGCTACAACTGCTGTTAGTTTTTTCATTTTTTTCTTTTTCACTTTCTGTACCCTCCCTAATTCTAAACGCTCTCATTTAAGAATTTTCTGATAATTCCGTTTTTCTTTATATATTTATCAGAAGATTCTTATTAACTATTATTCTACTAATTTTTCGAGTTTTGTAAAGTGTTATTATTGAAAATTTTAAAAAAATTATTTTCTTACAGTAATATTCATAAAAATTCCATAATCTTTCGAAACACTATATCTCATTGAATTCTATGTATTGATTTAATAGTCTTTATATCCCTCCACCATAAAACACTTGTAAATTATTGTTAATAAATAATGTATATCGTAACAAACCTCTTTTCTACAAAAATAAAAAAGTCAGCTTTGCTGACTTTTTTATCCGACCATTTTCTCTTTTTTCATTTCCTCTATTACTCTCGTATACTTCTCTTCATCAAATTCATTTTCACTTTTTGCAACAACTACAGTCGCAATACCGTTACCAATTAAATTGACGATAGCACGTGCCTCTGACATGAAACGATCTACACCAAGTAATAGTGCTAACCCTTCTAATGGAATAACATTCATCGCAGATAAAGTAGATGCTAGTACAATAAAGCCTCCACCTGTTACTGCGGCTGCTCCTTTAGATGTAACTAATAAAATAGCTATTATCGTTAATTGTTGACCTAGTGAAAGGTCGACGTGAAAGACTTGAGCTAAAAATATAGTAGCCATCGATAAATAAATCGTCGTTCCATCTAAATTAAAAGAGTATCCTGTTGGAATGACTAAACCTACTACTGGCTTCGAACATCCGAAGTCTTCCATCTTTGTCATCATTCGCGGCAATACTGATTCTGATGATGATGTCCCAAGAACAATGAGTAATTCTTCTTTAATGTGAGCTAAATATTTCCACAAACTAAATTTGTACAGTTCACAAATAAAATTTAAAACAATAAAAACAAATAATGCCATTGTCGCATATACACAAATCATTAATTTACCAAGTGGTATGAGCGTGCTTAAACCATACTTCCCAATTGTAAACGCCATCCCGCCGAATGCTCCAACCGGCGCTAACTTCATAACAATAGATAAAATATTAAAAAATACTTTTGATAATCTTTCAAAAAAGTCGATAACCGGTTGTCCATTTTTCCCGAGCATCGTTAACCCTGCACCGAATAAAATGGAGAAGAACAGAACTTGTAAAATATCACCTTTTGCAAATGCTTCAAACATGTTAGACGGTACAATATGTAAAAAGAAATCCATCCACTTCATTTCTTGCCCGCTTTGTACATATTGCGAAACATCTCCACCCTTTAGTTTTGAGGGATCTAATCCATCTCCGGGACGTACAACATTCGCTACGATGATACCAATAATTAAAGCCGCAGTTGTAACAATTTCAAAATATAATAGTGCCTTCCCGCCAACACGACCTACCTTTTTCATACTTCCCATACTTGCAATACCAAGCACAATCGTTAAAAAGATTATCGGTGCAATAACCATTTTAATCATATTGATAAACGTTTCACCAATTGGCTTCATCTGCTGTCCAACACTAGGCCAAATTGCCCCTACTGCAATACCGCAAATAATTGCCACAATAACTTGGAATGTTAAATTTTTTACAATTCTCATTTTTAATACTCCCCTGTTTTTCATTTCTTCCAAACTATTTGATAGCCCCCTTGTTATTTAACTTAAACCACAATTTTATGTTACACTATTATCTTTAATTTGAAAATAGTATATAACATTTAAAAATAAATGACATACTATTATACACAATAAAAAGCAGACATTACGTCTGCTTTAATTCTCCTCAATCTGTTTTTCACTTAATCCTAAATGTGTTCTAAGCGTATTACTCAAACTCTGCAAATCTTTTTTATTAGGATTATAATAATATACACGTTGCCCATTTGGACCGTTAGGTAAATATAAATCATCACCAGCTAATTGTATTTTTTCAACTGAACCGTTTAAGCCGTATTTATAAAAAGATAAAATATCATCCATTACTAAGTTTGTCTTAAAATCGCCGTCAACCGCCTCAACTATTTTTTCTAGCTTCGTAATTGAGCCTACACTTTTTAATTTACTTAAAATCGCCTCAATAACAAGCTGTTGACGCTGTGCTCTCATTGCATCACTATCAATATGACGCGTTCTTGCCAGTGCAAGCGCTTCTTCCCCTGTTAATTTTTGTAGTCCTTTTTTCAAATGAATCGCGTCAGGTTCATCTTTACTATTTTGCTCCTTAACTTCAACTGGGACATCTACTTCAATCCCATCTAATCCATCAACAATTTTAGTAAATGCATTAAAATTAAACTTCACAAAATAATCAACAGGCACTTGTAACAATTTTTCTACCGCTTCCACTGAAGCTTGTGGCCCTCCATCTTTACCATTTTTAACGAAACCACTTCCATACGCATGCGTTATTTTATCTTTTTTCTTTTCAACTGGAACATATGTGTATGTATCACGTGGTATACTCGTTAATTTCACTGTCTTATCATCTTTATTAAAAGTAGCTAACAGTAGCGCATCTGTATGAAATGCACCATTATACTCCTTTTGTCGCTCTTGATTTTCATCAATGCCCATAATTAAAAGTGAAACATTATTTGTAATCGGCTTTACAGCGTTTTCACGCAAATTTGATTTTTCACCACGTGCTAAATTCAAACTAGATTTTTGTACGAGATTAGAAGTTTTCATATATATATAAGTACCATATCCAACTCCGCCAAATAGTAATACTACTAACAGTACACTGATTATCATTGTCTTCTTATATTTTCTTTTATTTTTCTTTTCTCTTGAAGAAGAGGTATTCTCCATATCGTTCCCTCCGTTTTCTATTCATCTAATATACTTTTCAATTTTTCATACTTAGCGCTATCCTTTTGAAATACATTCTCTTTCAACCCTTTGTTTATTTGTATCCATTCAGTCGTAATCGAATATTGAATCATACCTTCGTGGAAACTAAGGAACTTTAGCATAATCCCTGTATTTTTCTCTACAACCATTTCAAATTTCCCTCTTAAATCTTCAGATGTACTTACAGGCATTTCTATATTTATTGTCCCTTCTATTTTGTAGCAATCAAGTCCAAGATACTTCGTCTCTTTATAATTCCAATCTTTATATCGGATTAACAAATCAGCAAATTCTGATTGAATACTATACTTCGCGAATCCAACATATTCATCATCATACCTTTTTTTCTCGCCTAATTTTCTCAATAACCTTTCCGTAGGATTTAATTTTAATAGTTCATAGTTTCTTTCTTTCGGGCTCCATTTCATCTCTTTGTATGTATACTTCTCATCATCAAATTCTTTTTTCTTGCCCTCGTTATATATAATTGTTCGTTTTTTCGTTAGCTTATCTTCTTTCGAAGAGATACCTCTTTGTTGCTCCGTATCAATCGCATATTTGTATGTTGTAGCAATTCTTGAAGAGCTAGAATATTCCTCAAATTGTCCTGAAATATTTTTAAAATGATCAATAGAATCCAGCATCTTTTCATGAATCTCTTCTTTATCTGGATAATTTACGTTCGATTTTATTTCTTCTTCATTTTCATAATCAGAAAACGCCTTTTTCTTTACATATTCAAATACTCCGCCGTTTTGAGCAAAAATTTGATCAGAAAACTCCGACATAGACACAATGGAAAGTGTTAGAACCGCAGCACTTATAGCCATCATATGAACTCTGTAACCTTTCTTTTTTACCGGGAGATTATGTAGTGTACGATTAATCTTTTCATTTAACTCTGGCGGTACTATAACATTCTCTTCGTTTATTCTCTTTTTTAATTTCTCATCAAATAATTTTTCGTTATCCATCCTATACACCCCCTATTCCATCTTTAATCGTTTTTGCAGTTGTTCCCTCGCACGTGACAATCTCGATTTTACTGTTCCTTTTGGTATTTCTAAAAGCTTCGCTATACTCTCTTGATTCATATCTTCATAATAATAAAGCACCGTAACAGCTCTTAACTCTTCATGTAACGATTGAATCGCATTACACAAATCTATATCTTCATACTGATCATAAGCACTCATATTGTAATCACTTTCTTCTATTATCATTATTTTTTTGTATGATCTAATAATATTGTTACACTCATTTATCAAAATTCGAATTAACCAAGTTTGAAAAAACTCTTCTTTCTTTAATTTTTTTATATTTTCATAGGCTTTTAAAATTGTTGCCTGTATCGCATCCTCTATATTTGTCTCATCACGTAACATAGCCTTTGCAATACGATACATCTTCACTTTTTCTGTATGTATAAGCGCCATAAACGCTTCATGATCACCTTTTTTCGCTAAAGAAACATCGGTTTCTTCTTTTACAATCATTTTATACAAAGGGATTACTTTCACAATTGCTCCTCCTGTTTCATCCTCACTTCAAATTTAACTTTACATGTATTAGACGGATGAGCCTAGAAAAAGGTTCATTTTTTTGAATATTTCCATAAAAAAGGTAAACATTTTTTATGTTTACCTTTTTTATACGTAACTCTGAGGACATATCCATTTGGATCGACAACTTTAAAACAATTATTTTCTCATAAAACAATAATGACGTTTCTACATCATATATATAGCTGCACCCCATTCGTTTCATCCTCATCAAAAAAAGCCCACTCTATCAGTGGACTTTCTACTTTACAACGGTAAATCCCTCTTCTTAAACAATACAATCGCTACGATGAAAATACAAAGTGCTCCAGCAGTTAAACCTATACTCACTGGCCATATATTATACGCTCCCTCAGCAATCTCTTTCGGACGAAATAGCATAAATAATGATATATTTCTCATCCACTCTAACTTATCACTTAATTTACCTACCATATCCGCTACGAAAAATAAAATTGTTAAACTTGCTGAATAACTAAGTGCCTTTCTTTCATCGTTACATATACAAGAAAATAAAAATGAATAAGCACTAACGACTAAAAATATGAGCCCTCCGACTACGTTTATCTTCAGGAATAATTCTTTATTTAAGTTATTAACTTCTAAAAACCATTCTGCACCTACTATACCTGCTACATACGTAACCGCTACAATAATCAGTAGTCCTAATATAAGAATAGCCGCTTGCGTAATTGCAATTCGTACTCTAGATACAGGCGTTGCCAGCAAGTATGCCATCGCTCCCTTATCTACATGACGAGCAATTAAATGCGTTGCAACTGTTACACAAAAAATTGTTAATATGATAATAAACAATAGACTATAATATTCGCCAGCTAAAAAATCCATTACGTTTTGAATCGGACTTTCCATACCAACAATTTTTTTCACGCTATCAGGCATAGCACTTATTAATTCATTTAACCCTTTCGCTGATACCATGGAAGGGAATATCCAAATTAACAACCATAAATAAAGAGCTGCACCCGTAGCATAACTCCAAATACTTTTTTGTGTTTCTTTCAAACTAGCTAAAAACAATTGCTTATTCATGCTTTACCCCTTCTTTCTTATCGTAATAATGCATAAATAAATGTTCTAAATCCATTGCTCTCGTTTGAAGTGCCGTTACATTATAGTTTGAAAGTATTTGTAAAACAGTTTGATAGTTTCCTTGTACGATAATCGATGCTTCTCTACCTTTCACCGCTTCAAATTGTAAATTACATTGTGTAAGAGATTCAATCTCTTCTTGCGACGATACGGTTACATCTATTACCTGTCGTCTCATGCTTTGTAAATCATGAATATTTTCAACTGTTACAAGGCGTCCATCTTTAATTATAGCCACTCTGTCGCAAGTTCTCTCAATCTCAGTAAAAATGTGCGATGACATAAGGATTGTTTTCCCTCTTTGCTTTTCCTCCAATATTAAATCTATAAATACTTGCTGCATAAGTGGATCGAGTCCTGAAGTCGGTTCATCTAAAATTAACACTTCTGGATCATGCATAAAAGCAGCAACAATGCCTACCTTTTGCTTCATTCCTTTAGACATTTTTCGAATCGGTGTTTTCACATCAAATTGTAGACGTTCTATTAATTTATCTCGTTTTTTCGTATCCTTTAAGCCACGCATTCCTTGCATTAACTTTAAAAATTCTAATCCATTCATTCCTTCAATAAAAGAAATTTCGCCTGGTAAATAACCGACTTCCCTTTGAATTTTCGCTGCTTCATCCCAGCAATCTAATCCAAAAATTGTCGCTTTACCAGCTGTCGGTTTTATAAATCCCATTAAATTACGAATTGTTGTGGATTTCCCAGCACCATTTGGTCCTAAGTAACCAAATACTTCCCCTTCTTTTACATCAAATGTAATATGAAACAAACCTTTTCCAGTTGAAAACTGTTTTGTGACATTTTGAACTGAAATCATAATTCCACCTCATTTTTTGAAATATTTAATATGTGATATTTCAAAATTATTGTACTCCTCATCTTTCATATTCGCAACAACTTTTTGAAATATTTATATGTCCATATTTCAAAAATATTGTTTTCCATTATTTTTTCTTGTATATTTTAATTGAGGTGATTGCATTGAACGGCTTTGAAAAAGTGAAAGAAAAGAAAAAACGTGCCATAAAAGAGGCAGCCTTCTTATTATTTTCAGAACGTGGATTTAATGAAGTAAAAATAGAACATATTGCAAAAGAAGCAAATGTTTCTCAAGTTACCATTTATAATCATTTCGGAAGTAAAGACGCGTTATTTAGAGAACTTATACAAGAATTTATAACATCTGAATTTCAATATTATAAAAAACTTGCAGAGGAAAAATTACCTTTTCATGATATGATGCAAAAAATGATTGTACGAAAAATGAACACTGGTGGTTTATTTCAGCCCGATATGTTACTGCAAATGATGCAAAGAGATGAGGAGCTCCGAGAGTTTATTTATAATTATCAAAACGAAAAAATCCTGCCTTGGTATTTAGAAATATTAGAACAAGCACAGCAAAAAAATGAAATCAACCCTCATCTTACTAAAGAAATGATGTTGCTATACATTCAAATGTTTACTAAATTAGGTGATGAGTTCGGAGCACAGCTTCTTGAAGGAGATCGCGAAAAACATATACAAGATATCGTTACGATGTTCTTTTATGGACTGTCCGTCCCAGAAAAGTAAAAAAGACACGAAATTCGTGTCTTTTTTACTTTATAGTGATAACTCTACCCGTCTCACTACTTTCAATTGCTAATTGAATAAGCCTGATAACTTCTAATCCTTCTTCTGCTGTCACAGGTGGTTTCTCGCCATTTACAATGCTATCTCTTACACCTTTATAATACATGTCATAACAGCCAACTTCTGTCGGAATACGTACTAACTCTTCTTCTGTTTCTAGAATAGCAAAATTCTCTTCAACGTCTACTCCATAACCGTTATCGCCTGGCTTCATTCCATTTTTTAATTGTTCTTCCTGTGAATCCATACCGTATTTCACGATAGAACCTTTATCTCCATGCAGTGTAAAGTGTGGACCTGCTTGCTTTACGTAACTACTACTATGTAAAGTGATACGTTTCACACCGTAATGAAGTATAACATGGAAGTAATCATCAATTTCTGCACCTGGTCGTTGTTTGATTACATCTGCACTTATCGCATCTGGTTTCCCAAATAATGATAATGCTTGGTCAATTAAATGCGAGCCTAAATCATATAATATTCCTGATCCTGGTAAATTCTTTTCTCTCCAGCGGTCGCGTACATGTGGACGGAAACGATCAAAATGCGCTTCATATGTGTATAGATTTCCTATTCTATTTTCTTCTAACAATTTCTTTACCGTTAAGAAATCATTATCAAAACGACGATTATGATATACACTTAATACCACATTATGTTGCTCTGCTAATGAAATAAGCTCTTTTCCTTCTTCAATTGAAACAACAAATGGTTTTTCTACAACAACATGCTTACCGTTTAATATTGCTTCTTTTACATATGGAAAATGAGTTGTATTCGGTGAAGTAATGACCACTAAGTCAATATCAGCTCGCTTCACCAATTCATCAATTGTACTAACGACGTTAGCATTTGGTAATGCTTCTTTTACTACCTCTTCTTTTGAAGATAATACAGCACGAATATCGTATTCCTCTATCGTTTGTAATAATGGGATGTGAAATATTGTACTAGAAAATCCAAATCCTACAATCCCTACACCTATTTTTTTCATGTTGCCCCTCCATCTGTCCCGCTTTAACGGGCAGTAAGATTCCTACCTCAAAATTCTGCGAAAGCAAAGAAATTAAGTAAGAAATCAACTGCCCATTAAAGTCCGATTGGTTCAACTCATAATCAGTGTGGATAAAGAAAATTCCCACTGATTAAAGTTTCATTTTATGAGAACGATTTCATTCAATTATTATAACAAGATTATTATTATGTACATAATAATTTGCCTAGAAAAAAGCACCTTGCTATTATTCATAACAAGATGCTTTTCTTTACTCCGGCCGTTTTTTCGTCCACGTTTCAATAACTTCACCAGTATCATTAACATCTAGTACTAAACTACCGTTACTATACCGGTCTTTATTTCGATACGCTTTCGGATCAATTTCTTCTACGATATGTTTCTCTGTCTTCATATAAACTAGTTCATCATCTCGAATGATTT
The DNA here is from genome assembly GCF_038971285.1 of Bacillus paramycoides. Taxonomy (NCBI): domain Bacteria; kingdom Bacillati; phylum Bacillota; class Bacilli; order Caryophanales; family Bacillaceae; genus Bacillus; species Bacillus paramycoides. The sequence continues at coordinate 3,440,405 of NZ_CP152427.1, forward strand.
CAATACCGACAATACGATATGGATTACGTTTTAACTCTTTGAAAATAACAAGTCCTCGCTTCGCCCTCGTTGATTTCTCAATTTCTGATGCTTTTAGACGTTTCACAGCACCGCGCTGCGTTACGAGAATAAGTTGATCTTTGTCACCATTTAACGGTTTACCAGAAGCGACATAGTCATCTTCTTTTAAATTAATTGCTTTTACACCAGCAGCTCTTACACCGACTGGACTTACTTCATCTTCATGGAAAATAAGTGCATATGCACCATGCGTTGCAAGAACGATATCACTCGTTCCATCTGTCGCAAATATATCTACTACTTCATCATCTTTTTTCAAGTTTACAGCAACAAACGCCCTCGAATAGCGCTGTACTTTATATAGATTTAATTCCGTCTTCTTAATCATACCATTCTTTGTTACAAATACGATAAATCGCTTTTCTTCCTCAAAATTCGGTACGACAGTTGCCCAAATAATGGTTTCATCCCGATCGAGTGAAACGATATTAGCAACGTGCTGACCTAAATCTTTCCAACGAATATCTGGCATTTCGTATACTGGCAGATATATATAGTTTCCTTTATTCGTAAATAAGAGGACTGTCTCTGTCGTATTCGTATCGAATCGTTCAAGTAAGATGTCACCCTCTTTCATACCGAAGTCTTTGCCATTTGAGGCATTATGTGAGCGCCATCCAGTACGTTTCACATATCCTTCTTTCGTTACAGTAACGATGACATCTTCTTGCGGGATCATTACTTCCACATCTATTTTAATTTCTTCGATTTGGTCTTCAATAATCGCACGTCGATCATCACTATATGTTTTCTTAACTCTCTTTAAATCCGTTTTAATTACTTGAAGTAATCTTTTTTCACTCTGTAAAATTGCCTGTAACTCCGCAATTTTTTTATTCAATTCATCAGCTTCTTTTTCTAATGCCGTAATATCTGTATTTGTTAAACGATATAATTGCAACGAAACGATCGCTTCTGATTGTGCTTCTGTAAAGCCAAATTTTGCACTCAAATTATCTTTCGCATTACGCTTATCTTTAGAAGCTCTAATTGTTTCAATTACTTGATCTAAAATTGATAATGCTTTCATTAAACCTTCAACGATATGTTGACGATTTTCTGCTTTTCTCAACTCATACTGAGAACGCTTTGTTACAACTTCTTTTTGGTGGCCAATATATGCATCCAAAATTTTTGGTAATGTCATAAGTGTAGGACGACGATTATTTATCGCTACCATATTGAAGTTATATGGAATTTGCAAATCTGTATTTTTATATAAATAATTTAAAATACCTTCAGAATTTGCTTCCTTTTTTAGTTCGACGACGATACGCAGCCCTGTACGGTCAGTCTCATCACGTACTTCAGCAATACCGTCTAATTTTTTATCTAGACGTAGTTCATCCATTTTCTTAACAAGGTTCGCTTTATTCACTTCGTAAGGAATTTCAGTAATTACAATTTGTTGTTTTCCACCACGAATCGTTTCAACTTCTGCTTTTCCGCGAATAATAATTTTACCTTTACCTGTTTCATACGCCTTTTTAATACCATCAATCCCTTGAATAATACCACCAGTCGGGAAATCCGGTCCTTTAATAACTGTTAATAAATCATCTACCGTACTATTTGGTTTATCAATACGCATCATCGTTGCATCGATTACTTCACCTAGATGATGAGGTGGAATTTCCGTCGCATAACCAGCTGAAATCCCTGTAGATCCGTTCACTAATAAGTTCGGGAACATTGCTGGTAATACAACAGGCTCTTCACTCGTATCATCGAAGTTTGATACAAATTCCACTGTTTCTTTATCAAGATCACGTAATAACTCAGATGCAATTGGTGATAAACGGGCTTCTGTGTAACGCATTGCCGCAGCTGGATCACCATCAACGCTACCGTTATTACCGTGCATCTCAACTAAAACATTACGCACTTTCCAAGTTTGACTTAAACGTACCATTGCTTCATATACAGAGGAATCACCGTGCGGATGATAGTTACCAATAACGTTACCGACTGTTTTAGCTGACTTACGGAACGCTTTATCATGTACGTTTCCTTCTACATACATAGAATATAAAATACGTCTTTGTACTGGTTTTAAGCCGTCACGCGCATCTGGAAGCGCGCGATCTTGAATAATATATTTACTATAACGTGCAAAGCGGTCACCTAACACGTCTTCAAGCGGGAGGTCATGAAACTTCTCTGCTTGCATGTTATTCCACCTCCGTCTCCATAATCATTTCATTTTCTAAAATATTTCCTTCTTCTTGCATACCAAACTGTACATTACGCTCAATCCATTTACGGCGCGGTTCTACTTTATCGCCCATTAATGTTGTTACGCGGCGCTCTGCTCTTGCTGCATCATCAATTTTCACGCGAATTAATGTACGCGTTTCAGGATTCATCGTTGTCTCCCATAATTGATCTGCATTCATTTCACCAAGTCCTTTATAACGCTGTAACATATAGCCTTTTCCGACCTTCTTCGTTACACCGTCTAATTCTTCATCTGACCAAGCGTATTCAATTACTTCACTCTTACCTTTTCCTTTACTTACTTTGTATAAAGGAGGAAGTGCGATAAACACTTTACCAGCTTCGATAAGAGGTTTCATATATCTGTAGAAGAACGTTAATAACAATACTTGGATATGCGCTCCGTCTGTATCGGCATCGGTCATAATTACAATTTTATCGTAATTAATATCTTCCACATCAAATTCATTTCCTACGCCGCCACCGATAGCATAAATGATTGTATTAATCTCTTCATTTTTAAATATATCAGCAAGCTTTGCTTTTTCTGTATTAATTACTTTACCACGTAATGGCAATACCGCTTGGAAACGTCGGTCTCGACCTTGTTTCGCAGAACCACCGGCAGAGTCACCCTCTACTAGGTATAGTTCATTTTTCTGCGGGTTACGTGATTGCGCAGGTGTTAACTTCCCACTTAATGTACCTTCTGATTTCTTTTTCTTTTTACCAGTACGTGCTTCCTCTCTCGCTTTACGAGCGGCTTCACGCGCTTGCGCTGCTTTAATTGCTTTTCTCACAAGAAGTGTAGCTACGTCCGGATTTTCTTCTAAAAAGTAAGCTAAATGCTCCGATACAATAGCATCAATTGAAGAACGAGCTTCACTTGTACCTAGTTTCCCCTTCGTTTGTCCTTCAAACTGAAGTACTTCTTCTGGTACACGTACAGAAACGATAGCTGCTACACCTTCACGAATGTCTGTACCTTCTAAGTTTTTATCTTTTTCTTTTAATAATGAAACTTTACGAGCATACTCATTAAACACACGAGTCATTGCTGTTTTAAATCCAGCTTCATGTGTTCCACCGTCTTTTGTACGTACATTATTTACGAATGACAAAATATTTTCTGAGTAGCCATCGTTAAATTGGAATGCTAGCTCTGCTTCAATTCCATTTTGTTCACCAGTGAAATATACAACCGGGTGGATTGAATCTTTTTCTTCGTTTAAATATGAAACGAAAGCTTCAATTCCTGTTTCATAATGAAACACATCTTCTAAATCATTTCTCTCATCTTTTATTGAGATTTTCATCCCTTTTAATAAAAATGCAGATTCACGTAATCTTTCACATAATGTTTCATAGTTATAATTTGTCGTGCTGAAAATCGTTGTATCTGGTTTGAAATGCATTGTCGTACCAGATTCTTTCGTCTTTCCGATTTTCTCAAGCGTCGTTACAGGAACACCGCCGTTTTCAAAGCGTTGTTCATAAATATTTCCATCACGCTTAATCGTTACGACTAACCATTCTGATAACGCGTTTACAACTGATGCCCCAACACCGTGTAAACCACCACTTGTTTTATAACCACCTTGGCCAAACTTACCACCGGCATGAAGTACAGTTAAAATAACTTCAGGTGTAGGTTTCCCAAGTTTATGCATTCCCGTAGGCATTCCTCGCCCTTTATCTATAACGCTAATACTATTATCTTTATGTATTACGACAGAAATTTCGTCGCCAAATCCCGCTAACGCTTCGTCAACGGAGTTATCTACTATTTCGTATACTAAATGATGCAATCCACGGCTGTCCGTGCTCCCGATATACATACCCGGGCGTTTTCGAACGGCTTCAAGTCCTTCCAACACTTGAATCGCATCTTCATTATATTGGAACTGATGCTTCGCCAAACTCCTTGCCCCTTTCCTAATCAAAAATCAGAACATATGTTTCTATTATAGAATAACGCCTCGACTATAGTTTTGGCAAGTTATCTTATCTCTTTTATATACCATTTTCAATAGAAAAATCCTTGTTTTTTCACAAGGATTCCTCTAGGCTACTATTTCAGAAAAATAATCGTTTGTCAACGAGAAATGGATATGTATTCCAAGATTACACATTCCAAACCTTTATTATGATCCAAATGATCAAGATCCAAAACGGGATTACAAGTAACAATCCCCAAAAACAGCCTTTAAAAAATCTCATGATGAACACCTCGTTCATCGGCCCTACTTATCTATAACGAGGGCTGAAGCAATCTTTCTACCTTTACAATCCATACTATTTTGTCATTGCATGTTCTACTTTTATACAACGATCCATAATAACAGTATAGTCTTTTTCTTTTAAAAGTTTATATGTATCTTCATCTTGTACTCCTAATTGTGCCCAAAAAACATCTGCATCAATCTCAACAAACTCTTTTGCAACATCCATTAAAAACTCTGAGCGACGAAATACATTTACAATGTCAACATGTTCCTTAATATCCTTTAGTGAAGCAACTGCTTTTTCTCCAAGCACTTCATCTACTGTTGGGTTTACTGGAATAATACGATACCCAGCATCTTGCATTGCTTTTGACACCATATACGATGTACGTTCTGGCTTATCCGATAATCCAACAACTGCAATCGTTTTGCTTTTCTTTAATACTTCACCAATTTCCGTACGAGTTGGGTTTTCAATCATCATAATCAATCCCTCCTATTCCTTTAGTATAGCCGATAAAGAAAGTCTCTTTCAACATGAAAGAGACTTTCTTTTATTCCGATTATTGATTCTTTGTAGCTGAGTTATCTGCTAAAGTAGCTGTTTTCGTCATTTTTTGACCGTTACGATAGAATGTAACTTCTACTTTCTCGCCTACTTTTTTCTTTTCATATAAATATTTACGGAATTGAAGTGAGTTTTCTACTTTTTGATTATCTAATGCTACTACAATATCATATTGCTCTAAACCAGCTTTTTCTGCAGGTGATATTGGGTAAATTTTACCTAATACAACGCCATTTATTACTTCTTTTGGCACTTTTAATTGATTTACTGCATAAGCTTGCACATCTTCTAATGAAACGACACCTACTCCAAGAGCTGGACGTTTCACTACGCCGTCTTTTTCAAGTGATTCAATAACTGGCTTTGCGATATTAATTGGAATAGCAAATCCAATTCCTTCAACTTCTTGTTGTGCAATTTTACTTGAATTAATTCCAATTATTTCACCGTTTTGGTTAAATAACGCACCACCACTATTACCTGGGTTAATCGCTGCATCTGTTTGAATAACTTGAGCATTCCAATCTGCACGCTTATCGCCATCAATATCTACTGGAATTTCACGTTCTTTACTACTAATAATACCTTCCGTTACACTTCCATCAAACCCTAATGGGTTACCGATTGCAATTGCTTTTTCACCCGCACGGAGTTTACTTGAATCACCTAAAGTGGCAACTTTATTTACGTTAGATCCATCAATTTCTACAACAGCTAAATCTAACCAAGGGTCTTTCCCTACAAGCTTTGCATCCACTTTTTTGCCATCACTTAATTTTACAGCAAGTTTATTCGCTCCATCTACTACATGGTTGTTTGTTACAATATACGCTTTATTTCCTGCTTTTTTATAAATAACACCTGATCCTGAACCAGCTTGCTGTTCTTGGCCTGTCGGTTGCATTGCAAATGGATCAATACTTTGTTGCATATTAATAACACCTACAACAACATCTTTCGCGCCTTCAATCATACCAGGTAAATCAGTTTCATTTTTTGCTTTATTGACAACAGGAACTACAGTACCTTCAACTTTTGAATCCGAACTGAATGATGATACAGCCGCTCCATTATTTTGAGCCCATGGCATATATGGTGCCGCAAAACTAATTGTGACAGCCCCAACTACAGCTCCGACTAAACCTGTGAAAAAATAACCTTTTTTACTACCTGATTTTCTCACTTCTCTCGTTTCACTATGCTCTTCATTTAAATTTGGTCCGTCGTAATATCCCATGTTTACTTCCCCTCTCTGGTGAATTCGTATTTTCAGTATAGTCACGTTTTGTGTCCTTCTTGTGAACTCATCGTGAAATCCAATTAAAAAAATACTCTTATCTAACATTGTAGACAAAAAATGTATTTTTTGTACATTCTACCTGCCAAAGAGGATATAAAATCGACATTTCCCTATGCTAAAGTACACAATCCGTTACAATTATTCTTCAAATTTATAACCAACTCGAATAACAGTACCGATATGCTTCGCTTTATCCCCTAGCTTATTTCGTAGTTTTTTAATATGAGTATCAACCGTTCGGTCATCACCGTAATAGTCATATCCCCATAACTGATCTAATAAATGCTGACGTGACAACACAATTCCTTTGTTCTCCATTAAATAAACAAGAAGTTCAAACTCTTTATGTGTCAATATAATCTCTTCTCCATCGACTAAAACAGTTCTAGATAGACGATTCACTTCTATTCCAGCTAGAGACATAGCATTTTCTTCTGCTACTCCTACGACGCCATCCGCACGTTTTAATAACGTCTTCGCTCGAGCTACTAACACTTTCGGGCTGAAAGGTTTCGTTACGTACTCATCTGCACCTAACTCGAACCCTAGTAATGTATCATCCTCATCTGAACGCGCTGTTAACATAATGATAGGTACCGCTGATTCTTTTCTAATTCGTCTACAAACAGACCATCCATCTATTTCTGGTAACATAATATCTAACATAATTAAATCAATTTCATGCTCTGCAAATAATTCTAACGCTTTTTTTCCGTCTTCTGCTTCAATTACTTCAAAGCCTTCATTGCGAAAATAATCACTAACGATTTCACGTAATCTTCTTTCATCTTCAACAAGTAATACTGTTTTATTCATATCATCTATCCCGCCTTTTTACTCTTTCAATCGAATAATACGTTGATTGGAGCTTCCGCGAAATGGAAGTGTTAAATCTTTTTTCTCGATTTCAAATCTTCCATCGACTAAAACATCCCCATAATGTAACAACTCTATCATATCATTATTTTGAGAACTCTGTATCTCTTCTAATGTATAACCTGTATACATCCATAGATTTTTTTTCAAATGTTTCACTGCTTTTGCTACTTTTTTCACTTCAGCAGCTTGGAAAAATGGATCTCCACCTGAAAATGTTACATCAGTTAATGGATTACTTGCAATCTCTTTCACAATTTCTTCTACTGCCATTTCAGTTCCATTACAAATATTCCACGACTTCGGATTATGGCAACCGAAACAACGATGCGGACAGCCCGCAAAAAACACGACTGTCCGCAACCCTTCTCCATCTACTACACTATCATGAATGATGTTCATTACTTTCATTTATGCTTCACCCGATCCATCTCTTCACTACGTTTTGCACTATTCCATTTTGACATATCTCCTACAAGATATCCTGTTATACGGCGAATTCTTTCTATATTAGCCTCGTCTCCATTTCCGCAACTTGGACATTCATTTCCAATGACTCCGTGATAACTGCAACACTTACAACGGTCAACAGGATGATTAATTGAACCGTACCCAACGCCATGATCTGCCATCGCTTGTACAATTTGTTTTAACGCTTGTTTGTTATGCATAGCTGCTCCGTCTAGTTCAATATACGTAATATGTCCCCCGTTACATAAGGCATGGAAAGGGCCTTCTAAACGAATTTTATTTATCGCTTGCATGTTATAGTAAACTGGGATATGGAATGAATTCGTATAATAATTATGGTTCGTTATACCGCTAATCACGCCAAATTCTTCCCTATCCTTTTTCACAAACTTCCCTGATAACCCTTCTGCAGGAGTTGCAATGACTGAGAAATTAAGTTCATATTCTTCTGTCGCTTTATCCATTCTATCTCTCATAAAGGAAATGATTTCATACCCGAGTTCCCATGATTCTTCATCTTCTCCGTGATGCTTTCCTGTTAAAGCTACTAAACACTCCGCAAGACCGATAAAACCAAGACTTAATGTCCCTTGCTTTAAAATAGATGCTACAGAATCTTCAGGCTGTAACTTTTCTCCACCGCGCCATACGCCCTGTGAATATAAAAATCGAAAATCTCTTGCCCGCTTCGTACATTGATACTCAAACCTCTCTAATAATTGCTGAATTCCTAAATCTAAGTAATAATTTAACGCTTCAAAAAACGCTTCTTTTGAACCACTAATGAGCGCTAATTTCACTAAGTTAATAGACGTAAATGATAAGTTCCCTCTTCCAATCGCTGTTTCTTCTCCATGTATGTTAGACATCACACGGGTACGACATCCCATGTAACATACTTCACTTTCCGGTCGTCCATCATAATGTACTGCATTAAATGGGGCATCTAAAAATGAAAAGTTAGGAAATAATCGTTCCGCCGTTGTCTCTAACGCTAATTCAAATAAATCGTAGTTCGGATCACATTCTGCAAAGTTCACACCTTTTTTCATTTTAAAAATTTGAATTGGAAAAATTGGTGTTTCCCCTTTACCAAGGCCAGCTTGTGTCGCTTTTAAAAGTTGTCTAATTAATAACCGTCCCTCTTTTGTTGTGTCTGTTCCATAATTAATAGAAATAAACGGGACTTGTCCCCCGCCCCTACTGTGCATACTATTTGAATTATGAATGAAAGCTTCACACGCCTGATACGTATCATTTTCTGTTTCTTTCCATGCAAATTCTTCTATTTGTTCTTTCGTAAGCGGATATGACTGCAATCGTTTCTTATGTCTCTCTACTGTTTTTCTCACATACGGGGCTAAATCAATATCAAAGAGTGCAAACGATTGACCACCGTGCTGCATATTTTGATTCGCTTGAAAAATAATAGATGAAAGGGCCAATGCACTTTTAATGTCTTGCGGTTGTCTCATATGCCCATGTCCGGTATGAAAACCATTAGCAAGCATTTGCGCTAACGGAATTTGCGAACAAGTCGTCGTTCCCGTCGCATAAAAGTCTAAGTCATGTGGATATAATATATTTTGATTTATCGCTTTTTTCACTTGATCTGACAATAAATTTTCAACAGCGTAATATTTCGCACTCTCAGATGCGAACGTTCCCATTACTCCCATCGGAGAGCGGCCATCTACATTTGCATTTTCTTGCATTAAATCTTGTTCATTGCCGTGGACAATTGTCTCAAACACTCTCATTAATTCTTCTCCACTTGTATTTTTTTGTAACATTTATAACCCTCCACCAATATGTTGTTGTCTTTTGATTAAAATGTTACTACATATAGTCTGATGGTTTCTGTGAGAAATGTAACATTCCTGTGAAATTTTTTTCACGAAATAATGACTTTTTCATTTACAAAAAAGAAATGTGCTCTTTACAAATGTATGGTACAATATACGGGAAAAACTCTTTTTACCCTTTATCAACACATTTGAATAAAGGAGACTGAACTTATGGTTACTACATATCTTTTATTTATCGTTGCCTACTTACTTGGCTCGATTCCATTTGCACTAGTCGTTGGAAAGATTGGTTATGGAATTGACATTCGTGAGCACGGAAGCGGTAATTTAGGCGGAACAAATACATTCCGCACACTAGGGAAAAAAGCAGGTTTTATCGTTACAATTGCTGACATTTTAAAAGGTACATTAGCAACGAGTCTACCGATTATTTTCGGGTTAGACGTTCATCCACTATGGTTCGGATTAGCAGCTGTTCTTGGACATGTGTATCCGATTTTCGCGAAATTCCGTGGTGGTAAAGCAGTTGCAACATCTGCTGGCGTGCTATTATGCTACTCACCAGTTGTTTTTGCAATTTTAGCTGTTGTCTTTTTCAGCCTTTTATTTACAACAAGATACGTATCACTTTCTTCTATGGTAACAGCTGTCGTTGCTGTTATCGCATCAATTGTTAGCGGGGATAAAATCTTCATTATTGCGATGTGTTTATTAGCAGGTATGGTTATTTATAAACACCGTGCAAATATTGGACGAATTATAAATAAAACTGAGCCGAAAGCAAACTTTTCAAAAAAGCAAAAATAAGATCGTAACCCACATAACGCAAAAAGAAAACGTGAAGCATATTAATAGCGTCTTTTTGCGTTATTTTTTATACTAAAGAAAAAGCAACATAATTTGGAGGAACTATACATGAATCTTTCCGTAACAAAAGAAGCAGCACAATGGTATAAAAACGAATTAAACTTACAATCGGGTGAAACACTGCGCCTTTTCGTACAATATGGCGGTTGTAGTACTGTACAAAAAGGACTTTCTTTAGGTATTCGTAAAGATGATCCTGCACATCCTGCTGTTCAAACTCAAGAAGAAGGTATTAACTTCTTTATTGAAGGCGATGATGAGTGGTTCTTCGATGGACATAATTTATCTGTTACATTTAACGACGGTGATGATTTCCCGCAATTTAATTATGAAAAATAAAAAAACGTGGCATCTGCCACGCTTTTTTATTTTTTCTTAATTTCCTCATATTTCGCATACCACTCAGGATAGAACTTTTTAAACGATACAGGCCTGAATCCTTCTTTTTTCGCGCAAATATTTGTCGTACTTGCAGTAATACAAAGATCACCTTCACCATTATAAATTTCATATCCATATACAACGCGAAGCGGGCTCACAGTGTCCACCCACGTTTTCACAATTGCTTTTTCACCGTAACGCATCGCTTTACGGTATGAAATTTGTAAGTCTAATACAGGAGAAATAATGCCCTCTTTCTCCATTTCAACATATGAAAACCCTAAATCTTGTATAAGTTTCGTACGGCCTAATTCAAGCCACACTAAATAGTTTGAATGGTAAACAACACCCATTTGATCTGTTTCCGCATAACGGATTTCAACTTCATGTTCTGCTACAAACATATGTATTCGCCTTCTTTCACTTCTGCTGCCTTGCATACATTTAATCATAATACAGTGGAATCAAAAATAAAATAAAAACAGTGAATCTTTTACCGAAAGGAGCAAGCATATGATTCAAATTGTAACTGTTCGTAGCGGTGATAGCGTATATAGCTTGGCATCAAAATATGGATCAACACCTGACGAAATAGTAAAAGATAATGGACTAAATCCAGCTGAAACACTCGTTGTTGGTCAGGCTCTGATCGTGAATACGAAAGGGAATAATTATTATGTACAGCCTGGCGATAGCCTATATCGAATCTCTCAAACATATAACGTTCCTCTCGCTAGTTTAGCTAAAGTGAATAACTTATCTTTAAAATCCATTCTCCACGTTGGGCAGCAATTATATATACCGAAAGGGACGAAACGAGCAGTAGAATCCATCGCTTATTTACAACCTTCCACTATACCCATTAAAGAAAGTTTAGTTAATGCTACACGTGCCATTAATCCATTTTTAACATATTTAGCTTATTTCAGTTTCGAGGCAAAAAGAGATGGTACATTAAAAGAACCAACTGAAACAGCTAAAATCGCTAATATTGCAACGCAAGGTAACACCATCCCTATGCTCGTTATTACAAATATTGAAAATGGAAATTTCAGTGCCGATCTGACATCAGTTATTTTACGGGACGCAACAATCCAAAACAAATTTATTACAAACATTTTGCAAACTGCTGAAAAGTACGGTATGCGAGATATTCATTTTGATTTCGAGAGTGTTGCACCCGAAGATCGCGAAGCGTATAATCGTTTTTTACGAAATGTGAAAACACGCTTACCTAACGGATACACATTAAGTACAACGCTTGTACCGAAAACAAGTTCCAATCAAAAGGGTAAATTTTTCGAAGCTCACGATTATAAAGCACAAGGACAAATTGTTGATTTCGTCGTCATTATGACATATGACTGGGGATGGCAGGGCGGACCACCGATGGCAATCTCTCCTATCGGTCCTGTAAAAGAAGTACTTCAATACGCAAAATCTCAAATGCCTCCCCAAAAAATTATGATGGGGCAAAATTTATACGGATTTGATTGGAAACTTCCGTTCAAACAAGGAAATCCACCAGCAAAAGCAGTTAGCTCTGTTGCAGCTGTTGCACTTGCTCGTAAATACAATGTTCCTATCCGCTATGATTTCACAGCTCAAGCTCCACATTTCAATTACTTTGACGAAAACGGTGTACAACACGAAGTTTGGTTTGAAGATGCGAGATCTATTCAAAGTAAATTCAATTTAATGAAAGAACAAGGCATTGGCGGTATTAGTTATTGGAAGATTGGCTTGCCATTTCCACAAAATTGGCGTTTACTCGTTGAAAACTTCACAATTACGAAAAAGGGCTGACAAAAGTCAGCCCTTTTTTACTATTAAAAATCCGTCACAAAAAGAAGAATGATGACATTCTCCTTCTTTAACCGTTATCAACAATCGGTTGTTTGCCCGTTTGGTCTTGCATTTGCTTTCCTTTATTGCCACCAGCTTTTTTTGATTGTGTTCCAATATGATTCGGTGCAAAGTCTTTTGAATTCTTTTTCGGATTACCCATTACTATCGCCTCCTTAACACTAGTATCGTACTAGTGTTAAGAATTATTCAGCTTGCTTAAAAAGTTTCATTTCATAACGTTTTTCAATACGCTCTTCAATACGATCGATTGCATCGCGATCGCTTAATAATTGTTGTTTATTTTCTTTCACAAGCTCGTCAAACGATTTACGGCGACTTCTTCTCATGCTGTTCACCCTCTCTCCTTCGCTTTCTTATTACATAGTATGAGCAAAGGAAAAATTCTTTAATCAGATTTGTGAGAAAATTTTATGTTTTAGTACTCCTAAAAAAACTCCGTGTACAATAAAACGTACACGGAGTTTTTCATACCATAATATTTAAATACTCTTTTAACTTTTCATCTGCATTCATTTCACTTTGTTTATAATCATGCAGCGCTTGCAGTACAAAATCATACTGTTCTAAAATATAACTTTCTAATTTCAGGACGTCCTCTAAGCTATTAAGCATAATCCTCGTATTACCAACTTCACTTTTTAACGCCGGTTCACATTTTAAACTCGTACATATTTCTTTCACATCATCTTCTAATATTTCTGTTAACATGTATTTCTTTCGCCCTTTTACTTTTACCCTCATAACTGGATAAAAAGCTTTTATATCTAAATAGCTTCCTACATTCATACAACGAACCCATTCAATATCACGTTTATTTCGTACAAGTATCCCTTTTACTGCTTCATATACTGCTGTTTCATCAAGCACTTCCCTATTCGATTTCCTTTTCGCCTCTTCTTCAATAGAGGCACATTTTTGATAAACAGCTGCACAAGTAATACAATCATCAAATGCATTATGAGAACTTAAACGAATTCCGAGCATTCGCTTTAACGTTTCAAGTTTATGATTAGGCGCGTGCTTCATATATTCCTTTGCTAGAAACACAGTATCAATCACTTTATTTTGAGGTTCCGGTAAACCAAGCATATTCACATTACTTTTCAAAAAGCGCATATCAAAAGATGCATTATGAGCGACAATTACATTTGTATGTAAAAATGCTAAAAATAAAGGTAACACTTCTTCAATCGTTGGTGCATCCGAAACACGATAATTTGTAATACCTGTTAAACTCGTTATTCGGTCTGGAATTGAACGCTCCGGATTCACATAGGAAACAAATTGGTCTACTAATTCATGATTACGATATTTCACTGCTGCGACTTGAATAATTTTATCATTATAAGGGTTAAATCCTGTTGTTTCAAAATCAATTACAACATAATCTAACGGTAAGGATACATCCCCCACGCCAAACACTCCTTTACCTCTAAACGTTTATATTTCTTTTATCATAACATGCTGCTATCACTACGTGAAAAAGAAAAGGCAGAAATGGTAACTTTCCACCTCTACCTTTTCACCGTTATTTTAATTTAGCAATCCGTTTCTCCATCTCTTTTTGCGTCATCGGTCCAATAAACTTATCTTGAATGACACCTTTCGTATCTATAAAATACGAAGTTGGGATCGTAATGACTTTATACGCTGTTGTCACATCAATATTTTTGTCGAATAAAATAGGAAAAGTAATTCCTTTCTCCTTCGCAAAATTGCTTACCTTTTCTACTCCCCCACCTTTTTCTGAAGGCGTATAATTTATTGCTAAAATTTCTACGTTTTCTTTATGTTCTTTATAAAAAGCCTCCATATCCGGCATTTCTTGCTGGCAAGGCCCACACCACGTTGCCCAAAAGTTTACAATCACTTTCTTTCCTTTTAAATCTGATAACTTTACATTCGTTCCATCTAACTTCGTTAATGTAAAGTCTGGTGCACTCTTCCCTATTTCAATACCATTACTTGCAATCATCTCTTTCATAGCAGCTTCACTTTTTTCTTGCTCTCCTTGTACCGCCTGATCGTTTTTACCAAACTGTTCATAAGCTGCATATCCCGCTAAACAAAGTAACACTACAATAATCGTAAGCTTCCGCCACATTTTATATCACCCTAACGTGTTTATCTTCTAATAACTTAATCACTCAAATACTCTATACCTTATTTTAGCTTATACGGACAAGCTTGGAAATATTCACAGTCGAAATAATTAGAATATTCTTATTTTAATTGTGATTTTTTCCTTTTTATCATATAATTAGAAAAACAGATGAAGTGTTGCTTATCTTCTTATGGACCCATTCACCTTTTTCCTCTCGTAGTTATAAACCTACAACAAAAGGGGGATTGTTTATGAATTCATTCGAAAAAACAACATTATATATTCTTAGTTTTCTTTTATACCCAGTCGGTATTATTACATGGATCATTTCACTCTTTAGTAAAGATCTTGAAAAAAAGAAAGTAGGACGTATTTGTCTCTACGTCTCTCTAGTCTCATTCGTCCTTTTCTTAATTCTTGGAATTGCCACTTTCCTTATGACTACTACTTTTAACGTTGATCTAAATCACTCCGAATCTATCGAGTATCAACTAAATGACGCTGAATAAAGATAAGAGCAATGCTCTTATCTTTATTCACATCTCTTAAAAAATGAATGACTATTTATTAATTTTTCAGGACTCTCACATACAACAATATTTCCTTCTTTCATTATGACAATACGATCTGCTAGTACCGCCCTCTCAACATCATGTGTTGCCACAATTCTCGTGACCTCACTTCCTAATCCTTCTATCATATTCCAAACAATTTCTTGATTGCTCGGATCTAATCCCGCAGTCGGTTCATCTAAAATAATAAGATTTGGATTTGAACCAAGTGCTCGCAATAATGCAAGTCGTTTTCTTTCCCCTCCCGAAAACTCTTCTCCGCTTTTATGTAGTACAGTTTCAATCCCTTCTGATAAATCTCTAATAATCGGTTTTACATTAACAAGTTCAATATTTTTTTCTAACTGATTTTCTAAATATACTTCTCCGAAATACATATTCTCTTTTACTGTCGTCCGAAAGAATCGAGGTTCTTGCCACATTGTCGTCATACGTGCCTCATTACCATAATAAACAATGCTACCATTAGATGGTTTATACAAACCTGTCATTAATTTTAAAAGCGTTGTTTTTCCTGCACCACTTTCCCCCACAATCATAACGAGTTCACCAGGTTGAATTTGCAAATCAACATTATGAATTCTGCATTTCTCTCCATCGCTTTCCTGAAATGAAACATTTGTTATCGTTATCCCCATCGCTCTTTCTACCTTACTATCTGCCCCTCGTTTATCTAAAAAAGAAAAAACTCTATTTGCCGAAGCGACTGCAACTTGTGTCATCATTAATAAATCGCCAACGTAACGAACTGGAAAAAAGAGCATTTCAATTGTGGCTAACACGGCAACAAGTGAACCAACTACCATTTCCCCCTTCATTATTTTCTGCGCACCTATAATGAGAACAACGATATATACTCCTGTTTCAATCACTGTTCCAACTACTCCAATGCAGTGTTGCACCATCGTCTTCTTTACTTCTGTTTTATAAGATTGTGCTGTAACTCCTTTAAATAAGCGAATGGCCCACTTTTCTTTTTGCAAACTACGTAAATCTTGTACTCCTTTTATAAACTGTGACACCATCTCTACAACACTTGACTGATTGTTTTGAGCAATGCTTGCAATATTTCTTACCTTTTTCCCCATAATCATTGGAACAACTGCACTTAAAAATAAAAACGGAGTTACCCACAATATGAACTTTATATCTATACGTTGTAGTGCTATGAACGCACCTACAAATTGCGCAATAGCGTGTATATATTCTATGAATATAGAACCATATAATCTAACCCAATTCGGAATATCAGACACAACTAACGTCTCTAACTCTCCTTGTTTAATCTTCTCACTCTCTCCAAATGATAATAAGAAAAAATGCCGCAATACATCTATACGCGTCTTTCGCAATATTCGTTGACTTGCTTTGGAGCTTATATAATCAAATGAAAGATTGTTCACCCACATCAACAAGCGACTAACTGCAAACAAAGTAATGTAAAGGTACGTTCCCTTTAACTCTCGTTGAATAAGATTGTCTATAATTAGCCCCATGAATATTGAACGGGATAAATTTAAAATAGCTGCAAATAGTCCACTACATACAGCTGCTATCACCAATATTTTCTCTTGTCGTAGCGGTAACAATATTCTTTTATATTCTTTCATGATATTCCCTCCATTTTTATAGTAAAAAGAAAGGGATGAAACCACTTGGTTTCATCCCTTTCCATAAAATAAGGAAGCTAACAGTTGTTAGCTTCCTTATCGTTCATTTCAATTATTTAGTTCGATACTTTAGATTCTTCAATTTTCTCACGAAGAACCATTTGTAAGATACCACCGTGACGGTAGTAGTCAATTTCAACTTCACTATCGAAACGAGCTACTACTTCAAATTGTTTTTCGTTGCCATCTGCATCAGTTGCAACTACTTTTACAAGATCGCGTGGTCTAACTGTTTTGTCAATTTGAATTTCAAATGACTCGTTACCGACAAGACCTAACGTTTCAGCGCTTTCGCCATCTTTAAATTGAAGTGGTAACACACCCATTAACACTAAGTTACTACGGTGAATACGCTCGAAGCTTTCTGCGATTACTGCTTTAATACCTAATAAGTTTGTACCTTTCGCAGCCCAGTCACGAGAACTTCCCATACCGTAATCTTTACCAGCAACAACTAGAAGGCCTGTGCCATCTTCTTTATATTTCATAGCAGCATCATAGATAGACGTTACTTCACCAGTTGGCCAATATGTTGTATATCCGCCTTCTGTTCCTGGTGCGATTTGATTTTTAATACGGATGTTCGCGAATGTACCACGCATCATAACTTCATGGTTACCACGACGAGAACCGTAAGAGTTGAAGTCAACTGGTTGTACGCCGTTTTCTAATAAGTAGCGTCCAGCTGGTGTGTGCTTACCGATTGAACCTGCTGGTGAAATGTGGTCTGTCGTTACAGAGTCACCAAATTTACCAACTACGCGTAAGCCTGATAACGTTTCAACTTCACCTGGTTCTTTAGATAATCCTTCAAAGAATGGTGGGTTTTGAATGTATGTTGAATCATTATCCCAAGTATATAAAGCTTCATTTGAAGTTTGGATTTCATTCCAGCGCTCATTGCTATTAAATACTTGTGCATATTCTTTCTTGAACAGTTCAGATGTAACAACGCTTTGAACTACATCTTCGATTTCTTTAGCTGATGGCCAAATATCGTTGAAGTAAACAGCATTGCCATTTGCATCTTTACCGATTTCATCATTTTTCAGGTCAATATCAACAGTACCTGCAAGTGCATATGCCACAACAAGTGGTGGTGATGCTAAGTAGTTTGCTTTTACAAGAGGGTGAATACGACCTTCAAAGTTACGGTTACCAGATAAAACAGATGTTACAAGTAAATCATTTGCTGCGATTGCTTCTTCTAATTCTGGCGCTAATGGACCAGAGTTACCGATACAAGTCGTACAGCCGTAACCAACTGTTTGGAAACCTAATTGATCTAAATATGTTGTTAAACCTGATTTATCTAAGTATTCAGTAACAACTTTAGATCCTGGTGCTAATGATGTTTTTACGTACTCAGGTACTTTAAGTCCTTTTTCAATTGCTTTCTTCGCAACTAAACCTGCCCCAATTAATACGTATGGGTTTGATGTATTTGTACAACTTGTAATTGCAGCGATTGCAATTGCACCTGTTTTCATCGTTACTTCTTTATCTTCTAATGTAACCTTCACTTCTTTATCGAACTCTTGCTCATTAAATCCAAGTCCTTGTGTTCCAACTGGCGCTAAAACAGCTTTGTGGAACGCATCTTTCATCTCTGAAAGTGGAATTAAATCTTGTGGGCGTTTCGGTCCAGAAAGGTTAGATTCAATTGTATTTAAATCAATTTCAACAAGATCAGTGTAAATTGGATCTTTGCTGTCTGCTGTATAAAATAATCCGTTCGCTTTACAGTATTCTTCAACAACGCGAATTTGCTCTTCATCTCTACCTGTTAAACGTAAGTATTCTAATGAAATTTCGTCGATTGGGAAGAATCCACAAGTTGCGCCGTATTCTGGTGCCATGTTTGAAATTGTTGCACGGTCAGCTAAAGGCATGCTCTTTAGTCCATTACCGAAGAACTCAACGAATTTACCAACTACACCCTTTTGACGTAATACTTGCGTTACTTTTAATGCAACGTCAGTTGCTGTAGTACCACTTGGAAGTGTACCAGTTAATTTCACACCGATTACTTCAGGTACTGGGAAGTATGAAGGCTGTCCAAGCATTCCTGCTTCTGCTTCAATACCACCAACGCCCCATCCAAGAACACCGATACCGTTAATCATTGTTGTATGTGAGTCTGTTCCAACTAATGAATCTGGGTATGCAACTAAGTCACCTTCAGCATTTTTTACAGCATGAACAACTGGTGCTAAATATTCAAGGTTTACTTGGTGTACAATACCTGTAGCTGGTGGAACTGCACGATAGTTATCAAATGATTTTTGTGCCCAGCTTAAAAATTTATAACGTTCTTCATTACGTTTAAACTCTAAGTCCATGTTGAATGCAAGCGCGTCTGCCGTACCCGCTCTATCAACC
This sequence comes from Bacillus paramycoides, assembly GCF_038971285.1. Classification (NCBI taxonomy): domain Bacteria; kingdom Bacillati; phylum Bacillota; class Bacilli; order Caryophanales; family Bacillaceae; genus Bacillus; species Bacillus paramycoides. Next base: position 3,459,796 of record NZ_CP152427.1, read on the forward strand.
TGTACAGAGTGATCAATTACAAGGTCTACAGTAATTTCCGGATTAATTTTATCAGGATCCCCACCCATGTCTGCCATTGCTTTACGAAGCGAAGCCAAATCAACAACAGCTGGAACACCAGTGAAATCTTGTAAAATTACACGAGATGGTTTAAATGGAACATCGATATCTTGCACATCTTTCGTTCCCCATTTCGCTAAATTTGTAACATGCTCTTCTGTGATTACACGTCCGTCTACTTGACGAAGTACTGATTCAAGTAAAACTTTCACGGAATATGGTAATTGAGATACGTTGCCAACCCCTGCGTTTTCAAGCGCTTTCAAATCATAATAATGATACGTTTTTCCATCTACTTCAAAAGTTGCGCGTGATTGAAATGGATTATGTTTGACCATTATGTTTCCCCCCTGTTAAACGTGACTAAGTTGTCTGAATATAAAATGTAGACAAACTTTTCAATACCTTACGATAATATCTTATTACAACTTTCTAAATAAGTAAATAATAAGAAACTTATAGATTATCATAAGTTTTCTTTATGTTTCTAAATTTGAATAGTGTTCATGTTCCTTATGAATACTATTACCATAAAGTAAAGTGCTCTATTAGCGCTTTCTTTACAGTTCATACATACTATGAACTGCTCATCATGCAACTTACAAAAAAGTTATAGAGGTGAAATAAAATGGGTAAAAGAAAAGCAAATCATACTATTTCAGGAATGAATGCGGCATCTGCCCAAGGACAAGGTGCTGGTTATAACGAAGAGTTTGCAAATGAAAACTTAACTGCTGCAGAACGACAAAATAATAAGAAACGCAAAAAGAACCAGTAACGAAAAATCCCAAAAGGAACATTCACCTTTTGGGATTTTTTCTAATGTTTATAACGTAACAATTCCGAAACCGTTACAAATCGATAGCCCTGCTTTTTCAGTTCAGGTAAAATTTTTGCTAGCGCTGCTACTGTTTGACTACGATCATTTCCCCCGTCATGTAACAATACGATATCTCCACTTTTAGCATGTTTCACTACATGATTTACGATAGATTCTACCCCTGGATTTGCCCAATCACGTGGGTCTTGATGCCATGACCATAGAACAGTTTGATAACCTGCTTCTTTCGCTGTTTTAAATACAGCATCGTTAATATATCCGCCAGGTGGACGGAATAGCAAAGGTTCTTTCACCCATTTTTTAAAAAATTTCTTTCCATCTAAAATATCATTTTCTAATTTTTCATCCGATGAATTACTCGCATACAAATGATTCATCGTATGATTTCCAATTTCATGTCCCTCTTTTAACACCTGTTTCACTAAATATGGATTACGCTGCACTCGAAATCCAATCATAAAAAATGTTGCTTCTGCTTTATATTGACGTAATAAATGTAAAACTTGCGGTGTATAAGTTGGATCTGGGCCATCATCAAATGTAATGGCAATAATCTTTTCATTATTAGGTACTTCCCACGTTACATAGCCAGTTGGTTCTAGCTCTTTTCTGAGCAACATTTTCGCTTCCACTTTTTCAATTTGAAATATATGTACTGCGCATAATAAAGAAAAAACGAATAGAAAAATTTTCTGTTTTCGCATAATGTTCATTAAAGTAAGAGGTTGTCGAATACACAACAACCTCATTTACTTTTCTAATTGATCTACATGTTGCATAATATTTTGGAGATTATTTTCGTATTGCTCAAGTTGTGGGCGTTGTGTTTCCGAAGCTACTTCTAACGCATTTTGAATCTGTTCATACGCCTCCTGAACCTCTTGGCGTAACTCTTTTAAATCATGACCGTAGTTTGGATTATTTTTCACAATGTTGTTATATGCATGCTCTGCTTGTGTAACTCCTTGCTGCGCTGCTTGAAAAGCTTGCTGTTTATCTTTATGATATGGCATTATATAATCCCCTTTCCATAATAGTTAGTCCCAATTATCTTTACCTTTTTTTCTAAAAACATTCTCGTATAAATTTGCAAACTTCTCTCATTCTAAAGAGAAAGAGGAGGTGTCACATACAATGAGCAAAAACAATCGTGAAGCAAAAGAAAAAAAGGGACAACCTGAACCATTAAGCGGATCTCATAAAGTAAAAAACCGTAACCATTCACGCCAAAAACATCATGCACATCATGATATGTAAAACTAAAGGTTCACACTAGCTGCCTTTACCACATACAATGTTTATATTTTTCCATTTATTCTTCACCCCTACTTCATTCATGCATAACATAGTATGAATTGAGATTTTACGGAGGGTGTCTTACATGGGCAAGAAAAAGAAGGATTGTCTTTTTCATGTTGATGGTTTCGAAGAATGGATGGATCAGTTTTGTTCTGACTCTTGTAGTAACTTTAGTTTCCCAAATCAAATTCATATTGACCTTTGCGAAACTGAACAAGAATACATTTTGGAAACAGATGTACCAAATGTATCCGAACAAAATGTAGTCATTGAAAAGATGAAGACAGGCCTAAATATTTGCATACTTCATAATAATAGTTCTTTACAGCGGATCATTCCTTTACCCGCTACTATTATTTATAAGAAGATGCTAGCCTGCTTAGAGAATGGATATTTAGCCATTCATATCTCCAAAAATGAAGTTGCTAATAAACATGAAGAAAAAGTTCTTTTTCAAATTGAGAAGTAAAATAAATACAAAAATAAGCCCCAGCCGTCTGCTGGGGCTTATTTTATCCCGCGTTAACGGACAGTAAAACTCCCACCTCAAAATGCAGTTGGAGCAAAGAAGTTAGGTGGGAGATCAACTGTCCGTAAACGTCCGATTGGTTCAACTAATAATCAGTGGGGGATGAACACCCCCCACTGATTAAAGTTTCACTTTATTTCGCATGTAGTTCTAAATTACAATTTCTATCATCCCTTTTTTTCAATAAACCTTTTGTAACTAAAAGTACAGGAAATGCTACAGTTGCAAATATAGCTAGCGCTGAAAAAACAATAAATCCATTTTGGTACCCGTAGTAATCGAGAAGTACTCCCCCGAACCATGGACCAATTACTGCTCCAATTCCTGAAAATCCCATTGCTCCAAAATATGTGCCTTTTAAATGCGAAACAGCTATACCATCTATAAATACGTCCGTCATTGAAAACATGAGAACTTCTCCAATTGTAAAAATAATTGTGCACATAGCAGCACCTAGCATAGATTCTACTATTCCAAATCCAAACAATCCTCCGCTCACAAATAAAGTTCCCACCATTATGGATACTAACGGTGTATACTTTTTACAAATTTGAATAACAGGGTATTGAATTACGACTACAACAATCGCATTTAAAGCTAGCATATATGAAAATAATTTCACTCCATCCTGAAATATATGTGCATTTGCAAAATATTGAGATACTGTCGTCATTAAATGAGAAAAACCACAATTACTCAAAATAATACCAACCAACGCAACTAAAAAAACGACATCCTTTCGCAAAATGCGAATTGCATTTAACATCGTGACAGGCTTTTCTGTAGTTACTTTCTTTTTTTCAATCGGATACTTCTTAAATTGGAACGCTAATATAGCTGTATATAGAATGTATACTCCAGCTGCTACTAAAAACGGAATTGTTGATTTTGCGCTTCCAATCTGTAACCCGACAAGTGGGCCAATCGCCACTCCAACATTGATTGCACCGTAACGCAAATTATATACTAGTAAACGATACTCAGGTTTCGTTAAATCTGATAATAACGCTCTTGACGTCGGTTCAAAAAAGGACCTACATAATCCATTCAAAGCATTTAATAAAAAGAAACTTAAAACATGATCTGCAAGTGAAAAACCAATGAATACAAACACCCAAACGATCATAGACCATATTATAATCATATTTCGTCCGAATCGATCAGATAAATTCCCTCCGATAAAACTAGCAAACACTCCAACAAGTGCACTCGTTCCGATAATAGCACCCGTCATTCCAGCTGATACGCCTTTCACAGTCGTTAAATAAATTGCTAAAAAAGGAATACTCATTGACGTGGCGAACCTCGCAAATAAAGTCCCTATTATAATTGTCATTCCTAACGGATGAATATTTTGCAACTTCCCCTTCATCTTAAAAACCTACTCTCCCTGTTCTTACATAAAAAAAGAAAGCAAAGGATCTGCTTTCTTTTCCCTTTTTATACTTGCGCTGTTGATACCCTCGCTGTTCTCGTTATATCCATATCTATGCCATATGTAAACTGTAGTTCTTTACAAACATCTTTAATTAAAATTGCGACATTATACTTCTCATTAAATTGTAAAACGATGTTTTCTACTTCTTCATATGTATACTTATATTCCCCTGTAATGACACTTTTTAGATCAAAGCATTCATTTATACAAAGTTGCACAAGTAGCTGGTCATATTTCTCTATTACATCTTCTTTCTTCCACATTACCTCTTTTACATATAACCGATCAAACTTCACACTTTCTCGATTACAGTCCGTTAAAATCCGGGTCATTTCATTTAATTCTCGGTACAATTCAGAAATATTTTTGCTTAAACTAAGCAGTTTATCTACGCCGTTTTCATATAACATATTCATTCCACCCCCGCATTTTCTTCCTCTTATTATAGCAAGAAAATTCTAAAAATAGTTTCTTTCTTCTGAAATATTAGGAAACTAATTTCGATTGCTTTACAATGAAACTAGTGAACACGAAAGGGGAAAAAAAATTGGAGCAAAAATTATATTACACTGACGCTTATAAGCAAGACTTTACTACTAGAATTATAAAGCAAGATTATGATAAAAACGGTAACTTATACGTTGTTTTAAACGAAACAGCATTTTATCCGACAGGTGGCGGGCAGCCCCATGATACTGGAACTTTAAATGACATTGCTGTACTCGATGTTGAAGAAGTCAATGAAGAAATCCCTCACTTCACTACAGAACAATTACATACCGAAGAAGTAGAAGGTAAAATTAATTGGGAGCGTCGTTTTGATCATATGCAGCAACATGCGGCTCAGCACATTTTATCTGCTGCTTTTTGGGACCATTTTAACATACCTACGATTGGATTCCATCTTGGTAAAGAAACGGTAACAATCGATTTAGAAACAGAAAATCTTCATGCAGAAACGGTTGAAGAAGTGGTACAAATTGCAAACAAAATTGTTTTCGAAAACCATCCAATCCGTACCCTGTGGATGAACTTAGAAGAAGCGAAAACATTACCCCTTCGTAAAGAACCGACTATGACAGAAAATATACGCGTTGTTATTATCGAAAACTTTGATTATAACGGCTGTGGCGGAACACACCCGAAACGTACAGGTGAAGTAGGTCCTATTCAAGTACTAGGATGGGAGCGTAATAAAGGCGGCATACGATTAACGTTTATAGCTGGCTGGCGCACACTAAAACTTATGGGGCAACAGCAACAAATTATAAAGGATGTTTCTAAACAATTAAACAGTAGCGAGAGTGATATTCCAGCAAAAGTAGCACAACTTCTTACTTCTCAAAAAGAAAACGAAAAAGCAATACAAACAATGAATGAAAAATTATTATATGCAGAGGCAAATGAACTACTGCAACAACCTGCCGAAATACATACTAGCATACTTATTTCTCAAGTATTTACAAATCGTTCTATGCAAGAAATCGCAAAACTTTCTGCTATTATTACAGAACAACAAGAGCATGCCATTACATATTTCGTTATTCAAAATGAGGACAAACTACAATGCATCCTCGCTTGCGGAAAAACAGTCACGCTTGATATGAACGCACTTTTAAAAGATGCTCTTCCTGCAATTGAAGGAAAAGGTGGCGGAAATAAAAAGAGTGCGCGCGGCGGCGGAAAAGCGATTATGACCGGGGAAGAGTTTTTAAATCAACTTGTTTCTTCTTTACAGTCAGCAGTGTAAAACATGTCTATGAAGGATAGCTAACTGCTATCCTTCAACTATATTTACAGGCCTATATGTTGTTTCAACCCTTGATAACTCCCTGCATTTGCAAAACCGCCACTTATAAGAGTGATAAAAATTTTCGAAAAACCATACTGACTTAAATCTTTAATCGGTACCATTTGCACATCATGAATCGGATTATGATCAAACTCGTTAGAAGGTAGCGTAATTTCACCTTCAATCCTTTCAAGCAGAAACGTAATATGTAATAAAGATGGGCTAGCATCCGGTTTATCACAAACATAGAGTAGCTTCTTAATTTTAACTTCTAACCCTGTTTCTTCTCTCATTTCTCGAATCATTGCTTCTTCTAACGTTTCACCGTTCTCTACTCTTCCTCCAGGTAAAGACCAATTCCGATTAGCAACTTTTTGCTTTACTAGTAATACCTTTTCATCTTCAATTAAAATTCCCGTAACTCGAACTTGCATTACATTTTCCATATGCAATCTCCTCTTCCCGTTATATTTACAAATTAATCCTTCCACAAAAAGAACGTATGTTTTATAATTAAAGGAAATTATGGAAGAAAGAAGTTTTTATATCTATGCGTCCACCTTTAACAAAATCTATATCACTTACAGATTTCCAAAACTATTATTGGTTAAAAGCAGAACTGCAAACATTTTGTCGTGACCATGATTTGCCAGCTAGTGGCTCTAAGATCGAAATAACCGAGCGTATCTCCCATTATTTACATACTGGGAAAATATTAAAAAACGGCTCCGGCCAAAAGTTGAGTAACCCCCCCCTATCCTATAAAGATCTTTCCCTGCAAACTGTTATTACTAACAATCACCGCTGTAGTGAAGATGTTCGTGCTTTTTTCAAAGAAAAAATCGGAGCAAACTTCCGCTTTACAGTAGCTCTTCAAAAGTTTTTTAAAGAGAATGTTGGAAAAACATATGAAGATGCGATAACGTTTTGGTATGAAGAAAACGAGCGAAAAAAAGATCCTTCTTATAAAACAACGATCAGCGTGCAGTTTGAATACAATCGCTTTATTCGCGACTTCTTCGAAGATCCAAATAATAAAGGAAAATCAAACGCTGATGCTATTGCTGCTTGGAATGAAATAAAAGCAAAACCTGGTAGCAATGCCTATGTTCCTCAAAAAGTAGAAAACTAGTTCTTTTCTAGTCTTCTACTTTTTCAAATAATAGCGCTAACCCTATTCCACCACCAATTCCTAATGTCGCAATTCCATATTTCATATACTCCCTTTGTGCCTGATAAAACAAACGTGTTACAAGCATAGCACCAGATGCACCGTACGGGTGACCGAGCGCAATTGCCCCACCATTTACATTTAATTTTTCGAAAGGAATTTGTAACTCCTTTGCACAAGCAACAACTTTTGAAGCGAACGCTTCATTTATTTCAAAATAATCGATGTCCTCTACTTTTATATTCATTTCGTTTAATAATTTGTTCACCGCAAATATCGGACCAGTCCCCGGAAGATTTGGATCCACTCCAACTACAGCACTACGAACGAAACGAAGTACAGGCTTGTATTCTAATTTTCGAGCTTGCCCCTCTTCCATTACAAGAACGGCACATGCCCCATCATTTACACCGCACGAATTACCTGCCGTTACTGTACCATTTTGTAAAAATGCAGGCTTTGTTCTTTTAATCAGTCTTTCATACTTCATTTCTCGTTTTATAGCTTCGTCAAAAGATCCATTAAAAGAAAGTATTTCATCTTGTAAATATCCATTTTCTAATGCTTGCAATGTCCGTTTATAACTAAGACAAGCATATTCGTCTTGCATTTCTCGCGTTATATTATAACGCTCTGCAACATATTCAGCCGCCACTCCCATATTAGGATCACCAATTGTTTCTGGTGAAAATCGCGCTCTATTTTGAAAAGGTGATGTACTTGTACTCTCTACTCCTCCTGCAATATAACAATTACCTGCCCCGCCTTGAATGAAATGACATGCGGTGCGAATCGCTTCCAATCCGGCACCACATTGCCGATCAATCGTTACACCAGGAATATGATGACCAAGTCCTGCTTCTAAAGCAGATAATCTCGCAACATTCCCCCCTGGCCCAACAACATTACCTAATATGACATCTTCTATTTCTCTCTCAATTCCTTTACTTAAAAAAGTAAGAAGCGGCGTTACTAATTGCTGAACTTCATAATCTTTCAACATCCCATTCTTCTTACCAATAGGCGTTCTTTTCGCTTCTACTATAACCGCTCTATTCATATATCTTCTCCCGATTTCCAATCATATTTTTTGCTGCAATACGAGCGATTTTACCGCTGTCTGTATACGGTATTTCATCTACAAAATGCCATTCTTTCGGTATTTTAAACGAGGATAATCGTTGTAAGCAAAAACTTTTTAATTGTTGCTTCGTAGCGCCTCCTTTTACGATGGCGACAGGCTTTTCACCCCAATAACTATCATTCACACCAACTACAACTATTTCATCTACAGCTGGATGTTCATGTAATACACTTTCTATTTCTTCTGGGAAAATATTAATTCCTCCAAATAAAATCATATTCTTCTCTCTACCGACAATATAAATAAACCCTTCTTCATCTTCATACCCTACATCCCGTACCGTCATCCAACCATCCGTACTCATCTCTGGAACTAAAATCCCATTTAATATGTATCCCATAAAAAACTGATCACTTTTTACATAAACAGTTCCTATCTCACCTTTCTGTACTTCTTCTCCTGCTTCATTACATATTCGAACTTCCACATTGTGACAAGGTTTCCCTACTGAATTTGGCCTTCTATCGCTTTCTTCATCAATTAGTGCTGTTACAAAACTTAGTTCCGACGCACCGTAAAATTCATATTTTTGCGCATAAGGAAATATACTCTTAATTTTTTCTTTCGCTTCAGCTACCCATTTCGCTCCTGACGAAATAATTTTCACTTTATTTTCTATTACTCTATTTTCTTTATATAAAGATTCTAGCATTGTCGGCACTGTATACATGACAGAAATATGTTCTATTTCTAACCTATCCAGCACTTGATCTGAAATAAACTTTCTCATAATATGCACCGTTTGTCCTATATGTAATGCACTTATTGCACCGTATAAAAAAAGAGAATGAACGAGCGTCCCAGCTATTAAAATAGAATCTTCTTTTTTCATATGAAAGTCATGTATATTACAATCAAAACTATGAACCCACGATTGTTGTGCACGTAAAAACGCTTTTGCTTTTCCAGTTGATCCTGATGTAAATCCCATATAAAACGAAGCATTTTGTACATTTTCTACAGGCTGATATGTAGGCAGATAGTGCTCTATCATTCTTTTCCACTCATCGATTTCTATTACTCTTCCTTCTTCACCAGGTAGATCATTTATCTTATATCGTTCTGTCACAATCACATCCGGATTACTGATTGCAATTCTTTCTTTGAGCTCATCCTGTTTCCACTTTATATCTAATGGCACACAAACCCATCCGGCCATAGCAGCACCAGCAAATAGTTGTAAAAACTCTATACGATTTTCTAATACAATTGCTATCGTTTTATTCTTCGATTCTTTTCCATTCAACCAATTTGCTACTTTACACACTGACTCAAACCACTCTTTATATGTTAAAACTCGATTATTTTCCTTTATCGCTATTTTATTTGGTTGTAAAAAGGCATGTTTTTTATATTCTTTTGTAATTCCCATATAATTTGTCCCTTTCTCTACAAAATAATAAAAAGAAACACGCAATGAACGTGTTTCTTTTCTTTCTTATCCCGCATTTGTATATTTCTCGCTCTTTAGAGCAGGCGTAATTATATGTTTCAATGAACGATGTAATTTCGTTACGAGAATCGCTGCTATAATCGCTTTTAGGCAATCACCTGGTAAAAACACAGCACTCACTTTCATCGTCTCCCATACGGAAACACCCATTAAGAAAGCTTGTACAGTAATGCCAAATACATAAACTACAAAAATACCACCAATTATATTAATACATAATACCTTTATTATAGAAACTTCACGTAAGCGCTCAATTAAATAACCAATGACAAACGCTCCAACGATATAACCAAGTAAATATCCTGCACTTGGTCCAATAAATACACCTGGACCACCGCGCCCACCAGCAAGCAATGGTGCTCCAACTCCTACAATAAGTAAGAAAATAAGCTGACTTAACGCACCGAGACGTGAGCCTAACAATCCACCAGCAAGCATAACACCGAGTGATTGTAATGTAATCGGAACTGGTGTAATAGCAAGAGCAATCGGAGGTATTAATCCTAACACTCCCATAATAGAACTAAATAAAGCGACGAAAACTAAGTTTTTTGTATTCATATGTGCTTCTCCTATTTGTAAACTTAAAACGACTTTTAGATAACATATTATAGGAGTTATATTATCTTTCTATCTAGCATTTGTCAACTTGTTTTAATCATAAGTTTACAAATGTAAATTCCATTATTTCTCTTTATGCAAATGCTCAAGTTCTTTCCGAAGTGCTTGTTTTAAAAACTTCCCAACAGATGTTTTCGGTATTTCTTCCATAAATACAATATCGTCTGGTAACCACCACTTCGCAAATTGTGGTTTTAAAAATCCATATATTTCTTCTTTTGTTACTGTACTATTTTTCTTTTGAACGACGCATGCAACTGGTCGCTCTTGCCACTCCGGATGAGGAACGGCAACGACAGCTGCTTCAAATATAGCATCATGTGCCATTAAAGCATTTTCAAGGTCAACTGAAGAAATCCACTCGCCTCCGCTTTTAATAACATCTTTCGTACGGTCAACGATTTTCACGCAGCCTTCCTCGTCCACTGTGACAACATCTCCTGTATATAACCAACCATCACGAAAACCTTCGACAGTACGCTCATCGTTATAATAGCTTTCAGCGATCCATGGCGCTCGTAAACATAGTTCTCCCATCTCCGTACCGTCCCACTTCACTTCACCATTTGTACCGACTACTTTCATCTCTACACCAGGGACAAGATACCCTTGTTTTGATCTAATTTCTAATTGCTCTTCATATGATAATTCTGTTTCATAACTTTTTAAACGTGCAAGTGTTACGAGTGGGCTTGTTTCGGTCATACCATATGCATGGATGAACGGAACATTGTATTTCTGTTCAAATGCTTTAATAACACTTTTCGGTGCAGCTGCACCACCGCATAGTATTCTCGTCATACTAGATAAATCGTAACTATTATTTTCTAACTCTTGTAATACACCGAGCCAAATTGTTGGCACACCAGCAGCTAACGTCACTTTTTCAGATTGGATCATTTCTAATAAAATTTTTGGCGTAAACATCGGTCCTGGAAGAACTTGTTTTGATCCAAACCAAGTAGCAGCGAAAGGAAGTCCCCAAGCATTCACATGGAACATCGGTACAATCGCCATTGCTGCATCACTTTCCGATAAAGCAGCTGTATCCGCTAAACCGAGTGCCATGCAATGCAGTACAGTACTACGATGCGTATATACAACACCTTTTGGATTTCCTGTAGTCGCTGACGTATAACACATACCAGCAGGTGTATTTTCATCAATATCTTTTACAAATTGGAAATTTGGATCGCCTTCTTCTAATAGCTTTTCATAATGATATACAGGTTCTAGCGTAGTATTTGGAAGTTCATCTTTATCAGTCATAATAATGTAAGCTTGTACAGTTGATAGTTGTGATTGAATATTTTCAACGAGTGGTACGAGATCTTCATCAATAAGTAGCATGCGATCTTCTGCGTGCTGAATAATATATGAAATATGTTGAGGAGATAAACGAATATTAATTGTGTGTAAAACGGAAGCAATACCAGGAATAGCAAAATATGCTTCCACATGTCGATGATGATTCCACGCTAACGTTCCTATACGCTCGCCTTCTTTAATTCCTAATTTTTTTAACGCACTGGAAAGCCTTCTCGTCCTTTCACCTAACTGCTTATACGTTAACGTCGTAATTGTATCATGTGTCCGTGAAACAATTTCTTTCTTTGAAAACAGTTTTTCTGCTCTTTCCATCATAGAACTAATTGTTAGCGGTACATTCATCATCATATTGGTTATATCCCCCTTTAAAGCGTTTTCATTTTTTGTTTATTATAACAGACTTCTACAAATAACTACTATATTTTTCTGTATTTTCTGAATTATTTTTTGGAAATAATTTAGAAAATACTAAGAGAAAACATACTAAAACTCCTTCTTACGATATATAAATACCGAAATAACAAAAGAAAAGATGTATATGATAACGCCAAATATTGTATATAGAATTGAAACGTATACAGATAAATTTAAATTTGATATTGGAAATTGTTCTATTAGAAAGCCAATTACACTTTGTAATCCAAAATAAGTAACAAGTCCCCCGCATGCGCCTCCAATTGTAATAGCATCAGATTTTTCTGCTCCAAAAACATAGAGAAGCGGATAAGCTATTGCTCCGGCATTAAGAATGATGAACGTCCCTAAAGAAACACTCTTAAATATACCATCATCAATTGGTGTATCTGAAACGAAACCATGTACATAAAATATGCCGTACGATAGTAAAGTACCAATAATTACAACTAAAAAATAGAAAAGATAGTGACTTTGTACAATGTTAGTTCTAGTAACCGGTAAAGTAAGTACATATTTTTCATACCCCGACTTCCTCTCATATTTAATAACTTCAAGTGCAGGAATCGTAGCAAATAAGATAATGAGCGTAGCGATTAAACGGTACATTGAAGCATTACCAAAATAAAAAACAAATCCCGATCCTACTATCGCTATTCCCATAAACATAAAGAAAGTTCGATACACTAAATAATAGTTTGTCAATAATAAACCTTTCATTTATTTTTCACTCCTCGTTAATAAAACACTTATTTCTTCTATCGAAATGGTTCTATGAGCAATCCCATTTGGTAGTTTATGCACATCTGATACAAGTACATTGAAATAAGAACCATTATTCCTTTTCACCACAACTATATCTTTGTTGATTAAAGTTAGTTGTTCTTCATCAACATTTACAATGGCATAATTGTCCAAAACCTTATCCTTTTCTTCATTCAATAAAATTTCTCCATCTTTTATAATGATAAGATGGCTAGCTATTTTTTCTACATCACTCATAATATGAGAAGAAAGTAGTATACCACCATTACTTTTACTCACAAAACTTTTTAATTCCTCTAATACCTCCTCCCTAGATGAAGGATCAAGACCTCCCGTCGCTTCATCTAGGATTAATAATTTGGCATTATGCGACAATGCAACAGCTATAGATAGTTTCATCGACATTCCACGGGAAAACCTACCTACTTTTTCATTAGTAGGTAAAGAGAAAGAATGAACTAATCGGTAAAAATTTTCTCTATCCCAAGATTCAAACATCTTTTCAAAAACTTTGTTTAGTTGCTTTATTGTAAGATGAGTCGGTAGATTCATAGCATCGAATACGACTCCTATCTTTTCCTTATTCTTGGCATCTTTATTTATATTTTCTTTACCAAATATTTTCACTGTACCATTATCTTTAGAAATTAATTGTAATACTGTTTTAAAGGTTGTTGATTTCCCAGCTCCATTGTTACCAATGAATCCAACAATTGATCCAGACGGCACATTGAAGGAAACATCTCTTAAAACAATTTTATTTCCAAATGATTTACTTAAATTTTCAATTTCTAGAAGATTTGACATCATTACACTCCTATCTTAACTTTTAATAAAAATATGTTTTCTCCTATTAAAAATTATTCACTTTTTCTCTCACTTTCTTTTTCAGTTTAAAAATAAGACGATTACTATATTCTTTATTTTCTACTAAAATTCGATACACCTCTAATACTCCTAACACACGAACAAAAAGATAGACTCCAATTGCAATAAGTACAACACAGTAAGGGTAATACTGCACTAATTCTCCTGAAGTGATATGCTTTTTCTCAAACAAAAACGGGATTGCGCCTGCAGCTATAAAACAAAATCCAATGATTATTACTGCTGCATACTTTTTCTTAATAATCGCATATCTTTTTGTCAATTCTTTTAGAAAGTTTTGATCAAATAATAGTTCTTCCTTTTTCAATACATTGTATCGGCTCTCTTCTATCGTTGCAGGTACCATCATTGCTCCAATTCCAAGGACAGCAATAATAATGACAAGGAATGTCGACATTGTTGCATTTTCTTTAAATAATAAATACGGTATTGTCGATAAAATGAGCAAACTAAATCCTAATGCAATATATTTAGAGATTTTTTGTCCATACACTACATACCCTTCTGCCATTTCCTGACTTACGTAATAGCCCTCCACATTTTCATTACTTTGCTCAGCAGTTTCTTTTAATAAATAGTCGAGTGATACTTCAAATACATTTCCAATCATTATTAACTTTTCAGTTTCAGGAAAACCTTGACCGTTTTCCCATTTACTAACCGCTTGCCTTGTTGTGTTTAATTTCTCAGCTAATGCTTCTTGAGAAAGGCCTTTTTCCTTTCTTAATTTAAAAAGCTTTTCACCAAACCCCATATGTGTGTCCTCCTTTGTTTTCTTAACTAAATTGTATGTAAACATTGCCCTTATCTCTATCTTCCTGCGGTTGCACTTTGTCAACTTACAGTTGCGATTGTGTTATATAGTCATTTTCTATACAATTTAGCTAGTTTTCTTTTATGATTATGGCGTGAATAAAAACACCCTATATCAATAACCAATTATAACAATTAAAGGTAATTATTGTTATAAAAAATAAAAACTCCCTTATTCATTTAAAGGAGTTTTCGATATGAAATATTCCAAGAAGGGCTAATTTTCTTTCTCATATTAATTCACAATTTCTTCTATACATTTTTGTATGTTGTGCAACGATTAATAAGCATCCCACACAGTATATGTTGTCATCTCTTTATATAAGGCGTATTCATATATATGTAAAATATTATTCCTATTAACTTCTCTAATAAAAACACTTTTCAATAATCATAACGGCTTCTGCTTAAACTTTTCATAATGTCGTACTTTTAATAAAAGGACATTTCCGCAATCTGTACAAATATAAGCATCTACTGGTGAAGATGTGAACATCGTCTCCTTTTTCCGTATTTGTGCATAACCGACAAACTCACCTTCTCCTATATTTTGAGAACCACAATTAGAGCATGTCTGCACGTCTTTCTGTTTCATGAGAGCACCACCTTTAATCTGTTTCTACTCCCTTCGACAATTCACTTCCATTTCCCTTCCAAAAAACCTCTTATTCTCTTACATTTCAACAGGAATCTTAGAACAAACATCGTATATGTACTATGAAATATATTTATTGACGGAGGAATTTTATGAGTACGATTATGACGCTTAATACAGCTCAAGAAATTGAAAACGCAGAAATACATATGCTCTCTTCTAGATTAGCGTTACTGCAAGCAATAAACGGTAATCCAATGCAATTACAAATGAAAAAGTTCGGGAGTGCCACTGCTTTTTCATCAAAAGTAATTGCTGGTCCAGCTTTTAATACGGTAAAAGGTATTACATTTACAAATACAGATGAGATAGATGAAATCATTTCTTATTATCAATCGCTACAAATTCCTTGTCGTTTTGAAATTACACCCGCTCAAGGTACAACTGAATTATTTCAACACTTATCTGAAAAAGGATTTTACCAATCCAACTTCCATACAGCTTTATATAGTATACCGAGAGAAGATCGATCTCTGCTTCCTTCTAACATTTCAGTACGCCAACTGAAAGAAAATGAATTTCATATTTTTGCAGACATATATGTACGCGGATTTAATATGCCATCCTTTACAAAAGATGGAGTTCGCCATAATAACGAAATTCTTTACGATAAACCAGGATGGCATTTTTTCATAGCAGAAATTCAAAATACTCCTGCAGGCATTGGTGTCCTGTACATAAATAATGGGATTGCTTCATTAGCTGCTTCTGCTACTTTGCCAGAATTTCAACGTAAAGGCTGTCATACTGCATTAATTCAAAAACGAATAGAAAAAGCTATAGCGACAAACTGTCATTTGATAGTTGGACAAGCCCGCTTTGGTAGCAGCAGTCAAAACAATTTGGAACGTGCCCATATGAAAATTGCTTATACAAAATCAATATGGACTGCAAAAGACATATAATTAACATTCCTTCTCCTTGCATTACAATCTTATACATTTTATGACAATTCTTTTTCTATATCATTAATCATTTGAATATTCAAACTAGATACATCATTCAACTTGCAATATGAAAAGAGAATTCTAATCAAACTACAAGGAGGAGAAATGTATGACTAAACATAATCATGGTTTAAAAGAAAAAGTAGAAGGTGCTATTGATAAGGTAAAGGGTGAAGTAAAAGTAGTTGTCGGGAAAGTAACTGACAACAAAAAATTACAAGCTGAAGGAAAATGGGATAAAGTAAAAGGCACTGCTAAAGATACTGTCAGTAATGTAAAAGAGAAAGTTAATGAATATAAAGAGCATAAAGAGAATAAATAAAAAAGAACCAGGATGTACGATTGGGCAAGTAGTAAGTTACTAAAGTTTATATTTGCCCATAAAATCATTTTAAAACGACAAAAAGATGCCTGAAGGTATCTTTTTGTCTATAAACAACTATTTTACATCTTACTTTGTGAAATTTGGTTTTAGGTCACCTGTATACGGTTCGTGCTCAACAAAGATTTTTATATCTTTTCCATTCGCATCTTTCCCTAGTCTTGTATACGTAAATTTCTCTTTATTTAGCTCAGTAAGTTCAAGGACAGCACCATATTTATTATTTCCTAACGAAGCGTGAGCCCTTATTTTATTACCATGTACAACATCAAAGAAACCATAGTCTCCACGACTTTCACCTGTATTCACATTGAAAAACTCGTATTTATTTGTATTTTTATCGTATTTTGCTAGACTAATAAAGTTTGAGTTATATTTTGTTACATTATTACCTTGTTCGTCTAATACTACCGTTCCATTCCATAGTGTACTAGATAAAATTTCATCTCCATCAACGTCCGTAACTATTTTCCCCGTCGAGCTTTCTAAACTTTTATCAGGTCGCGTAAAAGAAAGTTCTTTTTCATGATAAGGAACATGTTCAACAAACACTTCTACATCGTTCCCTTTTGCATCTTTCCCCATTCTTTTATATGTAAATTTCTCCTTATCTAATTGCGTTAATTCAACAACTGCTTGATAATTTTGCGTTTCAGAAATTAATACTCTTTTCTTTCCATCATTCGTTATAAAAAAGGTACCGCTATCATTACGACTCTCTCCTGTATTTGCATGAAAAAATTCATACCTTGCAGTTTTAACATCATATTTTGCAAGCCCAATGAAATTTTGATTTTCTTTCGTCACATCATTATGATCTTTGTCATAGACTTTTGTCCCTTGCCAATTTGTTTCACCAAGTATGCTAGCTAGTAGTTGCCCTTTCGTTTGTTTAGTTTGCTCAGTTTCTTGTATTGCTTTATATAAAAATTGTGCGTATTGTTCACGTGTCACATCCATACTTGGAGCAAACTTCCCTTCTCCTACTCCTTTTGTAATATTATTTGTTTGAACAGCACTAATTGCATTTCTTGCCCATGAGTTCGTTGAAACGTCAGTAAAAGTGTGATCACTCTTTGCTTTTAAATGAAAAGCATTTGTAAGAACCTGCGCCATTTCTGCGCGTGTTAACGATGCCTTTGGTCTAAAGTTTCCATGCTCATCCCCCTTAAAAACCCCCATTTCTGTTAACGATAAAATTTCCTTTATATAGCTTGTTGAATCTTCACTTACGTCACCGTATGGATTTTGGTAATTTTTGTTTTCTTCCATATTAAAATAACGATACATTAAAGCTGCAACCTGTTCGCGTGTTACGTTATCTCCAAAACCAAATCTTCCATCATCATAGCCAAAAATGATTTTCTCACCTGTTAATTGCTGAATCGCCTCATATGCCCAGTGCCCCTTTGGAACATCTTTGAATACACCAGTATGATTCGTGTTTGGTGTAACCGCTTCTGCTTTCACCTCTCCATTCGTTTCACTTAATAAACTTCCACCTAAAACTGCTGATATGATACATGTTTTTAAAATTGTTTTATTCATAGTTTCCCAATCCCTTCATTTAACAAAGAATTACACCACTTATCTTCCAAAATAAGATTCTATGTGAGCAATTCATGTTTTAAATTTTGATTACAGCTAATCGCTTACACCTCCAAGTTTTTTTTCGTAATATCCATAGCTGTTGTATATAGAAATTATAAATAGCAACTATAAATTGCCCATAAATAAACTATTAAAAAAAGATAAAATTAACATAATATATTTTTAATCTCAATCTAAAAAAACGTTATTCTTTCTCATCTAGCTTGTTAAGAAAGAATAACGTTTTTTAAATTATAGGATCCCTTTTGGTAAAAAAGAAAAAGTTTATTTTATATGTTCAAAAACAATTTCATAGTCCTTTCCAAATAAAATATCGGAAAGAAGCCGTGGCAAATACTTATTTTATAATTAGAGAAAGGTTACTTCCCTTCATTCTTCTCTAATACATATAAATCTTCTTCAATATTAGATAATTTCTCTGTTACAAGCTTTCTAGCATCTCCAATTGCTTGATTGTATGCAAATGGTCCTACTAATTTAATCATTTCTTCTATTAAACGCTCTGCTTGGAAGCGCCCAATTTCATCTAAATCTTCCTCAACGAAAAATTGCTGAATTTGTGCTACTAGTTCTTCTTTTTTATCATTTGGTATTTTTATATTCATCATCATTTATTACTCCTCTATATGTAAGATAGTACGTTTCTTAACTCTACCATAGAAAAACGCTTTCCAGGACAACTTTTTGTAACGCCTTCTAGCTCCCTATGACCGAGTATATTTTCTTTCTTTATAGCAAACTGTTTCATAAACATTTTACATAAAGAATATAATGCATTCATTTGTGCGGTAGTTGGATCATATTTATCAAAATTACCCGTCATACATATTCCAATTGTATCTCTATTATTATCTTTCGCATGTGCTCCAATATGTAAACCTCGTCCTTCGATTACAGTTCCATCTTCTTCAATAAAATAATTGTAACCGATTCCGCTCCATCCTCTTACTTTTTGATGAAATTCATGTGTTTTATACACATCCCATCCATCTTCGGATGTATGATGGATAATCAGTTTATTCACTTTTTCTAAAGGAACTAATTCATCTTGAAATGTTAAATTAACACATTTAATTTCCATTTGAACATCTCCCTTAAAAATCAATGATCATAATTGTTTTATCATCTGGTCGTATTTTCTTTTCCCCTTCTAGCTCTTCAATAATTGCTACATATTCATTTATACTATTCTTTCTTATATATGCAACAGTTTGTTCGAGTGGCCAATCTGGGTGGAATAATCCGTCTGAACAAATAAAAATCCCACTCACTTCATCTATATGTAATTCCCCATGCTGCAAATAATGAATCGCTTCTTTCATTCCATTCGCAACGGAATACCCATCCTTCACATTTGCAAGATAACGATTATATTTTAACTGTTCTCGCACATCTTGAAAAACATGTTCTTCCGGTACAGATAATCCCTTTTTACGATCTTCTTCTCTTTTCTTTTTTGCTCGTTTACTAATTCCTTCAACTGTGTCTTTCGTTAATACTTGCATCGTTCCATTTTGAAGTATTGCGACAATCATACAGTCCCCTAACTGTACGTATTCAATTTTCTCCCCATCTATTTGCACTGCCGCAATACATGTGCACCACAAATGCTCTTTTTTTCTCGTGTCTACTTCATATTCTAACATTTTTCTTTGCAATGCTTCATTTGCTTTTGCAACTGCAACTGGTAAACTATGATTTTCACGTAATGAAGCAAAATAACTTGCAAATAAATGCGAAGCGATGTATGCTCCATTATGTCCCTTTTCATCACGAAATGGGACAAGTGGTGTTGCACCGTCACATACACCATACATCTTTTTTTCTTCATTACAAAAATAAGAATCCTCACATTCTTGCTTCAACGGGCTTTTCTGTTGATATGTTTTTATCTTCACAACTGTATCCCCTTTCAAATAATAAAATACTCAAATTCTTTTGATTAATCTAATTTCCCGAAATAAACTGTTTTTACCCAAAACTTTCAATATCATATATAATCTTGAAATAATATGAATTTTTTAGTGAAGGACGGGAAAGAGATGGTCAGATTTCTTGGTGTTATTATTGGTTCTATTATTATTGCGATTGCCTTTAATCTTTTCCTTATCCCCCACAAAATTTTAAGTAGTGGAATTGGCGGAATTGCTATTATTTTAGGGATTGTAACTCCTGTAAACACAGGTATTATTAACTTTGTATTAAACTTACCTATCCTTATTTTAGGATACATAGGTCTTGGAAAAAAAGTAATTTTTAACACGATTATCTCTGTTATTGTATTATCTGTTGCATTATACTATGTTCCAGTGAAAGTCGTCGCAACAGATCCGCTTTTATCATCTATCTTTGGTGGTGTCATTGCCGGAGCTGGTATCGGTCTTGTTTTTAACTGTAATGGATCAACTGGTGGATTTGATATTATCGGTATGTTGTTGTCTCGCAAAAGAGATATTAAACTTGGCGGATTCCTTATTGTTTTAAATGCAGTCGTTGTAATCATTGCAGGATTCTTCTTCACTTGGGATGTTGCTCTTACAAGCTTACTTTCGATTTATGTAACTGGTAAAGTTATCGATGCTATTCATACGAAACATCGGAAGGTTACACTTATGATTGTAACAAATGAAGCAGAAAAAATGAAAAAACAACTTCTTTCAACTGTTATACGTGGAATTACATTACTTGATGGCGAAGGTGCTTATTCTAGCGAAAAGAAACGTGTACTTATGACCGTTGTTTCTCGTGAAGAATTAGCAAGTATGAAATTAACAATTTCTGAAATTGACCCTCATGCATTCGTTAACATTACCGAAACGGTTGAAGTATTAGGATTGTTTAGAAAAGGTTAAAAAACTAGGTGGATTTCCACCTAGTTTTTATTTTCCATAAATTCAATTCGATTTCCGAACGGGTCTGACACATAAAATCTAATTACATCTGGTCGTGCATGATCATCTATCACTTCAATACCTTTTTTTATTAACTCTTGTTTAAATTCATCTATTTTTAAAACATAAAAAGCTGGATGCGCCTTTTTAGCTGGATTGAAGTTTTGCTCAACTCCAATATGAATCTCTTGATTTCCACACTTAAACCAACATCCACCACGCTTCTTTAATTCCTCTGGCTTCGGGATTTCCTCCATACCTATTGTTTCACCATAAAACGCTCGTGCTTCTTCTTCACACCCTACAGGCGCAGCTACTTGTACATGATCGATCCCTTGAATATAATTTCTCATTTTCTCTCCCCCTCTTCTACCCTAATGTTATAAGGAAAACCTACTCCTGTAACTTACAAAAGGTTTATAAAACAATATAAGCTCCCCTTATTACCACCTGGCACTCACTTTGCAAAAAATAAAGAAAACAAAATTTATTATATAACTTCCATTTTTTATAGAAATACACGTTACATCTATATTATAGTTATGAATAGACAAATCTTTTTAGATGCTATTTGTACGGAGGAGCTATTATGAGTCGTAAAAAATTTTCATCAACTCAAAGAAAACGTCATCCGAACATTTCTAGACGTTTGCGAAACCATATACAAGATCGTTCATTAACAGAAATGTACGCATCTCTGTTCAAACATAATCCTGATAGTATTATTTCATTAAATTTGGAGGGCATTATTTTACATATAAATCCTTCTGCCGAAAAAATATTAGGTTATACTTCTTTAGAATTAGAACAGAAAAATATTACCTCTATTTTAGAAGCCCATATTTCTGAGCAAGTATTACAAAATATAAAGAATACGGAAGCGGATAATCAACAAGAGTATATTTTATCTATTTATCATAAAAATGGTTTCTTATTAGACGTCGTAACAAAACTAGTTCCTATTTTTGTCCAAAATCGTCTAACTGGCGTATATGCCATTATGAAACCTCTTGAAAAATCAGAAAGAATTGAGAATATGCTAAAAGAAAGTGAGAAGAGATTACGTACATTAGTGGACTCCATGCCTGCGTTTGTTATATTTAAGGATCATGAAGGACGCTGGCTTGAAGCAAATGACTATGCACTTTCTTGTTTCAATTTCCACCATGTACCTTATCACGGGAAAAAAGATAGTGAACTCATTCAATATAACGAAGCTTACCGAGAAGCTTTTTTACATTGTGAAGAAGTCGACGAACTAGCATGGCAACAAAGACAAATTCTTCATGGTGAGGAATTCATTATTCATAGAGATGATTCCGACCTAATCTTAAGTATATCGAAAGTTCCACTTTATCATCCTGACGGCTCGCGAAAAGGTCTTATCGTAATGGGAAGAGACGTTACCGAGCTAAAAGAAACGGAAAAGTTATTACGAAAATCAGAAAAGCTCGCAGTAGTCGGACAACTGACAGCTGGAATCGCCCATGAAATTCGAAATCCACTCACTTCTCTAAAAGGTTTTCTAACATTGCTACTCCCTGAAATAAATGAGGAGCAAAAATGGTATATCGATGTTATGTTAAGTGAGATTTCACAGATGGAATCTATCACTAGTCAATTTATGGCGATGTCTAAACCACAAGTATTATCTATCCAAACTTGTAATATACAAGCTTTAATTGAAGAGGTAGTTACATTTATTTTACCAACTGCTATTATGCATAGTGTCCATATTATTATGGATCATTTTGATTACAAATATGATATTCAATGTGATGGTAACCAATTAAAACAAGTTTTTATAAATATATTAAAAAATGCGATAGAAGCGATGCCAAATGGCGGGAATATTTACATCCAAACAAAACCATTAGATGATACCTTTATTTTAATACGGATTATCGATGAAGGTTGTGGTATCCCAGAAGATCGTATCTCTCGTCTAGGCGAACCATTTTACAGTTTAAAAGAAAAGGGAACGGGACTAGGATTAATGATGTGTTACAAAATAATTGAGGAACATCATGGTAAATTACACATTGCAAGCGAATTAAATAAAGGTACGATCGTTGATATTCAATTACCGCTTTCTTCATCTCATCTTGCAATCCAGTCGTAAATAAAGAAAGAAGCATCTGCAACCATTAGCAGATGCTTCTATTTACTTTTATAATACTGTATTTTCATACCATTCTTTCGCTTTTTCTACTTCACTCATTGTTAATTGATGTCCTCTATTTTCCCAATGCATTGTTACATTAGCGTTTGCATTTTCTAATAGTACCTTTAATTCCTCTGATTCTGCTGATGAACAAATCGGGTCATTTGTCCCAGCAGCAATAAACACGGATTTTCCTGCTAAATTAGGCAATTGTGTTCCTCTTCTAGGCACCATTGGGTGATGAAGCATAGCGCCTTTTAATGCATTTTCGTAATGGAATAATAAGCTTGCAGCAATGTTTGCTCCATTTGAATAACCGATAGCTACAATGTTATTTCTATCAAATTCATATGTTTTTGCAGCTTCATCTAAAAACTCATTTAATTCCTTCGTACGGAAAATTAAATCTTCTTCATCAAAAATGCCTTCTGCCAATCTACGGAAGAAACGTGGCATGCCATTTTCTAATACATTCCCTCTAACACTTAATACAGATGCTTCTAGGTCAATTATTTCTGCAAGTGGTAATAAATCTAATTCATTACCTCCTGTACCATGAAGTAATAACAACACTGGTTTTGACGTATCTTTTCCTTTTTGAAAAACATGTTTCATCATAATCCTTTTCCCCTTTCAATCACTTTAATCTAAATTTCTCACTTCAAATGGTAGAAGTGTTTGTTCAATTTGTTTTCTATGTGATTCATATTGCTCCGGTAACTTTAATTCCTCACCCATCGTCTCTAACGATTCGTCATGGGCGAAACCAGGAGGGTCTGTTGCAATTTCAAATAAGATTTCCCCGTGTTCTCTAAAATAAATTGCGTTAAAATAATTTCGATCTTGTACAGGTGTTACGTGATATCCAAAACGAGTCACATGCTCTTTCCAGTCTAGTTGATCATCATCGTCAGTCGCTCTCCAAGCAATATGATGAACTGTACCAACACCCATTTGACCACGCCCGATTGTTGACAACCTCAAGTCGATAACATTCCCAATATCAGCAGAAGAACGGAATCGAACGAATTCACCTTCTTCTCCAATTTTCTCAAGACCCATAACATGCTCTAACAATTCAGCAGTTTTTTGAGGTTGTGCAGATAAAAGAACAGCACCGCCAAATCCTTTAATTGCTACTTCTGGCGTAACTTCTCCAAAAGTCCAATTATTTAATTCGCCCTCTTCTCTTTCTACTAATTCTATATGCAAACCATGTGGATCATCAAATTCTAAATACTGCTCTCCAAATCGAGTCATTTTTGTATATGCAACATCGAATTTTTTTAATCTATGTTCCCAAAACTCCATTGCACCTTTTGGTACGACATAAGACGTAATGCCTACTTGCCCATCCCCAATAACGCCTTGACGAGCACCAGCCCATGGGAAAAACGTAATAATTGTTCCAGGTTTTCCTCCTTCATTCCCAAAATAAAGATGGTACGTGCCCGGATCATCAAAATTCACAGTTTGTTTCACTAAACGTAACCCTAATACACCAGCATAAAAATCTACATTTTCTTTTGGATGCCCTACGATTGCTGTAATATGATGAATCCCCATTGTTTTCTTTTCCATTTCGTTCACTCCTTTTTAGTCCCTTATAAAAATTTTTATACATTAAAATTCATTATTCATTTTGTCCATACTGCAAAGTAAAATCCGTCATGATAATTTTATCTCGAATTCGAGATATCGATTATAAAATCCAACGAAAATGTCTAATTTATCGAAATTATCTCAAATTCGAGATAATTCCTAAAAAATATTTACTTCATTTGAAATCTTTATTCAAAGCACAAATTACCTTGAACTCAAATTAATTATAAGTTACTTACTTTTAGTTGTCAATAATCTCCTTATTTTCATTTTAAATAAAGTGAAACTTTAATCAGTGGGGGTTTTCTTCATCCCCCACTAATTATTAGTTGAACCAATCGGACTTTAATGGGCAGCCCGACCCCCACCTAAATTCTTTACTTTCGCTGAATTTTGAGGTGGGGATCTTACTGCCCGTTAAAGTGGGATAAAAAAAGAGTAAACGCCAGTTTACTCTCTTCGCTAATTATTTCGTTTCCTCTTCAAGCACTGCTTCCATCTCATTAAATTCACGATGAATTGCTTTCACAGGTTCTTTTGTTACTAAACTTACAATAATAACAGCTAATAAGCTACAGAAGAATCCAGGTACCATTTCATACATAGTCGCTTTTAAACTTGGAATTTGTACCCAAGTAATTACAACTACTGCACCTACAATCATTCCTGCAAGAACGCCCCATTTGTTCGTTCTTTTCCAATATAAACTTAATAAAATTGCAGGTCCGAATGCTGAACCAAATCCTGCCCAAGCATAACCAACAAGTGTTAAAATTGTATCACTTGGATGATAAGCTAAAACAACTGCGATCATAGCTACTACTAATACTGACAGTCTACCGATAAATACAAGTTCTTTATCACTTGCGTTACGACGGAAAAATGTTTTATAGAAATCTTCCGTTACAGCACTTGAAATAACAAGTAATTGCGAGGAAATACTACTCATAATCGAAGCCAAAATAGCTGATAGTAAAAACCCAGTGATGTACGGATGGAATAGAATATTTGAGAATGTTACAAAGACCATTTCTGGGTCTTGTAATGTCGCATTATTTTTAGTGTAATAAGCAATACCAATTAAACCAGTAAGCATTGCGCCTATAATTGAAATTGTCATCCAACCGATACCGATTCTACGAGATGTTTTTAAATCTTTAATAGAGGTAATTGCCATAAAGCGGACAATAATATGCGGTTGACCAAAATACCCAAGACCCCATGCTAAAAATGAAATAATACCAAGAATTGTAGTCCCTTTAAACATATCTAAACGCGATGCATCAACTTGCTTAATTGTATTGAATGTTTCTGTTACACCCCCCACATCTGTAAAAGCAACAATTGGTACTAATACAAGAGCAATAAACATAATACACCCTTGCACAAAGTCGGTCCAACTTACTGCTAAAAAACCACCGAATAGTGTATAAGCAACTACGACACCGACAGTTACAAATAAACCAATTTTATAATCAAGGTTGAAAGAATTTTCAAACAAACGTCCACCTGATACTAAACCAGCCGACGCATAAAATGTGAAAAATACTAAAATGACGATAGCGGAGACAAAACGAAGTATTTTCGTACGATCTTTAAATCGATTCTCTAAAAAGTCTGGAATCGTAATTGAATCATTTGCCACTTCTGTATACGTTCGCAAACGCGGGGCAAGAATTAAATAGTTTGCATAAGCACCTATTAATAAACCTATCGCAATCCATACACTTGATAATCCTGTTGCATACATCGCACCAGGTAATCCCATTAGCATCCAACCACTCATGTCAGAAGCACCAGCTGATAAAGCTGTAACTGCTGGACCGAGTCCCCTTCCGCCTAACATATAATCTGATAAATCGGATGTCTTCTTATAAGACCAATAACCGATATACAACATACCTGCCATATAAATAGCAAGCGAAACCATAATCTCAATCTTCACCAAATCTCTCCCTTAGTTACATAAGCCATTCAAAATTTCGAAAAATGACTTTTTCTATTTTCTTGTTTTCGCTTATGGTTCCCTACCTTACCAAACATTTTTTGTTCTTTCAAGTGAACAAGCCTTTTTCACTACATGTGAAAACCTCTATAAACGCCTTTATCCCAGTGGATTACCCGGGTTTTAAAAGGAATTAAAGTAAAAATATTCAGAAAGTAAAACGTCATTTTTTCATACCTTGTTTTCATTCTTTTATCAGACACATTTTTAAAAGAAAAAAGCCATACGAATATATGACTTTTAGTAGCTTATCTTCTATTTACTAGTAGGAAACAATTCTGAAAGAGGAACTACCCGCCCCACCTCATCTTTAAACACAATATGCTCTCTCGTGAAATGACGCGGACTCTTTACTCCAGCTGCTGCCGCAAGTGAGAACAAACTATATCTCATACTAACAACATAATTCATTACGCGCCATTTCTTCTCATACGGATCTAACGCTTTTTGATAGTGCGGATTTGTCGTAGCAACTCCAGATGGACATTGACCGGAATTACATTGAAGTGCCATTATACAGCCACTTGCCATCATAAATCCGCGTGCTGAATTTACGGCATCTGCTCCAATTGCTAAAGCAATCGCCACCTTATCTGGTGTAATTAATTTCCCCGAAGCAAACACTTTGAATTTGTTCCGAACACCATAATGATTCGCTGTATCAATACAAGTTAGTAATGCTGGAATAAGCGGCATCCCCATACTATCTGCCATCGATTTATACGTTGCTCCTGATCCACCTTCTGAACCATCAATGGTAATGAAATCTGGATAGATGTTTAACTCTTTCATCGTTTTGAATAAGTCTTCTAGCGGCTCTTGCTGTCCAATTACAATTTTCATACCGACTGGTTTACCGCCGTTTTCTTGCAAACGCTGAATAAAATAAAGTGTATCTGCTGCATTATTTAAAAATGAAAATCGATTTGGTGAATTAATTGTCTCGCCTTCTCGTACATTCCGAACAGAAGCAATCTTTGCATTTACTTTTTGTCCTTCTAGATGGCCACCACGTATTTTCGCACCTTGCCCAAATTTCAACTCAAATGCTTTAATATTACTTTCTTTCGCTTTCTCCATAAACTTCTCCATTGAAAAATTACCATCCTCATCACAATACCCGAATAATCCTGGACCAATTTGTGCAACAATATTTACACCTGTATGTAAATGTTCTGGTATTACACCACCTTCTCCCGTATTAATCCACGAACCGCCAGCCATCTTCGCGCCAAACCCACTCGCTAAAATATAATTTTCGCCAATCGCACCGTAAGACGTTGCTGATGCACCAAACATACCATACAGTTTCCATGGGTATTTACGGTTTTCACCGACGATAATTGCATCGTCTTCTTCATATAACCAAAGATTCGTTGTATCCGCTGTCAATTTTTCTCTTCGTGAAAATAACCCTTCTTTATGAATTACATACTTTTTCCCTTCACGTTCTTGCGTTACATTCACACTTAATTCATCTGTTAATATCGGAAATAATGTATTAGCAATATAATAGCCAGATGCATCAAAATCTCGTTTTGATCCAAAACCGAGTATTTCAGAACGATACTTTGCAAGAAACATTACACTTTGAAAATCATAACGTGAAAAAGGTTTTCCATCCGTATCATGATCAAACCAATATTGCCGAAATTCCGGTCCTATCTTTTCAAGTAAATAGCGCATCCTCCCTAAGTATGGATGCAGCTTTAATATAGAATGATACGTCCGTTTTTTAATGAAAAATGTAATAATAAAAAAAATGATTAATAGTAGCATCAATAAGAGCAATATACTAATAATAACGAGTAGCGTTTCACTCATTCCGCTTCCTCCTATGGAAATCCATAATAAAAGGAGAACACCTGATGTGTTCTCCTTTTATCTTTATTCAAATTAATGTAGCAAGATGCTCTTTGGCATCATATTCAACTAAACTTTCAGCATTTTTAATTCGATGAACAAAATCTGGATTAGCAATTAACGGTCTTCCGAATGCCGCTACATCAATCGTTCCTTCTTGCAACGCTTCTTCAGCTTCTTTCGGATTTAAATTCCCTACTCCTACAATCGTACCATCCCAATATTTTCTTACTAATTGATGAAAATTCTTTCCGTCAGCAATAACTGCCGTATAATTCATTGTTGAAGGGTGAATCATCATTAACCCAACTTCTTTGAACATTTTTACAAATGATTCAATTGCAAGTTCAGGATTTTCCCACATATAAGTAGGATTATCACCTTTGAAAGCAGAGAAGCGAAGAAGTGTTTTATCAGCTCCAACAGCTTCTATTACAGCCTCAGTTACTTCTTTCATAAACGTTAATCTTTCCTTTAAGTCACCGCCGTATTTATCAGTACGCTTATTTGCAAACTCATAAGTAAATTGATCAATTAAATATCCGTGTGCACCGTGGATTTCTACTCCATCAAATCCAGCTTCGATCGCATTCTTCGCAGCTTGTGCGTATTGACCGATCACTTCTTGTATTTCTTCTAACGTCATTGCTTCTGGCGTATCAAACGGTTTACGAAAACGTGGAACATTTCCTTCTGCAGCGATAGCAGACGGTGCTTGCGGCATTTGCCCACCAATTATTTCGTGATGACTCATACGTCCAACATGCCATATTTGAGCAATAATCGTTCCACCTTCTTTATGTACTGCCTCTGTAACAGGCTTCCACGAATCAATTTGTTCTTGTGTATAAATTCCTGGTACTCCCGGATTCCCTTTTGCTCTTGGGCTAATGACGATTCCCTCTGTAATAATGATTCCAACTCCATCAGCTGCACGCTTTCTATAATACTCAACTACATCAGTACCAACGACTCCCGTTTCATGATTCG
Source organism: Bacillus paramycoides (assembly GCF_038971285.1). Taxonomy (NCBI): domain Bacteria; kingdom Bacillati; phylum Bacillota; class Bacilli; order Caryophanales; family Bacillaceae; genus Bacillus; species Bacillus paramycoides. The sequence continues at coordinate 3,489,463 of NZ_CP152427.1, forward strand.
CGAAACATCTCGTCATCGGTGCCATTGCTATACGATTACGAAGAGACCAAGATTCAATTTGAATCGGATCAAACAACTTCGTTTCTTCAATGTTTTCAAAAGATCCCCAAGCGTTTATATTTGTTCCTTCATAAATACTTGCTGCTTTATTATTTGAACTTTTCATTTTTCTTCCCCCTAAAAATATTCTTACTATAATCGCATCATACTTACTTTTAGATAGTAACGTCAATTTATACGCTTTAAACACAAAACATTCGAATATCAAACAAATAGAATGCTATAAATAAACTAAAAAAGGTTTCCTTAGTAGGAAACCTTTTTTAATTGACCATATATGGGTATCAATTTCTTTATCTCTTTTATATAAAGAATTATTATCTCTTCACATATAAAAAATCCCTTATCAATAGAAGTGGACATGGTTCAGTATTCTTCTAAAAATAATAACTTATATACCTAAAACAATGAAAGCCCTACCTCTCTTTCATCCTTACGGCTCCTCGTCCGTGCCAGTGTGAATCAGGATTGCAAAAATCAAGTAACTATTCTATCGAAGTGTTTGATTAAACTTCGAACATTCGTAAAGAATTAAAAAATAAAAATGGATTTGATTGTAGTAATAACAAAAGAGGTTAATGCTCTAAAAGTGGTTTGAAAGAGTTGAATGTCTTTGAAATGATTGATTGTCTATAATTTCGTTCCCAAAAAATTCAAAACCTTTTTTGGGATGCAATACATTATTTGTAATAAACCTTAACAAAAGCTTTTTATTTGATTTTCTGTGATACCTTCAATTAATCCCAGTTCACTAATCAAAAATTCATGTGCATTATCTAGCATTTTCTTTTCGCTTGCATTAAGTGCTTTTTCTTTCTGTATACGCATTAAATCACGCACAACCTCAGCACCTTCTTGCATTTTACCCGTTTTTATTTTATCAGTGTTCAATTTATACCTTTGTTTCCACGTAAGTAATCTATCTGATTCTCCATGTTGAAAAATATCTATTATGTGTATTAATGCCGTGATATCCGTTACTGGTCGTATATTTGAATTCAATATTTTCCCTTCAGGAATCATTATTTCCATATTACTAGCCGACATTTTTATAACATAATATTTTTGTTTTTTCCCTGCGATTTCCTTCTCTTCTATGGCTTTAATTATACCTGCTCCTTGCATTGGATAAACAATGTTATCGCCAATTTGAAACAAATAATCCACCTCCATATATGGTAACCTTCTCAATCTTAACATATATTTATTTTTTTAGCAAAATTTTTATTTTATCATAAAATTATTTTTAGTGTCAATCCTTTCAAACTTAAAAAATAACCTCGTAAAATATCACTTAAAACCCACAATCTTCTTAACTTTCCCGCACATATATACACTCTAATTTCACTTTCTCTTTTTACATAAAAACACATTACTACATATGAGTAGTAATGTGTTTTTTTATACGGAATCGGTAAAAATTCTCTATTAACTTCACACCTATATACTAACCTGCTTACGGACTGTTTCTCTCGCTAAAAGAAAACTCATAATCACTTGCGCAGCTATTCGACTCGTCATATCTCTGAAATCAAGGGTTGGATCGATTTCTACAATATCCATACCTTGCACAAGCGGTTCTTTACCAAGGAATTCAATCGCATCAAGTAAAGTCATACTATCCATTCCACCAGGGCCAATTGCTGGACAACCTGGTGCGAATGCTTGATCTAATACGTCCATATCAAGAGAAATGTAAATAGAAGTCACACCTTGCTTTCTTAATACTTCAATACTTTCCGTCATAATATCTTTTATTTCTAGCTCTCGTACATCTTTCATTGTATACACTGTCACCCCATGTTCTTTTGCGTATTCATGGTACGCTCGTGCATTTGAAAAATTACGAATACCGATTTGAATGAGTTGTTTTCCTGTAATGACACCATTTTCTAGTAAACTACGGAAAGGGGTACCATTTGACGGACCACCATCATCTAAATTACGTAAATCATGATGGGCATCAAATTGAATGATACCGATCTTTCCTTTACTGTTTGCAAATCCTGTTATACTCGGAAAACTAATCGAGTGATCACCGCCAAGAACGATTGGTATCATGTTCGGATTTACTTTCGTTACATGACCAACTGTTTTCGCAATCCGGTTATGACTTTCTTTTATATCCGTCACATGCATCGTAATATCGCCGCAATCATATAAGACACTTTCTTTCATATCATGTTCTTCTGTAATTGCGTACGTGCTATATGCATCTAACATCGCACGAATTGTTTTTGGAGCAAAACTTGCTCCTGAATGACTAATAGATGGTTTAGAAAGTGGTGCTCCAATTAAGGCTGCACCGAATATTTCTACACCTTCCTCCCAATCTTTAATCATCTCACTCCATTTCGTCACTTCACGATCAATAAACTTTGCATTTTTCTTTAAATAGTGGCCGTGCTCCACGATTGTTCACCTCTTGTATATGCGATATTACCATTCTTCCATACTGTATTTACATGACTTACGCCGTAATGATACGGTACGTAAGCATAATTGTACGCATCCCATAAAACTAAATCTGCCTTACGACCAACTCTAATTTTCCCAGCTACATCGCCTCGATTAATAGCATAAGAAGAGTTAACTGTTACCGCGTTCCAAACTTCTTCTGGTGTCATTTTCAGCTTCAACATTGCGATGCTCATAATAAGCTGAATGTTTTCAGTTGGACAGCTACCTGGGTTAAAGTCTGTAGCTAACGCAACTGCAACACCTTCATCAATCATTTTACGACCGCGGGCAAAGCTTTCTTTATTTAAATAGAAAGTTGTTCCTGGTAATAAAGTAGCTACTGTATTAGAGTTTGCAAGCATTTCAATTCCTTTATCAGAAGCGCCAACTAAATGGTCGGCTGATGCTGCACCAATTTCAGCCGCTGCTTCCGCACCACCAAGAGGATCAATTTCATCTGCATGAATTTTCACGTCAAAGCCAAGCTCTTTCGCTTTTAATAAAAACTCTTTTGACTCTTCAACAGAGAAGACGCCTGTTTCGCAGAAAATATCAACAAATTCAGCTAATTGCTTCTCCTTCATTTCTGGCAGCAAGTCTAACATCCATTGTAAAAATTCTTTCGATCTACCTTTATACTCTTTCGGAACTGCATGAGCACCTAAAAATGTAGAAACTAAATCGATTGGATGCTCTTTTTGTAATTGTGCAGTTGCCTCTAATTGTTTCCATTCTGTCTCATCATCTAATCCGTAACCACTCTTCGCTTCTACGGTTGTAACTCCGAAAGATAGCATACGGTCTAAATGGAATTTCGCTTTTTGAACAAGTTCTTCTTTCGACGCCTGTTTCGTTGCATTTACCGTTGAAAGAATACCTCCGCCTTTTTCTAAAATTTCTAAGTACGGAACTCCTTGTAATTTTAGTGCGATTTCATTTTCACGAGACCCACCAAATACAAGGTGAGTATGCGGATCAACAAGACCAGGAGAAACCATTTTCCCGCCGCAATCAATAACTTCTTTCGCTTGTAATCCTTTCGCCTCTTCCGCTGTTCCAACGAAAGTAATTACACCATTTTCAATTCCAACCACACCGTTTTCGATAACAGGAAGCGTGTTCATCGCTTCCCGTCTTAACAAGCCATCTTCTTGATCCATTGTTAGTAATTGACCGATATTTATTAGTAAAGTGTCCAGCATGTTTTCTCCTCCTTATTTCATCATCGGAATGTTAACGCCTTTTTCTTTCGCAGTTTCCACAGCTAAGTCATATCCTGCATCAACGTGACGAACTACACCCATACCAGGGTCAGAAGTTAATACGCGCTCAATACGTTTTGCTGCTGCTTCCGTTCCATCTGCAACGATAACCATTCCAGCGTGAAGTGAATAACCCATACCAACGCCGCCACCGTGGTGAACAGATACCCAGCTTGCACCGTTTACACTGTTAATTAATGCATTTAAAATTGGCCAGTCTGCTACTGCATCACTACCGTCTTTCATCGCTTCTGTTTCACGGTTTGGAGATGCTACTGATCCGCAATCTAAATGGTCACGGCCGATAACGATCGGTGCTGATAATTCACCATTTGCCACCATTTCATTAATGATGCGACCAAATTTCGCGCGCTCACCGTAACCAAGCCAACAAATACGTGACGGAAGACCTTGGAACTCAACTTGCTGACGTGCCATACGAATCCAGTTACATAAATGTTCATTATCAGCAAACTCACGTAAAATTACTTCGTCTGTTTTATAAATATCTTCTGGATCACCAGAAAGTGCTACCCAGCGGAATGGTCCTTTTCCTTCGCAGAATAATGGACGGATAAATGCTGGAACAAATCCTGGGAAATCGAATGCATTTTTCAAACCTTCATCGAAAGCAACTTGGCGAATGTTATTTCCATAATCAAATGTAATTGCACCTTTTGCTTGCATAGCAAGCATTGCTTCTACATGTTTTGTCATGCTTTCTTTTGATAATTGTACGTAGCGCTCCGGATCTTCTTCACGAAGTTTTGCTGCTTCTTCTAATGTGTAACCTACTGGAATATAACCGTTTAATGGATCATGAGCAGATGTTTGATCTGTAACTAAATCTGGCGTAATATTACGCTTCACTAGCTCTGGTAAAATCTCTGCCGCATTTCCTAATAAACCAATTGAAATCGGTTCTTTCTTCTCTTTATACTCGTTCGCAACCGTTAATGCTTCTTCTAATGATTCTGTATACATATCACAGTATCTCTTTTCAATACGACGATCGATGCTGCGCTTATCAACATCAATAGCGATAACAACACCGCCATTCATCGTTACAGCAAGAGGTTGCGCACCACCCATACCACCTAAACCAGCAGTAAGTGTTAATGTACCTTTTAATGAACCACCGAAATGTTGACGTGCCGCTTCGCCAAACGTTTCATATGTTCCTTGTAAAATACCTTGTGTTCCAATGTAAATCCAGCTACCTGCTGTCATTTGTCCATACATCATAAGACCTTTTTTCTCTAGTTCACGGAAGTGATCCCAGTTCGCCCACTTCGGTACTAAGTTTGAGTTCGCTAAAAGAACGCGAGGTGCATCTTCATGTGATTTAAAGATTGCAACTGGTTTTCCTGATTGAACAAGTAATGTTTCATCGCTTTCTAACGTTTTTAATGAATCTACAATTGCATTGTAGCTTTCCCAGTTACGAGCTGCACGGCCGATTCCACCATATACAACTAATTCTTCTGGCTTTTCAGCAACTTCCGGATCTAAATTGTTCATTAACATACGGAGTGCAGCTTCTTGAACCCACCCTTTCGTTTGTAACTCCGTACCTCTTGGCGCGCGAATTGTTTGTTTAACTTTTTCCATTTCAATCTCTCCCTTTTCTCATTTTATAGTGCTGCGTTTACATCTAATCTTTCTTTGATCGAATAATTCGTTTTTAACCAATGCGCAATATTTTCAATATCCGTTGAGAATATACGGTCATTTGTAATAGAAGGCACTTGCTGACGACCTTGATGGTAGAAACTTTTCGTCACTGTACTCATGTTTTCAATACCGCGATATTCTGCAGCTTGCATCGCACAAATCATTTCAATTGAAAGAACACGTCTTACGTTTTGAATAATTTGATGTGCATGGCGTGAAGCAATTGTTCCCATACTTACGTGATCTTCTTGGTTAGCTGATGACGGGATTGAATCCACACTCGCCGGATGTGCTAACGTTTTATTTTCAGAAACTAGTGATGCTGCTGCGTATTGCATAATCATCGCACCAGACTGAAGTCCTGGTTCTGGACTTAAAAATGGCGGTAAATCATTTAATTGCGGATTTACTAAACGCTCAATACGACGCTCTGAAATATTTGCAAGTTCCGCCATTCCTACTTTTAAGAAGTCCATCGCAAACGCAATCGGTTGACCATGGAAATTCCCGCCCGAAATTACTTTTTCCCCACCATCAAAGATTAGTGGATTATCTGTTGCTGCATTCATTTCAATTTCTAATTTTTCTTTGACATAATTTAAAACTTGCCAAGAAGCACCGTGTACTTGCGGAATACAGCGAAGTGAATAGGCATCCTGTACACGTAGTTCTCCTTGTTTTGTTGTTAATTTACTATCATGAAGGATGTCACGAATTCTGCTCGCTACTTCCACTTGCTCTTTATAACCACGTGCTTTATGAACATCTTCATCAAATGCATCAATAATGCCTTGTAACCCTTCAATTGTCATCGAAGCAATGAATTCAGCTTGATATGCCGTTGCTTCCGCTTCTATATAAGAAAGAACTCCTTGCGCTGTCATCGCCTGCGTACCATTGATTAATGCAAGCCCTTCTTTCGCTTCAAGTTCAATCGGCTCAAGACCTTCTTCTGTAAGAGCCACCATCGCATGAACGCGTTTTCCTTTATAGAACACTTCACCTTCGCCTAATAATACGAGCGCAAGATGAGATAATGGCGCTAAATCGCCACTCGCACCAAGTGAACCTTGTTGCGGAACGACTGGATGAATTTTACGATTTACAAACTCAAGAAGCATATTTACAACAAGCGGTCTAACGCCAGATACGCCTTTAAGCATCGTGTTCGCTCGTAAAATTAACATGCCGCGTGATACTTCTTCAGGGAACGGATCGCCTATCCCACATGCATGTGACTGAATTAAATTGTGTTGAAGTGCCTTTACATCATCTTTTTGAATAAGCACGTCACTAAACTTTCCAAATCCAGTTGTAATACCGTAAACAACTTTTCCGTCCTCTACAATTTTCTCAACTACTTCGCGGCACTCCGCCACCTTTTGCATACTATTTGGACAAGCTGTTACACCTTCCCCCTCAAGTAACAACCTCTTCATTTCTTCAATTGTCAATGTGTGTCCTGTTAACGTAATCATTCTTTTTTCCTCCTTAAAAAGGCAAAAGGGGACCTTATCTTTTTAAGACAGACTTCTGTCCTAAAAAAGTAAGGCCCCCTTCTAACTAATAGACTATGGGCAAATCATATGTGATTAATTCCTAAACCAATCGCCTCATGCTCAGATCCTTTTACAGGTGCACCAATCGTTCCATATAATGCAACAGCAACCCATTCGCCTTCTTTTTTTCCGTCGTATGGTGTACCGCGCACAATCGCAAATCGAAGTCCTACTGTACGAAGAACGTCTGCTAACTGAATTTGACCTCTCGTCACTCCGTACAAAGCTTCCATAATTGCATGATAAAGTGCATGTGTTTCTCTGTAAACGTCTGTTTCAATAACTTGGTTGCTTTTAGCCGCTGTTTCCATTGCTGCTACAACCTTTTGCGAATTCATCGAACCCACTTTCCCCGTACAATACTTCCAACCTTTCGGGATAGATAATACAGGGCTTTCATTCTCATCCGCAAGTGCCAACAGCATGGCCATACGACCAATTCGATGTGTTCCTTGAAGAAGCATGTGACTCTCTCATTTCTTTTAATTATTTGAATATTTCTTAATTTAAGAATATATGAAAACGTTTAAATCGTCAATAGTTTAAACTCACATTCAAACAATTTTTTCATCTCCTCCCTTTGTGTACACAAATTATTTACACATTTTTTTCAGGCGTGCTATAGTCTCAATAACAGATGCAAAGGAGCGAGATTTCATTGACAAAACGAAAAGATATTCATTTTCGAATTGAAGAAAAATTACTTGAAAGGTTTGAATCTGCACTTCATTACGAAGGTTTAAAGAAAACCGACGTATTAACGCACGCAATTCAGCAATTTTGCACGAAGGTGGAATGCGAAAAGATGAATGATGTAAAACGCCAATACAACGTAAGCAACCATTTACAAACTCGTATCGATACGCATAAACATTATGAAGAAAAACATGTGAATTTAGATGAAGTCGTCATGAATCATTTACAACTTCAAGGAGACGAGAAAATATTAGAGGTTGGGTGCGCTAACGGGAGTTTTCTTTCCCTTTTACAAACTAACGGTCATACAGGACATTTAACAGGTTTGGATCAATCGAAAACGATGCTTTCTGAAGCTACAATAAAAAATAGCATAATTGAATGGAGGCTAGGTGACGCTGGTAAACTTCCTTTCGAAGCTAATTGCTACGACTGGATCGTCGCAAGACATATGTTATACCACATGAAAGACGTCGAAAAAACAGTCCAAGGATTCCATAAAGTAATACGTCCTGGTGGCTCACTTTTAGCTACAACAAATTCTGACGTTACATTACCTCGTATAGTTGAAATGTGTAACCGCATGTTAGACGCATTTGATTTACCGAAAACAACATCTTCAGTCACGCCATTTTGTTTGGAAAATGGTAAAGAGATATTACAGTCTGTTTTTCCAACTGTTGAAGAAGCAGTTATTCATAATACTCTCGTTTTTCATCATGCTACTCCAATTGTAAACTATATTTCTAGCATGTTTCCATCACTAAATATACCTGATAATACACATCTTCACGCCGAAATGAAGGAATGGCTAAAAGAAGAAGTAGAAAATGAATTGTCACTTCATAACGGTATATGGCGCGATCCGAAAACGTTAGCCATTTATCGATGCCAAAAAGAAAAAAGCTAGCCAATGCTAGCTTTTATACATTCTCAGGCAACAGCTCCTCCATCATCACATTCCCCTTACCGCTGTAAAAATTTATATTATGTTCGTTTGTTACCCCAAAATAAGAGGCAATCGCTATTCCAAATGGCACAAATACATGCCCCTGTGCTGTAATTATATTTGAGTGTTGCACAACTTCTTCATACACAAAATTTTCTACTGGAAAACAATCTAATTTTCTATAATCCATAGTCACCGTATACGAGATTTCTTTGCATAAGCCTGCTTGTGCTAGCGCATACGGTCCAGCACAAATAGCAGCTACTAATTTTTCTTGTTCATGAAATTGACGAATGACTGAAAAGAGTACTTCTGAATCCTTCATATGTATTGCATCCCCACCTGGAATAATAATTCCCTCATATTCTTCTACACGCACTTCACTTAATTCCATATGTGGTTGGACTTGCAAACCTGTTTCACTTATAATCGATTCGTTCGTTAAGCCAGCTGTAATGATTTTATATTTATTTTTCAGCAATGCCGTTGCTACTGTTATTTCAAACTCCGCAAATGTTGGGTATACAAATAAAAGTATTTTTTTTCATATCCCTCTCTCCTTTAACCAATCCATAAAATATACCTCTAATTCTTCTGCTGTTAATCTATTCGTGTCCACATAAGTTACAGGAAATTGTTTATACCAATCTTTTTCAGTTTCTACTAATTTAAATTGCTCCTCAAATGTACTTCTGTTTCTTGTTCTATCATTATTTTTTCTATCATATACATTCTTTTTCGTCACATCTAAATAAAAAATAGAATCTGAACGGCATTCTCTTAATTTATATAATTCATCTTTCAATTCAGTTTCTATATCCCACTCTTTCCCTATAATCATTGGATAAAAAAGTGTATAAAATTCAATATCTTCAGGTCCACGATCAAAAATAACGTCTGAACCCTTCGCATTTTGAAACTCCTTTATTTTAGCTTCTATAAACATTTTTTGATTTACTATAAACCCTTCTTTTGAATTCATATCCAAATTTAATTGTTTTCGCTTTTCTACAATTGGATAAGGATTTTCATATATAACCGAAAGCCCACATCGTTCTAATCTTTTAGCCAATGTTGTTTTCCCACTTGCCATCGGTCCTTGGAGTGAAATTACATATGCCATTCCTCTCATTCCCTTGCACTTTCGTACACTTATAATATACAGAATTTTGAAAACCATCAACAATATATATATCATCTTGTTTCTTATTCTTATGTAACTTATAATAAAAAATAGAGATTATGACGGACGCATCAATAATGTAAGCTTGGAAATCCGAGCTTACATTATTTTTTGCTTTCTCTTTTCTAATAAAAAGAGTATACTAGTTTAGAACGTATGTTCTTAATGATTACATACAGTAAGGAGATAAGACAATGGTATACGATACAAAAGCAATTTCTTGGAATGAGTCTTTAAAACAACTTCAACGCCGCTATACAAACAAACAAGTTGACCGAAAAGAATTTGAGGATATTGAACTGATGGAATTCTTCCGCGATAACGACTACATTTCTTTACCTACACATATAAGCGGCCTATCAACAGCACGTTTTACTTCTTACTCTATTTTCACAACTGAAGATAAAGATCGTAAAGTTGGCACATTAATCATTGAATATGTAGAAGATGATAATAATAATTTATGTGTGGAACAACTATACTTTGTTTAAATGATAACGCTTGGTCAAAATGACCAAGCGTTCTTGCTTTCTATGAATCTCACTGTTTATAATATGAATAATAGAAAACCGCAATCATTAAGGGGGGATATACTTGCTCGAAGGATGGTTCAGTTGGTTTATTGTGCTATGGACTGTTATTTTATTAGGACTTATGTCTATCGGTGGATACTTTATGTTCAGAAAATTTTTAAAACGATTACCAAAAGAAGATGGTATGTCTATTTTAGATTGGGAAGAGCACTATATTAATAAAACTAGGCATTTATGGGATGACGAACAAAAACAATTGTTAGAAGAGCTCGTAAGTCCTGTTCCAGAACTATTTCGCGATGTTGCTAAATCAAAAATTGCTGGCAAAATTGGAGAACTGGCATTACAAGAAAAAGCCTCTCAAATTACACAAGATTTAATTATTAAAGGGTATATTATTGCTACACCGAAGCGTGATCATAAATTTTTAGTAAAAAAACTACAAGAAAAAGAGATTGATTATTCGAATTATAAAACTTTATTAGCAAAATAATCTTCATTTTTCAAACCAGTTAACAGCAAGACTAAACAATTTATACGTTGCGATTGGAACAAAAAATTATTAATAATATCAATAAAAAAACAGCGTCAAAGACGCTGTTTTTTCTGTACAAATATATACTTCACGTTAGTTTCATATCTTTTTCATTATAAAAACCATCTTCTTTTTCCATTTCCTTTTGCAATTTCGTAAAGGAACGGTACATCGCAATTCTCCATGACACAATCATTGCGAACGCGAGTAAGAAGAACATGCCACTAAGTTGTCCTAAATCAAGAGATTGGCTTAAGTATGTTTTAAATACAATTCGCACGACAAGTAATCCAATTAATATAAAAACAAAGGCTTTTGAACGCTTCAAATAAATCTCTTGTCCTCTAATTTCAAATTTAGATGTTTTAATAAGAAAAATAGAGAAAAACAAACCGACACCAATTGCTTCTAACATTTCTGCTGGAGTTAATCGAAATTCAGGAAAAACATACATCAATGCTCCCGTACTCATAAAAAATGGTGGAAGTATAATTTTTTTCAATGTTGCAGGTTTCTTAGCTGCTTTTAAACGAATAAACATCGCACCAACAGCCATACAAACAGCAACGATACTAGATAAAACAACTATGTTCATATTTTCTCATCCTTTTTTGTGGCTATATGCAAAATATACTTTCATTATATGCTTTTCCGTTAGTATTTCCAACATTTTCACAGAATAATACTAAAAACCCTTAAAACCACCAAATAAACTTGAGAAATATACGATAATTTTCGTCATCCAGTTAAAGTATAAGAAAATACCCATGATAATCATAACGTATCCCCCGATTTTCATGAACTTCATACTGTTTCTTTTAATCCAAGACATTTTCGTAATAAAGAATGATAGTACGAAAAACGGGATAGCAAATCCAAGTATGTATGCAATCATATAAATCATTGCTGATTCTGGATTCGTTGCTGCTAAGCCAATAACCGATACTAAAATAGGTCCTGTACAAGGCGTCCATCCTGCCGCAAATGCCAATCCAATTAGAACAGATCCAAAATAACCACTCGGACGATTTTTAAACGTGAATTTACGATCTTGCATTAAAAACTTCGGCTTAAACACACCGACAATAATAAGACCGAATACGATGATAAATATACCACCTAACTGTCTAATTAAATCTTTATAATTTGTAAAGATGCCTCCAATAAAACTTGTACCAAATCCAATTGCAATAAATATAATTGAAAATCCAAGTAAGAAAAACGCTGTATGTATCATACTCCTTTTGCGAAGCATTGCATTTTCTTCTTTCAACTCAGAAACCGACATACCTGTTATGTACGATAAAAATGCCGGATAAAGGGGTAAGCAACACGGGGAAATAAATGATAAAAACCCTGCACCAAACGCTAAAAAAATACTAATATCTTGCATTGTTCCACTCCTCTCCTTACATATTGTAGCAAAAACATATAAAAATACTATGAACAATTCGTGAAATCACTTTTCCAACGTGATAATAAGAAAAACTACCCTTTCACACAGTTTCTAAAAAACGTTTTCATTTCCTTCTATTATATAGAGAAATCTCAATTGAACTACGAAACTTCTCTAATTGATATTAACATAACAAAGGTAACGTAGTTTCTCAAATGATTAGCACACTATAATGGACTACCCTTTTATCTCCCTAAAAAATATTTTTTTCAAATGCTGTCTTTATACAATACAAAGCCGATTTTATAATACTTCTATTATTACTAATTTCAAGATTATGCATAAATATCATACTTTTATTATTCTATAAAATGTCATACTTTTCTTTTATTTGACCCTTCATTTTTAATTTTGTATACTTCCCTCTAGTTATATATGTCCGTTACGGAACAAGTTCATATAGATGGGAGGAATTTTTCATGCTTCGTTATTCTCTTTTAGTTTTATTAGGAGCGTGTAGTTATGGGATTTTAGCTATTTTCGTTAAACTTGCATATGCAGAAGGATTTTCACTTGGAGAGGTAATTGGCAGCCAATATTTGTTCGGTTGGATTATTTTGCTTGCTATTACACTTCTATTTTCTAGACATCGTGTTCCATTAAAACAAGCGTTAATTTTATTCGTTGCAGGTACATCTGCAAGTTTCACCGGAATTTTTTATTATGCTTCATTAAAAACTGTACCAGCATCTATTGCAATCATACTTTTATTCCAATTCGTTTGGGTCGGAATTATTATTGAAGCAGTGGCAACAAAAACATTACCTTCAAGAGAAAAAGTGATTTCCGTTATTTTCTTACTTGCAGGTACATTTTTATCAAGTGGATTACTAGAAAAATCAGCAGGTGATTTCGATACGACTGGAATCATATTAGGTTTATTATCTGCTGTTACATTTGCAACATACATTTTTGTGAGCGGAAAAGTTGCTGTTGAAGTACCTTCCTTACCACGTGGTGTTCTCTTAATGGCTGGCGCTTTAACTTTAGTAATGATCGTATTCCCGCCAACATTTATTTTTAACGGTGCAATTTCAGAAGGACTTTGGAAATACGGTTTAGGATTAGGAACATTTAGTATCGTTATTCCTTCTATCGCCTTTACAATTGGCATTCCAAAGATTGGTTCTGGCTTAGCAACTATTCTTGGTGCCGCAGAATTACCAGTTACAACAATTATGTCTGTATTCGTTTTAAAAGAAGCTGTGCTATCTTCACAATGGTTCGGTGTATCACTTATTTTAATCGGTATTGCAATCCCGCAAATTGCCTATGCAATGCGTGGACGCTATCGCAAACATCATACCCACAAAAAATTGGCAGCATAAAGTGAAACTTTAATCAGTGGGGGCTTCATCCCCACTGATTATTAGTTGAACCAATCGGACTTTTATGGGCAGTTGATCCCCCACCTAAATTCTTTGCTTTCGCTGAATTTTGAGGTGGGGGTCTTACTGCCCATTAAAGCGGGATAAAACGGGAGAGGATTTTCATTTGAGAATCCTCTCTTTTCTTATTGTATACTTAATGTAAATACTTTATTTAAGAAAGAGGGCATTATAAGTGGCAGCAAATCTAGAGCAATTAACTGAGACGCTAATTTCTATTCGTCGAAATTTACATGAGCATCCAGAATTATCATACGAAGAGTTTAAAACGACGAAAGCTATAAAGAATTGGTTAGAAGAGAAAAACATTACGATTATAAATTCAAGTTTAGAAACAGGCGTTATTGCTGAAATTTCTGGGAATCATAGCGGACCAATTATAGCAATCCGTGCTGATATTGACGCCCTTCCTATTCAAGAAGAAACAGATTTGCCGTATGCTTCAAAAATTCACGGTAAAATGCATGCTTGTGGGCATGATTTTCATACAGCTGCTATTATTGGTGCAGCTTATTTATTAAAGGAAAAAGAAACTTCTCTTAGTGGAACGGTACGCTTTATATTCCAGCCAGCTGAAGAAAGTAGCAATGGCGCTTGCAAAGTCATTGAAGCTGGGCATTTACATGGCGTACAAGCTATTTTCGGTATGCATAACAAACCTGATTTACCAGTCGGTACAATCGGTATTAAAGATGGTCCACTCATGGCCGGGGTTGATCGATTTGAAATTGAAATTCACGGAGTTGGTACACATGCAGCTGTACCAGATGCTGGGGTAGACCCTATTGTCGCGTCTTCTCAAATTGTGATGGCACTCCAAACAATTATAAGCCGAAATATAAGTTCCTCTCATAATGCCGTCGTTAGTGTCACAAATATCCATTCAGGAAATACGTGGAACGTTATTCCTGAAAAAGCTACGCTGGAAGGAACTGTACGTACATTCCAAAATGAAACACGCGAAAAGATTCCAGCACTAATGAAACGTATTATTCAAGGAGTTTCTGATGCATTAGGTGTAAAAACAGAATTTCGTTTTTTTGCAGGTCCTCCTGCTGTTCATAACGATACATCTCTAACAAATTTATCTATCCAAGTTGCCGAAAAAATGAATTTAAATATCATCTCTCCTACCCCGTCAATGGCCGGAGAAGATTTTTCTTTTTATCAACGAGAAATACCTGGTTCATTTATCTTTATGGGAACGAGTGGTACACAAGAATGGCATCACCCCGCTTTTACAGTAGACGAGCGAGCGTTACCTATAAGTGCAGAATACTTCGCTTTGCTAGCTGAAAAAGCCCTTAAACAATTTTCATAAAAAAAGAGAGCCGTTAAGAAATACTTAACGGCTCTCTTTGATTAAGTTAAATCGCGTTTTAAAAATACGGTATAGGAGATACTTAAAAATACAAATAAATATAGTAATAACATACATGAAGCAAATGGGAACGTTACTCCATCAATAAAACTGCCATTCTTTGCAATACTGTATAAATCTGTGTTTGCTGGCAATAAATATTTCGCCCAATCATATCTAGTTGCTGCTAGTAATGCGATGTTTCCTGATAAAGCGAGAAATAGTGAAATACCAATCGCACCTCCGCTAGATCTTGTTAGCACAGAAATCATAAATGCAAATGCTGCGTACACAATCGTCGGCAACCACGATAAAATATAATACTTACTAGCTTCTACAAAAATATTTTGTTTTATAATATTTCCACCTTGGAATATAAACTCGCTCCATGCAGGCTGCTGGAATTTATAAATAACAAGCCCACATAAAATGGAAAAAATCATATTAAATATAAACAATAACGCTGCAAATATCACAATTGCTAAAAATTTAGCTGTCAAAATTTTAAAGCGACTCGCTGGTCGTATCGTTAAAAATTTATATGTTCCCCAGCTATATTCATTCGCAAAAATTGTACTTGCATACACGAGGATAAACGGGAGTAATATTGGAAATACGATAAAACCTGTATCTCTCATGAAAGAAAGTGGAGAACTACTTGCCGGTGCTGTACCTGTATCTAAATGCTTCATCTTGAGCTGATATTCCTTTACAAGCTCATCCCCAGATCGTTCTGCTAAAATAGCTTCTTTTTTCATGCCTAGCTTTTTCTCAATTTCTACAGTTCGTTCTGTATAATCCGCTTTCCATCCTTTTGTTTCCGGTTCCAAATACTTTACCGTAACCCATCCTAATCCGATTATTAATACTGCAATAACCGCAAATGGAATAATCGTTCGCTTCCGCTTAAATATTTTATACAGTTCGTTATACACTAAATTAAACAATATCTTTTCCCCCTGTTAATTCTAAAAATTGCTCTTCTAACGTTTTTCTTTCTTCATATACACGATACACTTGAATGTTTTTCTCAAGCAATGTACGAATAACATTTGGGATTTCTTCATCTTTTACATGAATAAGTAGATCATTACCTTTTATTAAAACATCTTGTTCTAACATTTCTGCTGCTTTATTCGCATCATCTACACGTATACGGATTGTCTCCATCTCTTCACTTTGATTATGCTGAATATTTTGCGTCGCGACATATTCTCCGTGCTGAATAATGATAACTCTATCACACATTAATTCAACTTCTGAAAGCAAGTGACTAGATACAAGTACCGCTTTTCCTTGTTCATGCGCAATTTTTTTTATGTACATTCTCATCTCATGTATTCCACTAGGGTCTAATCCATTCGTTGGTTCATCTAATATTAATACATCTGGATCGTGAATAAGCGCTTGAGCAATTCCTAAACGTTGTCTCATACCGAGTGAATATGCTTTTACTTTGCGGTCAATTACTTGTCCCATTCCTAACAATTTCACTACTTCATCGATACGTTCTTCTGTCACGTTCCCATTCATTCGTCCGAAATATTTTAAATTTTCATAGCCACTTAAGAAAGGATAAAATTCCGGTGTCTCAATTACTGCTCCAATTTTCGAAGCAGTACTTTCAAATTGCTGTTTTACAGATTGACCATCAATCCAAACTTCGCCCTCTGTCATACGAATCATGCCGACCATCATTCTCATTAAAGTCGTTTTTCCAGCGCCATTTGGTCCGAGCAAACCAACTACTTCACCCTTTTTAACTTCAAAACTAATATTTTCTACAAGTGTCTTTGAACCGATTCGCTTCGTTAACCGCTCGACCTTTACAATTGATTGTTCGTTTGTCATTCTATACAACCTTTCCTTCCCATTCTTTTTCAGGTCTTTACACTGTAACATGATTATTTTTATGTGTAAAATAGAAAAAGGCATGGTTCCTCATGCCTTTTCCTTGAAATGCAATGAATTTTTATCTTGTAAACTTTGAACAAATCGAAAACATTGCACCATCGATAATAAGAGAATAACGATCATAATGATACTAACAACTACTATTGCATATATTGTAATCGGTGCACTATTTATCCCTTGTATTCCTGTTATTTTCATAAAGATAATCGTAAATAATTTCAAAAATAACATCCCATTAACTAACCCAAAAACAAACGCTCCTCCATAAATAAATAATTGCTCCTGACATAATACACATAGTACGTCATTTCTCTTCCTATTCTCTGCTACATAAGATATAATTTCCTCTTTCCTCACGTGCAGAAGAGAAAGCGTTATTTTATATGTAGTAAAAATACATATAAAAATAAATACAATAAACAGCGTGTAAAAGCACATTTGAAATAAAAGTGTAGTCCGTAATTCCCCAATCGCTCCTTTATTAAACTGGAGCGATATCATAAAAAACAAAATCATAGTACTTATAGCAATCCACATAAATTGCTTCATCCTCTTGGCAGCAAATGTTCTTATATTTTTCCTCACTAACTGACATAAAGACATGTATTCTTCCCCTACCTTACTTCATAACAAACTCATTCTATACTACCAGTGTATAAAAATATGACATTTTAAACATCGCACCACAACCTGAATTCGTTCTAAGTCTTTAGTCCTAGAAAATAAAATGGTAAAAAAATCATATTAAGAATATAATTGTAAAAAGGAAGGGGATTACATGCGTATGAAATTACTATTAACCTTGTCTTTATTATTTCTCACTAATTGTAACCCACTTAAAAATAATGAAGTTGCCATTGTTGAGCCATATAAATTAACAGAAGAGCAATCTTCTATTTTACAAATGACTCCTTTTCAAGAAGGAGGCAGCATGTTTTATAACGTTACACTAAAAAATAAACAAGATGAAATACATGCTACGATTGATTATTATCAAAATGGTAAAAAAACAAACGAAATTGCGAACATAACTACCTCACGTTTTCCAAAAAAGAAAGTAAAGCTTTCTTTTTTGCCACCTCAATCCCAACTCGATAAAGATGTACAAGCGCAAAAACATTGGTATGTTAATATTGAAAGTAGTTCCATGCTCGTTCCTGAAGAAACACCACCAAACATAAATAGCTCTACATCTACTACTATTCAATCTGCTATTAACTTAACATACAATCAAAAAACGACATTAGCGGCTATTATAAAAACGAATAATGAAACCGTAAGAGTGCTAATGCTTGAGGAAAAAAACTCTATTGACCAACTATTACAAGAAAACGAACATGTTTATCTCTTTAGCATAGAACTAAAAAAGAACACTAAAGCGGAAATGCAATAGTATTGCATTTCCGCTTTAGTGTTTAATGAGGTGTACTTTTTAATAACTTAATTAATCTCATCCTCTACTTCAATTCTTTTCTTCTCTCTTGCAATTTTCAAAAACTCTAAAAGCTCTGGGTTAGTATTCATTTTCTTGTAAGCTACTGACATTTCTGCAACAAAATTAGAATCACATAATTCTTTATATACGACTTCTGTTTTATACAATTTATTTGCTGATACAGGTATTACCGTAATTCCGATTCCTGCCGCCACAAGCCCCATAACTGTTTGATATTCTGTTGCTTCTTGTACGATACGTGGACTAAACCCAACTTCACGGCAAAGTGATAAAATTGTATCATATAATGCTGGCCATACTGGTCTCGTAATAAATACAAACGGTTCATCTCTTAAATCTTCAATATGTATTTCTTCCTTTTCAGCAAGTGGATGTGCCTTCGGTAAACATAACGTACAAGAAAGCTTTTGAATTGGTTCTAATTCTAGTAATTGCGTTGGAATTGGTGGACGTAAAAAGCCAATATCAATACGATTATCGTGAAGCGCATGCACTTGGTCTGGTGTTGACAGTTCATGTAGTGCAACAGACACTCTCGGAAATTTCTTTCTATACTCCCTTACGATAGATGGTAAAATATCATATATCGCCGCACCTACAAAACCAATTGAAAGCGAGCCCACTTCTCCCCTTTGGGCACTTTGTGCAATCTCTACTGCTTTTTCAATTTGTTCAAACGCTTTTTTTACTTCTTTTAAAAACATTTCGCCTGCTTCTGTTAATTCAACCTTTCTCTTCGTTCTTGAAAATAACATGACTCCCATTTCTTTTTCTAATTGCTGAATTTGTTGACTAAGCGGCGGTTGTGTCATTTGCAAACGAGCAGCTGCCCGTCCAAAGTGTAACTCCTCTGCCACTACAACAAAATATTGCAAATGCCGTAATTCCATTTTGGACACCCTTTTCACTTTCGATTAATATATCTAATATATTAATAACATATAATTTATATATTAGACAAATTTTTTGAATGAACGTATAGTAGAAATTGTTAATTCTTTTTTACAATTTTTATGTAAAAAAAGAAAGAGGTGATTACTGTATGAAATGGTGGAAATTAAGCGGACAAATCTTATTATTATTTTGTTTCGCTTGGACAGGTGAATGGATTGCAAAACAGGCACACCTCCCAGTTCCAGGAAGTATAATCGGTATTTTTTTATTATTAATTTCATTAAAATTTAACCTAGTGAAAAAAGAGTGGATACAGGACGGAGCAGACTTTTTATTAAAAGAACTTATTTTATTTTTCATTCCTTCTGCGGTCGCTGTCATACGCTACAAAGATACACTATCACAATATGGAATCGATCTCATTTTAATTATTATGATTAGTACACTTTGTGTCACTCTCGTTACAGGACTTTTAACAGAATTGCTACTAAAGCGGAAAGGATCCGTGCAATGATCGGCTTTCTTTGTTTATTATTAACACTATTCACATATTGGATATCGAAGAAAATGTATAAACGCTGGAATTGGAGCTTACTTTCTCCTATTCTCGTCTGCCCTATTATTTTAATTGCTTTATTACTCGGACTAGACACACCTTATGAAACATACGAAACAGGCGGTCAATGGTTAACAGAATTATTAAAACCTGCAACAGTTGCTTTTGCATGGCCAATCTATAAATACTTTGATTTACTCAAGAAACACGGAATGGCTATTTTACTTAATGTCATTGTCGGTTCTTTTTTATCAGTTATTACTTCCGCACTACTAGCGAATTATTTTCAAATTGATTCATCGTTAGAACATAGTTTAGCGCCTCATATTGTAACGACACCAATCGCAATGGCTATTTCAGAAATGATTGGTGGTATGTCACAATTAACAGCCGTATTCGTTGTTTTAACCGCGTTGACAGGAGCGTTGCTCGGACCTTCTCTCATACGTATATGCCGTATTAAAACAGCGATTGCTAAAGGTATTATGTTAGGCACGAGCGCGAATGGAACTGGTACATCAAAAGCATTCGAAATCGGCCCTGTAGAAGGAACAATTTCAAGTTTATCTATGCTTTTAACAGCAGGAGCTAGTTTAGTTATCGTTCCGCTTTTTTTATCGTGGATACATTAAAAAGCGAGTGTTTAAATACTCGCTTTTTTATTTATATATTTATTTAAAATCTCATAATCCTCAGGAAAAGATAGCGTTAATTCCTTCATTTCAGCTATCCTCTTCCAAGCAATTTCATGTATTAACTCATCTGGATCTTGGATTTTCATACTACCGCCTATTTTTTTAACAACATAATAATGAACGTATACAGGAACCCCGTATGTAATACCTTCTTTTTCGTATATTTTACTTACAACTTCCACATTGTAACCTGTTTCTTCCCAAACTTCTCGAATACAACATTCTTCTAGTGTTTCTCCATTTTCAAGCCCGCCACTTGGAACAGACCACCTTTTTTCTTCCCCCTTTGGTCCTTGTAACACCATTAGAATTTCATTTTTTTCATTTACACATACCGCTGCACAACCTATCCATCTTTCCATATACATCCCTCCCCTACTACTATTCGTCTTCTTTTTTATTTTCTCCTTGAAAAAAGAGGAAAATAGCAAGACATTGACGAAAGATTACATCAACTTCATAGACAATCCCTTCTTAGAAATTAAAAACGGAAGGATGAAAATATGATTTCTAAATATGTTGTGGAATGTGTCTTTTGTGAAGAAAATCGAAAACCTCGCCAAGCTATCGTAACAGTTCCCGCCACTACTCAGCTACTAGCCATTGAAAAAGTGCGTGCGGAATGTAAACGTCGTTTTGGAAAAGCTGTATTATTGCAAACAGAAATTAAAGAAGAAATAACTTTTGAACAAAAAGAAAGCCGACCATGAATTGGTCAGCTTTCTTCTCCGATCATATTTTCACATGAAGATTAGGGGCATCCTCTTTAAGGATCGGGATTTTCCCATTATGTACGTTCCATAATGGTCATCGAACAATATATTTCTATGCAATTAATTATTGAATAGAATAGGGCAAAACTTGTTCGCATTTTTAGAAAAGGGATAGGGATATAATTCAAGTAGTACTTCGAATACTCGAACTTTACACTCATTATATTAAAGCAAATCCTTTTATATGGGAAATATGAATTACTTACATAATTCATTCGTAAAACATATTAGTTTGCTATATTATTTTCATTCCATCAATAACATACATCCAGCGAAAACTGGTGTCATAACCATTGAAAACTTCAAAAACATATAAATAAAAAGCATCCGTCTAGGATACTTTTTATTTCAATACTATGTACTAATCTTGATTAATTAAAATAACCGCGGGGCCAGCAACTACTACTCCAGCTACTTCGATTTTTTCAAATTCCTTTACTGTAATAGATATAACGCCTTTTCTTTCCATCAATTCTTTACTCAGGACATCAGTCGGTATAGCTTTCACCGTCTTACCTCCTTTTCATTTATACAATATGATAAAGTAAAACTTTAACCAGTATGTGTTTACAATCAGGCTGCTCGCAAATAGCTCGTTAAAAACAATCCAACGCATCTATATATATGCATCACCTCCGCTTTCATTCCTTATTCCACTCAAAAACCTCCCCTCCCTTCCGTAACATATTGAAAAATAAAAAAGCACTCGCAAAAGCGAATGCATTTTCATTATTTACTTTCTATTACTTTTAACATTCTATTAATAAATGCTGCCGATTCTCCACGCGTTGCAGAACCTTTCGGCATAAATTCATTATTTTCATTTCCTTTTACAATACCTAATCCATAAACACGTTGTACAGCTTGTTTATCATATGCTAAATCTTGATCTGAGAATGGCAGTGGAACTAAGTTACCTTTAATTTTTTTATATTGTAGTGCACGGTCAATCATGATAACAGCTTCATCTCGTTTAATCGTATCGTTTGGAGCAAATATACCATTTCCTCTACCACTTATTATCCCGGCACTTGCTGCACGATTAATACCATCTATTAGCGATGGATGTGCTGTATTTAAGTCACTAAAGTTCGATGACCCTTCAGGTAACTGCAACGATCTTGAAATGAAGTTCGCAAATTCACCACGTGTCACAAGACGTTCTGGCCAATAAGAACCTTTCCCATCCCCAACCATAATACCTCGTTTATCTAATTCACGAATGTCTGCTTCGTACCAACCACCTGTTATATCATCCTTATGGTTCGCATCATAATAAGCTTTTGTTCCTTGTAAGAATGGTTCCCAGCCATTATTTTTAATCATAATGGCTGGACAAATCTTCCCACTCCAAAATTGATGTTTTTTCACATTTTCTAAAGGAATATTTAATTCCCCCATTAAATAAGCTGCTAGTTTACGAGCATTTTCAACAGCTTTATTATAATCACCATCTTCGTTTACAGCAATTTCAATCGCAATGGATTCTCGATTTCCAGTTCCTTCTGCTCCATCTCCAGCATGCCAAGCATTTTCGTTTAATGGAAGATGTTGATAAATCTCTTTATCATCTACCGTAAAATGCCACGACGCTGAACGATCTTCCGTTCCCGTTGCTTGGTTATATAAATATATCGCATGGTTTCTAGCATTTGCCCCAACACTGTAATTATCTGTCTCATGAATCGTAATATACTTCGGATTCATCGCATAACCCGGACGAATATTTTCATTTCCTTTCGGTACAATCATTTCTTTTAAAGGTACACCATAAATATCTGCTGTTTTCTCTTCTATTGGCGCAGCATACATAGCTGCTGCATATTTTGTACGTGTTGGTGCTGCGTCTTGTATAAGCGAAGCTTTTGTTCCTTCAAATTTTGCTGAAGGTGAATGAATCCATTTCATCTCATTATTTATTTTTACTTGGAACCATTCTCCCGCCTGGCCAATTGCTTGAATAGTTTGTGGCTTCAGTACATATTCTTCTTTGTATGAAGCAAATGGTTCAGTGTATGTAGAGGTTTCTTCATTTACAACTAATTTCTCACTTAATAACGGGTGAATTTCTTTAACTTCTACATTCCCATCACTATTTTGTATCCACCCAGTTCCTGATGAAGTTTGAACATAGTAAGCGTTTCCTTTTCTCTTCTCAGCTTTTACGACTTGGTTCGAAATACGAACCCCTGTCTCTTTTTGAAAATTACTAGAATCATATAAAGGTACTTCTTTCACTATATGTACAAGAAACTCACCTTGCACTTCATTTCTTACTCCTTGATCTTCTCCTCGACCATCTTCATCTTTCATATGGTTTTCAATACTTTTTAAAGCTTGTTCATCAGGTGAAACTGTAACCGTTTTGTCAAGTTCGTTAGCATAGGAATAATTTGGAATCGTTACCATACTAAATACAATTGATGCAGCTAAAACATTATAAAATCCTTTTTTCATCATACTACTTAACACGCATATCATTAAATCCGTGTTAAAATTCCCCTCCTTAACCAAAATATAGGTTATCTAGTAAACTATTAAGCAACATAACCATTTACAATATAACAGACTTATCCCAATTCGTATAGATAGGAATGACTACTATTTACCTACATTTACTATATTGGAATATAAAAAAGAAGCTATAATATATAGCTTCTCTACGGTTCTTTAATCTCTTTGCACCTTATACTCCACAACTTTCCCATTTCTATCAAATTGTAAAACAAGATGTTCACTATCTATAGGAATAAAGCCACGTTCAGTTCCCAGATAGTACGAAGTGATAACCCCGTTTTCTCCATTTCTCGTTTCAGTAGGCGTTCCTAATAATTGTGTAATTTCTTCATTTGATTTTCCTGTTAATTTATATTTTTGTATTAGATCATCTACCATATGTACCCGTTTATCTTCAGCATGTAACCACCGATCTTGGTTAAACATTGAAGTGTATGTATTCATACTTAATTGTGCAGTACATACTACTAACGGAACAAGTGCTACTATTAACACTCCCGACATTTGCTTCTTTTCTTCATTACGATTTTTAGCAACATATAAGATCGACTTTTGAATCATAACTAATAAAACAAATGGCATGACTATTATAAAAACGCTCGTTACACTTAATGACGTATGAGCCATACCAATAATAAACATAAAAGCAAGATACATGAGTATATACAAACAAATATAAACATACAAAATACCCCTTAATATAGCACTCAGAAAGCCCACCTCTTTTTAATTCATTATATAATTCATTCGATTAATGGTTTCTCGAAGTTTTTCTAACTCTTGACCTGTATATATTACTTTTCCCGTTAAGAATTCATTTCTAAAGAACGTTACAATTTGCTCTCTATCTTTTAATCTCAGCGTTTTTTCTTCAGAAAGATCTAGCACTTCTTTCCCATTCTCATTATAAAAATATACAATCGGTTTTACGTTTTCCTTTACAATATCAACTTGCATTTCTTTCAAACAATTGTATAGAATATGAGATAGTTTCTTCGCTCTATATACTGGGTTCCCTTCATTTTTCACTTGTATCGTTAATGAATCTTCACCTGTAATATATTCAAGCGTCTCTTCTTTCTCTACTTCTTGTTGATACTTGCCAATTTCATCAATCATAAATGAATATATACTAGCATTTTCTTTCGTTAAACCATGAATTAATTTCCCTGTCCATTCTTTCGTCTCAAGTACATACATACCCGTTTTACTTAAAACAAGATGATGAATTCGAAAATCATTTCCACCTTGCTGATTTCTAATAAAAACATTCGGCATAATATGAAATTCATGATCTTGTATTATGCCTTGCTCTACGAAACCACGCTTCATATATTGTAATGTTTCGTGTGTACTCACTTCAGCTCCAGTTTTCGTATACTCTCGCAAATCTGCAATTAACTTTTGAAACATATGTATTTCATTACTATGTTTTTCTTGCATTTCACTGCGTTCTTTACTATGTTGCACAGCTAATTGATTTTTCATCATACGCATATTTTCAAGTTCTCTAGCTGCACTTATTTGTAAATCATTGTATTTCTTCTGTTCCATATTTTTCAATGTATTTTGTTGTTCTTTATGTTCTGTAACCGTAGCTGCAATTTCATTTTCGTACGTTTCAATTGCTTGTTTCTTTTCAAATTCCGCTTGCTGACTCTCTGATTCTAGCTGTTTATTTTTATAAAACAGCACGAATACCGCAGCTAATAATAATAAAATTACACCTATTAGCACATAATCCATATATTTTTCTCCTTTATTTCATTCCCTACTATTTTTCATTCACATTTCTACTACATTATACTATGTTATTCCTATATTTTTTGTAAAAAGTTCACACGCAGTCAAAAGACCTTGTAATTTTACAAGGCCTTTTGCAAACTCCCTTTATTTTGTAGCAAGTACATATTATAATACAACCCTTGTTCACTCAGTAATTCTTGATGTGTCCCTCTTTCTACTATCTCTCCATCATGCATAACAAAGATTTGATCTGCATCTTGTATGGTAGATAATCTGTGTGCAATTGCTATCGTCGTCCGTCCTTTTCGCATTTTCTGTAACGCTGTTTGGATCGCATCTTCAGTTTCTGTATCAATATTTGCTGTTGCTTCATCTAATACTAATACTTTCGGATTCGTTGCTATCGTTCTAGCAAAAGCAATTAATTGTCGTTGACCACTAGAAAATGCAGCTCCTCTTTCTACTACTTCCGTTTCATACTGCTCTGGTAATTTTTCAATAAACGTATTCGCTTGCACAAATTTTGCCGCTTCTTTTACTTCTTCATCCGTAATTTCTTCATTATACATACGAATATTTTGTTTTACATTTCCCGCAAATAAAAATGCATCTTGCAATACAAGTCCTATTTTCTTTCTAATTTCTTGTTCTTCAAATTTCTCTAACTCTACACCATCTATTACAATATTTCCGGACTTAATATTGTAAAATCGCATTAACAAATTCATAATGGTACTTTTTCCACTACCAGTGTGTCCAACGAAAGCAACCGTTTGCCCTTGTTTCACGTGAAATGATACATTTTTTAAAACATCACGTTTTCCATCATACGAAAAAGTAACATTTTTAAATTCAATATCTCCATTAATAACTTGAGGATTTCCATCCCCTTTTTGAACTGGCGCTAAATCTTTCTCATCCATTAAATGAAATACACGTGATGATGAAACCAGTGCCTGTTGGAAAAATGATAATTTCATCATCATCTCATTTACAGGCTGGAAAAAACGATGTATATAGTTAACAAATGCATATAAAACGCCTACTTCAACAGGACTCTTCAAAGCATCAATTCCAAATAAACCAAGTACTAACGCAATAGCTACAATATGAACTAAATCAGTTGCTGGACGTAAAAGCAATGCATCTAATTTTAATGTACGTCGCCCTGCACTATAATGTTTAGTATTCACTTCTTCAAACTCTTTTCTCATGCGCTTTTCTTGTCTGAACACTTGAACAATATTCATCCCTTGAATGGACTCGTTTAACTTTGCATTTAACACACTTAATTGATTACGGACTTCTAAATAAAAAGCTGCACTTTTCCGGCGATATAGCACCATAATCGCAAACATTATCGGAATTAATACGAGAGAAAATAGCGCTAATTTTACATTTAATAAAAACATCGCTACTAAAATCCCTACTAAAAATACGATATTTTTAACAAATGTTGATAATACACTAACATAAAAATCTTTAATTGCTTCTGTATCATTCGTTATGCGCGATACGAGCGTACCAATCGGCGTACGATCAAAGAAACTTAATGACAACTTTTGAACATGCTCATATACTTCAACACGCATATCTTGAACAATTTTAAAAGCGATATTTTGAAAATATAACAAGTCTAAATAAGTAAATAATACTTTTAATAAGTGAGCAACAATATACACTACAAATAGAGTAACAAGTGCTGATTGATCAAAGTTACGTGGTACTAAGTGTTCATCAAGAAATTGTTTAATTAAAAAAGGACCCATCATTTCCGTTACAGTTGCACCAACTAGAAATAAAAATGCTAATGCTAACAGTCCTTTATATGGCCTCATATAAGAAAGCAATCTTCTTAAATCGCTCTGTTTTTTCTCAGCCATCATACGCCTCCTTTCTCGACTAATGCTTCTAACTGCTGGCTCTCATACATTTCTTTATACCAACCATGTTCTTTCATTAGTTGTTCATGTGTACCTCGTTGCACAATTCTGCCCTCATCCACAACAAGAATAAGATTGGCATGTTGAATTGCACTTAAGCGATGAGCAGTAATAATCGTTGTTTTCCCTGCTCTTTCCCTCTTTAATGCATTTAAAATCGTTTCTTCTGTTTTTGCGTCTACCGCTGATAAACAATCATCCAAAATTAAAATTTCAGCATCCGTTAATAAAGCACGCGCAATAGAAATCCTTTGTTTTTGGCCTCCAGATAACGAAACGCCTCTTTCCCCTACTACTGTTTCATACCCTTCTGAAAATTGAAGGATATCATTGTGAATACAAGCAATCTCTGCAGCACGGGTAATTTCATTATATGTAGCATCCGCCTTTCCGAAGGCGATATTCTCCCCAATACTTGCTGAAAATAAAAAATGATCTTGCGGCACATATGAAATGGCAGAACGGACACCGTAAAGTGTTACATCGCGAATATCCCGCTCTCCAACTTTTAATTCACCATTAAAATGATCATACTCACGGATTAAACATTTTAATAAAGTCGTTTTCCCTGCACCTGTACGCCCTACAATGCCTAACGTTTCCCCTTTTTTCAAATCAAAGTGAATATCCGTTAAATGTAACAGTTCATTTTTCTTATACGAAAACGAATTGACCGCAAATGAAACATCACCACTCGCTATTGTATGCACAGCATTTTCTCTATTTACTACATCTGATTTTTGAGAGAGAATTTTCTCTACACGGTCATACGAAGCACGTCCACGCTCCATAATATTAAACAGCCATCCAAACGCTAACATTGGCCAAACTAGTGTACCTAAATACGTTGTAAATGTAACAAGGTCACCTACAGTTAATTCACCTCTCACAACTAATACGGATCCGTAACACACTGCAATTAAAAAAGAAAATCCAACGATAAGAGAGATTGTCGGATCAAACAACGAATCAATACGTGCTACTAACATATTTTTATGTACGACATCTTCTGACTTTTTTCGAAATGCATGTAAATCTTCTTTCTCTTGTCCAAGCGATCGAATTACCTTCATCCCACTCATACTCTCTTGCACTTTATCATTGATTTCCGAAAACGATTGCTGCGCTTTATGAAACCTTTTATGCAATAACGTTCCATAATAATTTGTTGAAATTGCTACAATTGGCATAGGAATTAAGCTTAACAATGTTAACTTCCAACTAATTGTAAAGCCCATCGCTACGAGTACACATCCCCCAACAGCTAATGAATCAACAAGTGTTAAAACGCCCGCTCCAGCAGTTTGCTGAATTGCTTGAATATCATTGGTCGCGTGCGCCATTAAATCACCTGTGCGATTTGACTGATAGAAAGATGGACTCATCTTTGTAAAATGTTCATACAAATTTTTACGTAATTGGCGAGCTAACTTTAATGAAGATCCGAAAATCATAATACGCCACACGTAACGTAATATGTACATCGTAATACCTACGACTACTAAGAGTACAACCCATTTTAGTAACTTATCAGTCGTTAATGTTCCATCATTAATTTCATCTACAACAATCCCAATCACTTTTGGTGCGACAAGTTCTAAAAGTGCAACGCCAAATAATAAAATAATTCCGGTTATGTACGCTCGTTTTTCTTGTTTAAAAAACCAAGCTAAATTCATAAACACTTTCATATTTTTCCCCCTTCCTTAAAATGAGCGATGTTTTCAGTTTATCAAAAATACAGAATTTTTAAAAGTTTTAAACTCTATAACTAACAAAAAGAAAAGACACTCTTAGCGAGTGTCTTTTAGCGCTTATTTCATTTGTTGCTTGTTCATCGCGCTCATCATTTGATTGATTTTCTTTTGGGAAGGTTTTTGTCCCATTTGCATCATCATCATTTTTAACATTTGTTCGTTAATTGGTGGATTTTTTTGTAAGTAATTCATCATGTATTTGCGGGCAATGAAAAATCCTAACGCCACGCCTGCTACTAGTGCTACTACGCCCACTAGAATACCTAACCAAATTGGCATATATTTTCCTCCTTCATGTTGTCTACCTTACAGTGTACTAAAACCTTTTCAATAAGACAAGATACAATTCGACATTTTTTACACATATGTTCGTACTTGTTTTAGAGGATTCAACCATCCGTACTTTGTATTTTCATAATCCATAGCTAAAAATGTTAATTCACACTTCCTTAGCACCTCAAAGAAAGTCGTTTCCATAGAGACATTTCCAGAGGTATTCATGCGAATATAGTGTGGTTTCACCATTATTTCGCCATATTCCGCTCCTGTATAAAGTGTATGTGTATGATGTGTTCGATCATATTTACCAAGAACACGCAAAGCTTGTTCTAATTTATGATGAATTTTCATTACTTGTAATGGCATCGTTATATACATCATTTGTTTATATAACACTTTTTTCTCCGAAAGGGACCCAGATTCTGAAAATCGAGCAAATAAATCAAAAAATAAATATTCACGACCAAAGTAAGCTTTCGCAATATCCTCTTGAATTAAATACAATTCATACGTTTTCATCTTTCGCCTCCCAATCTGGACAACCTTTTCTCTTCATTATATAGAAGAAAATTTGCAATGATTGTCTGACTGCGGAGAGATAAAAAACTTTTTCTGTCGAAAAAACTCATTTACATAGAAAAATCTCTCCATGCCGGAGAGATTTTTCTAAAATCATTAAAGCATTTCTTTTACTTTACGAACAACGTTCTCTACAGTAAATCCATACTCTTCCATAATCTTCTCACCAGGAGCAGAAGCACCGAATGTATCGATACCTAACACATCTCCTTCAAGACCTACGTAACGGTGCCATCCGAATGTAGCACCCATTTCGATTGCGAAACGTTTTGTTACCGCTTTTGGTAATACAGACTCTTTATACTCAGCTGTTTGAGCTTCAAAGCGATCCATAGATGGCATGCTGACAACAGATGCGTCAACGCCGTCTGCCGCTAGAGCTTTTTGTGCTTCAATAGCTAGACTTACTTCAGATCCAGTTGCAAGTAAGATTACATCAGCTGTTTCCTTCTTGCTTGCAGAAACTACATATGCACCTTTTGCTACTTTTTCATACGTATCTTCTTTTGCACCTTCTAATGTTGGAAGGTCTTGACGAGTTAATACTAAAGCAGTTGGTTTGTTTGTAGATTCTAGAGCTAGTCTCCAAGCTGCAACAGATTCGTTACCGTCAGCTGGACGAATAACAGATACATTTGGCATTGCACGTAGCGCTGCTAATTGCTCGATTGGTTCATGTGTTGGACCATCTTCACCAACAGCGATACTGTCGTGTGTGAATACATACGTGACTGGCAATTGCATTAATGCTGCAAGACGAATTGCTGGACGTAAGTAGTCTGAGAATACGAAGAACGTACCACCGTAAGTTTTTAAACCGCCATGTAGTGCAATACCGTTCATTGCTGCACCCATCGCGAACTCACGAACACCGTACCAAATGTTTTTACCGCTGTAATCATCTCTTGTAAAGTCTTTTTCGTTATTCATGTATGTTTTGTTAGAACCAGCAAGGTCAGCAGATCCACCAAAGAATGATGGTACAGACTCTGCAATTGCATTAATTACAGCACCTGAAGAATTACGAGTTGCTGCTTTTGATCCTAGTTCATAAGTTGGTAAGTTTTTCTCCCAACCTTCTGGAAGTTGGCCATTCATTGCAGCTTGTAGTTCGTTTGCTAATTCTGGGTATGCTTGTGCATATTCACCTAGCATCGTGTTCCACTCTGCTTGTGCAGTTTCACCAACATCTTGTACTGTTTTACGGAAGTTGTCATATACTTCTTCTGCTACATGGAAATCTTGCTCAGCAGTCCAAGCGTATGCTTCTTTCGTTAACTTTGTTTCTTCTACACCAAGTGGAGAACCATGTGAAGCTGATTTTCCTGATTTGTTTGGAGAACCGAAACCAATTGTCGTTCTTACTTCAATTAGCGTTGGGCGTTTTTCGTCAGCTTTCGCTTCTTCGATTGCTTTCGCGATAGCTTCAATATCGTTTCCATCCTCAACACGGATTACTTGCCATCCGTATGCTTTGTAACGATCTTCTACACTTTCAGAGAATGAACGATTTAAATCGCCATCTAATGAAATATCGTTTGAATCGTAAAGCACAACAAGACGACCTAATTGTAAATGAGCAGCTAATGAAGATGCTTCAGCAGAAACGCCTTCCATTAAATCTCCATCACCACAAATAGCGTATGTATAATGATCTACTACATTATACGCATCACGGTTATATTTAGCAGCTAAATGTCTTTCAGCCATTGCCATACCTACAGCAGTTGAAATACCTTGTCCAAGTGGACCAGTAGTTGCATCTACACCAGCTGTATGACCATACTCAGGATGTCCTGGAGTTTTGCTTCCCCATTGACGGAAGTTCTTTAAGTCATCCATTGTTACATCATAACCAGATAGGTGAAGTAGGCTGTATAATAACATTGAACCATGACCTGCAGATAATACGAAACGATCACGGTTAAACCACGTTGGGTTATTTGGATTGTGTTTCATAAATTGAGTCCATAATGTATAAGCCATTGGTGCTGCACCCATTGGCATTCCTGGGTGACCAGAGTTTGCTTTTTCAATCGCATCGATGGATAATGTGCGAATCGTGTTGATAGAAAGTTGTTCGATTGAATGTGACATGCTATTCTTCCCTTCGCTTATATTAGTAAACGTTTTATACATTTATATGATAGCTTCCCACGCAAGATTATACAACATGTATCGACAAATATGTTGATGTTTTTTTGATTTTTCATAAAAAAATCAATGATTTCGCGAATGTATGGGCATTCAATATGACATACTTTTTCATTGTTTTTATTTTAAAAAGAAAGAGAATTATCTGTATATTTATACGTTAATTTCAAATTCCATAGTGCAAAATATATCCTTCCCCATTTTTCACTCTGCGAAGCAAACGAATAAACGACTGTAAATCTTGGCATAATTTATTTCGACCAAATACGTATCTTGCATATTCTCCATCCGTATTATTATCATTTTCCCATTGAAACTCTCCTGTCAATTCGATTATTTCTGGCGCTAAAGAAAACATACTAACTAGCGAACAAAATAACTGTTCTGCTACCACTGCCCCTCGCTGTTCTATTTTCGTAATACCATAATAGTGAATTCCGAACCCTTCTGCTTTTTCGCTGGATAATAGGTCGGGATCCAATGGATAAAATCTAATAGATATACGATTATCTCATCACTTAATACAACACACTCATCTATCGTTGCCTCCTCTTTATATAAAAAAAACAAAATTCAATCCAATCTATATCTTTAAAATCCAATCCTTTTTTTCATTCGAAACAAATACAAACTCATGTTGTAAAGCCAAAATATCCCCCCTGTTATTCCATAATGTCTACATTCATTATTCTTATAGTATAAAAAAGCACCTTTTGTAGGTGCTTTTAAAATAACTTATACAATTTTCTTCCGTATTGAACTTGAAATAAAGTCAATGATAATAACCATTAAAATGATGCCTAATAAAATAATTCCTACACGAGACCAATTGCGTGAACTCAGCGCAAAAATTAGAGGCGTGCCAATCCCACCTGCTCCAATAACACCTAAAATAGCAGCGGATCGTACATTAATTTCGAACCTGTATAACGTATACGATAGAAAATCCGGTAATACTTGTGGCAATACTGCATACCAAAGTATTTGAAACCGATTCGCACCTGTTGCTAGTAACGCTTCCGTCGGTCCCTTATCTATATTTTCAATTCCTTCTGAATATAGTTTTCCTAACATCCCAATAGAGTGTAATCCTAAAGCTAAAACTCCGGCAAAAGATCCTGGTCCAACAGCTTTTATAAATAAAAGAGCCATAACTAATTCAGGAAATGTACGAACAAAACTAAGTACAAATTTCCCAGTTCCTGAGGTTAATTTCCCACTGCTCATATTCGTTGCTGCCCAAAAAGCGAATGGAACAGATAAAAAGGCAGAAATAAATGTACCTAATATCGCAATTGCCAACGTATCAATTAAACCATGTAATAAATCTTCACCATCCGGCAAAGATACATACGACCAATCTGGATTCAATACACCTGTCATAATTGCTTTTGTAATTTCTCCCGCCGTATCCTTGATTCCCTCTAGCGGTACGCCTGAAAAAGCCCACACATAAACAAATGTAAGTGCTACAAAAATAAACCAGCGATACACACTCGGTTTCTTCGATTTTGGTACAATTAACGTCGTTTTACTCATTATAATTTCTCCCGCAACAATGTACTTACATAATCAATTAACAATACAACAACAAGAGTATAGATAATAATAGATGCAGTTTGTTCATATTGTAAAAATCCAAGTGTACGATCATAATATAATCCGATACCGCCTGCCCCTACTAAACCTAAAACAGCTGCTGCACGTACGTTTACCTCAAATGTATAAAGAACATAGGAGACAAAATGCGCTTTCACTTGCGGAATTACCCCATAGACAATCCATTGTACTTTATTTGCTCCTACTGCTGTCATCGCTTCTAATGGACCTGGATCAATCGATTCAATTGACTCATATAATAATTTTGCCACGAGCCCAATTGAGAAAAAAGTAAGAGCCAAAATACCTGGAAGTGGTCCTATTCCAAAAATAGCTACAAAAATTGCCGCTAATAATAAATCTGGTATCGTTCGGATAAAATTTAAAACCAATCGAGCTGGACCGTACAAGAATGTACTAGTAAATACATTACTTGCCGCAAATAGTGCCAGTGGAATAGCTAAAATCGCTCCTAAAGTCGTCCCAATAATCGCCATACGTATTGTATCTAACATCGCTGTTGTAATAACTTGAAAATAACTCCAATCAGGCGGCACCATCTCTTTTAACAAATCAATCATATTAGGAAAACCCACTACTAGTTTTGAAAATGATGCGTCGACCTGTACACAACTTCCCCACAACAGCAAAATGACTAGAATAGCCGTTAACATATGTTTCAACTTACTCGGCGGCTTCGGTATCGCTTTCAAATATATCGTCACGTCATTCATTTAACTGCCACCTCTAATAATTCACTTTTCTGCGCAACGTCTCCATAAATTTCAGCAAACTTTTCATCTGTCGCCTCTTCTACTGAACCATCAAAAACAATTTCACCCGCATGTAATCCAATAATACGAGTCGCATATTGCCTAGCTAAATCAATAGAGTGTAAGTTTACAATTGTTGTAATCCCAAAATCTTCATTAATTTTTTTCAAATCATCTAATACTCGCTTTGTTGTTAGCGGATCTAACGATGCAACAGGTTCATCTGCCAATATGATTTTTGCTTGTTGCGCCAACGCTCTAGCAATCGATACACGTTGCTGTTGCCCTCCTGATAATTCATCAGCTCGTGCATATGCTTTTTCTAAAATATTCACCCTCTTCAACGATTGAAAGGCAAGCTCCAAATCTTCTTTTGGAAATTGACCTAACGTTGTACGCAAAGTCGAATGATACCCAACACGTCCAGCTAATACATTTTTCAATACCGTTGATCGCTTTACAAGGTTAAAACTTTGAAAAATCATACCAATATCCCGGCGCATGCGGCGTAAACCTTTTCCTTTCGCAGCAGTAATAGACTCACCTTCAATCATGATTTCACCTTCTGTAATCTCATGAAGGCGATTTACTGATCTTAGAAGTGTAGACTTTCCAGCACCGGACAGCCCTACCATTACAACAAACTCACCTTTTTGAATGTTCAAGTTTATATGATTCAACCCTTTTGTACCGTTCGGATACACTTTAGAGACATTTCGAAACTCTATCACTCATCTTACCTACCTTCTATGTATTCAAAACTGCAAGCTAACTGAAAACATATCCTTCCAGTTAGCCGCCATTTCCATATGTATTATTGCGTTTTTACTTTCTTTCCATATTCACGAACGATATCAAATTTACTATCATCGGATTTAACATATCCTTCATGTGAATATACTTCTTTAATGATTTTGTGACCTTCCTCATTCTTTCCTATTTCAATGAAAGCATCTTGTAATTTCTTACTCCACTCTGCATCTAAATCAGAGCGTACTGAAATCGTATCGTTTGGAATCTTCTCTGTAAATTTCACTATTTTCGTTTGATCAAATATATTTGGATAATCTTTTTTTACAATATTACGAGCATCTTGGAATACAACAGCTGCATCTACATCACCATTTAAAAGAGCAATAAGCGACTGATCGTGACCTTTTAATGTAACAGGTTTCACATCCTTTAGCGGATCAATTCCCTCTTTTAACAATACAGCTGCAGGCCATACATATCCCGCTGATGACGTTACATCTTGATAACCAATTTTTTTACCTTTTAAATCTTTTACACTATTAATGTTTGAATCTTTCTTAACTACAAACTCAGATTTATAAAAGTCTACTAAATCCTTTGTAGGTGCTCCTGTTTCATCATCTACTCCAAAACGTTGCGCTTGTAAAATTACGTTTGCAGCCTTTTTCTCATGTGCTAGCACATACGCTGTTGGAGGTAAAAAGCCTACATCTACTTGCTTAGATGTCATCGCTTCTACAATTGTGTTGTAATTCGTTGAAATACTAACTTTTACCGGAATATTTAATTTATCACTTAATAGCTTCTCAAGTGGTTTAGCCTTCGCCTCTAACGTTTCTGCATTTTGAGAAGGAACAAATTGAACATTTAAAGTCTTTGGTACATAACCTTTTTTTGTATCTTCATTTTTACTTGCACTTGATTCCTTCGTTCCACAACCACTTAATAATCCCGCCGCTAGTACAACTGTCGTACTCATTGCAAAAACTTTTTTAAACATATTAATGCCTCCATTTCTATTGTTATAAATTACCTTCCGTAAACATGAAGAAATATATCACACATTTTTATTAATAATTGCTTATTTACAGAATCTTTACACATTCTATACACTCTCATTAAAATTCTCTTCATATATTTGATATGCTTAACTAGTAGATAATAATAGAAAAGGTGAATGATATTGAATCAAAATCAAATTGTAACTTTAAACATCTTATTAACAAGTGATATACATGGTACTGTTTATCCAATTCACTACCAAGATAACTCCAAAGCTGAAATCGGTTTAGCTAAAATTTCTACTCTTATAAAAAAAGAACGTTCCCAAAATAGAAACGTCCTGTTAATTGATAACGGTGACTTCATACAAGGAACACCCTTTACTTATCATTACGCTACATATGAAAAAGATAAGAAAAACCCAATGTCATTAATAGCAAACTATTTACGTTATGACGCTGCAGTGATTGGAAATCATGAATTTAATTATGGAATGGATGTATTAAATCATGCTATTTCTACTGCCAACTTCCCGTATTTATCAGCAAATATTTTAGATAAAAACAGAAAAGAATCTTATTTCGGAAAACCATATATAATAAAACAGATGGAATCAAATATAAAAATTGCTATTTTAGGGGTGACAACGCATTACATTCCTAATTGGGAACAACCCCATCACATTCAAGATTTACAATTTGAAGATGCATTAGAATCAACAAAAAAGTGGGTTTCTTACATTCACGAACACGAGAAACCAGATTTATTAGTCGTAGCGTATCATGGAGGATTTGAACGCGATTTACAAACTGGGGTACCGACTGAAGTTTTAACAGGTGAAAACCAAGGATATGCAATGTGCCATGATATTGAAGGAATAGATATTTTGCTAACAGGCCACCAACACCGAGAAATCTCTGACACCGTAATAAACGGTGTAACAATTTTACAGACCGGATGTAATGGACATTCCGTTGGAAAAATAACAGTAACATTTGAAAAAACAGAACAAAAATGGGTTAAAAAAGAGAGTTATTCACAATTATTGCCCGTGCAAGGATTTGCGGCGGACCAACATCTTCTTTCCTTAGTTGCCGATTATGAAGAGAAAACACAAAATTGGCTCGATCAACCTATTGGATTCATCTATGGGGACATGCAAATTTCAGACGCTATGCAAACTCGTTTACAAGACCATCCTTTTATTGAATTTATAAATAAGATACAGATGGATATAGCTAATGTTTCTATTTCTTGTACAAGCTTATTCCATAATACATCTCCAGGTTTCCCAAAATATGTAACAATGCGTGACATCGTTTCTAATTATATTTATCCAAATACATTACAAGTAATTAGAATAACTGGAGCGGATATAAAAGATGCCTTAGAACTCTCTGCTTCTTATTTCACATTACATGCAGATGGATCTATCATCGTAAACCCTATCTTCCTAGAACCAAAGCCACAACACTATAATTACGATATGTGGGAAGGGATTTCGTACATATTAAACATTTCCAAACCTATTGGCGAAAGGGTCAAATCTTTACAATACAAAGGCGCTCCTCTTAATATGGATGAAGAATATGACGTCGTTATGAATAATTATCGCGCAAGCGGCGGAGGAAACTTCTTTATGTTCCAAAATAAGCCCGTAATAAAAGACATACCAACAGATATGTCTGAACTGATCGCTAATTATATTTTGAAAAATAAAAAGATAGAGGCAACGGTTAATAACAACTGGAAAGTTATTAACTAACGAATATAATAAATAAAAAAGATGGGCTTCGCCCATCTTTTAGTTTAATTTTGCATTATCTTGCTTTTTTAAAGCTTTTAATTTCGCCGGTGTAACGTCAGTACCTTGTTCATTAACGACTTTAATTCCTTTAAGTTCGTTTAACATATTTTGACGAAATCCTTTTAAATATTGTTCACGTAGCGATTGACGCTCACGTTGTTCTTCTTCAGTTAAACCTTCAGCTTTTGCTTTTTTCGCTAAGAAGTTAATGCGTTCAACGAGTTCGTGACTAAGCATCTCGAATCCCCCTTCTAATCAAAACTGATTATTATCATACAATAGTTACTCTTCTTTATCAAGCAATTGCTTTGTATACTCTACATATCTACGATGTACAGTCGCTTTTGAAACATTATGACCAAAGCCGCGAAGCGTTGCTGCAATTTCTTCGAAAGTAAGTTCACTCTTGCGCAAACGTACAATTTCCTCAATCGGCACTTCTTTCTTCTCTCGTCCTACACTTAAATGACGGTTCTTTAAATTATTTTCTGGACGATAGCCTTTTTCTACTGCTCGTTGCATACCACGTTTAATTTTTAAGTTATGAATCTTTCTTTGATACTCTTCAACAATACCAATAATATCTAATACCATCGAATCAGAATCCGACAATTGTAATTCTCCATTATGCGTATGCGTGTATACTTTTATTCCCTCTTTATGTAAACAGTGCATTAGTGCAATCTTTGCATTTCCCCTACCCAGGCGCGTTTCATCTTGTATAAGTAGCACATCAATTTGTTCATCTCGAATTGTATCTAGCACTTCTAATATGCCATCACGCTCAATTGTATAGCCACTAGCCTGCTCTTCAATCACCTTAGTAACATTCATTTGATAGCGCTCTGCTAAATGCAATAATTCATCTTTTTGACGTAATAATGACGTTTCTTGTGCTTCTTTTGTTGTACTCACACGCGCATAAATAATTGCATTCATTATGAACCCCTCTTTCTCACTATTATTTCCCTCCAGTTTAACATAAATTCGCCTTTTGTTCGAACTTATGTTTGTAGAATGTTTTTTCGCATGTTATACTTATTAATAAGAAAAATGAAAGAAAACGAGGTGTTAGAAAACATGGAAAAGTTAACGAAACGCCAGCAAGACATTCTCGACTTTATTAAGCTAAAAGTACAAGAAAAAGGATATCCACCTTCCGTACGTGAAATCGGTCAAGCAGTCGGCCTCGCTTCTAGTTCTACAGTGCACGGACATTTATCAAGATTAGAAGAAAAAGGATACATTCGACGCGATCCAACAAAACCACGTGCAATTGAAATTTTAGGTGACGATCGAATGGATACAGAAACACAATCTGTTATTCAAGTTCCAATTGTCGGAAAAGTTACTGCTGGATTACCGATTACAGCAGTTGAAAGTGTAGAAGATCACTTCCCACTTCCAGCTAGCATTGTTGCTGGAGCAGACCAAGTATTTATGTTACGTATTTCTGGAAATAGTATGATAGAAGCTGGTATTTTCGATGGAGATTTAGTTGTTGTTCGCCAACAACAGTCTGCATATAATGGTGAAATTGTAGTCGCTTTAACAGAAGATAACGAAGCAACTGTTAAACGTTTCTATAAAGAAAAAGACCATTTCCGTCTACAGCCGGAAAACTCTTCATTAGAGCCTATCATTTTAAAACAAGTGTCAGTTATCGGAAAAGTAATTGGCGTATATCGTGATTTACATTAAAAATAAAAAAAGAAGATAATAACCTTATTTATATACGGTTATTATCTTCTTTTTTGTATTTTGATAGATTTTCATACATTCCATTTCTTATGATCGAGCTTCAATCGTCACATCACCAGCAGCTGTTTTACCACTAATCTTTTTACTACCATTTCCAATTGTTACATTTTTATTTTCTTCATTAAAAATCATCACTTCGCCAGCTGCACTTTGCCCAGTTATAACTGCATCTTGTGGTTTTTCTAATAAAGTAATATCTACATCCCCAGCAGTTGAGCTTGCCTCTACATCATATTTAGGATCATGATCCATAATATGCACTTCTCCACTAGCCGTTTTCGCAGTTACTTTTCCTATTACCTTTTTAAAGCTCAGCTCTCCAGCTTTTGAAGATCCTTCCACACTTTTTGCTGTGACATGTTTCAAATCTACTTCTCCAGCGAGGGTCCCAACAGTTACATGATCACTGTTTACATCACTTATTTCTATTTGTCCAGCGGATGAATTTACTTTTATCTCTTTGTAAGAACGTTCTGGTATAAATATAGTCACTGTTGACGTTTGAAACTTAAAATCGTAAAAAGAAAAATCAAATGAAGCACCTTTTTCTCTTTCCCCAATAATTTTTAATGTGTCACCATCTTCAGCGATACGGATCTTTTGTTTACGTACATCCCCTGATTGCTTTACATAAAAAGAAGAGTCAGAAGATTTTTGGATAGCAATATCCCCAGCATCTAACTTAACTTCTATATTTTTTATTGTTTCGTTTTTAATTACGTCTTCTTTATTTCCTTCTTCTGCAGTTTGTACTGCTTTTTCATATGTTTGTGAAATCCCTATAACTCCAATAATGATACAAGCGATTGCTACTAACAATATTTTTTTCATCATCTACTCCCCTTTTATCATTTTGAAGTTCCATATGACATAACGTACGCATAACCTTTTAAACCACTTCGTACTATAATAAGCGATCATACATAACAACAAACCTACTCCAACAAACGTTATACTAACGAATACATCCAACCATATAAAAGTACCCATAAATACTTTTCCAATAACGAAGAATGGTGTCACTACACTAGCAATCCCACCGA
Organism: Bacillus paramycoides; assembly: GCF_038971285.1. Taxonomy (NCBI): domain Bacteria; kingdom Bacillati; phylum Bacillota; class Bacilli; order Caryophanales; family Bacillaceae; genus Bacillus; species Bacillus paramycoides. The sequence goes on from NZ_CP152427.1 coordinate 3,530,579, forward strand.
CCCAAAAGGAAAATATAAAAGCGATAATTGCAACTAACGGGCCTAACACAATAATGAAATTAAACAAACTAAGTCCAATCGCTGCCATGACAGCTCTTGTCACATTTGAAGTTGACGGATCTTTTTTCATTTCATCAAATCGATACATCGCAAGTAAGTCTTTCGCAATTATTTTCGGAGAACCAAGGCCCTTTATTATTTCCGATTCAGTTTTTCCCTCTTCTTTCCCAAACTGAAAATGCTCTTCATAATCAAATAAAATATCTTTCCTCTCTTCTTCCGGTAACTTTCTAAGATGACTTGATAATTCCTTAAGAAACTGTTCTTTACTCATCCCATTCCACCCCTTCAATAATTTCTTGTACGCCTTTTGCAAAATCACGCCACTCTGTTACTAACAAATTCAGTTGCGCTTCCCCTTGCTCAGTTAGTTGATAATATTTACGAGGCGGTCCCTCCGTAGATTCTTTCAAATACGTTTGAAAATACCCTTCTTTCGTTAAACGACGTAATAAAGGATACACTGACCCTTCCGATATTAAAAATTTATTTGAGATTTGCTGAACAAGTTCATAACCGTAACAATCTTTACGTTTCACAAGTGCCAGTACACACAGTTCTAACACACCTTTTTTAAACTGAACGTTCAAGGTCAATCCCCCTTTCTCATTTCAGTACTGTTCAATACACGGTACTTATCACATCCATAATATACCACTTAGTATTATTTATTGCAAGGTACTGTATTTTTCAATACTTAATTTCCGAATCAAATACATCCTCACCATAGTTCAATTTGCACATTTTCATTCATAGCTAGCATGCATTTTTAATAATCCACAATGATTTTTTCGGGCGTTTTGTGGGCACCTATTCAATTCATTTCACAAGCCTCTATATTTTCGGACAAATAAAAAAGCCCTGATACCGTAGTATCAAGGCTTTTCCCTCTCTTAGTATAGAGACATATACTGATCGCGTTCCCATTGGTGAACTTGTGTGCGGAAAATATCCCACTCAATTTCTTTCGCTTCAATGAAGTGCTCAAGTAAATGGTCACCTAGTGCACCACATACTACTTCATTCGATTGTAATGTAACTAAAGCTTGCGCTAATGTTGCTGGTAAATCAACGATACCCGCTTCTTCGCGCTCTTCTTTTGTCATTACATAGATGTTACGGTCTACTGCAGCTGGTGGAGTTAATTTGTTTTTAATTCCATCAAGACCTGCTGCTAATAATGTAGCCATTACTAAATATGGGTTTGCAGCTGGGTCAACACTACGTACTTCTACGCGTGTGCTAATACCACGTGATGCAGGGATACGTACTAATGGGCTACGGTTTTGTGCAGACCATGCTACGTAACAAGGAGCTTCGTATCCAGGTACTAAACGCTTGTAAGAGTTTACAGTTGGGTTTGCTACCGCTGTAAATGCTGGTGCGTGTTTTAAAATACCTGCGATGAAGTGACGAGCATCATCACTTAATTGTAAATCACCGTTTTGATCGAAGAATACGTTCTCACCATTTTTGAATAGTGATAAGTTACAGTGCATACCTGAACCGTTCACACCGTATAATGGTTTTGGCATAAACGTTGCGTGTAAACCGTGTTTACGAGCAATTGTTTTTACAACAAGTTTGAATGTTTGAATGTCATCACATGAGCGAATTGCATTTGCATATTTGAAATCAATTTCGTGCTGCCCTGGAGCAACCTCATGGTGAGACGCTTCAATTTCAAAGCCCATTTCTTCAAGTTCAAGAACGATATCACGACGACAATTTTCCCCTAGATCCATCGGCGCAAGGTCGAAGTATCCACCGTTATCATTTAATTCTAATGTTGGATTTCCTTTTTCATCTACTTTGAATAGGAAGAATTCTGGCTCTGGTCCAAGATTGAAATCTGAGAATCCTAAAGCTTCCATTTCTTTTAATACACGTTTTAAGTTGTTACGTGGATCTCCTTCAAATGGAGTACCATCTGCATTGTAAATATCACAGATTAATCGAGCTACTTTACCTTTTTCAGCTGTCCAAGGGAAGATAACCCAAGTATCTAAATCTGGATATAAGTACATATCAGATTCTTCAATACGTACGAAACCTTCAATAGAAGATCCATCAAACATCATTTTATTATCAAGAGCTTTTGTTAATTGGCTCACTGGAATTTCTACGTTTTTAATTACTCCTAAAAGATCCGTAAATTGTAAGCGGATATACTTTACATTCTCTTCTTTCGCCAAACGGAAAATATCTTCTTTTGTGTACCTAGCCATTATAAATTCCTCCTTAGTCCCTCTAAACACCTTCAGAATCAGTTGTCTTTAGTGAAAAAACCTTGAAATGTCACCTTGTCGCAATGAAGTTCGATTAAATCTACCTGTATGTTGTAGTTCGTCTCGAAGTATTTTGCGAAGCTCAGTTTTTGAAATTTCTTTCGTTTCTTCTTTTACTTTCACTGCTTCTGTTTGATTTTCTTTCATTAGTAACACTTGTTTAATACCAGCCATATTCAAGCCTTGATCTAATAAATCTTTAATCTCTAACAACTTATCTACATCGTTAAATGAAAATAACCTACGATTCCCCTTTGTACGGGTTGGAGAAACAAGATTATGCTCTTCATAGTAGCGAATTTGACGTGCAGACAATTGTGTTAAATCCATAACAATACCAATAGGAAACAGCGGGGCAGAACGTCTATCTTCTTTCATCGTTTCAGTTCCTCCTTCGCCTTAACTGCTTCTCATTTTATACCATGTTATGTTTAGTGTCAATAGATGTTAGCTTTTCTTACATGATTTTTTATAAATTTTTTCATTCTTTTTTCTAATGAAATAAATCATTACTTTTATGCGAAAAAAGCTGTCGAAATCGACAGCTTCCCTTTAAGAGATTTTTAATAAATCTTTTTCAATTAATGCATCAATTGCAGAACAAATCGCAATTTTCACATGTGAATAAGTTAACCCACCTTGCACGTAAGCAACATACGGCGGACGAATTGGACCATCCGCAGACAATTCAATACTTGCACCTTGAATAAACGTTCCCGCAGCCATAATTACATCATCTTCATACCCCGGCATGTAGTTGGCATACGGAGTGAAGTGAGAATTAATCGGAGATGCATATTGAATCGCTTGGCAGAATGCAATCATGCGATCTTTATCATCAAATTGAACAGACTGAATTAAATCTGTTCTCGGCGTATTCCATGCTGGTGATGTATTCATTCCTAACTTTTCTAAAAATGCAGCTGTAAAAATCGCACCCTTTAGCGCTTGTCCCGCTACATGTGGTGCTAAGAAGAATCCTTGATACATTTCTTGTAGACTGTATAAAGATGCCCCTGCTTCCGCACCAATTCCTGGAGATGTTAAACGGTATGCACACGCCTCAACATACTGTTCTTTACCAACAATGTAACCACCAGTTTTAACAATTCCACCACCTGGGTTTTTAATAAGCGAACCTGCCATTAAATCTGCACCAACATGACATGGCTCTTGCTCTTCAATAAACTCGCCATAACAGTTATCTACAAATACAACAACATCCGGTTTAATTTCTTTGACAAACGCTATCATCTCTTTAATTTGAGAAATAGTAAATGACGGACGAGTAGCATAACCTTTCGAGCGCTGAATACCAATCATCTTCGTATTACTATGAATAGCAGCTGCAACAGCTTCAAAATCAACAAGCCCCTCTTCAGTAAGCGGAACTGCATTATAGCCAATATTATATTCTTTAAATGAACCTACGCCTTTTCCGCGTACACCAACGATTTCTTCTAACGTATCATACGGCTTGCCAGTGATGTACAATAACTCATCTCCTGGACGCAAAATACCGAATAACGCTGTAGAAATAGCGTGCGTACCTGAAATAATTTGCGGACGAACAAGGCCAGCTTCCGCTCCAAATACATCTGCATACACTTTTTCTAACGTATCACGACCAATATCATCATAACCGTAACCTGTCGTCGGAATAAAATGCGAATCGCTAATTTTATGTTTACGAAAACTTTCTAACACACGAAACTGATTACTTTCAATTACTTCATCCGCACGTTTATGTACTTCTGTAATTTGGCTCTCTACTTCTTTTACGATTGGAGCAATTTTTTCTCCATTTTTCAAACGATCAAACATTTTTATTTTCTCCTTCTTCCACTAAAAATCTCTTTAATTGCACATTAAGCGATGAATGAGTAAAAATATACCCATCACAATCATATACAAATTTATCTTCTAAAAACTCCATCTTTGTTAATAGTGTTTCCGTCTTTAATAGCGTTAACAACTTACCTTCACTCGGAGGAATTTCCACATGATACCGATTCATTTCTTCCTTCATTTTCGTTTCTATCGCTTCTTTTATATGTAATAGATCATTTTCTTCAAAAGCACTAGTCATTAAGAAGTCATTTTTCGGAAACGGAATAAAGTTTTGATGTAACTCATCTTTTTTATTATATAAAGTAATAATAGGAATATGATTAATTTCAAGTTCTGACAATAATTATTTTACCGTTTTCTCGTGCCCTACATAATTAGGATCTGCAGAATCAACAACATGTAAAATAACATCCGCTTCACCCGCTTCTTCTAACGTCGAACGAAAAGCAGCAATTAATGACGTAGGTAAATCTTGTATAAAACCAACCGTATCAGTTAGTAATACTGTATAACCAGAGGGTAACGGCATCTTCCTTGTCGTCGGATCTAGCGTTGCAAACAACAAGTTTTCTTCAAATGTATCAGCTTCCGTTAATCTATTAAACAGTGTAGATTTTCCCGCATTTGTATAACCTATTAATGAAACTTGAAATACCTTATTATCTTTTCTTCTCTCACGATATCTTTTTCGATGTTCCACAACAACCGCAAGTTGTTTCTTTATTTCATCAATGCGTGATCGAATATGACGACGATCCGTCTCAAGTTTCGTCTCGCCCGGTCCTCTCGTTCCAATACCACCACCAAGACGCGATAAAGACAATCCTTGCCCCATAAGACGCGGCATTGTATATTGCAACTGAGCTAATTCTACTTGAAGCTTACCTTCTCTCGACTTCGCACGTTGCGCAAAAATATCTAATATGAGTTGTGTTCGATCAATTACCCTCCCATCTAACACTGAGGATAAATTCCGAATTTGACTCGGCGATAATTCGTTATTAAATACGATAACATCCGGTTCTAATTCTTCAGTTAACATTGTAAGCTCTTCTAATTTACCTTTACCTATATAAGTCGCCGGATGAAACTTCGGTCGTTTTTGCGTTGTAGACACTAACAATTCTGCTCGTGCAGTCTTCGCTAGCGATGCAAGCTCTTTCATGGAATGCATAAACTTTTCATCATCATCTTGCGGCAATTGACAGCCCACTAATATGACTTTTTCTTTTTCTTCCATCAAATATGTTCACTCATCCTTTTCGAAATTTAAACCTTCTAATATAATAGCAGAGGAAGCACATTTCATCTAGTTAGCGGGGGAGAAAATTCATGGCATGGGAGATTTTTAGCATCATAGGCACAATCGCTTTCGCATTAAGCGGAGCCATTGTCGCAATGGAAGAGGATTATGATATTTTCGGGGTGTATATTTTAGGAATGGCAACCGCATTTGGGGGAGGTGCCCTTCGTAATTTATTAATCGGTTATCCGATTGTCGCGTTTTGGCAACAAGACATGTTATTCCAAATCGCACTTTTATCAATGACAATTATTTTTCTTTTTCCAAATAAATTAATTAGACACTGGAAAAAGTGGGAAAATATCACTGATGCTATTGGCTTATCAGCATTTGCCGTACAAGGGGCATTATACGCTCAAAAATTAAATTTACCAATTAGCGCTACAATTGTAGCAGCCGTTTTAACTGGCATTGGCGGCGGTATTATCCGCGATCTTTTAGCCCGTAGAAAACCTCTCGTTCTTCGAGCTGATGTATATGCTTTTTGGACGATTCTGGCAGGCTTCTTAATCGGCGCTCACATTATTGTTAGCGATTGGGCTCTATACACCTTATTCATTTTAATTGTTTGCTTCCGCATGATTTCTATTCATTACAAATGGCATTTACCGCATAGACGCATCGACACAAACGAACGTTCAATGCATAAATAGCAATCCAACCTCTTTACAGATTGTAAAGAGGTTTTTCTTTTCTAATGAGTTTTTCTTTACATAATGTTTATACTAATTCTCAAAGTGAGGTGAATACAAATGACAAACCACGTTAATAAAGGGGCTCAAAAAAGCTCAGTAGGACAAATTGGACATGACCCTACTTCTGCACACGAAAAAAGCGCTAAAATGGAACACTTCCATAAATCTTATCAAGAAAAAGCAAAAAAATAATAAAAGCACTTATACAGAAAAAACAGACGCACAGTTTACGTACTGTGCGTCTCCTCTTCAAGCATCAAATCACTACTTGATATTCCAATCAAATCATATTTATCGTACGCATCCTCTTGCAACAACCGCATGGCTTGTGTACGAATCGATTTTTCAACAATATTCCGGACATATCGTCCATTACTAAACGATGTAATTTGCGACGAATACTTTACAGCATGTAAATGATCTCTAAATTTCCATTCAGCCTCTTTCGATAACTGATATTCACGTTCTTCATACATCCTCTTCCCTATTTCTAACAGTTGATTTACTGAATAATCCGCAAACTCAATTATAAATGGAAAACGGGATTGCAGTCCTGGATTCAATGAAAGAAAATGATTCATCTCTCTTGAATAACCAGCTAAAATCAACACAAACCCGTGTTGTTTATCTTCCATATGTTTTACCAGCGTATCAATTGCTTCTTTTCCAAAATCTTTTTCTCCTCCTCGGGCTAATGAATACGCCTCATCAATAAACAAAATCCCTCCCATCGCTTTTTTTATTAAATCTCTTGTCTTTTGAGCTGTATGACCGATGTACTCTCCTACAAGATCGGCACGTTCAGCTTCAACTAAGTGCCCTTTTGATAGAATATTCATCTCAAATAACAATTTCCCTATCATTCTAGCAACAGTTGTCTTCCCTGTACCTGGATTCCCTTTAAATAACATATGAAGTACTTGTTTCTCAGACTTTAATCCTATTTCTTGTCTTTTTTTATTCACATAAATCCAAGCATATATTTCTTTTATTATCTTCTTTATATCATCCATCCCAACGAGCTTTCCCATCTCTTCTTCAATTCTTTGCAGCATCTCATGTTTTGTAGTAGTTTCACTTGAAATTTCCGTTTTATTTTCTGCGGCCGGTAAAGAAATTTTTTTTCGATGATTTAACACAATGTTAATTTGATTATTATTTTTCTTTCGCATCGATTGTTCCATACAATCACCTCATTTTATCCACTCACCAAATATTATTATTCTTGTCTCCTTTGCAAATGACTATTTTCAGAAAAGTTTGCTATAATATAAGAAATAATGAAGGTGGTGGGACTATGGAGACAACGGAATTCCATGATACAATACAAGCCTTTTCTATTTTTTTATTGAATAAAGGCCGAAAACCTTCAACCATTAAACGTTATGTTTATGACATTGAAGATTTCGGACATTGGTTAGAAAAAAACAAAAAGCTCCCTTCCAGTAATATATGGGCTACACTTTGTACAAAAGACTACGAAGATTACTTTTCCGACTTAAAAAAGAATCGACATTACTCAGAGAAAACGATGCACCGTGTATTTATTGTATTAAATAGAATGCATCACTTTCTAAACATCCCTAACCCATTAAAGAACATGGAAATTTCTATTCAACCAGACCGCACACTCCGCAATGAAGATTTCATTTCATCTGATGAAGAAAAAAGATTAAAACATATAGTCACTTCATTAGAAGGACTTTCAGAAAAGCAACGTCCTGTACGCCCTTTATTGATGGATCGTAATATCGCTATTTTAAATTTACTAATTGACTATGGATTATCCTTACAGGAACTTACAGCATTAACTATGAATCACGTCCACTTTGAAACGAATACATTATCTATCCCAGCAACCGCAGGGGTAGAAAGAACAATTACATTAACTAACGAAGACAAAAAACAACTGTATACTTATTACAAAAGCATCCCAGAGCCCGTTCGTCCAAAATACCATAGTAATGATCCATTATTTATTGCATTTGATTTTAATCGCGGAACATACAGATGGGTATACGAAAATGATGCACCAAAGGGATTAACAGAAATCGCTATCCAAAAAATGATTCGCCTTGAAGTATCTAGAGCTAATTTACGAAAAGGAATCTCAGGACAACATTTTCGTAACACCTATATTTTAAACTTAATAAAAAAAGAAACCCCCGAGTCAGAAATTATAAAACTAGCTGGTTTCAAATCCAAGGTTTCACTCAAACGATATTATCAATACGCAGAAAATAGAAAAAACGCCTTATCCTAAGGCGTTTTTTCTATTTTTTCTTTAAACTAACGATTTTACTATGACCATTTAACTAATTTTTGCATCTACTATGATGAGTTTCGTTCATATCCTCATGAGAAAGGAGAGATTTAATGTCTCATTATAACGACAATCAGAACAAATTCTCCAAACCATGCTTTCCAAGTAGCGCTGGACGAATCCCAAATACTCCATCAATCCCAGTTACTAAGGCACAACTTAGAACATTCCGCGCAATCATTATTGATTTAACAAAAATCATTCCAAAACTTTTCGCAAATCCATCTCCTCAAAATATTGAAGATCTAATTGATACATTGAACCTACTAAGTAAATTTATTTGTTCACTAGACGCTACTTCCTCCCTGAAAGCACAAGGGTTAGCTATTATTAAAAACTTAATAACTATATTAAAAAATCCAACTTTCGTAGCAAGTGCGGTATTTATCGAGCTTCAAAATCTAATTAATTATTTACTATACATTACAAAATTATTCCGAATCGACCCTTGCACACTTCAAGAACTTCTTAAATTAATAGCAGCATTACAAACCGCTCTAGTTAATTCTGCTTCATTTATTCAAGGACCTACTGGACCTACTGGGCCAGCCGGCGCGACGGGGGCTACCGGACCTCAAGGGCCTCAAGGTAATACAGGCGCCCAAGGACCTGCGGGCGCAACGGGGGCTCAAGGACCTGCGGGCGCAACGGGGGCTACGGGGGCTACCGGGCCTCAGGGACCTCAGGGTGTTCAAGGTAACACAGGTGCTACCGGTGCCACTGGACCTCAAGGTGCTCAAGGACCTGCTGGTGCTACTGGTGCCACTGGACCTCAAGGTGCTCAAGGACCTGCTGGTGCTACTGGTGCCACTGGACCTCAGGGTGTTCAAGGTAATACAGGTGCTACCGGTGCCACTGGACCTCAAGGTGTTCAAGGTAACACAGGTGCTACCGGTGCCACTGGACCTCAGGGTATTCAAGGACCTGCTGGTGCTACTGGCGCTACTGGACCTCAAGGTATTCAAGGACCTGCTGGTGCTACCGGTGCTACTGGACCTCAAGGTGTTCAAGGTAACACAGGTGCTACCGGTGCCACTGGACCTCAGGGTATTCAAGGACCTGCTGGTGCTACCGGCGCTACTGGACCTCAGGGTGCGCAAGGTAACACAGGTGCTACTGGTGCCACTGGACCTCAAGGTGCTCAAGGACCTGCTGGTGCCACTGGACCTCAGGGTATTCAAGGACCTGCTGGTGCTACTGGTGCTACCGGACCTCAGGGTATTCAAGGACCTGCTGGTGCTACCGGTGCTACTGGACCTCAAGGTGTTCAAGGTAACACAGGTGCTACCGGTGCCACTGGACCTCAAGGTGTTCAAGGTAACACAGGTGCTACCGGTGCCACTGGACCTCAGGGTATTCAAGGACCTGCTGGTGCTACTGGCGCTACTGGACCTCAAGGTATTCAAGGACCTGCTGGTGCTACTGGCGCTACTGGACCTCAAGGTATTCAAGGACCTGCTGGTGCTACCGGTGCTACTGGACCTCAAGGTGTTCAAGGTAACACAGGTGCTACCGGTGCCACTGGACCTCAGGGTGCGCAAGGTAACACAGGTGCTACTGGTGCCACTGGACCTCAAGGTGCTCAAGGACCTGCTGGTGCTACTGGTGCCACTGGACCTCAAGGTGTTCAAGGTAACACAGGTGCTACCGGACCTCAAGGTGTTCAAGGTAATACAGGTGCTACCGGACCTCAAGGTGTTCAAGGTAACACAGGTGCTACCGGACCTCAAGGTGTTCAAGGTAATACAGGTGCTACCGGACCTCAAGGTGTTCAAGGTAACACAGGTGCTACCGGTGCCACTGGACCTCAGGGTATTCAAGGACCTGCTGGTGCTACCGGTGCTACTGGACCTCAAGGTGCTCAAGGACCTGCTGGTGCTACCGGACCTCAGGGTATTCAAGGACCTGCTGGTGCTACTGGTGCTACCGGACCTCAGGGTATTCAAGGACCTGCTGGTGCTACTGGTGCTACCGGACCTCAGGGTATTCAAGGACCTGCTGGTGCTACTGGTGCTACCGGACCTCAGGGTATTCAAGGACCTGCTGGTGCTACCGGCGCTACTGGACCTCAGGGTATTCAAGGACCTGCTGGTGCTACCGGCGCTACTGGACCTCAGGGTATTCAAGGACCTGCTGGTGCTACCGGCGCTACTGGACCTCAAGGTATTCAAGGACCTGCTGGTGCTACTGGCGCTACTGGTATAGGAGTTACTGGACCTCAAGGACCTCAGGGTGCTCAAGGACCTGCTGGTGCTACTGGCGCTACTGGACCTCAAGGTATCCAAGGACCAACAGGCGCTACCGGACCTCAGGGTATTCAAGGACCTGCTGGTGCTACCGGCGCTACTGGACCTCAAGGTATTCAAGGACCTGCTGGTGCTACTGGCGCTACTGGTATAGGAGTTACTGGACCTCAAGGACCTCAGGGTACTCAAGGACCTGCTGGTGCTACTGGCGCTACTGGACCTCAAGGTATTCAAGGACCTGCTGGTGCTACTGGCGCTACTGGACCTCAAGGTATTCAAGGACCTGCTGGTGCTACCGGCGCTACTGGACCTCAAGGTATTCAAGGACCTGCTGGTGCTACTGGCGCTACTGGACCTCAAGGTATTCAAGGACCTGCTGGTGCTACTGGCGCTACTGGACCTCAAGGTATTCAAGGACCTGCTGGTGCTACTGGCGCTACTGGACCTCAAGGTATCCAAGGACCAACAGGCGCTACTGGTATAGGAGTTACTGGACCTACCGGGCCTACTGGACCTAGCTTCCCTGTAGCAACAATTGTCGTTACAAACAACATTCAGCAAACAGTACTCCAATTTAACAACTTCATTTTTAATACTGCAATTAACGTAAACAACATTATCTTCAATGGCACAGATACAGTCACTGTTATCAACGCTGGTATTTATGTCATTAGCGTATCCATCTCTACAACTACACCAGGATGTGCTCCACTCGGAGTAGGAATTTCAATAAATGGAGCAGTCGCAACTGACAACTTCTCTTCAAATCTAATAGGCGACTCACTTTCATTTACTACAATCGAAACATTAGCTGCTGGCGCAAACATTTCTGTCAAATCTACCCTTAGCGAAATTACAATTCCTGAAACAGGAAACACTAACATTCGCCTTACTGTATTTAGAATCGCTTAAATTTCACTATGTATTGTTTATGGCAAATAAAAAAAGAGCGAGAAATTCGCTCTTTTTTGTTATGTACAATAATTCATTACTATTCTAATTCAATTGAAACATTTTTTTGTGGTACAAATGTAGAAATTGCATGTTTATAAATAAGCTGTTGCTTACCTTCCGTTTCCAGTAGGACTGTAAAATTATCAAATCCTTTAATTAATCCACGAAGCTGGAAACCATTTAATAAGTACAGCGTAACAAACGTATTCTCTTTACGGAGTTGATTTAAAAATTGATCTTGAATATTGATTGATTGCTTCATGTCGAATCCTCCTCTTTTTCTCTACTTACTATTATTCGACTTTAGTTGTATCTTTCCTTCTATGTATCGTAAAATTTCTGACGTTTTTTCACCGTCTGTAACATCAAACCATGTGACATCCATCTTATTACGGAACCACGTTAATTGACGTTTTGCATAACGACGTGAATTTGTCTTTAATTGTGATACCGCTTCTTCTAAAGAGACACGATTCTCAAAATAATCGTATAACTCTTTATACCCAATCGCTTGAATAGATTGACACTCTCGTATCCCTCTATTATACAATCCTTCTACTTCTTCTAATAAACCTTGGTCCATCATTATATCAACTCGTAAGTTAATGCGATCGTATAGCATTTCTCGATCCATTGTCAAGCCAATCAAGGAAACATCGTATAATAACTCGTTTTCTTGTTTTTCAAGTTGATTACTCATTTTTTCACCCGTCGTGCGGAAAATTTCTAAAGCTCTAATGACACGGCGGACATTATTCGCGTGAATACGCTCAGCACTTTCTGGGTCTACTTCTTGTAATTTTTTATGTACATACTCCACACCATGTTCCACTGCTAACTTTTCCATTTGTTCACGGTATATAGTATCACCAGCTTCATCCGTAAACTGATAATCGAATAAAACGGATTGTATATACAGACCTGTTCCACCAACGATAATTGGCAATTTACCACGTTCTGTAATCTCTCGAATATGCTTACGAACACGTTCTTGAAATTCGGCAACAGAAAATGATTCTTCCGGATTTTTTATATCGATCATATAATGTGGAATTCCGTCCATCTCTTCTTTCGTCACCTTTGCAGTTCCAATATCCATCGTACGATAAATCTGCATGGAATCTCCACTTATAATTTCACCATTCAACGCTTTGGCAAGATCAATACTTAACTTCGTCTTTCCAACAGCAGTTGGTCCAATGATGACAGCAACTTTTTCACGTTGCACTTCTCCCATATCATTCAACTCTCTTTATGTAATGTACTCCATCTATTGATTATATCCAATCTTACCAATTTTAACGGCATGATTGCAAGTTCTTTCATTTCGGTACATGAAATTATAAATAAAAAAGAACATAGTTTGTCCAATTCCGCATATACATGAGTAAAAATACGTTTGAGGGGATGCGTCGACCATGGAACAATCTTCCATAAATTTTTCATCTTTAACAAAAGACCTTATTTTAGCTACTGCTACAAAGGAACAAAATTGTTCACAAGAAGAATTATACTTCGCCTTAAATTGTTTGCTACGTTCTTTTCATTCTACTCTCCAAGAAACCACATTACATTCTGAAAATAAAAATACAGAGTATATACAAAATCAATTTTGCAGTGCATATAAAATCATTACAGGTAAAACTATTTATCCTTTTCAATGATTCATAAAAGGCGGTTGCTTACACACTTTCAAGCAACCGCCTTTTATATTAATACATATACACTACTCTATAACTTTTACTTTTACAGATTTGCGCCCCCAGCTATTCGCACTACCATCTGAGCCTACTAGAACATCAATACGATTTCCTTTAATCGCACCACCAGTATCTCCAGCAATCGCTTCTCCGTACCCTTCTACCCATACTTTTGACCCAAGTGGAATTACTTTAGGATCAACAGCAATTACTTTCATATTTGGATTCGCTGTTAAATCATGCCCCATTGCAGTTAATACACGACCACCATACGTACCATTCTCACTTGGATGCGCTGTATACGCTGTCGCTTCTACTGTTATTTCACGTCCACCAGCAGGTGCACTTGTTTGAGTAGATTTCGCAACTTGTTTCGTAGTTGACTGCTGTTTTACCACAGGTTTATTTGATTCTACATTCTTAACAGACTCTTCGTTCTTAACTACTTTATTATTCTTAACCGGCGTATTTACTCTTACTGGCGCTTCTTCTTGCGCTACAACTTCTTTCTTTTCAATTACAGGTGCCGTCCCTGTTAAAAATGGCACGTGAACATATCCTGTTTTTCCATTATAGTCAAATTGTAACCATTCATTTTGAACTTGATTTGTCGTTTCGATTATATCATTTTTATTCAGTTTACCAAGAATTTCTGAGTCAGTATTCGCTCCAGCGCGAACATTTAACACGCCCGCCGTCACATAATATGTACTTTTTGTAAATTCAGCACTTACAAACGCTTCTTGACCATTTAATTTAATTTTTGTCCATCCATTTTCTGTATTTACAACATCTAATTTATTTCCGCTTAACATTTTACCTACAAGCTTAGACTCTACAGTTGGGTTTTCTCTAACATTTAATACGTCTGTTGTTACAAACGTTTCTGCTTTCGCAGAACCTGCAAAAATCCCAAGACCAAAAACTGCCGCCGTTGCTATACCTAATAATTTTTTCATGAATAGCCTCCATTTGCTTTGTTTTCGTATTTTCATTATAGCAACAGATTTTTAGGATTTTTCGAAATCACACAATTACAAACCATTCGTAATATGCGATTAATGAGTTGTAACATAAATTTCCATATTAACGAATCCCATTTCTAATAGAATCTTCAATAGTTTTCATATATTTTCCACATACAAGCACCAGAATTTTTTTCCAGAAAAAATTACAGTATTACTTTTTTGTTACAAAAAAATCATATTTCATTACATCTTTTACCAAAATCCATCATTCTCCAATTATTAACTCCTTTTTTTGTAATAAAAAGGAGCAGCTCATAAAAGCTCCCCCCTTTACATCTGTTATTTAATTTTCTTTTTCCAAATCCCCATCATAAGAGCTGAAACAACTGTCCCTACTAATATCGAGAAAATATATAGCACCGGTTTATTTACTAATGCGATAACAAATAACCCACCATGCGGTGCTGGTAATGTAATTTGGAATAACATAGATAATGCACCCGCAATACTTGAACCAACAACACAACTTACTATCACTCGAACCGGATCTGCCGCAGCAAATGGAATGGCACCTTCTGTAATAAACGATGCGCCCATAATATAATTTGTTAAACCAGATTTACGTTCTGCTTCAGTAAACTTTGATTTAAAGACAGTAGTTGCGAATGCAATCGCTAATGGCGGTACCATACCACCAGCCATAACAGCAGAGTGTACGCCAAAGTTCTGCGCTTCTATTGCAGCAATACCAAAAGTAAATGCAGCTTTATTAATCGGACCACCCATATCAATTGCCATCATGCCGCCTAAAATAAGACCTAATAATATAGCATTTGTACCGTTCAAACCATTTAACCATCCTGTTAGCATTTCATTTAATGCTACTACTGGTGGGTTTACTACTTTTTGCATAACAACTCCTGTAATTAACAATCCAAAGACTGGATATAACAAAACAGGTTTAATTCCTTCTAACTGTACTGGTAATCCTGAAAATAATTTTTTCAACCCTAAAACAACATATCCAGCTAAGAAACCAGCAATTAATCCACCTAAAAACCCCGCATTTGCTTGCGCTGCTAAAAATCCACCTACAACACCAGGCATAAAACCAGGTCGATCAGCAATAGAACTTGCAATAAATCCAGCTAAAATTGGTACAAGGAATAAAAACGCCCCTGTTTTCCCTCCTCCAATAGACATGAACAATTCAGCTAAAGGACCTTCCGCCTTTATACCACCAAACGAAAACGCTAATGCGATTAAAATCCCACCACCAACAACGAATGGAAGCATATTACTTACGCCGTTCATTAAATGCTTATAAATTCCTAATCCTTTTTCTTTTTCCGTACTTTCTGCCTTTCCATCTTCTTTTACACCTTTAAAGATTGGTGCATCTTGCTTTACAGCTCGATTAAGAAGTGTTTCCGTTTTTCTAATCCCATCAGCGACTGGTACTTGAATGACATGCTTCCCAGCAAAACGGTTCATTTCTACTTGTTTATCTGCTGCTACGATAATAGCTGTTGCTCGTTCAATGTCTTCTTTCGTTAAACCGTTTTTTATACCTGTTGATCCGTTCGTTTCAACTTTAATTGCGATTCCTAGCTCTGCTGCTTTTGCTTTCAAGCTATCTGCAGCCATATACGTGTGAGCGATTCCAGTTGGGCAAGCCGTAACTGCCAATACGTAGGGTTCATTTCCTTCTGGTTTTGCAACTTCAACCTCTTCTTCTTTTTCATTCTCTTTTTCATCAAACAAACGAAGAAGTTCCTCTTCATCCTTTGCTTCTAATAATTGCTTACGGAACCCTTCATCCATTAATAATGTAGATAGACGCGATAACGTTTCTAAATGAGTATTATTCGCCCCTTCACTTGCAGCAATCATAAAAAATAAATGAGCTGGTTGCCCGTCAAGCGATTCATAATTGATACCGCTTACACTTCTACCAAAACAAATCGCTGGTTGCTTAACAGCTTTTGTTTTCGCATGAGGGATTGCAATCCCTTCCCCTATTCCAGTTGTACTTTGTGACTCCCGCTTTAAAATAGCTTCTTTAAATTCCACTTTACTATTTAAACGATTTGCGCCGTTTAATTTCTCAACTAATTCATCTATGACAGCTTCTTTATTTGAAGCTGTCAAATTCATAATAACTGTATCCCTTTTTAATAGTTCTGTAATTTTCATATGTTGCTTCCCCCTATCGCTTAGCTACGATTACTTGCGACAATAATTCTTCTACTTTTTCCTTTTCACATAAATCAGCTGAGAATGCTGTTGCACTCCCTGTTGCAACGCCATATTGAAATGCCTTTTCAATATCTTTTGTCTGTTCATATTTACCAACAAATCCTGCAACGAGAGAATCTCCTGCCCCAACCGAGTTAATTACAACACCTTTCGGAACAGTTGCTTCATATATACCTTCTGCTGTAAATAATAAAGCTCCATCTCCTGCCATTGACACGATCACATGCTCTACACCTTGTTCGATTAATTTTCTTCCATACGGTAAAATATCTTCTACTGTTGAAATCTCTACATCGAATAACTCACCAAGTTCATGATGATTAGGCTTTATTAAAAATGGCTTATTTTTAATTACATGCTGCAGTGCACTTCCGCTCGCATCGACTACTACTCGAATACCTTTTTCAGCTCCGAGCGCTGCGATTGATTCATAAAAGGTAGTTGGGATAGATGCAGGTACACTTCCAGCTAGCACAACGCAATCTCCCTGCTTCATACTTTCGATTTGTTTCATTAATTGTTCAAATTGCTCATTTGTCACATTAGGACCTTGCCCATTTAATTCTGTCTCTTCTTGCCCTTTTATTTTCACATTAATTCGGGAATCTCCGCCTACTTGGACGAAGTTTGTCATTACGCCTTCCGCCTGTAATACACCTTTAATAAATTGACCGGTGAATCCACCAGTAAATCCAAGTGCTACATTTTCCACACCTAAACGATGGAGAACGCGAGAAACATTAATCCCTTTTCCTCCAGGAAACTTCATATTTTTCTCTGCTCGATTGACTGCGCCTAAATCAAAGGAATTAACTTGTACTACATAATCAATAGATGGATTTAAAGTAACTGTATAGATCATTGTTTATCAGCCTCAATTACATTGGTTTGTCTTTTATATTTTTCTAAATCAATTTCTAAATGGTTTGTAATAATATTTGCCTCTTCAACATTGGCAATTTTCGCAAACGCAACTTCTGAAAACTTACTTTCATCAATTAAGAAATATCCTTCGTTCGCTAATGTTAATGCCATTTGTTTTAATAATGCCTCTTCTGGATCTGGAGTTGTAAAACCAAACTGTTCATGTACACCATTTGCGCCTAAAAAACATTTATCAAAGCGATACTTTTGCATACTTTCCTGTGCCATAGCACCAATTAAAGCTTTCGTCCTACTTTTCATCATTCCGCCTAGTAAATATGCACGAATATTATTTTCAACTAAAGCTTCAATATGCATAAGTCCATTCGTAACGACAGTAACATCTTTATTTATTAAAAATGGAATCATTTCAAATGTCGTACTTCCTGCATCTAAATAAATGCAATCACCTTGTTCAACAATGCTAGCGGCATACTTCGCAATTTGTTGTTTTATTTGAATGTTTTTGGATGATTTTTCAACCATCGTCGGCTCCTGTCCTTTTCCTGTTAAAACAGCTGCACCACCGTGGACTCTTTTTAATAACCTTTGTTTTTCCAATTGCGCTAAATCACGACGAATTGTTGATTCAGAGCTTTCTGTTCTTTCTACTAATTGTTGTAATTTAACAACCTTCTGCTCTTTTACAAGTTGCAATATCATTTGATGACGTTCAGGAGTTAACATTTTATTCACCTCTTCTTTGATTACAGTATAATGAAAACGATCACAAAAATCAACCATAAACATTCATAAATAATCAAAAACAGTCACTAACAGTTATAAACAACAAAAAAGAAACCCATTTGATTGTTATATCAAATGGGTTCCTTTACTCGCTTCACTTATAGGGAAGCTTTATATATGCTTAAAACATCGTCTTTATTTAATTTTTTAAAGTTACCAAATTCGCCATAAGCCATCGCTTTATCCGCCATTACATCAATTTCGTTTTCTCCAATAGCGTAATCAGCTAATGTTACCGGCGCTTCAATTGAAGTCCAAAACTGACGTAACGCCTCAATCCCTTCTAACGCAATCTCTCGATCAGTCTTTCCATCCGTTTCTACATCGAATACACGAATAGCAAACTGTTTAAAACGACTTACATTTTCATCTACAACATGCTTCATCCAGTTCGGGAATAAAATCGCCAAGCCACCCCCATGTGGTATATCATGAACCGCAGAAACTGCATGCTCAATATTATGAGTGGCCCAGTCTCCTTTTACTCCCATCGCTAAAATGCCGTTTAACGCCATAGTACCGCAATATAAAATGGTTTCTCTATGCTCATAATTTCCTAAATCATTTAAAAGCTTAGGAGCCGTTTCAATTACTGTTTTTAAAACAGATTCACAATAACGATCTTGTAGTTCTGTATTTGTTCCGTTGTGGAAATATTGCTCTAATACGTGCGACATAATATCTACCATACCGTAAATTGTTTGATCCTTCGGCACAGACGCAGTATGAACTGGATCTAAAATTGAAAACTGCGGGAAAGTAACTGGACTACCCCAGCCATATTTTTCATTCGTTTCCCAGTTTGTAATGACAGAACCAGCATTCATTTCAGATCCTGTTGCTGCAAGCGTAAGTACAGTACCAAATGGTAATGCCTCACTAGCAAAAGCTTTTTTCGTTACAATATCCCACACATCTCCATCGTACTTACTACCAGCAGCAATTGCCTTCGTACAGTCAATTACACTTCCTCCACCAACTGCTAAAATAAATTCAACACCATTATCTTTACAAATTTGAATTCCTTTCTTTACAGTCGATACACGAGGATTCGGTTCAACGCCTGTCAATTCAAATACTTCTGCATTTATATCTTTTAAAATAGAAATTACATTATCATAAATACCGTTTCTTTTAATACTGCCTCCCCCGTATACGAGAAGAACTTTTTTACCGAACTGTGGAATTTCAGTTTTCAACTGTTCTAATTGCCCTTTACCGAAAATAAGTTTCGTTGGATTACGAAATACAAAATTTTGCATATTCCTTTACCATCCCTTCTATATGAAAAGTAACTATACTTTTGTATACCATATTTTTTTCATTTCACAAAAATATTTGCCTAACAAAAAAATCCCAGCCTACAGGCTGAGATTTTTTATTGATAATAGGGTGAGATCATTAAGTAAACAATAACACCAGATAAACTTACATATAACCAAATTGGCATCGTCCAACGTACAATTTTACGATGACGTGTTAATTGATTTGTAAAACCAAATACAAGTGCAAACAATGCAAGCGGTACAATAATTGCTGCCAGGATAATATGTGTAATTAAAATGATGAAATACACATATTTAATGAATCCTTCTCCGCCAAAATGTGTTGCTGGCGCTAAGTAATGATACGATAAATAAGAAACACAAAATAGCAACGTCGTTGTAAATGCTGCCAGGATGAAACCACGGTGCATTTTCACATTCTTCTTAATAATAGAGTATAGAGCTGCTAATAAGAATACGAACGTAAAGCTATTAAAAATTGCATTTAACATTGGTAAAATTGTTACATCAAAATGTAATTCTCCTTCATAGCCAACAGGTCCAAAGAACAAAAATAAAATAATCGCATTTACAATTACAGAAAGCGTTATCACAATAGGAGCATAGCTTTTCTGATTTGTTGATTGATCCACCAAAATGGTCACTCCCTCTTCCTTCAAATATGTATACGTAACCTCACTATTTTAACATACTATTCACAGTGTAAATGTGACAATAGTTTGACACAGCAAGATAAGACAAAGAAAAAATCCTTCTTAATACAACTTCTTAAGAAGGATTTTATCGCTTTATTATTCAAATAGCAAAGCGATTAGTTTTTGTTAAAAAATGTATCGCTATATGCTTGAAAAATTTCAGACACTTGATAACCCATTAATGAAATTGCTGTTAATGAAAAGAAACCAATCATAAGAAATCGAAACCACATATAAATCTCCTCCTTGTATTTAGCTTAAAAAACGTTTGCTATATTACAAGTTGAGTGGTACTCTTCATCGTCACTTTCCTTTTTCTTTACAATTGCTGTTATAAATCGAATCATAAAGAAAATAACAAAAGGAATTTGTTCGTAATTCACATTGGCATAGTTTAGCAACGGCTCGCGCTGCATATCGAACGGGGATGAGAAGGAATAGAACATACCTTGCTCTTCCATATATACAATTACAATTTTCATGCAAAATACGATTCCTAGAAACGAAACAACATCTTGCCATTCTGTCGTATATAACAGGTTATACAGCTCTAATACATACTCTTCCATCATCATCCCCCCTTCCTTTTTTACCATTTTGCTCGCCTTCGTATAAAAAGTCAAGAAAAAAGTTTATATTCACTATGACAATAGTAATTACTTGTTTCTATGATTATATATGATTCTTTTATAGCAATGATTGGGTGTAACTCTCTTCTAAAACAAGAAATTAGAAGCGAACAGATTCCTCATTCTTACTCTTAGGATTCAACACTGTACTATTTTTCTTTCTATTAAAAATAAAATAAGAAATGATTATAAGAACAGTAACAAGCATTGTTAATAGTGCCTGCGAACGTAAAGATTCAATTGCAAGCATCGCAACTAAAACTGCTATAATAGCGGCAATTGTAACATACGTTGCATACGGGAAAAACCACATTTTCACTTTCAAATTTTGTCGTTCTACTTTTCCCATTTTTTTACGAATCTTGAAATGCGAAATAGCTATAACAAGATAAACGAGTAACGCAATCCCGCCAGATGCATTCACTAAAAATAAAAAGACTTTATCTGGAGATATGTAACTAAAAACAACGCCAATATAAGCGAAGAACGTTCCGAATAAAACGGCACGAACTGGAACACCACTACTGTTCAATTTCAAAAACGCCTTTGGAGCATCTCCTCTTTCTGCCATCGAAAAAAGCATTCTTGAGTTTGTATATAAACCCGAATTTAAACAAGAGAGTACAGCTGTTAAAACGATAAAATTCATAATTTGTGCCGCAGCTGGTATTCCTATATGTTCCAGTACCGCTACAAACGGACTTTTCAGTATGTTTGCTGAATTCCATGGAAGAAGTGTAACAACTACAGCGATCGATCCAATAAAAAATACGAGAATACGCCAAATTACACTATTTGTTGCTGTTTTTACTGCTTTTACAGGTTCAGCAGATTCTCCAGCAGCTACTGCAACAATCTCAGATCCCATAAATGAAAATATAACGACAGTAATTCCAAGTAGCACCGAACTTATACCGTTTGGCATAAATCCCCCTTGTCCTACTAAATTGGAAGTGCCAGGTGCTTCCGTTCCTGGTACAAATCCTAAAATAACAGCTAGTCCAAGACAAAGGAACAAAACAATACTTATCACTTTAATAAAAGAAAACCAATATTCAAACTCTCCAAATGATTTCACTGAAAAAACATTCGTCAATGTTAATAAAATCGTTAATATTAGGCTTAATAACCAAAGCGGGATTTCCGGAATCCAGTATTGAATAATACCAGCTCCTGCTGTGGCTTCTATCGCAATAACAATTACCCAGAAAAACCAATATAGCCACCCAATTGTATAACCCGCCCATGGACCAATTGCTTCTCGTGCATATGTTGCAAATGAACCACTTGTCGGGTTAATAGCTGCCATTTCTCCTAGCATTCTCATAACGAAAATAACTAGAAGCCCTGCTAATGCATATGAAACGATAGAACCTGGCCCTGCTGAATGTACAACCGCACCACTCCCAACAAACAAACCAGCTCCTATTACGCCGCCAATTGAGATCATTGTAATGTGGCGTATTTTTAGATCTTTCTTAAGATTTTTATCCAACTCTTGTACATCCCCTTCCAAACGTAATTTTGAAATTTCCCCCGCATTAACGGGCAGTAAGACCCCCACCTCAAAATTCAGTGGAAGCAAAGAAGTTAGGTGGGAATCTACTGCCCGTAAAAGCCCAATTGGTGAGGGCTAATAATCAGCGGGGGATGAACCCCCCCACTGATTAAAGTTTCAGTTTATGTAAGAGTATTATGCGAAAAACCTTGTCCTATACTCTAAAATATATCAAAATATTCTGAATTTAACAATTGTAATGTAAGCTTCTACAGAAATTATTACATTAGGTTTAATAATTTTCCATATACAATTGTTGAGAAAATTATAGTTGGCTTACAAACGAATGAATTTTCAGATATTATTAATTAAACAAGATTATACATCTAGACAACTTTTTGTATAGGAGTGTTGATATGTTAAACAAGTTCAAATTCATTTGTTGTACTTTAGTCATTTTCTTACTGCTACCGCTAGTCCCCTTTCAAGCACAAGCAGCAAACAATTTAGGTTCAAAATTACTCGTTGGATACTGGCATAACTTCGATAACGGTACTGGCATAATTAAATTAAAAGACGTTTCACCAAAATGGGATGTAATCAATGTTTCCTTTGGTGAGACTGGTGGTGATCGTTCCACCGTTGAATTTTCTCCTGTGTACGGTACAGATGCAGAATTTAAATCAGATATTTCTTATTTAAAAAGTAAAGGAAAGAAAGTAGTTCTTTCAATAGGTGGACAAAATGGGATCGTTCTACTTCCTGACAATGCCGCTAAGCAACGTTTTATTAATTCTCTACAATCTCTAATCGATAAATACGGTTTTGATGGAATAGATATTGACCTTGAATCAGGTATTTACTTAAACGGAAATGACACTAATTTCAAAAACCCAACGACCCCTCAAATCGTAAATCTTATTTCAGCTATTCGGACAATCTCAGATCATTATGGTCCAGATTTTCTATTAAGTATGGCTCCTGAAACAGCTTATGTTCAAGGCGGATATAGCGCATATGGAAGCATATGGGGTGCATATTTACCGATTATTTACGGAGTGAAAGACAAACTAACATACATTCACGTTCAACACTACAACGCTGGTAGCGGAATTGGAATGGACGGTAATAACTACAATCAAGGTACTGCAGACTACGAGGTCGCTATGGCAGATATGCTCTTACATGGTTTTCCTGTAGGTGGTAATGCAAATAACATTTTCCCAGCCCTTCGTTCGGATCAAGTCATGATTGGACTTCCTGCAGCACCAGAGGCCGCTCCAAGTGGCGGATATATTTCTCCAACTGAAATGAAAAAAGCTTTAGATTATATCATTAAAGGAATTCCTTTCGGAGGAAAGTATAAGCTTTCAAATCAGAGTGGCTACCCTGCATTCCGCGGCCTAATGTCTTGGTCTATTAATTGGGATGCAAAAAATAACTTTGAATTCTCTAGTAACTATAGAACATATTTTGATGCGATTCCCTTGGAAAAATAATAAAAAACAACAATAGGTTATTTAACCTATTGTTGTTTTTTATTCAGAGTGATGGGAACCCCTAAAGGTTTTCCATCACTCTGACTTTCTTTGAAAGCCCTCCTACTAATCTAAAGTAGTCTAGTTACTATTTTGCTTCAATACAAATGCTGAAAGTTCAGGTACACTCCAAAATCTAACAGGCATTCGGGTTGTCCCAATACCACGATTTACGTATAAATGTAACGGCTTATTCTTTCCTTCTAATTCATACATACCTTCAATATGACTCTCAGCTAATTTTGTAGTAATTAATGGACCTATAAAAGGAATTTGAACTTGTCCTCCATGACTATGTCCTGACATTTGAAAATCAACTGGGTAACGAGCTACTTTGTCTACAACATCCGGCTCATGTACTAAGAGCATATTGAAATCTTGTTGCCTTACTTGTTTTAAAGTCGTGTCTATTTGCGGCTTCCCTAATAAAAAATCATCCAAACCTGATATTGTAATATATTTGCCATTTTCCGCTTTAATTTTCTGCACTTCATTTACTAACACAGAGAAACCAGCTTCCTCCATATACTTTTTATAAAATAAACTACCGCCCCCGCCTCTATCATGATTCCCAAACACTGCATATTTCCCTAAGGACGCATGTATTTTCTGCAAAATGCCTTTCGCTTCTTCTCTTTCTGCCTTATACGATCCAAACTTATCTATTAAATCCCCTGTAAAAACTACTATATCTGGATGCAACGTATTCATCTTCTCTACCAAATTTTCTAGTTGTTTCAATGTAAATTCTGGCCCTAAATGCACATCTGAGAATTGTAATATCTTCTTATTATTAAACTCTTTAGGAATTGTAGAAGCTTCTATTTCATTCCACGTAACTGTTACTAGTTTTCTCTCTATTTCTGTCGCGTAGAAATACAAACTTATTGAAATTATTACTATACTTATGAAACTGATTATAAATATCTTGACGATTGATTTCTTTTGTTCTTTTTTTACATGATGTGTATTCATGTTCTCACCTCTAGAAGTACTTTAAAGCCTTATTGTTACATTAGTGTGACAACATAAACAATGTAGTTATATCCAATTTCACCCTACTCACTTTGACAAATTTATACAGAAGTCATAACATATTTTTATAATACATAGATTCTTAAAAATGTTCCATCTATTTATTTCATCATTTTATTAAGGAGAGATTATTCATGTCTGTATTTACACCAGAAGAAATTACGGAGCTTGCTACTAATTCCGGAAGAAAAAAAGCTTATTTATCATTACTCCCTATGCTAATTCTCGGCTTTTTTGGTGGTGCTTTCATAGCATTAGGATATTTACTCGATATTCATGTTATTGGAACAATGCCAAAGTCTTGGGGATCGTTTACTAGTTTTCTAGGTGCCGCTGTATTCCCTATCGGTCTTATACTCGTCATTCTTGCAGGCGGTGAGCTAGTAACTGGCAATATGATGACCGTTTCAATGGCGTGGCTTCACAAAAAAATCGACTTATTTCACTTCATTCGAAATTTAGTCATTGTTACGTTTAGCAACTTCATAGGTGCTGTATTCGTTGCTTATTTTTTCGGTCATATCGTCGGATTAACAGAGGGCGCTTTTTTAGCGAAAACGGTTGTTATTGCGCAAGCTAAACTTCAAGATACACCACTGCAAGCCTTTATTTCTGCAATCGGATGTAATTGGCTCGTTTGTTTAGCTGTTTGGCTTAGTATGGGAAGTAAAGAATTTATCGGAAAGATTATCGGCATTTGGTTCCCAGTTATGACTTTTGTTGCAATTGGATTTCAACACGTTGTAGCTAATATGTTTGTCATTCCAGCTGCAATTTTTGCTGGTCATTTAACTTGGATCGAATATTTTCCAAACTTTATTTTTGTTTTCTTCGGAAACTTAGTAGGAGGTATGTTATTTGTAGCATTACCTTATTTCATATCTTATAATAAAAAACTGCCTTCCAATAAAGAGCAAACCGAATTAAAGAAAAAATCTGTATCCGCTTAAATGTACCGTCTATACAATGGCTCTAAAAAATATTACAAATTTCATTTTTTTTACGAATATATGTACGTACACTTGTTCTCGAATGCTTTATACGTTATAATAACAACTTAAATAGCATTATTTACATATGAGGTGAAAAACATGAACAAAACAGAATTAATTAAAAACGTAGCACAAAACGCTGAGATTTCTCAAAAAGAAGCTACTGTAGTTGTACAAACTGTAGTAGAATCAATCACTAACACTTTAGCTGCTGGTGAAAAAGTACAACTTATCGGATTCGGTACATTCGAAGTTCGCGAAAGAGCTGCTCGTACAGGCCGTAACCCACAAACTGGTGAAGAAATGCAAATCGCAGCTTCTAAAGTACCTGCTTTCAAAGCTGGTAAAGAACTAAAAGAAGCTGTAAAATAATGAAAAAAATAGCCTTCTCGTTTACGAGAGGGCTATTTTTTTCATTACATAATTAATAAAAATCTGACCATTATGCTTTTTCTTTCGTTCCTTTATGCAAATAAAACCTTTCCTTTCAAAGAAAGGTTTTGCTGTAATACTCGCCTCTGTATATATCTCTCCACGCCCCAAGTTCACTGCTTCTTTTTCTAACTTCTGTAGTATGTATGAGGCTATCCTTTTCCCTTGATAATCTTTATGTGTAAATAAACGATCTACGTAATGATCATCATTATAATCGCCAAATCCTACTATCATACCGTTATCATCCGCTACATAACTAATATTTTTCTCTAAAGAATGTAACCAACTTTCTCTATCTAGTCGCTCTGGTGCCCATGCCTGTAGCTGTAATACGTTATAATCTTTTGCATTAATTGTATGAACTGTTTCATAGAACAACTGTAATACTTGTTCTAAATCCTCTTTATAGAATGTTCTAATGATCGTATTTTTTAACATATATGAACCTCCTTACTAAACTATCATTTAACTTGTCTACCACCTAGTATTCAATATTTCTGCTTTATTATATCTTTTTTCTTTCTATATAAACAAAAACAATACTTATTTCAAAGTATTGTTTTTGTTTATAAGCCTATGCAATTACTATATAGATTTTTATTTTTTTAATTTCACTCTTTGTAATCGTAATGCATTTAATACGACCGATACAGAACTAAATGCCATAGCAGCTCCTGCAACCCAAGGTGCTAAGAAGCCGAACGCTGCAATCGGGATTCCTAAGCCATTATAAGCTAGTGCCCAGAATAAGTTTTGCTTAATATTTCTAATCGTCATCTTACTCATAAAGATTGCATCAGCAATACTATTTAAATCACCACGGATTAACGTAATATCTGCTGCTTCCATCGCTACATCCGTTCCTGTTCCAATTGCCATACCGATATCCGCCGTTGCAAGAGCAGGAGCATCATTTATTCCATCTCCAACCATTGCTACTTTCTTACCTTGCGCTTGCAGTTTTTTCACTTCTTCTGCTTTTCCTTCTGGTACTACTTCTGCAATTACGTGATCAATACCAACTTGTTTAGCGATTGCCTGAGCAGTTTGTGTATTATCTCCTGTAATCATAACAACGTCTAGACCCATTTTCTTAAGTCTTGCGATAGCTGCTTTTGAAGTATCTTTTACAGTATCTGCAACGGCAACTATACCAGCATACTCCTTATCTATTGCTATTAACATTGCTGTTTTTCCTTCTCGTTCTAGCTCTTCCATTGATTTAGAAACTTCTTCAATATCAATATTGAATTTCTTCATTAATCGACGTGTACCAATTAATAATTGTTTCCCTTCTACAACTGATTCAATACCGAATCCCGGGATCGCTTCAAACGTTTCTGAACTTGGGATATCAATTTTCTTTTCTTTAATTCCTTCTACAATCGCTTCTGCAAGTGGGTGTTCAGAATTTTTTTCTGCCGCACCTACTAAACGTAGTATTTCTTCTTCATGGAATCCATCTGCTACAATTACATCTGTTAACACGGGCTTCCCGTTTGTCACAGTACCTGTTTTATCTAGAATAACTGTATTTAATCGATGCGTTGCTTCTAAATGCTCTCCACCTTTAAATAAAATACCATACTCAGCTGATCTTCCAGACCCAGCCATAATAGATGTAGGCGTTGCAAGACCTAATGCACACGGACAAGCGATAACAAGTACTGCTATCATTTTCTCAAGTGCTCCGCCAAAATCACCTGGTGTAACAAAGATCATCCACACTGCAAATGTGATAATAGCAATTACAACTACAACCGGCACGAAAATACCTGAAATTTGATCTGCTACCCTTTGAATAGGAGCTTTTGAACCTTGAGCCTCTTCTACTACTTTAATAATTTGAGCTAATGCAGTATCCCTTCCTACCTTAGTTGCTTTCACTTTTAAAAATCCATTTTTATTCATTGTAGAACCGATTACTACATCCCCAATTGTTTTATCAACTGGAATGCTTTCACCTGTTAACATCGATTCATCTATTGCTGACTTTCCTTCTACAATTTCTCCATCTACCGGGATTTTTTCACCAGGCTTTACATAAACGATATCACCAGCTACTACTTCTTCGATTAAAATTTTCATTTCTGTTCCATCTCGTACAACTGTAGCTGTCTTTGCTTGTAAACCCATCAACTTTTTAATTGCTTCTGATGAACGTCCCTTTGCTTTTGCTTCAAATAATTTACCTAAAATAATTAGTGTAATAAGTACCGCGCTCGTTTCAAAATATAAATCTGTCATATGTTCCGAAGAACCGATAGATTGAATGCTTAAATATACACTATAGAAATAGGCGGCCGACGTTCCAAGTGCCACAAGAACATCCATGTTAGCACTTTTATTACGTAACGCTTTATAGGCCCCAACATAAAATTGCCCACCAATAATAAACTGAACTGGCGTTGCAAGAGCTAGTTGCACCCAAGGGTTCATAAGCATATCAGGTAAATAAATAAACGATGTAAATGAGAAATGACTTACCATTGCCCAAAGTAACGGGAATGATAAAATAAACGAAATGATAAATTTCTTCTTTTGTCGCTCAATTTCTTGTAAGCGATGATCAGTTGATCCGTCTTGCTCATCTGATTTCACTTCCAATTTATATCCTAATTTCGTAATTGCACTCTTCATTTCATTTACATTAATTTCATCAGGATTAAAATCTACTGTAGCCGATTCCAAAGCGAAATTTACTGTCGCTCCGTTCACACCTTGTAACTTATTTAAACGCTTTTCTACTCTATTCGCACATGCTGCGCATGTCATCCCTGAAACAGTAAACTCAGCTTTATCACTTACAATTCCATATCCTAACGATTCAACTTTTTCCTTAAATTGTTGCGGATTTGTTTTTTGAGGATCATACATTATTTTTGTTTTTTCAAGTGCAAAATTTACATTTGCATCATGAACACCGTCTACTTTTTTCAGACCTTTTTCAATTCTATTCGCACATGCCGCACATGTCATTCCTGATATTTGAAGATTGGCCTCTTTCTGTTCATTCATGTCTCTCACCTCTATATACCCTTATGAGGTATAATTATTAGCAAAATAAATCGTACTTTCTATAAAGTACGATTTATTTCCATATCTAAAAAATAATTATTGAACATCGTATCCTTGATCTTCAATTACAGCAACGATATCTTTTAACGTTACAACTGATGAGTCGATAGTAACTTCAACAGTGCCTTCTGCTAATTGAACCTTCACTTGTTCAACACCGTTTAGTTCTTTCACACTGCTTTCAATAGAATTTACACAATGTCCACAAGACATACCTTCAACTTTTAATGTTAACTGTTCCATTTAAAATCCTCCTCTTGTTTCTTCATTGTTTGTTAATCACAATTACATCTTACCATACCCCCCTAAGGTAATCAATGGTTTTGTATCATGATTTTTCAATTATTTTCTAAAAGTTTATTTTACATACACTTTTTCACATCAATACCCCGAAACCTTATATGAAAGTAAACAAAAAACAAGCCAGTTACATACTAGCTTGTTTTTACGCTTTTGAAAAACGTTCAAATACAGTCATTAATTCTTCAATTGCTTCGTCACCATTGCCATCTTTAATAGCACCTGAAACGCAATGACTTGTATGGTTTTTTAATACACCCATTCCTACTTTTTTCATCGCTGCATTAATCGCTGAAATTTGCACTAAAATATCCACACAATAGCGATCATTTTCAATCATATTTTGAATACCGCGGACCTGTCCTTCAATTCTCTTTAATCTATTTATAATTTGTTCTTTTTCTTTTTCTGATCTATGTGTTACCGCTTCATGCTCTTTATGACCCATATTATCACCTTCTTAAAGTTTCTCTTCATCCAATAAAACAATTGCTTTTACGAGTATACCAATTATAGCATTAATTATCTATGTATGATACCCCATATGAGTATATTTCCGCTCTAAGCTTATTCTTAACAATTTATTAGCTTCTCAGTCTCAATTTTCATGATACCCTTTCCTTTTTCAAAAAAACATTACATTCTCCATCAGAACTTAATAAAGTAAAATGTTTATTCACTTTTGTGCTATGTTCTTCAACTAAAGCCTCCATTAATGTACATTCCCTAACAATTTCTCGTTGCAAATATAAAAGGGCTACCTTAGTAGCCCTTAATAAAATAATTAATTTTCATCAGTTATAAAATACGTAGTTGTAAAGAGTACAATTTCTTAGTTTTCAAAGTTATTCTTTTACAGGAATAACAGCACCGTTATATTCCTTATTAATAAAATCTTCAATTTCTTTCGAATGCAATACTTCTACAAGTGCTTTAATTTCTTTCTTATCTTTGTCACCTTTACGAACTGCAACTACGTTTACATATGGAGAATCCTTACCTTCAATCGCAATTGCATCTTTTCTTGGATTTAATTTTGCATCAATTGCATAGTTAGCATTAATTAAAATAGCATCACCTTCTTTATTTTTATACATTTGTGTTAATAAACCAGGCTCAATGTCTGTTTTGAATTTCAAATTTTTCGGATTTTCTGCAATATCTTTTACGGTTGCTTTTACAGGATCTATACCATCTTTAATTTTTAAAATACCTTCTTTTTGTAAAATCGCTAAACCACGTCCATGATCAGTAATTGCATTACTCATAATAATTGTTGCACCATCTGGAAGCTCTTTTAGATTTTTATATTTTTGAGAATATAAACCGATTGGTTCAATGTGTATTTTTCCAGCTACTTCAAAATCATATTTTTTGTCTTTCATTTCTTTCTCTAAGAACGGAATACCTTGGAAATAATTTACATCTAATTCTTTATTCGCCAATGATTTATTTGGTAATACGTAGTCTTGGAATTTTTTAATTTCTAGTTCTACACCTTTTTTCTCAAGTAATGGTTTTGCTTTTTCCAAAATAACTGCATGAGGTACATTAGAAGCACCAACAACAAGCTTATCTTCACTTTTTCCTCCACAAGCAGCTAAACCAAAAATTGTCGTTGTAATAAGTCCTGATAGTAATAGTTTTTTCATGTTGTAAACACCCTTCTTCTTTTATGTATTTATTTATTAATTCACGCTGTAACAAATCAATAATCCATTTTATTAGAACAACACTAGGACATGCACAAATTGGTTCATTGATTTTCACATCGTTATTCCTCCTGCACACGGACTGTATAAATCGCTCTATTTTCCCTCAGAATAGTCTTCACTCACATTTGAACAACAAAAAACCTTTCTGCCCTTAGAATGAGCAGAAAGGTTTGTATGCATATATCGATACTATCCCTTTCTCTCATCTCTCAAAGCATTTGCTTTGCAGGAATTAGCACCATTTCAATGTAAAAATTGATGGTTGCTGGGTTTCATAGGGCACAGTCCCTCCACCTCTCTGGATAAGAGAAATCAGATTTAATTTTCATCTGATTCGAAATCTATTAAATTATCTATATTTTATGAATTGAATTTTATCAACATAAACTCGTTATGTCAATAATTGTTTATGAAAAAAACTTCAATCACAAATATAAAAGTCTCAATCCACACGTATAAATTGAGACTTCTTTCTTCCTATATATAATTATTGCTGATCACATACTTTTGTATCATTCACTACTGAAGTTCCTTCAACGGTTACCGTATGAAAACAGTCATTTACACGAACTGTCACAACATTATCTTGCCGATCAATAACGTGATATTCATTAAAATTTTTATTTAGAGCACTGCGAATTTGTTCTCCCTCATAAATTGGAATGCCATGTGATAAAACCCAAATAAGCCCAGCGATAGCGAGAATAGTTTTCATACGATCTACCTCCTTGAGAATATAGTGAACTTTTAATCCGTTCTTTTAGCTCCACTAATCATAAATGGAATGAACTAAGCCTTTTTGGAAATAAGTTCATTTCGTCTATTTTATGTTTATGCTAATTGTGACCGAATTGTGACAACTTTTTGTCTCTTTAGACGAAAAGTTGAAACAAAACTTTCAAAAAGGACAATTCTACTTGAACAAACGAAAGGCTATGGAGAATTTCCCCATAGCCTTTCGTTTGCATTTTATTAGACAATCATTCCAAATTATACGTGACTAATAAATCTTAACCCTTTACTTAAAGAAGTCGGCACAACAGATGCGTGATTCTCCCCTTCAGCTTCATAAAACGTAAATCTAAACTGATCATGTTTTACTTGGAAAAGGCGCTCTGATAATTCATTTGCCCCTACAACCATATGCTCTCGTTCTAGTGATCCAACTGTAAGGAACACTCCCGTTTCAAACTTGGCACTGTTTAATTCATTTATAAAATTCTCTTCTTTTTCAAGAACAGATTGATTATTCCACCAAATAGACGGACTACTAATAAAATAATTTTGAAAAGCATTTGCGTTTGTGAATAGTATATGTAAAGCAAATAAACCACCTAGTGAATGCCCAAATAACGTTTGTTTTCTTTTATCAATCTCATAATTCTTTTCAATCTGCGGCTTTAATTCTTCTTCAATAAAAGTAAAGAAATTATTTGCTCCTCCTGTTTTAGGCCACGGTTTACCGTCTGGTTTTAAAGGCGCATCTTTTGAAATTACGCTAGGCGTAAAATCATAGCATCTTTCTTCACCTGAAAATGCCCCTTCAATCGGATAACCAATACCTACTATAATGGCTGGTGAAACACCTGTTTTTTCTGCCCTAACTGATTGTATTTTAACCGCTTCATGGAATGTTTGAAAAAAGGCATTGCCATCTAATACGTATATAACAGGATAGCCTGACTCTGGTGCTGGTTGCCTCGGCTTTGAAATATAAATTTGATATTCCTTACTTTCTATTTTCGAATACATTTTCCACTGTTCCGTATTAGATGTTATAATCTGCTGTTTTTCAATCGTAGTATTCATCTTATATCCCCCCTTTTTAACTCATTACATATATTTCAACTTTCTCTTCTTGAAGTCCAACGCTATCGTACCCAAAACAAACAGGAGACCCATTATACGGATCAATCATGACACGCGCATCAATATGAAATACTTCTTTTAACACTTCATTTGTTATGATTTCTTCTGGGATACCAGTTGTAACGATTTCCCCTTCCTTCATTGCAATAATCTCATCTGAAAACCTTGCTGCATGGTTAATATCGTGTAGTACCATTACGACCGTACAATTATGTTCTTTATTTAACCTCTCCACAATTTGTAATACATCTAATTGATGAGACATATCAAGATATGTTGTTGGTTCATCTAGTAGTAACACTTCTGTCTCTTGTGCTAAAGCCATCGCTAGCCATACCTTTTGCCTTTGACCACCAGATAGATTTGCTATTTGTCTCGTTCTAAATTCAGATGTTTTCGTTATATCTAAGGCCCAATCAATCATCTCTTTATCTTTTGAAGTTAACTTATTTACGTTATTTCGATGTGGATAGCGTCCATAAGAAATTAATTCTTCTACTTTCAGCTCTCCTGGTGCAATTGGAGTTTGCGGAAGTAAAGCTAACTGCTTCGCAATTTCTTTCGTTGGAATTGTATTTAAATCCTGTCCTTGTAAATAGACTTTACCGCTCTTTTGCTTTAAAATTCTTCCCATTGTTTTTAACAGTGTAGATTTACCGCACCCGTTTGGTCCTATAATTGTCGTTACTTTTCCTTCTTGTATTTCCACATTTAAATCGCGAAACACTGTAAGCTTTTCATAACTCGTTTCTAAATTTTTTGCACTTAAAATACTCACTTTTATTCCTCCTCTTACGCTTTCGCCTTATAAAGTAAATATAAGAAATACGGTACGCCGACAATAGAAATAACGATTCCCACTGGTAACTCTACAGGTGTGAAGACTGTTTTTGCAATAAAGTCTGAAGCAATTACAAGGAACATACCGATTACTCCACACGTAGGAATGATATGCTTATGCTGAATGCCGACAAGTCTTTTCGCTATATGCGGTGCCATTAGTCCAATGAAACCAATACTTCCTGAAACAGCAACACATGCACTAACAAGTCCGATACTACTTAGTAGTAAAATAGATTTCTCTCTTTCTACTGAAACACCTAAACTTGTAATACTCGTTTCTTCCAATTGAAATAAATCTAATAAATAAGCTTTCTTTTGTATAAGCGGAATTAATATGATAAGCCACGGCAACATTGCAACAATATACTTCCAGTTTGCATTATATATACTTCCCGATACCCAAACTGCAGCCATCTCGAAATCAGTTGACTTCATTTTGAGTGATAGGTACATAGAAAATGCTCCAAATCCTGATCCAATTGCAATCCCTGTTAATAAAAGACGCTGCGAATCTAACTTACCGTTTTTCCAAGAAAACAGATAAATGATGATAGCTGCACCTAATCCGCCGACTAAACCAAACATTGGCATCATCATAATAGAAACCCAGTCGGTGCTCTTTAATTGTCCTTGAAAGAAAAACATAAAGATGACGATCGCTGTTCCTGCTCCGGCATTTACTCCTAAAATACCTGGGTCTGCCAGTCCGTTTCTCGTAATCCCTTGAATTACAGCACCTGCAACACCTAAGCCTAAGCCTACTAATCCAGCGATTAAAATGCGCGGAAGACGGAACTCAAAAATAACTAAATCATGGTCTGGTACTGGATCTATTCTAAAGAGTGTTTTACATACATCTGTAATCGTAATATCAAACATACCATTCGTTAAACTAATATAAATAGCACATAGTATTAAAAATAAAATAATCCCCATCGTCATTCCAAAACGTTGGCTTGAACTTTTAAGCATGTCTCTCTCCTCCTCTTGTACGGATTAAATAAAGGAAGAAAGGAATTCCAATTAAAGATGTTACGACTCCAATTGGCGTTTCAAATGGATAATTTACAAATCTACTTAAAACATCACATAACGCTAAGAAAACCCCACCAATAACGCCTGCACATGGCAATATCCATTTATAATCTACTCCAATTATAAAGCGGGTAATGTGCGGAATAATTAAACCTACAAAACCAACTTTCCCCACTAAAGCAACTGCCGTTCCTGTTAAGAAAATAACTGATAAAATAGCCATTGCTTTAACTAGTTTTGTACGCTGCCCTAAATTAATAGACACTTCTTCTCCTAAAGAAAGAATGGTAATAGATTTTGATATTAACAATGCTAAAATTATTCCAATTATTCCAAACGGTATCGTAATTTTAATAATATTCGGGTCCACTTGGTCTAACTTTGCATTAAACCAAAAACTAATATTTTGAGAGATTTGGAAATACGAAGCCATTGCAGCCGATACGCTGCTTAAAAACGTTCCAATAACTGTCCCTATAATTGCTAACCGGACTGGTGATAAGCCGTTTTGAAGAAGTGAACCAAAACCAAACACAATACCTGCTCCTAGTGCAGAACCAATCATTGAACATAAAACCATACCAACCGATGACATGCCCGGAAGAAAAATCATACAAAGTGTAATAACAAAAGCTGCCCCATCTGTCACACCCATAATAGAAGGGGATGCAAGATAGTTTCTTGTCATCCCCTGCATAAGTGCTCCTGATATGGCTAGAAATGCTCCGACTAAAAGAGCAGCAACTACCCTTGGTAAACGTGAAGTAATAATAATATTATGATTTACATCACTTGAATCAAAATGAAATAATGCGTTCCACACTGTTTCAGCATCAATACTTTTGGCCCCATACAAAATCGAAAGTATAACTGTAAATAAGATGAGTATGGGTGCTATACATAATATAGTCACTGGTACTGCATTTGTTTTCTGCATATCATTCAACGCACCTTACTTATTGTATTATTTAGATAAATTTTTCACTGCTTCTTTTAAGAATGCTGTTTTACTCCAAGCTGTACCACCTTGTGCCATTGGGTCTACAACGTTTACAAATACTTTCTTTTCTTTCGCAGCATTCATACTTTGCCAAATTGGATTGCTTTCAATTTCTTCTAGCACTTTCGGGTTTTTATTTTCAGTTGTCTCATATTGTAAGAAAATATAATCCGGGTTAAGTTCAGCAAGTTTTTCAAATGAAATTTTCTCTTGTGCTTTTACAGTTTTAAGTTGTTCTGGAGCAGTTAATCCAAGATCTTTATAAATTACAGGATTGAAGTATACTCCTTCTGGATATAGAAATAATTCGTTTGCTCTTAGTCTAATAACAAGAACTTTTTTGTCTTTTAACTTATCTCCTAGTTTTGCTTTTGCTTTTTCGGCATCTGCATTGTAATCTTTAATAATTTTTTCTGCTTTATCTTTTTTACCAGTTAATTCTCCCATTAACTTTAAGTTATCTTCCCAATTTGTTGAAACGTGTGATACCGGGAATGTAGGAGCTACTTTCGTAAACTTTTCAGCTGTTTCTGCTGGGAATTTCGTACTTGATGTAATAACATCTGGTTTTAATTGAAGTAATGTTTCAAAATTTGGTTGCATTTTCTCACCAACAGATTTCGCACCCTCTAAATCTTTCTCAAGATACTTCGGTAATTTACCACCTACAGTAATAGCACCGACTGGCTTAAGACCAAGTACTGCTGCATCTTCCATTGACTCTAAACTAGCTGTCGCAATTTTATCTACTTTTGCTGGCACTGTATATTCTTTACCTAAATATGTAATTTTTCTTTTTTCGTCTTTTTTCGTTTCCGTAGCTTTTGTCTGTTGCTTTTGCTCTCCTGAAGTCTTATCCGTACTATTACATGCTGCTAGCCCTACACTTAAAACTGTAACCATCCCTAATGTAAATAACTTCTTATTCATCTTTATATAACTCCTCTCGAATTTTCAATAAAATTTAACTATATGAAACTTGTCTTACATATATATTTCATTAGATTAATAATCCTATCCAGAACTCATTCTCGTTCACTTCCCCTAAACTATAATTCTTTTACACCTCATCCATTGATAATCTTTTTCAATGATAATGATTATCGTTACTAAGTATATATTTAATATGCAATTTTTTCAAGAAAGATTTGAAAAATTTTAACAAACTGAATAAAAAAAGAAGTATCCGCCTAATGTTAGGGAGATACTTCTTTTTTTAGAAATTTATATGTAATTCAACTGGGCAATGGTCTGATCCCATCACTTCACTATTAATTTTCGTCTCTGTTATTTGGTCTTTCATTCTTTCAGAAACAACAAAATAATCTAAACGCCATCCAATATTTTTTGCTCTCGCTCCCATACGATACGACCACCACGAATATGCACCTTCCTGATCAGGATAAAGATAACGATATGTATCAACAAACCCTTCTTCTAAAATACGTGTGAATTTCTCTCGTTCCTCATCAGAGAATCCAGCATTTTTACGATTACTTTTTGGATTTTTTAAATCGATTTCTTTATGAGCAACGTTTAAATCTCCGCAAAAAATAACGGACTTTTTTTCATCTAATTGCTTAATATAAGCCCTGAAATCATCTTCCCATTTCATTCTGTAATCTAAACGCTCTAATCCTCGTTTTGAATTTGGTGTATATAACGTAATCATGTAAAAATCTTCGAACTCTAAAGTAATAACTCGTCCTTCTTGATCATGCTCTTCAATGCCTAAACCGTATGTAACAGAAAGCGGTTCTTTTTTCGTGAAAATAGCCGTTCCTGAATAGCCTTTTTTCACAGCATAATTCCAGTATGTATAATATCCATCTAGGTTTAAATCAATTTGCCCATCTTGTAATTTAATCTCTTGTAAACAAAATATATCTGCATTGGATTCCTCAAGATATTCTAAAAATCCACCTTTTGCGATAACTGCTCGCAAACCATTTACATTCCATGAAATTAACTTCACTTATAGTCCTCCTCTTGATGCTTATTTCCAAATTTCATGCTATCACAAAATAGAAAAACAATCATATTTTCACCTTTGTAATCTTGCTCTTACATTTGTGAATACATACATACGTACTTTATTCAGGTTATACTAATTTCAGAGGTGATGTTCTTTGCAAAATGAAGAAGTTATGTTAACAAATGAGCATTGGCAAGCAATTATTCTTAATGATTCTTCCTATGATAGCAAATTCTTTTATGCTGTGAAATCAACCGGAATCTTTTGCCGACCGTCATGCAAATCAAGAATACCGAATAGAAACAATGTACGAATTTTTCATCATGCAGAGCAAGCATTAAGCGAAAACTTTCGCCCGTGCAAACGTTGTAAGCCAAACGGAATCACTTTACCTAATGAAGAGTGGGTAGAACAAATTAAAGATTATATCGAGAAACACTTTGATGAATTATTAACTCTCGACATACTTGCTGAAATGTGCCATGGTAGCCCATTTCATTTACAACGTACTTTCAAAAAAATGACAGGAATAAGCCCAATAGAATATATACAACAATTCCGGATTGTTAAAGCGGCAGAACAGCTATTACAAACAAATCAATCCATTAAAGAAATTAGTACTGCTATCGGAGTAGAAAATCCCGAGTATTTTGCAACTTTATTTAAAAAGAAAACCGGATTTACGCCTACTGAATATCGAAAAAAGAACGAAATGAAAGAGGGATACAATAATGAATTCCTACAAAAATAAATTTATATATTGGATGCTACTTACACATAAGAATTGGCAATTTCATATTGCTGCAACTGAAAATGGACTATGTTTCATTGGATCTCAAGACGAAAGCTTAGAAGAATTAAATGCATGGGCTAGAAAAAAATTGCCACGACATATATTAACCTGTAATCCAGATTATCTACAAACATATACGAAAGAAGTTATCCAGTATTTAGAAAGTAAGCGAGAAACTTTTACATTCCCTATCGATGCTTACGGAACTGACTTTCAATTATCTGTTTGGAATGCGGTACGTGAAATTCCTTACGGGAAGATATATTCTTATTCAGAAATTGCCGAAAGAATACAAAAACCTACTGCTGTACGTGCTGTTGCTACTGCTATTGCCGCTAACCCAATTCTTATTACGATTCCTTGCCACCGTGTTATTGGAAAGAATGGTAAACTAACCGGATTTAGAGGTGGATTAGAAATGAAGAAAGAATTGCTTACATTAGAAAAGTCGCGGGTAAAATGTATATGACAGCAGAACATACTAGCTCATTAACTTTAACAGTTCCAACAGAATTTAGTTTTCAAGAAAATTTACGCTATCTATCGCGTTCTAACAATGAATGTATGTTCCACATTGAAGATAACAAAATTTATAAAGTTATCCCTGTTCACGATGTAAATTCTTTAGTTGAAATTAGTATGAATACGGATGGACATATTCAAATACGTTTTTTAGAAGAATTATATACATCTGAAGAATCGGTACACAAAGCTGTAGCTAACTATGTGAAAGAGTGGTTTGATTTAACTACTGATTTAACTCCCTTTTATACATTAGCTAAACATGATGTACTCCTTCAAAGACCAATTGAACAATATTATGGCCTTCGTACTTTAGGTATTCCAGACTTATTTGAAGCACTTTCCTGGGGAATTATCGGTCAGCAAATTAACCTCACATATGCTTATACACTAAAAAGACGATTAGTCGAACACTTTGGAAATTATGTAGAGTGGAATGATAGAAAACATTGGATATTCCCTTCTCCTAAAACAATTGCCAATTTACATGTAGAGGATCTCAAAAACTTAAAAATGACGGCTAGAAAGTGCGAATATTTAATCGGTATTGCAAAGCTAATTACAGAAGGAAAACTATCAAAAGAATCTTTACTGCAAATACAAGACGTGAAACAAGCTGAAAAACAATTAACTGCTATACATGGTATAGGACCGTGGACTGCCAACTATGTTTTAATGCGCTGTTTACGATTTCCTTCCGCTTTTCCAATTGACGATGTTGGCTTGCACAATGCAATTAAATATATAACAGGTTCTGAAAGTAAACCGACTAAACAGGAAATAAAAGATTTTGCGGCAAATTGGATTAACTGGGAATCTTACGCAACTTTTTATTTGTGGCGAGTATTATACTAAAAAACCAAGTAGCGCATTTGCACTACTTGGTTCCTGTTTAAGCTTGTTCTTCGAATCGTCTTACAATTTCTATAATAACTTGCACAGCTTTTTCCATAACATCTACCGAAACATACTCAAACTTCCCGTGATAGTTTTCACCACCTGTGAAAATATTCGGCGTTGGTAATCCCATATACGATAATTGGGATCCATCTGTTCCACCACGAATCGGATGAATGTTTGGTTCGATATTTAAACTTTTCATTGCTTCATATGCAATATCAACAATTTCTCTCACTGGTTCAATTTTTTCAAGCATGTTATAGTATTGATCATTCATTTCTAAAACAACTGCATCTTGTCCATACTTCTCTTGCATTTGCTTCACAATCGTTTCAACGTTATGTTTACGCGCTTCAAAATTTTCACGATCAAAATCTCTAATAATATAATACGCTTTACTTTGCTCAACATCACCATTTAAAGAAAGTAAATGATAGAATCCTTCATAACCCTCTGTATATTCCGGCGCCTCTTCTACCGGTAAATAGCTATTAAACTCCATAGCAAGTTTAGTTGCATTACGCATTTTATTTTTCGCTGTTCCAGGATGTGTATTCGTTCCGTTAAACGTTAATTTAGCGCCTGCAGCATTAAAGCTTTCATACTCTAAACCACCTAATGGACCGCCATCCATCGTATAAGCAAATGATGCACCAAACGCTTCTACATCAAAATGCGCTGGTCCACGGCCAATTTCTTCATCCGGCGTAAATGCAACTCTAATTTTCCCGTGTTTAATTTGCGGATTATGTATTAAATAGTTCATTGCAACCATAATTTCTGTAAGACCCGCTTTATCATCTGCTCCAAGAAGTGTCGTACCATCAGTTGTAATAATGGTATGCCCTTTATATGATGGTAACTCTGGGAACTGTTCTGGTGTTAACACAACATTTAGCTCTTCATTTAACGTAATTGCATTTCCATCAAAGTTTTCATGGATTTGTGGTTTTACGTTTTTCCCTGTAAAATCTGTTGCCGTATCTAAATGTGCTAAAAAGCCGATTACTGGAACATCCTTATCCGTATTAGCAGGAAGTGTTGCCATTACATACCCGTTATCATCCATCTTCACTTCTGTTAACCCAATCTCTTTTAACTCTTCCACTAATAACTTACCAAATTCAATTTGTCCAGGTGTTGTTGGTACTGTATGACTTTCTTCATTTGATTGTGTATCAATTTTTACATATCTCGTAAATCTTTCAATAAGTTCCTGTTTCAAATTCATTCACTCCCTTTTTTTCTTCTTTCTCTATTATAATCCTTAAAACGAAATATTTTAACTTTTTCGGCTATGAAAATATATATTCCATTTTACATTTTCACAAACAATAAAAATTCATAATATTTGCTCACTACGACTTAAACAAGTAACATAAATAATTATAATGTGAAACTTTAATCAGTGGGGGTCGTTCATCCCCCATTGATTATCAGCCTTCACCAATCAGGCTGCCCGATAATGCGGGATAAAATATAGGAGGTATTAAAGATGAGGCTAACTCTCTTTCGCCATTTTCTTTTTTTCTTAGGATTAATTTTTTTCGGCCTTGGAAATGCTCTTGCAGTCAAAGTTAAATTTCTCGGTTTACATCCTTGGGAAGTTTTAAATATGGCTCTCTACCAAAAGTTTGGATGGACAATTGGTACGTGGAGTGTCATATGTGGGTTATGTCTCGTTCTCATTTCTTTACTAGTAGATCGAAAATATATAAATGTGGGAACATTTTTAAATGCACTACTTATCGGTCCTATTATGGACTTTTTCTTACAATCAAATATTCTTCCAAACGCTAGTAATTATTTATGGATAAACTTACTCATTTTATTTTCTGGTATTGCCATTACAGGTATCGGTGGAGGTATGTATGTTGCAGCTGGAATTGGCGCTGGACCTCGCGATGGATTCATGCTTACTATTTCCGATAAAACAGGTCTATCTATTAGCCGTGCTCGAATCATTGTAGAATGCGTTGTACTAGTTATTGGATTTATGCTAGGAGGCCCTGTTTTCATCGTAACTTTTCTGTACACCTTTATTCAAAGTCCAATCTTTCAACAATCATTTAAGATGTTTCAAACACTCTTACATACTTTACAAAACAAAAACAAAGAGCAAATTAATGAAAATTTATAAAACACAACTTAATACAAATGAATTCACCCTATTTACGATTCTCACCGCAAATAGGGTGTTTCTTTTCTATCTCACAATTTAAGAATATATACTACTCATTCACAATAAAAGTATATACATCGTTATAAATACAACCATTTACCCTAATAACATACTTCCCAGGTTTACTAAAACGAATTGTGTATTTATTTAGCTGAATTGCTTCTTTATCTCCAGAAAGAACATCAATGCTTCTGCCACTTAATACGTATAATTCATTTAGATTCATCGATACATCAATTGTATTGAAATTCTCCTCTTTCACTTGCTGTGCTTCCGCAGCACTTACACTTGGTTCTAAAAACAGTAGTCCACTTAATCCAATTGTCCCCGCTAAAGCAACTCCCGCAAACTTTTTAATCTTTTTCATTACAATGACCTCCTTATAGATTTTGCGTAAAGGTAATGTCCCCCCTTACACCACAAAGCCTATATGTAATGAAATGAAAAGTAAACGGGGACCGTAAGACAAAATTCTACATCTTTTTCTCCAATTGAATAGAAATCCAAAGTTTGGAGTTTTGTCATATTTAAAATAGTTTCCCTAAGCCAACTTCCAATTATATTATTCAGAAACTGAATAATTACTTATTGATTTAACATTCTAAAAATAGTTGATAAAAATACTTTCTATTCAAATAAGAAGATTTTACTATAAAATTAACTTTTAAAAAAAATACATGCAACCAATTTTATTCCGCTTTCCATAATCTCTCTACATTCATTAATTGCTCATCTTTAAACTCCATCTTATATATATCTGGTTTTGACGTATTCATTAAAAATTCAAAACCATATTATTTATCAAAATAGTGCATCATTAAAGTCATTACAAACGCATGTGTACCAATTACAATTTTTTGTCCTTGAAAATCCATTAATATTTCTTTTAACACTTTCACTACTCTTCTTTGGCAATCCGCATATGACTCTCTTTCGGTTCGTGCAAAGTCCGGATTAGCGAACATCTTCTTTACAAGTGGATACACTTCTTTATCTGATATAACTTGATCTCCACTGGAAAACATACACTCTTTGAGATTTTCATATATTACTATTTCTTTTTCATAGAAATTGGCCGTTTTTTCTATCGTTAATACAGCTCTCTTACACGGACTTGAGATGAAAGTATCGATTCCTTCTGTTTTTAATATATCTATTACTCTATGAACGTCTAAACTTCCCTTTTCAGTTAAACCACGTGTTCTTTCACCCTCTTCTAATTTTGGTGATTCACCGTGCCTAACCATATAAATATATGTATTCATACTTCTTCCTTGAAAATATTCATTCGTTTTTTATAAATTTTGTTGTTTTGTTCGTGTAATCCATTCTCCTACTAAACTCTCGAATAATTTAGGTTGTTCAATCTGCAAATTATGTCCCGCCATATCTAACACCGCTAATGTCGCTCTTGGGTAACCATCAATAATTTCTATAATATCTTGATAACCTACCGATATATCTTGTTTTCCGGCTAATAAAAGAACAGGTTTCTCATATTTCTTACGGTGAAACTCCATAGTAAGAGAGTATTTTTTTTGCAACCTTTCAATAAACTCATAATTAGCAACATCTAACCCCGGTTTAATTTCTTCTTTAAATCGCTTATATGTATATTCATTTGCTATCACTGCTAACTCACAAAATTCCTCTCTTTCCGTAGAAGTGAGCTTATTTAAAAATTCCTCATCTTGTAAAATTACCTGTTTATCTGGAAGAGTC
This sequence comes from Bacillus paramycoides, assembly GCF_038971285.1. Classification (NCBI taxonomy): domain Bacteria; kingdom Bacillati; phylum Bacillota; class Bacilli; order Caryophanales; family Bacillaceae; genus Bacillus; species Bacillus paramycoides. Next base: position 3,574,939 of record NZ_CP152427.1, read on the forward strand.
CTTTTTTCGGGATCCGCTACAACAACAGGACATACTAATAGTAATCCGTTAACTCTTTCAAACAGATTTGTGAGTATTCCTCTGGCTAAATAGCCTCCATATGACTCTCCTACTAATAAAAATTCTTCAGTAGAAATGATTTTCTCAATAAATGTGATAAGCACTTCTACTATACAATCTGAACTATTTATCCAATGTGGAGCATTTGATTTTCCCATTCCAGGTAAATCAATATATATTCTCTTATAACCTTCATATTTCTGAAATACCGATTCCATACATTTCATCATTAACCTATGGTCAGGAGCACAACCATGTATGATAATGACTGGGTTTCCTTCTCCAACGATTTCATAGTATATTTCTGCATCTTCAATTCGAAATAACATAAAAAATCCTCCCTATTTATACATTCCTTTTGAATGGCAACACTATTAAATTTATAAGAATACACGTTCTCAATTTACATTCCTTACAATTGATTGTCAAATTTAAATTTTCAGACTACAAACAAAAAGCTTCCTTCTATTTTTATTTCTTAGAAGGAAGCTGCTCTATTTTTATCCTATCATAATTTGAAACCTTGTTCTGATTAGTTTCGTTACCCTCTATTCTTCTATTTTCATCAAGACAATTCTCCAACCATCTGGATCCTCTATCGTTATCCCCTTGTCTTTCCAGTATGGGTTTTCAGGTTCGACCTCGTCATAACCCAATGCATGTAGCCTTTTACTCACCTTTTTCATTTCACCATCCTCATGCATATAAAATACGAGTAAATTATCTTTTGTCGGAGCTGGACATGGGCTCCCATCTATATGTCTTGTAAATTCTAAATGATACCCTTTATCTGGGAGTCCAAACATGACCCCATCATAGCCTTCATGATTGTAGAATTCACCTATACGTTTTAAGCCTAATCCTTTTTCATAGAATTCTATAACCTTTTCAAATTGATCAGTTGGACGCGCTGTTCGAAACTTTACCCAGTTCTTCATGCTCTTCCTCCCATACTAAAAATTTTATACATGCTTACATATTATTGTATATACGCAACATCTTTTTGAAATCCCTCATTAGTATGAGAATAAATACATACAAAAGTTTAGTTCATACTTTATAACATTGAATGTATTATCTTTATGCAATTATGCATATCCACTTGCGAACTATTAAAAAACCTATAGAATTCAAAGGATGACTACATATACAATTCCCATTTAAAATCTTGATGAAGTACATATTATTAAAAACAATACTTTTTTTAACTTTAAGAAGTATTACATTTTTCAACACTTTCCGTATAAACATGATTTTTATAAGGAAATCTGATACAATTCTTAAATAATATTATTATGTATAGATATTACGAATGAAGTGCATAGTTAAAGAAGGTGATTTTATTGAAATTAAATAAAAATTTACAACTATATATATTAATTGGAACATTAATATGCTATTCAATCTATTTTATATTTTTTTATCTGTTCCCTACTCATTTTTCAAATTCGGATGTACGCTTCGCTTCACTTATCGTTGAAGCCATTACATTTGTATCACTCATTTACTCTATATATTCTAAAAAAGTTAGTTCAAATCCGTTTTGGATATGTATCACAATAGCAATCGGTAGCTTTTTATTAGGGAAAATAGTATATACATATCAAGATAGCTTCTTCGAAATTCCAATACATCGATTTACTATTTCTGATGTATTTTACATGTTTTTTCTACTCTTCTGTCTTATCGCTTTCTGCTATAAAATCTTAAAAGAATGTGATAAATGGGAAAAAGCGTTCTTTATTTGTGATATATGCATCGTACTTACTTCCATATTCACATTGGAGTGGTATTTATTTAATCAACCAAATTTAAATATATTCTCTCTTTCACTAGGAGATGTTTTCCTTTCATTTCTATATCCAATTGCAGATTTATTATTTCTTCTACTAGGTGTTAGTCTTTTTTTCCGTCCAACAATTTTTAATTCCAAACGGAAAATTTACATCTTTATTTTTGTATTAATAAGTTCTGCAACTTTTAACTATATTTATTTTTACTTAAATAATCATTTATCGACTGAAACGATAACATTATTACGTCTTTTATATAGAATACCTATATTACTTATAGCAATAGCTGGATCTATTTCAGAAGACCATAATAGCCATAAAAATTATTTCATTGTAAACCCTATAATAGGTAAAAAGGCTTTAGTTGTATTTCCCTATCTTGCTGTTGCGATACTAATTGGGTTTACATTAAAAGAACAAACAGCATCTTCTACTCTCATTACAGGAAATTGTATTACTTTTATTTTCGTACTCATTCGTCATTCTATTGTACGTCTGCAAAACAATTCTCTAACAAAACGTTTACAGGCATTTAATGCTCAACTAGAAGAAAAAGTTACTTTACGAACTTCTGATTTAGTTTATAAATCAGAGGCTCTATCTCAAAAACAACAAAAATTCAAATCACTATATGAATATCATCCTGACCCTATTTTTACGATTGATTTACATGGAATCTTCTTAAATGTAAATAAAGCTGGGAGTATGTTACTGGGAGCACCAACGAATGAGTTACTCGGTGAAACTTGTTTTTCGATTATTTTAGAAGAAGATAAACATAAACTAGCATCTGCATTAGAAAAAGTGAAACAACAAGAATCGGCATCCTTACAACTTAGTTCTCAATATAAAGATGGCTTTACTTATTTTTTATACGTTACCATCGTTCCTATTATGATAGACGGACAAATTTCAGGAAGTTATATTATGGTGAAAGATATTACTGCACTAAAAAAGCAGCAAGAAGAAATAAAATATTTAGCATTCCACGATACTGTAACGAAAATTGGGAACCGTGCCTTTTTCCATAAGAAATTAAAAAGAGTTATAAAAAATGTGAAAACAACAGACAGTGAGTTCGCATTATTATACTTAGATTTAGATCGCTTTAAAGCAATTAACGATACACTTGGACATTCGTCAGGAGATTACATATTAGAAGAAGTAGCAAAGCGATTCCAATCCTGTCTTCCATCACATACTCATCTGTCAAGAATCGGTGGTGATGAGTTTACTATCTTAATTGAAGATTATACTGACGAAGATTCCTTATTCGAGTTATGTAACCAATTATTTGAAAGTATAGAAAAACCGTTTGTCATACATGAGCATACATTAACTTTATCACTTAGTATCGGCATCGCTATTTATCCACATTCCGGAATCGATACCGCTACACTTCTGAAAAACGCTAATGTTGCCATGTATGATGCGAAAGCAAAAGAACTTAACTCTGTCTCTATTTATGATGATGTTATCGCTAAGAAAATTGAAAGACGATTACGATTAGAAAAAGATTTACCAAATGCAATACAAAATGAAGAATTGTTCCTTTTGTATCAACCTCAAGTTGATAGTAAATCTAATAAAATTATCGGTGCAGAAGCTCTAATCAGGTGGAATCATCCTGAATTAGGCGTTATCTCTCCATACGAGTTTATTCCGATTGCAGAAGAAACACTACAAATTATTCCAATAGGAAAATGGACATTGCAGCAAGCCTGTGAGCAAATGAAACGTTGGCACTCACTCGGATATTCACATTTAAAAATAGGTGTAAATTTATCCGCTAAAGAATTTGAACAAGAGGATTTTGTAAAGTCTATTTCTTCTACTTTAGCAAATACAGGTTTACCAGCAAGTTCTCTCGATCTTGAGCTAACAGAACGAATTGCAATGATGGATGAGCGAGAAACGTTGATAAAATTGCGTACACTAAAGAGTTTAGGGATTCACATTTCAATCGACGACTTTGGTACAGGCTATTCTTCACTAGCTTACTTACCTTTATATCCAATCGATACGTTAAAAATTCCAAGAGAATTTATTACAATGTCTGAAACATGTGATGATGGAATGGAAATTATTAAAACAATCATCACATTAGCAAATACATTAGGAATGTCTGTCATTGCTGAAGGTGTAGAAACGAAAGAACACGTAACTTTCCTTCAAAAAAACAAATGTCAGTTTATTCAAGGTTACTATTATAGTAAACCTATTCATATTAATGCATTTACTGAGCTACTAAAAAGTGGGATTCACCCATAGTACATAGTTAATCGGGATAAGTAATAATGAATTTGAACAACTATAGTAAAAAGGAAAGAAGATACCTTCTTTCCTTTTGTTTTTTCTATTTAAATTTCTATTACTTCACCACTTCATTTATTATATCGATTAATTGATGAATCCCCTCATCATTTGTTTTCGTATAGCCATTCATGTTTTGAATGTATCTCTCCTTATTTGTATTCAACTTATTTACTGCATGTATGAATGCATTCGTACTTACTTTGTCTTGGAATATAACTTCTGCATATCCTTGTCGAGAAAAATATTCAGCATTTAAAACTTGATCTCCCCTACTGGAACTGTTAGTTAACGGGATAAGCAACATCGGTTTCTTCAAGAATAGCAATTCAGAGATAGCAGTAGAACCCGCTCTCGAAACTACAACACTCGCCATATTTAGTATATGTGGCAACTCTTCCCCTATATATTCAAATTGTATATAGCCCTCCATGCCAATAGATGAATCGACCTTCCCTTTACCGCACATATGAACAATATTAAAATTTAATAGTAATGTTTCCAAACTTCCCCTTACCATATCATTTATCCATTGAGCACCTTGACTCCCACCCATAATTAACAATACTGGTTTATCTTGCTGAAACTTACAATAGCTTCTTCCCCGCAATACGTTGCCCCTCTCAATTTCTTCTCTTACAATTGGTCCTACATAAACCTTTTTCTCATTACTTACATTTTCTCCTGTCTGAGGAAATGTTGTGCATAGTTTTGTAGTAAATGGTAATGCTATTTTATTTGCTAATCCTAACGTACTGTCCGGTTCACGTATTATTACGGGTACTTTATTCATCCACGCTCCTATTACTACAGGAACGGAAACAAATCCTCCTGCCGAAAAAATAACATCTGGTTTTATCCGTTTCATTAATTTATAACTTTGTATGCAACCTTTTATTATTTTAAAAGGATCTTTAAAGTTCTCCCAATCCCAATATCTCCTAAGCTTCCCCGTTGAAATACTATTGTATTTAACATTTTGAACTAATAGTTTTTCAATTCCATTTTGAGATCCAATATACTCAACTCCCCATCCTTTTTCCATGAATTTAGGAATCAATACCATATTAATCATTACATGTCCGGCTGTACCGCCCCCAGTAAAGAGAATCTTTTTATTCATAATTTATATCCACCTTTATCATTAAAAATCTTGTTTTATACTAATCTATTAAATGTAAGTAAACTTACTATTATTTATATAAACATTTAATTCAAATCCTATATCTTGCAAAAAGTCTTTAATGAGATCATAAAAATCATTTCCATACTCACTACATTCATACTGAGCAAAGACTTGGATTACAAGCCTAGTTCCCGTTTCTATTACTAGATTTTTCCTATCATCCTTTTTCCCTTCCACATAAGCCCGACATTTATTTATCGCCTCATAGATACGCAAAACATGCTCTTCTTCATTTTTCCAGTCCAGCATATCAACAATTAAAAGAACTAGCGTATTTTGATTATCTATTGTTTTATAGCCATTCATATATTTCTTACACCCTTTTTATTTTTCATTGAATGCAAATGTCACTACACTTCACATACTCAAGTACATCTTTTAATGATTGATGAAATTGAATTTCTGGGATCCACCCTAACCTTCTTATATCCTCTATTACTAAAATCTCCTTTGAGTCGCTCCCACTTTTCTCTGTTTCATCTATAAAAAAATTCAATCGTGTTAATTCCTTATATTGTTCTAGTACATCTAATAAAGATCGTTTCACTCCTGAACCAATATTATATTGTTTTCCATTTATCCCATCTCGTAATAACACATGATACGCTTTAACCGCATCACGTACATCTAAAAAATCCCTACTATCTTTTAAACTGTTTACTTCAATAACAGCTTTACTTCTACCTGATTCTATATCTATCATTTTTTTTGCGAGAATTGAACAAATGCCATTCGATATTCCTGGACCAATTAAATTCGTGGGCTTTGCAATGATAATATTTGAATTCATTAATTCACTCCACGCCTCTGCAATAATGACTTGCATCGTTTTACTTAAACTATATGGATTTGAAATTTTTATGTTGCTCATACAATCTGCTTGCAAAGCAGATCCTATAACCAATGTTCTACAATGAGGTGCTTCTTGCTTAATTGCTTCTAATAAATATAATGTCCCTATTACATTAACCTCTACATATTCAAGAGCAGCTGTCCAAGACTCTATGACCGAATTCCTTCCTGCTAAATGCAATACATAATCTGGCTTTATTTGTTTCATTACCCTCATTACTTCGCTCTTATTAGTTAAATTACAAGTAATACCATTCCCAATACTTTCTCTATGTGCACGATTTTGAAACATAGGAATTACATGAAAGCCCTGCTCTGAAAAATATTGGCAAGCATGGCGTCCTGTGAAACCATTTGCACCAGTTATTAAAAGGCTCGCATTTTTTTTCATCGTAAAAACCCTCCTTTTAATAACATTTGTTTCACCTCATGTTTTGCAAGTAAGTCTTGTTGAGAACTAAAACTCTTTACATCCACAAGCGGATAGCTAGCATAATATTCTTGAAGCCCTTCTATAGGAATAGTCGGTAGTACCACAAAATAATTTTGATCAAAACTTATACTTGTTTTACTCTCTACCTCAGATAAAAGCATTTCACTTAATTTTTCCCCTGGTCTTATCCCTACTTCTTTTACCTTCACGTTTCCCTTTTTCGAATCTTCAATTAACACTTCTGCTAAATCTGTTATTTTACATGCCGGCATTTTCATAACAAAGATTTCTCCACCTCTCCCCTGATATAAGGCTTTAAATAACAATCCAACAGCATCTTCAATCGTTAAGAAAAATCTAGTCATATTTGCATCGGTAATCCCTACTTGTGAAGATTTTTTGATTTGTTTTTTAAAAAGTGGTACCACGCTTCCGCTCGTCCCCAAAACATTTCCACCACGAACACAAATGAATTTTGTTTTCTTCGTTTGCCTATTCGCATGAACCATTAACTTCTCACCAATTGCTTTTGTCATCCCATACGTATTTGATGGGTCAGCTGCTTTATCCGTTGAAACATATATAACTTTCTCAACTTGCATCTGTATAGATGCTTCAATTACATTTTGCGTACCATTTATATTGGTTTTTATAGCTTCATAAGGATAATACTCACATACTGGAACATGTTTTAAAGCTGCAAGATGGAATACATAATGTACACCTTGGCAAGCATATGCTAGTTGATCTTTATCACGAATATCTCCAATAATAAATTTTAATCTATCATCATTTATAAACTGTTGCTGCATTTCAAACTGAATCGTTTCATTTCTTGAAAAAATCCTAATTTCTTTCGGTGATTTTTCTAATAGTTGTTTTATAAGTTCATGTCCCCACGAACCTGTACCACCAGTAATTAAAATTATTTTATTTAGCATTTCTTTTCCTCCTACCACACATTTCAATTAAATTTGTATTCATAAAATGTATTGAATTATTTTCAATTGATTTAAATCATAATCATCGTTTGTTACATTTAATTGACAAAAATAAAAAACAGAAACTATTAAACATAGTTTCTGTTTTTTATTTCACCTTACAACAGTAAGATTTTTTATACTTTTTGCATGATAACTAAATCCTTGTAAAAAACACCGCTCATTTATTTCTTATACTCGTAATAAAATAAATAGAATGATTCATAGCCAGTAATCATGTTTAATTTTATGAAAAGGGAGGTAATGGAATGTACCGAAGTAATTCAAATCATACATATAACGGACCTTCCCAAGCCCTGCCTCTCTCCCTATTCGATGTAAAAAATGAATTGAAACAAAAAAGTAAGCTCATTCATTCTGGCACAATGTATAAATTAACGAAAGAAGAGCAACTCATCATCAACAACATAAAAATACAAACAGAACAGCTAAATAAAAATAATGTGACAAGAACACGCGCATACTACCAATTTTACATTCAATATCCAGAAATACATTGGGCACTACTTGGGCATATGGTATCACGTAACGGCGGTTGGAATATGACTGATTTGAAGGGCGATTTATATACGAAAATTTTATCAGAAAAAGATCAAATCACATTTTTTTCTTTTTTAGAAAGAGGGAATTGGCTTATTTTCCAAGATGTATATCCTCAATTTCTGCTTTATGAACAAAGTGTAAAAAGAGCACAAAAGCTATTTCACCTTCTCCCTCACCTAAATGTTTCTACATTTATGGAAACGATGTGGAACGATTTTTGGAAAACAGGTAACAAAAAAACATTAGCCATTGCAACTATTATTAATGAACAAAACTACTTAGAAAAAAGAGTGATTCAAAATATACAATTTAAAAAGACTGTACTTAATAGTATTGGATTTAAACTCTTTGATTTCTTTCAATTTAATCATATTCTTTTCCCATTCTACGAAAATGATAAGAAACACAAAGTATTACTATTTGGTGATACAATGAAACATTTCACTTCCTTACACGAACGAATCTTAATTGGAAAAAGGTTGTATTCATTATTATTTCGAGACACACATGTTTTATCTCAAATAATAAGCTGGGCCCAGCACCATCCGCATACAGGGTCAAGGAAAGATTACTGGCCTTATTTATTTTCAAGTGTCAATGAATCTTTTTCCCGTGAGTTTTATAAGCGTCGAATAAAGAAATGCCAGTTGCGTAGTGGCGCTTATCGTATATACAGTCCTGCACTCATCTATGCATGGCGAGATATGAAGCATGAAGAAGTTGACAATGAAGATTGGTTTACGGACTGGCAAGTTGTAAATTACTTAGTAGATAAGGAGGAAAATATAAATGGACAAATTACAGAAGACTACTGTAAAACACTCGAAAAAATTGAACTCGCCATTCTTGCAAAGAAAAACGTCCTCCTTCGAGAAGAAGAATAATTTTCTAGCATTAGCAGTTACAATATTACTCTCTTCTATTATCGGAACTTGCCTAGATGCTTTCTTTGTTGCGAAACAAATATATTCCTTTCCAGTTAGACCATTCTCCTCTATATTTTCAGTTAACATTGGCTTTACTTTGTTTGTACTACCGATTTTAACAGCTGTTTTTATACAAATTTCCAAAACATTATCTACAATTTCTAGAAGTCTACTTATTATTTCAATAGGTATTTGTGCTAGCATTTTTGAACAGGTTGCTGAAAGTTTCGGTTTCTTTATTCATAATATAGATTGGAATCATACATATTCTTTATTTGGCTATATGATTTTCTTTTCTTTCATTTGGAAAGTATATCTCTTCATACAAAAATAAAGAGACCATTATAGATCTCTTCCTAAGCATACTCTTCAGTTATTGCTAATGGTGCAAGAGTTTGAAGACTTTTTGAACGTAAACGATAAGCAACGATTTTCTTCTTATATTGCTTTATTACATCAACATGTTCCTCATGGCTATATAGAGAAAATCTAATCTCTTTATTCCCTTTCTTCGTATCAATAACAAGTGGTGTTCCTTCACCATGTGGTGGGAAATAATGTTTATCTAAAAATAAAGCTTCATTAAATTCATGAATAACTTGTCGTTTCATTTCTCCCTCTATATTCTTTCCATCTATCGATATAGAGGTATTCTCTTCCTCAAGTTTTTGATGTAATTCAAATCTACTAATAATTGATTCTACAACAGAAGTTGGCATACTAGAAACTAATACTTTAATAGCTCCAAAAATAAATAATGTAACTATAAACCATGTTGTCATTTTCAACATCTCCATTATAATTTAAAATATAAATTTCGTTCCATACGGTATGAATATACTAATAAGTATTCCAGTTACAATCATCGTCACCGAACCGATTGTCGCTTCTTTCTCGCCTTCCTTCACGAGACGACTCACACCGATAATATGTGATGCGCAGCCCATCCCTACTCCTTTTCCAATCGTACTTGTTATTCGGAAAAACTTAAGTACTGTTGGTCCGATAATAGCACCTGTTATTCCTGCAACAACTACAAAACTAGAAGTCATAGATGGAGTACCGCCAATTTGATCCGCTAATGAAATAGCAATAGGCATCGTCGCTAATTGCGGCAGTGTCGTTACTATGAGTTCCTTATCTATATTTAACATCCCGCCAATCACTACATTCATACTCGTTAAAACCACTATACCTACCGCTACACCGATAAGTATCGACAAAAAGTTTTTCATAAGTATGTTTCGCTCTTTAAATAAAGGTATCGCTAACGCTACAATTGCAGGACTTAATAAGCTGGAAAGAATATCTCCCCCATTTCCCCTATATTCATGATGAGAAATATCAAAAATTAAAAATAAGCAAATCATACTCGCTGTAACTGTTAACACCGGTAACATAAATAGAAACGGAATTTTTTTATATAACTTTGTCGCCAATACATACATTACTACAGTAATAATAATTAAGACCATTTTGCATCGTGCACCTTGTCGATTTTATTTTTTTGATGTTACTAATAATTGACTTATATATCCTGAAACAATTAAAGTTACTACCGTACTTGCAACTACTAACAGGAATATAATACTCCCATTACCGAAAAGAAAAGACCCGAATTCCATCAGCCCTGTTGTCGAAGGAATTAGAAATAACGGTAAAAATACGAGTAACTTTTCCGCACCTTCCTCAAACCACTTTAATGGTAAAATACGAGTAGAAAGGAGCAGAAACAGCATTAACATCCCAATTAAACTTCCTGGCATTGATAGATGGAATACTCCCTGAATCCACGTACCAACTAAGCTAAATACATATAGCACGCCTACTTGCAGTAACAGCGCCGCGTACTTCATTTCTCTCCCTCATTTCAATATTACGCACCACTATTATGAGATCTCATGTAACGTTTCCGCAAACCTCGTAATTCCCAGTTGAATTTGTTCGACATCTACTCTCCCAAAAGTAAAACGAATATATTCATTTTTAGTACCTAAAACACTTCCCGGGACAAACGCTACACCATTTCGTATAGATTCACCTAATAAATGATATTCATCAAACGTTCCTTGCACTTTGCACCATAAATGTATTCCACCCTCTGGAACAAAAAATTCAACCTGGTCCCCTAATATTTCTTCAAGCTTTCTAATTAACACATCTCTTCTTTCTTTCAATTGTCTGCGGAGCATTGTAATATGTGCATGAAAATCTTCTGATTCTAAAAATTGATTTGCCACCCACTGCGTAAATACACTATGGCCAAAATCAACTTGCTGTTTTGCATCCGCTAAACGTTCTATTACACGCGTAGGGCCAATTACCCAGCCAATACGTAATCCTGATGCAACAATTTTTGATAATGAACTTATATAAAGAACATTCCCGTTTTGATCCATTGATTTTAATGTAGGATTCACTTCTCCATTAAATGAAGTTAAACTATACGGATCATCTTCTACAATCGGTATACCAAATTCACAAGACAGTTCTAAAATCTTTTTACGCCTTGCTAATGACAGCACAGTTCCCGTTGGATTTTGATAATCTGGATTCAAAAATACCATGCGAATACGATGCTTTTTATGCAAATCAATTAAGTCATCTGGATTCATTCCATGCTGATCAACAGGTAGATGGAATATTTTTAAGCCAGCAGATTTAAACATCGGCAATGAAAAACAATACGACGGATCTTCAATTGCAATCGCATCGCCAGGTTTTAATAAGCATTGCACGATAAGGTTAAGTGCCTGTTGTGCGCCAGATGTAATAAGGATAGAATTCGAATCTGCTTCAATTTGTTTATATTGCTGAACATGTGCTGCAATTGTTTTTCTCAACATTTCATTACCAAGTGGATGGTCATAACCGAGGTTTTCCATAAATGTTTTCTCCGACAAAATCGTTCGGAATCTATCGCTCGGAATCAATTCTGGTGACAATTCACCACTCGCTAAATTAATTAAGTCGTCTTTTTGTGTTTCCGTTCTAATTTGTTGAACGAGTGGTACATTAGGTAAGAACGATCCATCCTCAACGTACCTACCCCAGTTCGGTATTCGTTTATGTGAAACACCCCATATGTCTGTATTCACCCGTGTCCCGCTTCCTTTTTGCCGTTCTACTACTCCAAGTGATTTTAATTCTTCATATGCAGCTACTATTGTACTTCGGTTCACCTGTAATTCTTTCGCTAACATACGCTCAGAAGGTAACTTACTGTCAGAAGGAAACTCACCTGAAGAAATACCCCTTTCAATATAATCCGCTATTTGTTTATATACAGGCGTCTTATCTGCACGATTTGGTTTCCATTCCACCCTGTTGTCCCCCTCTTAAAACGAACTATCCCTTAGTCAAGTAATAATAGTATAAATCAGTCACATTTTCTTATCCTTAAATGGATATATCCAAAACGGTTCTTCTTCTAACCATTCAACTGTTTCTCGTCCGCCTTCTTCATACTCTCTTTTCAGTTCCGTTACTTTCGTCGCAAATTGAGATGCATGTGCTTGCAATGCCTCGAGCTTTTTTGGAATATATTCTTTCACTTCATTTTTAAAATGCGGAGGACCTATTTCTGCTTCATGATTATTTGAAAAAGCTACCGCATAAAATGTTGGCCTTCTATGTTCTGGAATATTAGCTAACGCCTCGGCTACTGCTTCTCCTGTTGCATCATGATCTGGATGAACAGCATATCCCGGATAAAAAGAAATGACTAACGAAGGATTCAATTCTTCTACACATTTTTGTATGACACGTCTTAACTCTCCGGGCGTTTCAAATTCAAGAGTTTTATCACGATATCCCAGCATACGTACATCTTTAATCCCTAAAATATTTGTAGCCTTCTTTAGTTCCTTCTCTCTTATAGCATATAATGATTCACGTGTTGCAAAAGGAGGATTTCCCATAGTTCTCCCCATTTCACCTAACGTTAAGCAAACATAAGTAAGAGGAACTCTTCGCTGCGCATAAGCTAAAATTGTACCTGCCACGCAATATGACTCATCATCTGGATGTGGAAAAACAATTAAAACGTGGCGTTCATTTTTTATCAAAATCATACTCCTCCATCATACACAATATTAACCTTTTTCTTTCAAAACTATTAAATCACTACCGCATACCACGTTACCCCAACAAGTAGTACAAAAAGAAGAAGAATATAAATAGTTGATAAATTTTTCACATTTCTCTTTGTGGACTTGCCGTAATTCTCCTCCACATTTCGTGCAACTAGCACGGTCCCAAACAGCGATCCAATTACAATAATAACCACTAGTGAAATTGCAAAAATCATTGTATTTTCACCTCTCTAAGGCCAGTCTATTTTAATTAAGAACTTCCCTTTCAAAACGTTAATAACATACTACCTTTCTTCTCTTATCATAATGGATGTTTGTAAAAAACGGACCAACCACTTTTATGTTTTTTTGCTCATCCACTTTAAAAATAAAAAGCAACTGATCACTTATGAACAGTTGCTTTTTCGCAGGGTTATTTATGCTAATTTTCATTTGAAATTAATTCGGTTTAAAAGTTTAGTCTTTTCATAATGAAACATTGATTGAGATAACTCGAAAATTGTTCCATTTACAAGATACACTGTATTTTCAATAAGAAGCGCCGGATCACCTTCATTCAATTCTAAAAGCTGGGCATTTTCTTTATTTACTTTTTCACAACTAATAACTTTATCGGCAAAACCAATATTTAATCGTAAATCTTCAATGAAATAACTGTATACAGAACTTAATGCTATTTCTTCATTCAAATATGGAATAATATCCTTTTTGAAATAACTTATTTCAATAGAGAATGGTTTTCCATCTACAATTCTTAAACGCTTCAAAAAATATATCCTAGTTCCAGCTTCACATTGCATCCGCTTTGCGATTTCTTCGTCCGCATCTATTACTTCAAGCTCTAACACTTTCGTTTCAATATTTTGCGAAACGAGATTTTTCGTTAATCCACGTAAACTTCCTAAATTAATATAATCTGTTACAGAAGTTTCGCGTAAAAACATGCCACTACCTTGCACTTGAAAAATATAGCCTCTATTTACAAGCTGACTAATTACTTTACGTATCGTATTACGGCTTACTTCAAATCGATTCATTAACGCTTCTTCTGTAGGTAGTTTTTTCGTTTCATTAAAAAGCCCGTCTCGAATGTTTTGCTCTAACACATCTGCAATCTGTTTATACTTTGCACTCATACACTTTCTCCTAAAATACTCTTTTATCTATTATAACTCTTCTCCTCTCGTTTCGATCACATGTTTATACCAATGAAACGAAAGTTTCTTCTTACGTTTTAAGTTATCATTATGATCGACAAAAATAAAGCCATATTGCTTTTTGTATCCATTTAACCAACTTAAAAGATCAATCACTGACCATGCATAATAACCTTTTAAATTGATCCCCTCTTCAATTGCACGCTTTATTACTTTTAAATGCTCTTCAATAAATTTAATTCTCGGAACATCTACAATTTCTCCGTCAATGATTGGATCTTCATCACCAAGTCCATTTTCCGTTACATACATCTTTATATCACCGTAACGCTCTTTCAACATATGCAATCCATCTAAGAAACCTTCGGGAGATATTTCCCATCCCCATTTCGTATATGTTTTATCATCCATTTTAACTGTTCGATAAAAACCATCAAAAGAAGGATTACCTGGAGCAAGTGTTGAGTTTTCTCGAGAATGCTCCCCGCCATTTATATCCATATCGTATCTTTCTACTCGTATTGGTTGATAATAATTTAAGCCAATAAAATCATTCTTTTCAGCATTTTGTTTAATGATTTCTAATTCTTCAACCGTCCAATTAGGAGTCCATCCTTTTTTCTTTAATTGTTGTACAACATAAGACGGATACTCACCTTTTAAAACTGGATCATAATACCAATACGTTTCATATTGATTCGCATGCTTTGCTGCCAGTATATTTTCTTTTTGACCATCCACACTATAAGCAGGTAAGAAAACATGTGTAATCCCAATTTCCCCATATTGTTTCAGCTGCTTGTACACCGCAACTGTTTTCGCATGCGCATAAAATACATAATGCGTCGCTTGAAAATACTTTGGAACATCATTTTGTATTCCTGGTGGATGTGCACCTTTTAAATAACCTAATCCACAAAACATTACTGTCTCATTAAAAGTAATCCAATGTTTAACTCTATCACCAAATGCCTTAAAACAAATTTCTGCGTATTTTACGAAAGCTTCTGCTGTTCGTTTATTCGTCCATCCACCATCTTTTTCTAACGGTAATGGTAAATCCCAATGATATAAAGTGACAAACGGTACAATCCCATATTTTAAACATTCATCAATTAAGTTGTTATAAAATTCGATTCCTTTTTCATTTACCTCTCCATCTCCAGTCGGCAATATTCTCGCCCAAGAAATAGAAAAACGATACGATTCTAACCCCATTTCAGCCATTAAGCGAACATCTTCCTTATATCGATGATAATGATCAACAGCTACATCACCATTTGTTCCATTGTATGTTTTGCCAGGAATTTTTGAAAACTCATCCCAATTCGTAACACCTTTTCCATCTTCATTCCATGCACCTTCTACTTGGTAAGAAGCTGAAGCAGCTCCGAATAAAAAATCATGTGAAAACTTCATAGTATATACCTCCATTTCATTACAACAAATCAAATTCATTCATACATATAAAATTTATAGGTACAAATTTTATATGTATGATTATATCGTATGTTTTTATTTTTTTCTATCATGAAAGTATGATATCCAATGTTGGTTTTTGAAAAACAAAAAGAAGCGACGTATTTTATCGCTTCTTACTCTCATCATCTTTATTCTTTTATAAGTGACTCATTCGCTCTTATAACTTCTTGATACAGCAATGGTGACCACTTTTCATTTATATAATCTTGAATAATCCAGCCTACTCTTGTAGGGTTCTTTTGTTTTATATGGTTTGCAATTTCAGAATTTATATAAGAGGCATAGTAATATGGACTATTCCATGTTGTACCACCAGAAGACAAGCTTGTAAAATTAATATATAGATGATTTAAATCCTCACTATTGTTCATCGTTTCATTTATCGTATCTTTAATAGATTTTACTTTCTCATCATAACTCACTTTATATTTATCTTGTACTGTTACATGTACAGTTTGATTTACAGTTGTCGTAAACGTCTCATTATCTGGCCAATAAAAATTATTATACCCTCCAGATTCATTACTACCATTATATCTTTTTAGTAGTACAATTTTCCCACGAGATTCTCCAAGTTTTATATTTTCTTCTGTTTTTAAAAAGATAGGATCCACAAAATAATTTTTTTCAAACGTACTACTAAATGAACCTTCTGCCCCTTTCATATCCTCATACTCTTTTTTTAAAGACATAATAATTGTTTCACTTGGATTATCTTTTAAAAATTGTTTCGCTTCGCTTATGAATTCATGCAATGTTACATAAAGATATAATGGCCCATGATGAAGAACTATCGTATTATCATCTGTTAAACGTCCTCTTATATCAAAAATACGAGCTCCATGATCCATTTGGTAACGAAAATCATATTCTTGCGTCATTCCCCATACTTGCTTAATTGGATTTTGTAATTTGAACGTACCACTATCATGTGTTCCCGGAATTGAAATTCGTGCCAATGGGATGTTATCAGGTATAGGTTGCATCCATTTTGACCAATTTCCAAGCTCATTAACAGGGCTAGCTGCAACGACTCGCTTATCATGTAAAGCAAATACAGATGTGCTAAATATTATAATACATATGAATAATTTCAAAATAAAATTATTATTGCTCACTATTATTCCTCCTTTTTCTGTTTTATATCAAACTTATTGAATATAATATAAGCTAGTTCATAAAAAATAAATAACATTTTATCAATATGAAATATTGCATAGAAGTAAAGTTAAAAAATCATTCACATATACTAAATTAGAAACATTTAAAGGAACTTCATCTGAAGTTCCTTTCGTTTATTTTATGTTCAATACATATGAACCATCTTTATTCTCATACTTATAGACATATAAATAATATTTACCTGGCTTTGCATTATAAGTTCCTTTAACTACACTCCCTTCATTTTCACCATATGCTACATAGTTGTTTAAATCTGATTCATGATGAAGTACCCATGTCATTCCAATGTTTTGTTCATTTAATAAAGAAATATTAATATTTTCTGGTGAGTCAATTTGGAAAGTAAATACATCCACCTTATCACGATTATCTAGTTTTCCTTTCATTGGTGTATGAAAGGAGACTTTATTTGCCTGTCTAGGTTCATTATTTGGTTCATTTTCTGTTACTTGTAACTCATTCCCACCGTTCGGTTCTCTTCGTTCATACCCTAAATCTACTAGTATAGACTTCAAATCTGGTAAAACACCAATTTTATCTGAATATGGATCTTTAGATTTTGTTCCTGTGTTGTGGTTGCTTAATATTGCTCTTAGTTCACTCGGTCTATATGGTTGTCCTAAATTTTCTTTAGCAATGCTTTGTACTAAAGTCGCTGCTCCGGCAATAATAGGCGAAGCACTCGACGTGCCACTAAATCTAGATGTATAAAGATTTACAGCACTTCGACTTTGCTCAGCTGTAGTTGTATCTACGTTTTCTCCCCAGCCATACACATCAATACGGCTTCCATAATTCGAAAACCACATACGCTCATGAGGGAAAGATGAAGAGCCTGCTCCTACCATAATTGCACCTGAATCTTTAAAATCTTTACTATTACGATTTAAAATTTGTTTACCATTTCTATCTTTAAATTGATCTAAATCATTCCAACCATTTGCTCCAGCTTCTATAATGACAACACCTTTATCTGTACCAGCACGAATCGCATCAAAGATATCTGGTTGTATTTCAACAGGTAAATATTTATCACCATATCCATCAAAGGAAGCTTGTGCCTCTAATAATAAAACATCCCCAGCTTCTAACTGATTTACAGCACTTAATATTGCATCAGCTGTATTATACTGTCCGTTATCTCTTATTTGAGAAATCACTTTCGCTTTCGCTTTTGGCGCAATCCCAATATTCCCAACCTCATTATCCTCAGAGGATACAATCCCTAGTACAGACGTTCCATGTCCAACATGCTGATCTATATTTCTTCCAGACATTAATTCAATATTTTGATGTACTAAATCCTCATGATTTAATAGCCATCCATATTCCATATCAACAAAGGTTATATCACTTCCATTACCACCTTGGACTCCCCAGGCAAAAGGCGCATTAATACCGTATGGTGCCGCATCAAGGTAACCTTGTTTTTTATATCTAGGATTGTTATTAGGAATAAGAGCTACACTTGATGGTTGCACTTCCGGTGGCGTTATTTTTTCTTGTTTCTTCATATACACATCTTCTATTAAAGAAGATGTCTTTAACCTATCTACTAGTTCTTCTTTCTGCTCACCATTTTGAGTTTGAAGAATGTAGTAGTTTAATAAACTTGTAGATACATTATTGGGTGCTTTCACTTCAAGGTTTTGTATTTCTTCTGGACTTACAGATGTGAATAAACGAGTGAATGTTACATTTGGATATTCTATCAAAAGATCTTCTAGTACTTTATCACTTGCTTGAGCTTGTATCTGTTTTTCAATACCATCTTCATATGGTAATTTCAAATCCGCATTGAATTTTACAATGATTTGCTTATCTGTTTCTTGTTCTATCTC
Source organism: Bacillus paramycoides (assembly GCF_038971285.1). Taxonomy (NCBI): domain Bacteria; kingdom Bacillati; phylum Bacillota; class Bacilli; order Caryophanales; family Bacillaceae; genus Bacillus; species Bacillus paramycoides. The sequence continues at coordinate 3,593,802 of NZ_CP152427.1, forward strand.
TAATTTACTCTGCTGTTCTATAGAATCAGCATGTACACTATTGACAGTGCCTCCTGTTCCTAAAAGTGTTGTAATGATTACAGTTGACGCACACATTTTTTGAAATATTTTCATTACATCAATCCTCCTATTAATAATTAATAATCATTATATTTGTCTATAATTATTATATTTATATAATGTATTCCCTTTCTACTAAATAGATTATAGTAATCAGAAATATGAACTTCAATGTATTTTCATATGCAATATTTCATATTCGGACTCTACACTACATGAATAAGAAACTTATAGTGATTATTCATTTTATATGTGCTAATATACTTACATTAATATATTACGCATATACACATCTAAAACTACATTACTTAACAGTTTAACCTTATTTTTCCTAGGAGGATTTACAATGAAATTATTAAAAATAAAACAAATACTCCCTTTATCTGCAGCTGTAATTACATTCGTATGTCATCAAAGTACAGCTGAAGCATCTACCATTCATACAGTAAAAAAGAATGATACACTTTGGGGCATTAGTAAACAATACGGGGTTTCAATACAATCCATTAAACAGGCTAATAATAAAGGCAACGATCGAACTTTTATTGGTGAACAGTTACATATTCCAGGGTCCACGAATTCAAATGAAATCACCGTTCGTCAAAACACTAAACCTGCGAAGATTTCTGGACAAATTATTTATCAAGTACAACAGGGAGATTCATTAGAAACGATAGCAAAGCGTTACAATGTTACCGTTCAATCTATAAAACAAATTAACAATACAATCGGAAACAAGCTTTATACAGGACAACATTTAAAAATTAACTCAAGCATTTCAGAAAAAGAAAAAGACTTAATGGCACGCTTAGTTACCGCTGAAGCCGGTGGCGAATCCTATAAAGGTAAAGTAGCTGTAGCAAAAGTTATACTAAATCGTGTAAACGCAAAAGGTTTTCCAAATACAATAACAGGTGTTATTTATGAACCTATTAAACACGGCTATGCATTTACTCCTGTTACAGATGGAAGAATTAATCAGCCTGCAAGCCCAGAAGCAAAAATGGCAGTAGAAGAAGCTATATCCACAAATGGAATACATTCTGATTGGCTTTATTTTTACAATCCAAAAACATCAACAGACAAATGGATTACGACACGTCAAACAGTAGCAGTAATTGGTAACCACGCGTTTGCTAAATAAGAGTTGAAATCATTAACAGACCTCTTTACTTAAAAGGTCTGTTTTTTATATGTAAGAATTTATTAATCATATGACATAGTGTTCTTTAAAAACTATTCCTTCCGACATTTGTATTTACTCCATCACTCTGAGAAATTAAAAAAGTATCAAGTTCAAAAACTACCTCTTTATTAATAAAAGCTATTTCTTAACTTCATAAAATTGATATACACTAGAGAAATAAAAAACAAACTATTCGTTAGCAGGTGAAAGAATATGTATGATGTTACAATTATCGGCGCTGGAGTAAGTAGCATTTTTATGGCTTATTCACTAGCTAAAAGTAACAAAAAGGTTTTAATTCTTGATAAAGGGAAAGCTCTACAAGATCGCCATTGCCCTTTAGACGAAGGAAAAGCGTGTACTTGTACTACATGTGATAAATATTTTGGGTTTGGCGGGTTAGGAAAATCTGAAGGGAAATTTAATTATACAAACGGATTTGGCGGCGAACTTGAGCAAAAAGTCGGTAAAGAGGACTTTATACAACTTATGGCTGAAGTAGATGAAATTCTATGTCAGTTCGGAGGAAGTTCTGTTTCGAAATATTCTACAGAAAATCCAACTCTCAATAAGAGAGCTGAATTGTGTGGTTTACAAATGCTAACAACCGAAGTACGGCATCTTGGCACTACGCTTTCAAGTGACATTTTTCAGCAGCTCTACGAATTTTTACTTACGAAAATAAATATACAATTTCATATAGATGTACATCATATTATGAAACAGAAAGATCATTTTACAATAGAGACAAATGAAGGAACCATTCAATCTAAGCAACTAGTATTCGCAACTGGACGTTCCGGAGCGGATTGGTTAAAAGAACTGTGCACTTCTCTAAATATTTCTCAGGAACAAACTCGAGTAGATTTAGGTATTAGAGTAGAGATGAACGAACACCAATTACGTTCTATATTAAAAGATACATTTGAGACTAAACTTTCTTATGAGCATGAACACTTCACAGCAACTACGTACTGTATGAATCCAAAAGGACGTATTATTAGAAAGTACGAAGAAGGTTTAGTTATGCCTGACGGTCAAAATTTTCGAGAGAAAAGAACTGGCACAACTAACTTAAATTTCACTTTATTTATCCCGTGCTATTTTTCAACTCTCAAAGAAGCAAATATATACGCAAGTTCAATTATTAAAAACATTAACCAAGGAAGAGATCGGATTGTTATTCAGCGCTTAGAGGACTTACTAAATGAACAGCCTACAACAGAGACCGACATAAAACATAACCGTATACATCCTACACTACAAGGAGATTATGGCGATTTGCATACAGAAATTCCTCCATTATATATTGAAGGGCTTAAAGGGTTTTTATTACGCTTAGAACAACTTATCCAAGAACCGATTGATAAAGATACTTTGTTATATGGAATTGACGGAAAGTTCTATGCTCCTACGATAAAAATCAATAACCATTTTGAAACAAGTGTGCATGGACTATTTTTAGTTGGAGATTGTTCCGGTGTCACTCATTCATTATCCCAAGCTGCTGCAAGTGGCTTGTACGTTGGAAAATATTTATCTCATATTTAATTTCCTTCATTAAGATTGCAATTAAATATTTTAACTTCCATAGTAATAACTTACTAACGATTCCCCTACCAGGAATCGGGATTTTACGAGATACATATTTCATATAGCTATGTATTCAAAACTGTTGACATTCAATTCCAACAAATTGAATGTCAACAGTTTTAAAAGCCTCTATTTATTTCCCCTTTCATTTGTTCGATATTTTGTAACATCATCATAGTGTTTAATATGTTAGGATGTCTATAAGTATTTTTTACTACAACTATGACTTTTTCTGTTCTGTTTCTAAAAAATAGATTTACGCTTTAAAATTCCCCATTGTACGTATATGAATACTTCATATTATTACCTTTAGAAAACATAAGCTAAATGGTTCATCACACTCCAATAGTTATAAAAACATAATATATAACAAAGGTTAAATAAAATGTATAAAGAAGGTGTAAAAATGAAAAATAAAATTAATTTACAAATGCAAAATTTAAGCTTTGTTTTAATAATTGCTTTAGCAGTATGGTTAAAAACATATCTTATTACAAGATTCAGTTTTGATTTAAAAATTGAGTCTTCTACACAAGAGCTTATTTTATTTATTAGCCCACTCGCTGCATCATTAGCTTTTGTCGGATTAGCATTATTTGCAACCGGTGAAAAGAGAAATTATATAGCGCTATGTATAAATTTCTTATTAACAATCGTACTCGTTGGGAATGTCATGTTCTATGATTTTTATAGCGATTTCGTTACGTTACCAGTACTTGGACAAACATCAAACTTTGGCCAATTAGGCGGCAGTATTATAGAAATATTGAACTACAAAATTATACTCGCATTTGTAGACATTATTTTCTTCTTTATTTTGTTAAAGAAGAAGGCACTCGTCTTCCAAACAGGACGTGTAACTCATCCGGCACGCTTGTTATATTTTCTCTTAACAATTGGTGTATTTTTTGCGAATCTACATCTTGCAGAAAAAGAACGACCTGAACTATTAACGAGATCATTCGACCGAGTCATGCTCGTTAAAAATTTAGGACTATACACTCATCAAGTATATGATTTAACACTGCAAGTAAAAGCAGGATCACAAAAGGCACTTGCTGATAGTAGTAAATTACAAGAAACTGAAAACTACGTAAAGGCAAACCAAAGTGAGCCGAATCCTAATAGGTTTGGTGCAGCGAAAGGAAAAAATGTAATTGTCGTTACTCTTGAATCCCTGCAAACCTTCTTAATAGGCGCATCAGTTAACGGGCAAGAAGTTACACCATTCTTGAATGAATTCATAAATGAAAGTTATTACTTTGATAACTTTTTCCACCAAACTGGGCAAGGAAAAACGTCCGATTCTGAATTTCTAATCGATACGTCGTTGTATCCATTAAATCGAGGAGCTGTATTTTTCACACACGGTAACAATGATTATACTGCGACTCCAGAAATTTTACGTCAACAAGGTTATTTCACTTCTGTATTCCATGCGAATAACGCAACATTTTGGAATCGTAATATCATGTACTCTGCCCTTGGTTATGATCGTTACTATAACGAACTTGATTATAAAATTACGCCCGAAACAAATTTAAATTGGGGATTAAAAGATATCGAATACTTTGATCAATCAGTAGATATATTAAAAACTGTTGATCAACCATTTTACGCTCGTTTCCTTACGTTAACGAACCATTTTCCATTTACGTATGATGAAGATACAAAATTCATTGAACCATACAACTCTGGTAATGGTGTATTTGATCGCTATATCGTAACGGCACGTTACTTAGATGAATCAATTAAAAAGTTTATTGAGCGTTTAAAAGCCGAGGGAATGTATGATGATTCTATTATTGTGTTATACGGTGATCATTATGGTATTTCTGAAAAACATAATCGTGCAATGGCACAGTTTTTAGAAAAAGATCAAATAACAGAATTTGACACTTTAAATTTACAACGTACACCTTTATATATTCATATCCCTGAACAAACAGAAGGTCAAACGATTTCAAAGCCTACGGGACAAATCGATATGAAACCTACTATTCTAAATTTATTAGGAATTGATACTACGAACGATATTCGTTTTGGTCATGATATGTTTTCAGATGAATATACCGGTTTTGTCGTTTTACGTGACGGTAGCTTTATTACAGACAAGTATGCATACAAAAACAACACTTTCTATGACCGCATAACAGGTAAAATTGTAGATTTACCAAAAAAAGAAGCACAAGCACTCATTAACCGTGCACAAAATGAATTACGAATGTCTGACAAAATTATTGAAGGCGACTTATTACGTTTCTCAGAAAGTAATAAAATGAAAACTGGCGAAGTACAAACTAAAATTAAAGAAACTGAAAAATAATGTAAATATGAAAAGGGAGCAACTTATTACAGTTGCTCCCTTTTGCTCTCTTATAACATAAGATGCAATTTCATATGAAAAACCTCATATATTTTACTTTTATTCTACGCTTGTTTCTAAAGTTACATCTGTATAGGCATGATCATCACCTATATTTAAAATTACTTCACATTGACGTAATCTCAATTCAAAGAGCATGATAGAATCATGATAAACTTCAGGATTTGATTTCATTTTATGTAACATCTCTTGTTTTTCTTGTATTTCTAATTGCGTATTTTCTACAGCTTGTTTCAAGGAGTTAAATGGATTCCTAAAGAATATATTTATATCCCGCTCTTGCGTGTTTTCAAACAGCTCAAATTGCAAGAAAAATTTCTTCATAATAGAAGCCGTTACCTCGGTATAATCTTCATTTTCTACATATTGCTTGTATTTATTATATAGCATAGCTTTGTTTTTAGGAAGAACTCCAAATAATTTACCGGCACTTTTCAGTAAAAATTGCGCTGGCGTAAATCGACGTAAAATATTTATTTCATCCATTTGTATTCTAGTCGTCATTCTGTCCGTATCTCTGCGCCAGTCATCAAGCACTTTAAAATCACATGCTAACTGTATTCGATTTTCTCCAAATAAAGAATTAAGTCCTTCACTAAGTTCTTCTAGATATGATTGACTTTGAAGAAGCTCATTATTAGAAGCTTCAATCCAATTTTGCATAGAAAGAGCAAGATTAGGTAATACCGTTTGTTCTAAATATTTATGCACTCTCTCATTCATTGCTTTATTTAGTTCCGTATCAATGTGCCCGAAATCACTTTCTTCACTAATTAAATTAGAGCAACTCTGTAATATCTTCGGAATATTTTCAGTAAGATCATTCGTAATTTCCATTTTCATTGTACGATATGACTGTGTAATGAAATGAATTTTTTCCTTCTCAAAAGCAGTAAGGTTATTAATGCTACCATTTAGTTTCACTAGCATATCTTCATTCCAATTAATCGCATCCACTAGATTATTTTCTTTCTCAACACGTTTATCCAAAAGATATGTAATTGTTTTTCGAATGAAAAACAACAGCTTTTCAGTACGTTCTGCATCAATATTTTTATGATAAAAGTTAAAATGAATAAACTCAGTTAACTCATTTAATTGTTGACTACTTGTATATAACGAAGAGTAAGGGAAAATTCTCGCATGTGGGAAATATGTATTTATTCTCGCTTGCGTATCAGATAATACTCTTTTCACTTCTGCTTCACTGTATATGTTATCGATTTTATTTAATAAGAAATGAATTTGTAAATTTGGTGTATGTTCTTGAATGCTTAATAGACTGTCACGTTCTTTGTCAGTAAAAGGTGAATCCGCATTCAATACGAATAGTAATTCATCTACAGAATTTAAATATTCGAATATATCATCTCTAGTATCGTTATTCCTATTAAAGCCAGGTGTAACTACAAATGTAAGTTTATTTTTACTTAAAAATCTGCATGGTAATTTAAATTCAACACATGCTCTATCTCTATATGTTTGATGGTGTTGAGACATCATATTATGATAATCAGAGATATCTTCCGTTGTTGTAATTGCAGAGTCTGTTATGGCGTTAATTTCTGTATGAGCATCATTTTTTAAAACTACTACATTTGAAATTGATTTTTCTACTATATTTTCTCCTAATATCGAGTTAATGAATGTAGTTTTTCCGTTCCCTGAAGTTCCTGTTACTAAAATGCGAGTTGTGCTTAAATCTGCGAGTTCGCCAACTAACCATCTAAATCGGTGACCCATTTCTATATTATGATTTTGCGCCCACTCTGTAATAGATTCAAAAAGATGCAAACTATACTCTAAGCCATTCACATGATTAATAGAATATAACAACAGGCTTTCCGCATGTTTTATATTTACTGAATCTATTTTGGATGGGAAGATTTCATCCCATGCCAATACAGCGGCAGATGGAAATACAGCATAAGGTGGATTGACTACCTTTAACCAATTTGTTAACAAGTTCGGAATGATATCATCCAATTGTTTAAGCATATATTGACCTTGAATTAATTCAAAATACGTTTCTTCGTAAAGAGAAGAAATTTTGTCCCATATATCGGACGACTCTATTTCAATATGTAAGAAAAATTCATTTATTGTGTTAAGCCACAATAAATAATTTTGTTCATTTTTATAACTATTCCAAAGTGATGAAACCATTTGCGTAAATTGTACTTGATCTACATTATTTAACGTAACTAATACTTCATAGAAATAATCTGGTGAAATATGTTTAGTAAATCTTTTATCGATATATCCTTTTAAAACCTCAAACCACGGATAAGATTCTGTTCGGATTAACTCATTCACAGCAAGCTCTACTGCACTATCAAAATCTTGCTGCTCCTCATAAAAAGAACGGGCAATTTTTGTTACATTTGGATAATCCGGATTTAAAGAAACTGCTTCTTTAATAACAGCGAAAGCGGAGTCAAAATTATTTTGCTCTATGTAAAGAGAAAGTAATTGTAGTCTAATTTCTGTCATCAATATTATATTATCAGTAGTAATGGAAGTATAAACATTTTCAGCAACTGGTAATTGATTAAGCTCGAAATAAGCATCCGCAATATTTTTTTGTGCCCATGGTGTTAATTCATTATTAACTTTCTCCCATTTAAAAATAGCTGCTTCAAAATCTTGATGGCGATAATAAAATTCACCTTGTGCAAAACGAATATAAGATCCATCAGAAATCTCATTTCTTTCTTCGTTTACATAAACTTCTCCAAGCACGTCAAGCGGTGGTTTTGTTTCATTCTCCATTAGGAATGTTTCATAATACATCTTTTTTATTAATTGTTTTTCTACTCTCATCTTTTCCCCCACTATATCTTGAAAATACATTTTTAAGATATGTCAATACTTTTTGTATGTATGCTTTTTATCTTAACAAAGAATATCTTTTGGAAAATTTCATTTTCCTTTCATTTTTCAAGTAAGATTGAATTTTTATGAGAAAAGTTTCAGTTTTTTTTCAATTCCCTTTCAGTTATGAAACAGCATTAAATGTTCCTAATAACCTAATAACACTATAATCTCCCCCATTATATTATCAGGAAAACCCTATATGAATCACATTATAAAAACAATCTATAACGAATATATATGCAATACTTCCTTCAATAATCAATAAAAGAAGGCATTTTCATATATTTCTCATATTGTTTTCCTTTGAAATATTTCAGTAGTTACGTAATTTAATTCGATTAACCTATATAAATAACTAGTCCCAAAAAAATCCATATGCATATCATGTTATAGTAAAGAATTCAGGAAATCCTAAAAGGAGGCATTTTTATGTTTGAAGATAAATCTAAAATAAACTACCCATATGAATTTACTGAAACTACAACAATCCCCCTAAAAAACCCCATCAATAAAAATTTCAAAAACGGCTCTGGTACACATACTTTCCCAATTAAAAAACACTATAAAGAACAGGTGTTATATACGGAAAAAATTAATAATAAAAACAAATAACCTGATAGGCTCTTAAGCAATTAATCAAATAAAAATCTATATTAGACCTTGCATAGTTATAGGTAATAAATAAATCTTTCTTATACAATTCATGTACTTTTAAAAAGTGCTGATATACAGCGCTTTTTTATACATAGATAATGGAAGAACAAAAAAGGTATGGATAGTTTCCATACCTTTTTTATTCTTTACTATTTATAAATGGCGTACGTCCATGTTTATTTCACCTAATAGCACTTTAATGACCTTCTAGAAGTCATTGGATTGTATTTATATAATACCTTGAATATTTTATGTCTATTTATTTCTTAAGGGATATTTATTCGGGTTACTTATTAGATTATCAATTATATACCTTCCGATTGCTACTTTTTATAGGCCATTATTGCTCTATTATATATATTCAAAAATTCACCAACCATTGTTTCAAAGCTACTTAGTTTTCATAAAATATTTTTTGTTTTCGTTGGAACGGATAAGCTTTAATCTCATCTGTATCTAAATTTTCATGAAATAAATGAATAGCTATAATTTGTCTACAATCGTAGGTATGATAATAATATGTTCCGGACTCCATACACATTACGCTTGTATATATAGTATTATCTAATGCACCTTCTTCTGTTATTACTCCGCCTTTAGGAACCTCGCAATTTGATAAAATATGAAAAAGGGCCGATACTCCCTCTTCTTCGCTATCTATACCTTGAATGTTTTGTTTGCCATATGCTGCCCGCACAAATCTTGATGGCGGGGTGAAATCTCCTGGAAGTCCCATTGAGCCCGAGCCCTGACCAAAAGCACTTAATGGTAAGTTACTCCACTCTGTTGGCGCGAATGGCTGCGATTTAAGGCCTATATATTGTCTTAAATTTTGTAAATGCCAATTAAACTCCGGACTATTCGTCATCACCCCTAGTGGGTTGTCATACATTTTTAATCCTTCATTTGTCGGCTCCAGTACAATGCAATCTCCCCATTTATCCGCTAAAATCCAATGTAGTGGTGGCGTAAGCCCTAAATCCGGTAATGGTATATCCAAAAAGGTAAGGCTATCTACAGATTTCTTTAACTCTTTGACAGAGTTGAATTGTGTCAAACTCCAAGTCACAAAATCAAATGGAGCGAGATTCGTTTTGTTGTCATCTATACTTTGACTATAAGTAGCGAATCCTGGAAAATAGAGTGTCGCACATGTCATACCTGCTTCATTTACTCCGTCCGCCATAATGATCCTTCCTTGATGATTAATTCCCATTCCGACCGTAGCATGTTTCGTATTAATGATTTCACCAGTTATATTATTCCACTGGTAATGTCGAGGAATGATTATTACTTCTTGATTCAAATCTAATGTGAAGTCCATCGTTCTTGCAAAAAGATGCTGACCGTTTTTTGTCTGTAATGTCAAACTAGTACACATAAAGAACACCCCATTATATGGTTTTATCTACACTTTACATAATTCTGATAAGTATGTAAATTAAAACCTCTTTCTATGGATTCATTGTGCAAGAGGAAAAATTAGTTAGACTGAAAATTATTGTATCAATTAGATTTTCGTTTCCAGTCTAACTAATCTTTACTTTACATTAATTACCTTTTTGTTTTCATATTAAACTAAATGTCTTCTATCCTAATTCAGTCAATACAATTCGAGTTATAAATTATGAATTCTTATACTATATTAAAAACTTAATTAAAGAAGCCTTATTCTCTCTCATTATTCTATATAACAATTCTCCAGCATTCAACACCTGAAAACATTCAATTTCTAAACTCTATTTGCAAAATCACCTTTTCTATTCATCCTTATATTTTCGAATAAGAACAACTCCCAAAATACCTAACAATGTTATTATTAAACAATAAATATTTTCGAAAAATAAAAGTGGAGTAGATAAAACTGCTACTATGCCAAAATAAATTCTAGTTTTTATATCATCCTGTTTGCTGAACAAAGAGTTGATAAAAATGGAGAGAAAAGATATAGAAAATATAAATGAGTACATGCGCATAGCTCCCCAAAAAGGAGTCTTGCCTGAAGCATAAAATGTTAACAGGACACAAGAACAAAAAATAACAATACTTGCAGCTATAATCGGTAACACAATGTCCTTCATTCTTCTAGAAAACCTTTCAACATCTTGAGCCATACTATATTCTTTTATTATATGCATATTCGTCTGATTCATTATTGTATCTAATAGATTTGTTACAAAATCATCTAATTTATCTACAAAATCATCTTTATCTATATCCTCTAAAATATTTTTTAGTTCTTTATATTTATTACGATTTAGATATGCATTAATTTTAAAGATAGACTCTAACAAATCTTTCATCTCTATTTCTTGTCTTCTATATAACTTTATAGATAATTTCACGCTTGATAATTTTTCTTTCATTTCTATTTGTTTTAATGATAAAGTTTCTCTTTCTTTACTGTAAATATCTTTAAACTCTTTAATTAACCAAGCTGCAATAAAAAACACAATAAACAAAATAAACGCTTCTAACGAATTATTTTCTAAACCTAAAAAATTAGAAATTTGTTTTAATATTTCATTCACTTTATTCACCTAACTTTTTATTTTTATTATATATCTATATATAATAAAAATAAAATAATTTAGCGTTAATTCTATTTTCATTTCATTAATCGCTCTCTCCTCATGTCTAATAATTGCTTCCAAAGTAATAGGTATAATTAATGTTTGACGTCAATTTACGAAAAGTAATAACCCTCTTTACAAAATTGAATGTACCCAATAAAAAGAATCCTTAATTAATAAAATTCTCTATATTTACATTTTAAATAAAGCAAGAAATATATATTATTTCTTGCTTAAAAACTGGAATTATTCGTCCTATATGATCAAACTATTAACAAGAGTATTTAATAATTTAATATATAATTGAAGAATTAGCAGATAATTTGTATTACCATACAGCAAAACCACACTTCTAACAAATTTAAATTGAGTTTTTTACTATACAATACGTATTTATTACATAATTTTTATAAAATATATTTTCAATACAAAAATTAAACTAATCTCTATGAAATTTCCTTCGTGTCTAGTTTAATAACTCCTTAAAATTATTTTTAAGTAATTCATATACTTTCTCTACATCATAATTTTTAATATGGGATAGCTCTTGTACAATTTCATCTATAAATTGTACTTTATAATCTTTATTTATTCCCCTAGTAAAGGGTCCATCACTTTCAATTAATATTCGCTCCTCTGGTAACCGGCTAATTATTTCTCTACCATTTTTACTTCTCAACATCTCTTGATTAATTGAAAAATAGTAACCGTATTGAATAGCTCTGTGTAATTGTTTCAAACCACCACTAAACCAGTGCAAAATAATTTTCCCGTTAAAATCTACTCCTATTATATTTATAATCGTCTCAGCAGCATTTCTAGAGTGAATCGTTAAAATCTTCCCACCTATTTCATTACAAATCTTAACCGTCTCTGTAAACACTTGAATTTGTAATTCTTTTGAATTTAGATTGTTCTTACTAAAATCTAATCCTATCTCCCCTATGTATCTACTTTTTTTTATTTTTTCATAAAAAAGCGGGATTTGCTCTGAAAATTGTTGGATTAGCTCTGGATGAAACCCTACTGCAAAGCGTATATACTTACTTTGGGGAAATATTTTCATTGCTCTTTCATATAAAATAGGTAGGTTAGTAACTGCAATTGTATATGATTTATATTTATTTATATACTCTATAATTTCATAAGTATTTTTATATAAATCTAAATGCAGATGTGTATCATGATAAAACTTCTTCATTATACTCCTCCAATAAAGAGCTAAGTTCTTCCATGCCTCTATTATAAACACCTATAAATTGCTCTATATTTGTTTCAATAGGTCCTGAATTCTGTATTTTCAAGAATACATACTTTTTATTGTGTTTTTTAATACCTATATTGTAAGAATTAAGATTAGTTCTTGCCGTAGGACCACTGGTAAAGTCCCTATCTCTATATCTACTCCCATCCTCAATTTCTGCCTTTAATATTGATGCCCTCCGTATAACACAAGGTAAGCAATATCCACAATGCAATGTTTCAGTTTCCCCATCCATTCTTCCTTGATCCGGATGAGAACATGACATAGTATAATTTAAATTTTCTTTTAAAAACTCAATATTTTTGCATTCTTGAATCATTTCGCCCTTAGTTTTAAACTGATATGGATTACTTATATTAACATTAATCTTTAAATTATTAATTAACTTTTGTAATAGCCTCATATAATAAGGATGAGTTGTTCTAGTACTACTACTACCTAACCTAGAATTAGTTAAGGGAATATTCAAAGATATCAAACCATTTTCTGGGATTAACAAATTCACTTGCCCTTCCATGCCTGTGGCAATTACAATAGCATGAGAAAAGAACATTAGTGATCTAGTTCTTGTTGTATCCTCTACTCCCCTCTTGGCGCTAGCAAAAAATGATTTAAAATGATCTAATGTTAAATCATAATGAGCTATTAGTTTTTCTGATAAGAATTTTTGGTATTCTCTTACACCTTTGCCGCCCCCATAATGACTTACAAATAATAAATTATTTACTGAACTTTGCTCATTAAGTAAATCTATAGCTCCTATAAAGGAATCTAATCCTCCCGAAAACATACAAATCGTTTCTTTATTAATCTTTTCACCATTAAATTCTTCAATTCTCTTTTTAGCTTCGATTTCTTTTTCAGTAAATTCTCGAGATCTGAATTCTATATCCCATTTATCTCCACTCAAAAAATCTAAAATACTTTCTAATAGTACTTTATTTTCTATCCATTTTTCAATTTCCAGAACTGGTATGTATAACTTAATCTTACATTGGTGGCGTTGAACGTGGAGAAAGGAACATTTCCATGCTTACTCTACAAAAAATTGCTGTTGGTCTAGAGGTTTCACCTGATAAAGTTTTAAACTTTGGTAATATCAATTTAATCGATAATCCTCAAAGAGAGGAATCTCTTAGTATTATTACTTCTCTACTACATCAAAAAAATGTTGATGAATTGCAATTTATCCTAAAGTTTATTTATAATTTCTCTGAATTCGTAAAAAATAACCACATTAAGTAATAAAAGCAACATATTTTCAAATAGACACTCTAAATTGTAATTTCATTGTATATAAAAAGTTATCCTTTTTACTCTAACATGTTTAAAAAGGATAACTTTTTTATATGTTTTTCAATTCTAATAACCTATACCGTTATTCTTATTAACATATTCATATAAAAATTATGATTTTAAGTGGGTTATGGAAGCAACATTAACTTGAAGGATAACTTTCCCCCAACAATTCATATATGATTCAAAAGGTCTATGTATTTTTGAAGTCCTTCATAAGGTTTTCTTGAATCTTTCGATACATTGATTTTTATAAAATTATTACTACATCAAAAGGCGTACCCTTTGAAGTGGTAAATTGAGTAGAGTTTCAGGTACTTCAAAAGGTGTACTTTTCAGAATAATAAAAATAATCAACTACTTATAAAAAAGAGATAGCTTGAAAAGCTATCTCTTTTCGGGGGGGATGGGAAAGAATGCTTTCAAAAAATATCTTAAATTTTAGATATCTTATTAACAATTGAATGCAAAGGGTATATTCAGTTTTTACATTTGCTGCAATCTGAAACAATAATTGCTGGAATAGAAGTCATGCATATGGTCAAAAAACGTCAACTTAAATTAAGGGAGCAGTCTGTAAAAAATCAGAATAGATGTATTCATCAGTTATTTGGATTAATAGCGTAAAGAACGATTCTGGTAGCAATCCTTATTGTTCTTTGGTATGTATCCTTTATTTCCAAGAGAACCCTTTACTCTATTAGGATTGAATAATATTTATTCAGGTAAAAGTCCTTTTCACCAATGAGCAAGAAGAAAAAATCATTCTGTAATTAAAAATTCTAGTTATAACATACACTGATTAAAATCAGTGTATGTTTTTTGTGTAGTTCAACTATTTAGTTGAAATGAATATCTAAACTGTATATAATATATATTAAGTTAAACTGTATAGTTGAACTTAATAAATGAGGTGAATAAATGAGGTGAATAAATGAAGCATAGATTACTGCCGTTATCCGAAACGATGCATTATATCTTATTAGCGTTACGAGAGCCATTACATGGCTATGCAATTATGCAAAAAATAGAACGACTGAGTCAAGGGAATGTAATTTTAGCAGCTGGCACGCTTTATGGTGCAATCGAAAATTTGAGTAAACAAGATTGGATCGAACTGGTACCAGGTGAAACAGGAAGACGTAAAATATACCAAATTACACAGACTGGAGAGGAAATTTTAGGCATAGAAAAAAGAAGGTTGCAACATATATTATCACTCTATGAAATGAGGTAGTTCGATGAAGAAATTTAAGTTATTTACAAATGTTTTAAACGAACAATTTTGGTTAAACGATATGCTTGCTCAAGGATATACATGTACCAGTGTCAATCTGTTTGGGATATATACATTTAAAAAGACAAATATTAAAAAAGTAATGCGCCTTGACTTTCAAGATTATATGAGCAGAGAAAAATACAATGAATACATCGCAATACATGAAGATTTTGGCTGGGAGCATGTTTATGGTAGTCGCTTCGGTAGCATGCACTATTGGCAAAAGAATGAGGATGGGCGTGATGAAATGTTCTCCGATCAAACGTCTCAAGTCGCTTTTTACAAGCGATTGTCGAACTATTCGCTTACGTGTGCGATGATATTTTTTATGTACACAGTCGTGTTATTTAACGGTCCGTCATTTTTTCATTTGTTCAATCCTAAAGTGAGTTATTTAACGGAAGGATTATGGGAAAAAGAAGGAACAGCGTTTTGGAGTGCTTTTTTATTTGAAACTCCATTTGCGATGCTTCGCTTTTTATCACCATGGATTTTTATCATTGCATTCCTTTTCTTCCTATATTCCTATTCACAATATAATAAGAAAAAGAAAGAATTAACTTAAGCTGAGGTAAATGATTGTTACATATGAAAGCGATTATGCAATATCAGGTTTCTGAAATGTTTTTTAGCCCAAGCATCACCAAAAGGATTCCGTTGCAAAGTTTGTAAAGGTATAC
Source organism: Bacillus paramycoides (assembly GCF_038971285.1). Classification (NCBI taxonomy): domain Bacteria; kingdom Bacillati; phylum Bacillota; class Bacilli; order Caryophanales; family Bacillaceae; genus Bacillus; species Bacillus paramycoides. The sequence continues at coordinate 3,609,650 of NZ_CP152427.1, forward strand.
TTTTAAAGATAACTTGAGCTGTAACTTTAGGAGATAATTTGCGTAGTCTTTTAAAAGATAAATTGCACATAGATAGAAAAAGTGGAGTCGATGATTTTACACATTTCGAGTGTGAGGTCTCCTTCGTAAAAATATTATGAAAATTCCTTGAAGATAACTCTAGCGAAATTTTTGGCATTTTATACACAGATAAGAGGGACACACATTCGATATTCAGCTTCGTAAAAATCAATGGTTCTCTCACTACAGATAAGGCACCTGCATATTTTGTGCGCAAAGGAAAAGGTTTTCTATAAACACAGGACCCATTGTACAATCAAATATTTAAACAATCTCATCGAACAGAATTATCAGTATGTGAAGCTTTGCAACAGAATCATCTTTTTTATTAAACCTAAGAATTACCAAGTATTTTGGTGTCGAAGTAATTTAAGAAAGGACGATGAAACATGCTCATCTTTCAATGGTTAGAAAACTGGTTAGCTAATGATATCCTCCATTTTAATTTATTTGTAGGTATGACAACATTTATCATGTTATTTTCGATTGTCGTGATATTTACATTTTTCAAAAAAATAAAGCTAGAGAATGAAAAGACGTACTTAATTAAATTAAAAATAGGTTATCACATGTATAGTTCGTTACTTGTTTTGTTAACTGTATGTATTTTATGGATGCCGGCTGGTATCATCTATTTCAGACAATACATTATCATGATAATTTCTCTTTCACTTCTCGTTGGTGCAATTTCAACCATATATTATTATCAAAAGCAAATGGTTTCGGGCACCTGATTCAGATGGGAGTACCATCTCTCGTTTTACTTAGTAAAACGAGAGATGTCAAAGCAGCCAAACGCCTTTTGTATGTTAACAGACCTCTTGTAATAACGATAGATAAAAATCCAGCTTATCCAGCATCCATTTAACAGTTGAAAAACGAAAAAAGATGCCAGAAGGCATCCGAGTAGGACAAATAAAATATCTGAACAGCATCGTGGAACAGAATCATCGTTTTATTAAGAAACGTGTATGTTGAATATTAGGATTTAAGTCATATCAAACAGCCATTTCTATATTAAGTGGTATCGAAGCTATGCATATGATTAAAAAGAAGTGGTTTAATTTTAAAAAACAGTCTGTCCAAAATTAGAAAAAACTCATTCATCAAGTATTTAATCTAGTAGCATAAGGGAGGATTCCATTAGAAATCTATTGTTATTCATGTTCTTCATTATATATTTGCACCAAAACTGAATCTAATTACGAATGGGCTCACATTTAGGTTGTAGAATACACACTTTCTTCAGTATGTTCTAATCGCTGATAATATTGAGCATAAAATCCTCCTGTATTTATTAAGTCTACATGAGTACCCGACTCAATGATTTCCCCGTTATCTAATACCAAAATCAAATCTGAATTAACAAGGGATGTAAGCCTGTGTGAAATCACTATTCGCGTACAATTAATACTTGATAAATACTCATCAATTTCTTTTTCGTTCACATGATCTAACGAACTTGTTGCCTCATCTAAGACCAGAATTGATGGTTTGTGCACTAGTGCCCTTGCAATCGCAAGACGTTGACGTTGTCCTCCAGAAATATTCATACCTAATTCAGATATGATAGTATTATAATTCATGGGCATGAGCATAATTTCATCATGGATTTTTGCAACTTTTGCAGCTTCAATTATGTCTTCCATGGTGGCATCCGGTTGGTGTAACGCAATGTTTTCTTTGATTGAACGATTAAAGAGACTTACATCTTGGGGCACAACACCTATTTTTTTTCGGAAAGTCTCTTTGTCAAGATGTAACAAATTGTGTCCATCATAATAGATGCTTCCTTGAGTTGGTTCATATAAACCAAGAATTAATCTAGATAATGTACTCTTTCCTGCTCCAGATTTACCTACTAAAGCCACCTTTTGTCCTGGATTTATCCTTAAGTTTATATTTTTCAAAATATATTCTTGATTTTCAGCATATTTTAGATACACGTTATCTAAGACAATTTCCCCTCTCAACGCTCTTAAAATTGTAGGGTTTTTGGGTTTGCGTTCTTGTGGAGAATCTAAAACATCTTGTACTCTACGTAAATAAGAATCGGTCACGAGAAATGAATTAAAAGTATCTATAACAGACCCTGTTAAATTAAAAAATTGTATGGCAAGTGAATGAAAAGCTACTAGTGCTCCTAAAGTTATTTCCCCAGAAAAAACTAGCTGGGCCCCTAACCAAAGTACAATAAGAGGACCTAACATTTTCAAAAGACCATTTAATGTATTTATATAATTTAACACATTTCCTTTTTTTCGATAGGCTAGCAATAGTTTATTAAATAGTTTTTCCCACGAATTATACATTGAACGTTCTGTACCTGCAGTTTTCACACCAAAAATTCCATATAATAATTCAGTTTGGAAGGATTGAACATTAGTAGCTTTAGTTATCTCATCTTGGTTTTTTTGATACAGTATATTTTTACTTAAGAGAACCAATAGTATACTAAGCATACTTACTAATACGACCCAAGCTGTCATTAATATAGATTTATTAATCATATAGATTAAAATTACTATAATTAAACTAACATCTAAGGTGCCCATAATAAGTTGATTTGATAATAAGTTTCTGATGTTTAGTAAACTGTTAGACCTAAATATTAAATCTCCAAATGATCTCAGTTGAAAGAAACTATACGGTAAGTTTAAAAGATGCCTGAAGAATTGTGTCATCATCTTTTGATCAAGAAAATTATTTAATGTTATTAATAATTTCCCTCTGATAAAACTTACCCCTGATTGAAATAACACTAAAAAGACAATCCCTATTAAGAAGATGGAAAGTAAATTATCTCTCGAGGGTATTATTACCCTGTCAATAACACTTTGTATTATCATAGGGACACCTAATGTAAATAACTGCAATAAAATTGCAGTTATTATTACACTAATTAACAGTTTTGGTTTATTAATCAATAGTTTTAAAAATGGTTTCCATACGCTTTTAGCTTTTTTTCTTATAAAATCTTTTTTTGGTATACATGTTAAAGTGTATCCAGTAAAAAATTTATCAAACTCACTTCTGGAAAGTTTTTTTCGCCCTCCATCCGGATCAACGATTACATAATTTTTATTAACAATCTTTTCTAAAACAACAAAATGTTTATTATCCCAAAAAAGTATTACAGGGCCCTCTGTATCTACTAATTGCTCTGTTTGTAATTTGTACCAATTAGCTTCGAAACCCAAATTCCTTGCCAATTCCCTCATTTGTTTTAAAGAGGTTCCATCCCTACCATTTCCAGTCGCTTCTCTCATTTCATATAAAGAAAAAGAACTTTTATAATATGAGGCAATCATTGCCATACAACAAAGTCCACACTCAGTTTGTTGCATTTGTTCTATAAATGGAACTTTTCTCTTATGCTTGGAAGTATAAGTTTTCATCTATTTCATTCCTTTTATGATGGTAATTCTAGATCAAGTACAGAAGGTATGTTTGGATTCCATAACCTTAACAATTCAAAACCTATGCCTGATAAACCTAACATAAAACCATACATTTCTGACCTTTTATCAATCCCGTTCATCCATCCCATTTTTTTCCCTTGTTCTAATATTCCATATCCTTTGTTTAGAACTTTTTTTAACAACTCTTTATCACTTCCATTTTTAGCTATAGTTAACAAAATATCTATGTTACCTAAATCGCCATGACATAAACAATGATTTGAATGAAATCCATTTTCAAGTGTAGTTTCAATAGCTATCTGAAGATCTTCTTTTAAAGTATGCTGTCCAAAATTTTGATCACTGACTAAACTCAGCATATGCCCTCTTGCTAGTGCAATTCCTGGAGCTCCATGGCACCAATAAAAGGAGTTAGTTTTAGCTTTGACATTAGGTCTTAGGTCAATCCAATTTCGGCTTTCTTTGTCAAATAAAGTGTTTTCATATTTTATTAAAGAATTTGCTATACTGATGAATTTATTATCACCTGTTTCGTATCCAAGTAACATTAGTGGCCATGCATATCCTGAAGCTCCATGAGACATACCGGCTAACAAATTCTCTATTTCACCTTCTATAGATAACGATTTAAATAAATACTCACCACACCTGATAGCGGTTAAGAGAGCTTCTTTATGAGAAAAGTTTTTATAAATACGTAGGCATAATAAAAGCGCCCCCGCTTCCCCAGTTAAATAGTCATGTGAAGGGCTGCTTCCGATTCTGTCATCTATTAACTTTAAATATTCAAACACAATTTTTTTATATTTATTATCTCCCCATAATAAGTGGAAATAAGCTGCTGTATATACTATTCCACCCAAACCGGTATAAGCAGAAATGTTGTTTTTTTTCATATTATAATCAGATATTTTATGGGAATAATCAAATATATCTTCAGCTAATTTTTTATAGGAATCATCATTTATTTCATACGCCAATTGAGCAAAAAATAATGCTAAACCAGCTAGCCCATCATAAATCCCTTCATCTAAAGGACTTAAATTAACTCCCCCATTCTCACTATTTTTATCAATTGACATAGCAAAGTTATTAATTTTCCCCTCATGTTTAGGATTTTTTATATGATTAGCAATTTCTTCACCAATTTTTGTAGCTTCTTCTAAAAAGGCTATATGTTCAAAATCTCCTTCTCCCCCTGGGGTAGGCTTTGTCATTCCTTCTCCTCTGTCTTTATTTAATGTTGATAAAGACATACGTATATATCTTTGCTGGCGTCTACAATCATTTAAACTGAGTTCCTTACACCGTTCTAGTACTAAACTCAGACTGGTTTTGTTATAAAAATTAGTTATGACATCTCCTTTACTGTTTTTTAAATCCCTACCACCGAATTCAAAAGTAAAGTATGGAACATCTTGATTGAGTAAATCATTACATTCACTATGAGTGAATTTTCTATATCTCTCTTCATTTTTAACATCGATCCAAAGGATATCAAATAGCCTATTCCTGCTAAGTCCATCTTGCAAATAATCAGGGTGAGTTCCACAAGCTATAAAGTTTGTGTATAGGTTAGTCCCCCTAAATACATGACGAATTTCATCATTTTTAAACTTATAAATTGGACCGGTTATTGAAGTTAATTGTTTTTTATTTCTAAGGAAAAAAGTATATAATGTACGAAAACCACTTTCAATAATTTTTATGTATTTATCCGAATGTATAGAATTATTATTGTAAACAGGTAAATTAGCCTTTTTTTCAGCAACAACAGGTACTTCTATCAGTCTAATTTCATCCGTGTTTTCATTATCAATTGAATAGTTTTTAGAAAACTCTGCAATTTCTCCTTCTTCTATGGTTCCTAATGCACTAAAATCTAAATCCATTCCTTTTCGTTTTGCGAAATTAAATGGTAACATTGCAGACCCTAATACCGAATCATGATAATCAGATGATATATCGTCTAAAATAGGGTCATAATCTTGAAACCTGATCACATTATCAAATAAAGTCTCTAAATCAATTAGGACAGGATGTGATCCATGTGCAATTAGGTTTTCATGATGAAAATCCTTAGACCTTAATAAATATAATAATGCCAAGTATCCACCTTGACGATAATAAAATAACTCTACTTGTTCTAAATTTTCACAAGGTTTATGATCAATAAACTCTTGCCAACCATATATACCACAGTTCTTTGTTTTGGGTGCTTTAAAATCGAATTTTCTTTCCTTACAATTTATCCATTCAAGTAGGTCATTAAAATGTTCATCTACACTCATTGAACGTGGTTTGTACACCAATTTCTTTTCATTATTATATTTAAATATAATAACTGTTCTTCCATTTTTGTGTGAATCACCGTGATTACTTTCAATATCTATTAGATCCAATCCTTCAATTCCAAATTGCTGCACTATTAGAGGGTAATCTTTTATATATCGAGTTAAAGCCTCTGTATGAGAATTAATATAACTCTCAGTTTTTTCTACTAGCAATCTTGCTAAAACAGGATAAGCAGTTAGAATATCTGTTATAAAATCAATATCTTTCAGCATTACTTCATTAAAATAATTATAACGCGATTCGCTACTTGCACCTTCAAGTTCTCCTAATTGTTTCGAGATATGTATTTCCTTGATTAGTATTTTAACTGAAATTTCGCTTAAGTGAAGAGCTAGTGAAGATAGAATAGATTCACGTATTGAATCCCAGTTTACTAGATTCTCATTGACCGAATTTGCTTTATTTATAAAAAGTTTGTCGGCATAAGCTATAAATGGCAATACAAAATTACTGAAGACGATTTTTTTCGTAATTTTGATGTACTTTTCTGAACTGTATTCAATATTTAATACTTCTATTAAACTATTAATCCAGTTTATTTCTTCATTCCCTAGAGACACTTGCTCATCATCAAGAATATTTAAAAACTCACCCATATCCAAATTGTATTCTTTTAAACGTTCTTGAAAGGTTTCTTTTGTAAATTTACCTGATTTTCTCCATAATTTGGCCTTAGGGGATTCTATATTAATGTTTTGTATTTTATTTGTTTTAATTTTTCTTTCATTTATATAAGTACCCTTTTTCAAGAGTGCTTTATCTATAACCAGCTTTGTGTTCATAATATCAACTCCTTAAGTGCCTGCAAATCCCTATATCTAAGGATTTGCAGACGATTATATAATAAGTAATTATTTTGTACACCTGCTACTACAAGCTGTAGAAGGACACTGCGCCGCAGATAGGACGCCAGTTATGACACAAGCCCAAGCAGTTCTAGGGTTAACCTCACTACCAGCACCTGATAATTGAGCTAGCTCCTTCTCATCAACTAATCCAATTGTCTCTTCAAAATTAAAGTTTTCTCTTAATTTTTTTTTGTTTACATAACTTGAATGATTCAAAATCCCCATCTCCTTTAACATTTTTTACTTGCTGGATAACAGCTATGATTCCCAATCTCGAGAGTAAAGCAAAAAGTAATTGAATGATAGATTGCTCTAGGTTCTACCCCTTCAGTCCCTGCCCCTGCCATTTTCTTCAATTCTTCTTCCTTAACCTCTCCTATTACACCATAACAACTCTCTTTAGTTCTTCTGAGATCGCCTCTAGACATTCCAAAACCTCCCATTTTTCTATAACGCAACTAAATGATAACATTCCCCAAAATATAAAAACAACCCCCTTTTTGTGATATTTCTATATTTTAATAATCAATTGACTTTTAAAATCATTTGAATTATTCTATAAATTGAAATGCCAAATATTTCTAATAAAGGAGAGGTTTATGTATGGAAAAAAGTAATATTATTAAAAAATGGAAAAATCCTATTAATCAGACTCAAGGTTTTGGTATTGAAAATCCAGTAGGGGATATTTTCGAAGAAATAAGTGAAGACGATCTTCACATTGCTGGCGGAGAAGGTGTGGATAACCGCTCTCTAATTTTAAATCCAGGGGATCTAAGTAAACTCTTAGGAAATAACGGAATGTTTTGCACATATACAAAAGAATGTACTTACGCTTGCAATTTGTAATTACATACAATTAAGTAATATATTTGTATTTTCAAAGGGCCGTTATTATTACCGGCCCTTATTTTTAAAATAAGGATGATTATAATGCAAAACGTACTTAAAAATAGTTCATATATCAATGAACGATCCATTAATAATAAGCAAATGCAAGAAAATCTTAAATTAGAATTATATTGGGCTAAATTTTTTAAAAATGATAAATCCTTATTAGCTGAATCGATAAATGCTATTTCGAATATCTCCTTAGAAAGCTTGAATGATTATCATTATTCTGATTTTTCATTCAGGTTAGATGATGAAATAGTTGATTTAGGGAGTAAATATTTCGATATTTTAGGTAATAAAAAATATCTAGAAGAAAATTTTGAAATGAAAATTAAAAAATCAATTCCTTTCTCTACTTTTTTTATCCCCTTTTTAGAATTGGGTCTTTCAGAACTAAAGGATAAAGGTATAAGTAATCAAAATTTTCTCGACCGTCCACTATTAAATCTGATTAATAGGCTATTTCAAATTAGTCATAAAACACTTATTCTTGAAATTAATGTTAAAAGAATTTTGGCTAACAATCATGAACTCACCCCAGAAGAAAGATATAATATTTTTTTAAATGATTCTCTTACGGATAAACACTATTTAGAAAACTTTCACAATGAATATTCCGTGCTTTTCCGATTATTATTACAAACCGTAAAAAAATGGGCTGAATATATTTCAGAAATTATAGAAAATACTCAAAGAGATAAACTTGATTTAAATTTAATTTATAATCAAGGTAACGAATTAGGGGCGATTAAAGGCATCGATCTTGGTTTAGGTGATTCTCATAACGGGAAAAGTGTTGTTTTAATAGAATTTGAATCAGGGAAAAAAATTATATATAAGCCCCGTTCATTATGTATTGATCAGCAGTATAACGAGCTAATTAAATTTTTCAACTCCCAAAAAGCTACAAAAAATAATTTTTTTGAAATAAATGTATTGGATAGAAAGAACTATGGTTGGACTGAATTTATAGAACATTTAGGATGTAAAAAAGAAACTCAAGTAAAAGACTTCTATATAAGAACAGGTAATTTATTGGCTTTAATGTACATCTTAAATGCTACAGACTTCCACCATGAAAATATTATAGCTCACTCTGAGTATCCAGTCCCCATAGACTTGGAATCTTTAATGCATCAGAACTTTTTTGATTTTAATGATGGTGCAAAAAACAAAACTGCAATACAAAAAGCTGATGAACTCATAAAAAAATCCGTGCATTCAATCGGGATGTTACCTCATCAAGCCTTCCTGGAAAAAGGAAATAAAAATAACGTGGGCGTAGATCTAAGTGGAATGGGTGCAAAATTCGAACAAAAATCTTCATACAAAGTACAAAAAATAATTAATTTAAACTCAGATCTTATAAGGTTAGATAAAGACTTCTTTAATATTAAATCTGAAAAAAACAACCCCTATATTCTCGGAGAAACCATTAAAAATTCAGATTATATAGAGGAGATTAAATATGGATTCCACGAATTATATACATGGGTTATGGATCATAAGAATATAATGAGAAATAAATTAGAACAATTTAATAATCTAGAAACACGCTTTATACTTCGTCCCACAAATCAATATAGTCGATTGCTTAATCAAAGTTTTCACCCTGATTTTTTAAGAAACGGGGTTACGCGGGATCTATTTTTACACAGAGTTAATATTAATAAGCCTAAAAAAAATAATATCGACATAATTGTAAAAAAAGAGAAAAAGGATTTATTAAATGGTGACATACCTTTTTTCTTCACAAAAGTCAATGAGCCTCATCTTTATATTGATAAATTAAACAGAGTAGATAACTATTTTAAAAAAAGTAATAGAGAACTGATAAGATCAAAAATTACTCATTTATCTAAAAATGATTTATCGTTACAACTAAATATTATTCATATGTCCGTACTAGCAGGGGACTCACAATATAGTAACGAATCCATTGAGATAAACCTTGAAAAACAACCTGATAAAACTATTTTAAAAAACGATTACCTCAAGCAGGCTGTAAAAATTGGAGAGTATATTCTTTCAAAAGCTATAAATGGAAAAGTTAATAATCTCCCCGACTATTGTTGGATTAGTACCATTTTTGATGGTACAGAAGAATCTAACTGGCGTATTAGTCCTACTGGAGTGGATTTATATAATGGAAATGCAGGTGTAGCCATATTTCTTTCATATTTGTCTAAGCTAACAAATCGTACTGATTTTAAAAAGGCTAGTTATGTTTCATTGAACTCTATTAGAGAACAATTTAAAAATACTAACCCTAATGAGTTGGTTCACCTGGGTGCTTTTGATGGCTGGGCTGGCTGCCTCTACAGTATGTATATTATTGCAGAGTGTTGGAATGATTCGGAACTAAAGGAAGAAGTATATAACGGAGTAGATGTAATAAACGCCTCTCTAAAACATGTAGAGGAAATTGACATAACCAGTGGCCTAGCTGGAGTATTAGGCATACTTCTATCTATATACAAAACTACCGATTATCAAAATGCCTTAAAAGGAGCAGAAACTTGTGCTAATAAAATAATTAATAGCTCTGTTACTATTGGAAAAGGTATCGCTTGGCAATCTCCTCTAGATAATATAGCTTACACAGGCTTTGCTCATGGTACCTCTGGAATTGTGTCTATGCTCGCTCGTTTATATACAATTAACAAAGATCCAACTCTTTTAGATACCATAAAAAAAGGATTATGTTTTGAAAGAGGTAATTATGTATCTTCGCAAAAGAATTGGAAGAGGTCATTCACAGATAATACATTCCAATACTCTTGGTGCCATGGCGCTCCAGGAATACTTCTAAGTCGATTAATCTTAAAAGATATTGGCTATCAGGATAACTTAATAGACCAAGAAATTCTGACTGCAATTAGTACAACTCTAGAAAGAGGAGTTGCCTGTAATCATTCTCTTTGTCACGGGAATTTCGGTCAGATAGAAATTTTAAAAATAGCTAGCCAATTAATAGATGATACAAGCCTTAATAATAAAATAGCTTCTCTAACTGAATATGTATTACAGGACATAGATTTAAAAGGAATGGATCAACTCAGTTCTAAAAGAATAGAAACTCAGGGACTCATGAATGGGCTAGCTGGATATGGATATGGGTTACTAGCTCAATCTACAGACATTCCTCTTCCTTCTCTCTTAATGTTAGGTCCCGTAAATCACTAGGTTTTTATTTCTTTATATAAAAATATAATAAAACAACATAAAACAAGATTATTGCTTCTTCATAACGCTTACGATCTTGTTTTATGTTGTTATTTAAAAGAATTCTATCAAGATAAACCTAGTGTTGATTTAAAAAAGTCGCGAAGCTTTCCCCTTTTGGATACCTTTGTCTAAAGGAGTGTTTCTATGACTAAAGAAAAAAGGGGACTGATGCAAAAACTTTAATATACGTGTAAGTAATCTCTAAAGCTTGGATATATTGATCCTATTACTCTAGAAAATGTGCGATTGGTATGGAAGAGAAACATTTATTCAAGTGAAAACATTATCAGCCTGTTCACAAGCAGAAAAAATTCATTCATCGATTGTTTGACCCTACAGCATAAAATAGAATTCCACTAGAAATATATAAGTTATATTCTCTTTTATTTTATCTTTGCACCAGAACCAGAATATTGCATACTTTCAATCGAAAGATGTTCATTTTCTCATTTTTAGTTGTCTGCTTTTGTTAGCTTAATAGCTCCCTATGAGACGAAAAACCATCCTTTAACACGAGGGTACAACTAGATAGCAGCAAGAGAGTTACTTGTGCGAAATTAACATTACAGGCTTTATTAATATAATATTTTATAAATATATTATTCTTGAAGTGCTTTATACAAATCTATTTCATTTTCTGCATTACTATTTCTCCTTAAATGACCAATAGCTTTGTTCGGCTTATTTTTATATCCATACTTATCTATCACTAGCGCTAAAGCACCCGACACTTTAGGTGTTGCTAATGAATTACCAAAGTTATAATAGTATCCTCCCTGAGGATGTGCAACAAGGATAGCTTCTTTTTTGAACATTTCATCTCTCATCCATACATCTGCACCAAATTTATTTAACAACTTAATATCACCACCAGGGGCAGTAAAATCTATTGTATTCTTTCCATAATTTGAATATGAAGAAATTTCTTTATCCGGTCCTGTTGAAGCAACAGAAATAACATTAGCTAACTGAGCAGGTATATCTTCTACTGTTCCAATTGCTGTTCTTCCTTTATCTTTTATTTGATTATTCAAAAAACCTAACAGTTCGCTATTGTTATTTACATTTATTGAATCATTTCCTAAAGCACTAACAACAATACTTCCTTTTTTATTTGCATAATTAATAGCTTTTTTATAAGCTTTAATTTCGGCACTATTATTATCACTACCATCAGAATATTTTCCGTTTTTCAATAGATATGAGCCTGCACTTATATTAATAACATCATTTTCGTCTTTTACAGCCTCAATAATTCCTTTAATTATCCAAGTTGTATCTGCTGAACCCTTTCCAAATACTCTATACATATTAACAGGTATGCCGGGTGCTACCCCTTTCATTAATCCATCAGCATTTATCTGACTTAGAACACTGGTTCCATGCCCTGTTAAATCTGTTAATTGATCTATATTTCCTGTTTCCGCTGGCTCGTTTCCTTTGTACCCACCCTTTGGTACAAGATTTTTAGATTTTCCCATGGAAATACTTTTAAAATCCGGATGATTTTCTGGGTAACCCGAATCGATAAGAGCTACAGATACCTTACCTGATGGGGAGTGAAGTTTATAACTCTCTCCATTATGGGTAATTCTTCTCATATCCCATTGTGTATCCCATATAGATTCATTACCTAATATTTTTTCATCATTAATGTTGGCGGTGTATGTTTTAATCCCTTCATTAGATTGATTAATCTCCTCAATACTCTCCGAACCAATAGTAGATATGACCTTAGCCTTTTCTCCCTCAATTTGAATTAACTTAACTTCTGGTATAGAATAAATAACTTTTTGATCATCTTTGTTCAACTTATTTACAATAGCATTAAAGTCTGCATTATCTTTTATAAGGACAGAGTAATATTCCCTTTCTTTTGCTTCGATGTTATTTGGCACAAAACTAACTAGTAATATAATACTAATTATACTCAGAAAATATTTTTTGAAAATATTCATTTTTCCTCCTATTGTTATTTTTTGCAAAATAACTCTTTTTAATAAATTATTTTATATATCTTATTATAATAAGCTTTTTTAGTATGTACTCATGTATCCCTAGTTTTTGATCCTCCCATAAATTCTCTCCATTTCTGATACCTTAAGCTTTCCATACTTAGACCTACCATGTTTTCTTTTAAGTTTCTCATATTGCCCCCTTCTTTTTTTGAACAAAAATGTAATATTATGTTTATTAATGACCCCTCAAACAGATTATATTTTCTTTTTACAATTTTTTCAATGTTTTTTCAGAAAATACAAATAAAACAATAAATGAAATGCTAATTAAAATATTATATTAAGAACTTATCTTTACTATTTAGAGGGTTCTGATACAAAAACTTTAATATACGTGTACGTAATCTCTAAAGCTTTGATATACGGATCCTATTACTCTGAAAAAGGTGTGATTGGTATGGAAGAAGAACATGTATTCAAGTGGAAGCATTATCAACCTGATGTTATCTTATCAACGGTAAGATGATCCCTGCAGTACAACCACAGTTTTCGTGATTTAGTCGAAATGGTGGAGGAACGGGACTTATCCATTGCTCATACAACGATTGTGCGTTGGATTCACCAATAAGATCCTCCTGAAAGTTATTTCGTTAAAAATTAAAATGCTACTTTGTTACGCAGTTTAATTTCCATGTTTGTTTTCTTTTTCCTCAAATGAAGTATTACATCTGTTAGTTCCTCTCCATTTAATATAAGAGAAGCACTTATTTTGGGGCTATGATGGGATTTAGCAAAAATTATCAAAAATAACAGAGGATTGATTAGTATAATTAAAATTAGAATAGATTGATTGAATAATGAAATTTAACGAATTAGAAGGTGGTATTATAATGAAGACTAGTAAAGTAACAGAATGGATATTAGGTGGACGGAATCCAGGTAATTATATTTTATACAATGATGTTAATATGAAATATTCAAACGACGTTTCGAAAAATTTGTATTCTCTAGAAGATAAAGAAGGCTATGCTGCGGTTTTTCATTTTTTGGATGAAAATTTATATTTAGGTGAAAGGGTTAAATTTTCAGGAATGATAATGACAAAGGCAGTTAAAGAATATGCTGGTTTATGGATTAGGGCTGAGCAGCAGGGAAATGATCTTTGGGAGGTTTATCATATACATTCTGATCCCATAAGTACGACAAATTCGTGGGAAGAATATCGTGTGATTTTAGATATACCAAAAAATATAGAAACATTATCAGTAGGAGTGTCTTTAAAAGGTACTGGTCATATATGGTTTAGTTCAATGAGTGTTGAAATTGTAGATGAAAAGAACTATTGAACTATTTCTATTTACATCACCTACTACAGCTAATTTTGTATGCATTTGGTCTAATCCCATTTTGATGTAGCTTACTAAAGCGGAAAAACTCCGTAAATCAACACATAAGATGATCCTATTCGGTAGGATTGAATAGTCATAAATTGTGATTCCTCCCTAAAATAAAAGAACGTGAATTCTTATTATAAACGAATTCACGTTCTTTTATAAGGCTGTTTGTTAATATATGAAGTAATTTGTCTAACTCCTCTTCATGGTAATTCATTTTGTGAATTATTGTATTTAAATGTATAATTATATAAAAAGTTCTAAAAATTTGAATCGAGGTGAAAATCATGAGAAGTTATAGTTCATTATTGATCTCTACTATCTGTTCAACAATCCTTTTTGTTTGGAATTCCCTTTCTTTCTATACTGGATTCACAACAGGACATACATACTACTGGGTTAACGGTATCATAGCCTTGGTTTTCCTTCTATTCTTTGTCTTAAATATGCGAGATATTATCAAGAAAAACTACAGAACATCAGGACAATAGGAGTTGATACAAATGTGGGAAAGATTTAAAAACTATAAGTATTCCTCAAAGGAATTAAAGTTCATGCTTTGGTTATTTGGTATTACTTGTTTTGTACACTCGGTCGCTTTCTTTGGTGGACTATTTTCTTACGAGTTCCTTTGGTTTAAAGGTCTTTGTGCTATTGCAGCATTCCTAGCTTTTATGGATGTTAAGCGAAAAATCAATAAGTACAAGATAGCATTGTGAAAAGGAGCCATTACAGGTTCCTTTTTTCTATTCAAAATAAAAAAGTAGCGGATTCGTCACTTTAATTTATCAACTTTAAATCAATATATATTTCATAATAAATTATAAAAAATATAAGTATAGATAAATAGATAAGAATGTAGCATTATTACGGTTGGTCAATGGATTACGGTTGGTACTAGATAAAGATATGATTGTAGCTGCAACAACACTTTACTTTGATAACGGATTTAATATCAGAGATGAAAGTTATTCAGAAGACCTTGATATCATATTAGAAGAATTGTCATATCCATTTGATGAAGGTGTACTTTCCAAGTTAGAGAAAAGGGACAAGAATTCGGAACCAAATAGATACAAAGATTATCTACAGTTAATTATTGATGAACCAATTGTAAGAGAAGTTATAATCTTATTAACACTTGCTGAAGAACAATTTATTTACCTATTAGTAAATACATATAAGATTTTTGAAAATATCCTTTCAGATTTAGGTTTAGGAACAAGTAAACTTAATACAAATAAAAAAGGACTACCAGAAAATTTATTTAATTCTTTAAAGGAATTAAATGAATTTACTCAATACATAAATTCTAGAGATGGATCTGGCATTTTGTGCAGAAATGGTGCAACTAAAAAGCCTGCACCAGCAAAAACTCCAACAAAAGAAGAGATTAAAACGGCTTTAACTTCTACAATTGATGAATGGTTAATTTATAAATGTACAATGACTTTTGGAAGAACTTATAGAAGGCGTACCACCAGACAACCGAAAAAACACGTTGAGGATTTTTGATTCATTTCAAATTATGTTGTATTCAAAATTAAATGATTTTGATGAATTATTTTGCAATAACAACTATTTTCATTGGTATTCTTATGTCCTAACGCAACTGTCGTTTTAAAATAAATGTAGCAACATAATCACTGCTACATTTATTTTAAGAAATTCCTATAAAAATGAAATTAGAATATGTTTTTATAAATCTCTTCTATATTTGTGTTAGACATTACTTTCTTAGCGGTTGGAAGCAAGATTTTATTTCTATTTCCAAACATCCCTTCATAGCATTGTGGATTACTGTTTGCTTCTTGTAATAAAGTTTCGAATTGTTCTTTATTAAATTCTTCGTAGAAAGGTTTTATACAGATTTCAAAAGTATGAACTGCATTATTAAATGACCCACTATGATAATAATGACTAATCATAAAATCATAAAACTCACTTAATACGTCTTCTTTTTTCGCTAATTCATTTAGAATTTCTACATCTTCACTTCTTAGGTAGTAACGATGAATATAAGGTTGGTTATAATAACTCCCAGGACCATGAATTTTAGATTCAATTGCGTTAAAGTGATCCTTTAAAGATCCGGAAACAAAAACACTTCTAATAAACCAGCTGTTTTTTTAGACGCACGCTTATTTAATATTTCTTGTGTGTGATTTCTGAATAAAGAATAAATTTCAGGATATCGTGATAGGAAATCAAACAACTTGGATAGGATAGTTTCTTTATCCAAAAAGTCACTGAAATAATCTGGGTTCTTTTTTATATAGTTAAATAAAATTTCATTGTACTTTTTATATATAATTAGCAATACCTTGTAGTTAATGTTTCGATTATCATTTTCTCGTTTCCCATCATTTTTAAAAACAATTTTCCAAAGATTCTTAAAGATATATTCGGTTAGTTCTTTATTAAAGTGAACGAAAAATTTAGATTCTATATAGGTTTCTAAGCGCTCCTGATTTGATAAATCATGTTGTATTCTTTCTATCTCGACCATAAATGGAACGAATACATTTTTTGTGAATAGAGGGTGTTTAGTTAATAACCCTTCTAGCATATTTTTTATTAATGATTCTGCTTGTTCTTTATTTGGTCTGTACAAAATATCCATTGAATTTAATACAGGATGAGCACATAAATTTCGGTATGTTTTTAACGTTTTAATATGAGTATAAACATCATTTTCTAACAACTTTGCTTCTATAAAAGATTTTTCAATTAATTGATTTTCCCAAATTGTAATAATATGTATTGGATTCTCATCCGAATATTATTTTACCATGTTAAATTAGATGCGAAATGTATCATGTATATTATCTTTTTCTTCTTTATTAATACCAATGTATCTTAGTGTAATTTGTGGTGTATTATGATTCAATATTTCTTGTAGCATAGCAATTGCTTGTAAAACCAATACCCAAACGTTTTACGCATTGTATGAGTGCCTAAAGATTCTACACTGGCAAAATCCCCGGCGTTTTGTAACTGTCGATAGGCTTACATTTTACTAATGGGTTTATCACCTTTTCGAGAAGGAAATAACCAGGTACTTTTTAGAGTTTCAGCGTATGGAAATACTTCCTCAAAAATAGGTGTAATCTTAAATTTTTGTTCGTGTCACTATAGTTTACTCCCCCAATCTGTAATTGAGAGAGTTATTTTAATACTATTTATTGAAAGCTCTTTGGACGAAAGTCTTCTTTTTCTAGAATATTTGATGGTGTAATATTAATACGCTTTGAATCTGTGAACACGACTGTTGTTGCAACGTATTTATTAATAAAATACGTTTCTATTCGCTTGTGTTCTTCTGTACTACATTTACCACTGCAGCCCCAATCTGTACATAGAGGCAGTTCTATTTTTTTTGTCCCTTCATGAAAACTGTATAATTCGTTATGTTGAGCTTCATCTTTATAAGGAAAATGATTTTTTAAGTTGTTGGTATCTTTCCATCGTTGAACTAACTCGCGATAAAGTTTCTTATACGATTCTGTGACATCCGATTTATATATATAAGGGACCTCTTCACTTGCCGCTATTTTTCTCAAAAATGCCCTTTGTTGTTTAATTATTATTTTATCTTCTTTGTTAGAATTAGTACTTGTTTTAATTGATAGGTATTGCTTAAATGTGCTTTTCTCTTTACTATCCCTATATGGAAATTTGTCCAACAATTTTTCCGGTGATTGATTCATTACAAGTAGATCGTGACACAATCTGGAAAATATATCTTCTACAGAATCGTTATTGTTTATAATTATATTGTAGTTTGCACATATAAATTTTAGGTATAATTTTTGTTCTTGTTCCATCCTATCAGTTGATTTAATCATAGGTTTTAGAGTTATTCGTTCAATTGTAGAGGTACTCTTTATATTATTAGGTTCCTTTAATCTTGACGCCTTTTTCTTATTTGTTTTTCTTTTTGAAGTATTAATATTTATATTCTGGGAGACTCGTGCTTTCTTTTGGGTGTTGGAACGATTAATTGCTTTTTTATGAGCCTTTATTATTCTATTACTGCTCTGTTTTATCATTGGTCCGATGCTTAATAAACTTCTGTCATAATCTATATACTCTGCAGCAGCCCCATTTAATAACTTTGTGGTATAAAAAGATCGGACATCTTCCCACTCGCTAGTCAATCTATATCCTTGATTACGTAACAAATTCTGAACGTATCGACCATACTTATCATAGTATCGTGATTGAAATATTCTACAGTCTAGTATAGTAATAATTCCATAATCATTAATATTTCTAATTAATCTACCTACTGCTTGATTTAACTTGTTTGCCATCATAGGGTTTATAACTAAATTATTTTTATCCTCGTAAGACAGCCCCTGGCTCATTAAATCTATTATAGGATCATCTTTGGATGTAAACGGTAATTTATTAAGGATAACTGAAGTCAATGCCATACCAGATACTGAAAATCCTGAAAAATAACTCCCAGTGCCAACTAAAACGCTGGTTTCATTCTCTTTAAAAAGCTGTGTTAAGACTTCAGTACTATTCTCACCTTGATTATATACAGGAATTTCTTTCCCCTGTAGTTCATTTCGTATCTCTCTATAAAACTCATTTTTTTGCTTATTTGAGGTATTTAAGAGAAGTGTTCGGCCACCAGTTAAATTAAGTAGGTCTTTAATAGGCTTAGATGCCGTTTGGGTGAATGTTTTTGATACTGGGTGATCTAAACCCTTTGGAATATATATTATGGCCTGATTTTTATAATCAAAGGGGCTTTTGAAGCTTTTAGTAATAGCTTCATTCGGTTTGATCCCCCATTTATTTTCTATAAATGAGAAATCTGAATCTACGGTTAACGTTCCAGACATGAATATAATTTTATTCTTGGATTGCATGTACTTTAAAAGTTGTCTAAACTCTTTTTTAAAATGATTTGTTATGGCATAAAACCCATTATCTTCTAAATTAAACCACGTTGTATATTTATTTTCTTTTACAAACAAATCTATAATGCGTAATAGGTCCTCCAGCTCTTGTCCTCTATTATCTTTATACACAAGTAAATTTGCATGAAGTATATCTTTTAGATTATTAAATATTTCTATAGCGCTAGGATCAAGTTTAAAATTTCCGTTATCAATTTCTGGATGTTCTTTTTTTACTTTATGTATCCAATTTAATAGCTTTTGTACTGAGTTTTTCCATTTTTCATTTTTTCGTTTAATCGTATTAGTTATTGATTTTAATTGAGGAATGTTAATCCTTTTTTCGATTATTTTCATAAATGCTTCTTGAAATTCATGGGCCTCATCAATGATGATAACTCCTATATCAGTCTTCAATGTTGACTCATGTGCTGTATCAGAGTCTAAATCGTTTAATAGGGATTGAATTAGTTGTCCATGATTAGTTATTACTAATTGGTTATCCGAGGATTTAAAATTATTACGGTGCTTTCTTGTTGAACAGTTATATGCAAACTTGCAATTTCTACAAAGTGAACTAGACTCCATATTGATTTGTTTCCATATATCATGATCAATTTCAAAGTCAAATTTACTAGCTAGCTCACTTCTTTGTCCGGTTTTACTACCATTGAAAAAATGCTGTACAATGTTCTTGAATTTGCGAGATTTAACAGTATCCATACCGTTTTTATTCATCTGTTTAGCCCTACTATGGCAATAATAGTGTGACATTCCCTTTGCGGTTATAGTTTTTTGGGTGAACCCTAATTTTCTTAATAGTGGGATTTCCTCGTTTTCTAATTGCCCCTGTAGATTAATAGTAGCTGTGACGTACATTATATTCCGGCTATGTAAGAGGTTATATTTTCTATATACTAGGGTCGGTACTAACGCTGCCAATGATTTCCCTGTTCCTACAGGTGCTCATCATTTTCTTATCTGTATCAAGAAATTCCGCTATATCTAAAGCCATTTGAACTTGGGATTGTCTGACCTTATTTGTCTTATATATTTCTGGTAACTTTTCCTCGAATATGTTAAGGATTACGTCGGCTGTAGATCTCATGCAATGCCCCCTGTTGGAAAAATAGTTAATTTTTTCTAACACAATTGTACCAACGAACAAATATTCTCACAATATATATATGAAAATAATAGATATCATTTTAGTTTAGATCAGGATTCACCAAGTGATTTGTACATATTAATTACTAAAAAATATCCACTTATGTGTCTTGATAAACAAATAGGTGGGTATGTAAATACAAATTTATTTCAAGTATACAACTGTGAAACAATCATAAGATAATTTCTTATTAGATTACGCTTTTTCTTCGACAGGTTTAATTGGTATTCTTATTTATTAATTTAAACCAGAGCAAGCAATCTCATTAGAAACATCAGCACTTTTAGCAAGAGAGTTACTAATCGAGAAACATTTCAATAGTTCCGTCAAATAAGTATCTTTAGACATACATATAAAATAAAAAAGGGCAACTTGTTACTATTGCCCCTTTTCACATAACCGCTTCATAATTTTATTGAAATAATATCAAAAAAATCTTCATGTTTATCAATTTTCCTCTAGTCTAGTTAATTTTTCCCCAGTCTAGTTAATTTTTCCCCAGTCTAATTAATTTTTCCCTTCGCACAGCATCCCTACATAACCCTCTTAAACATCTTCTCCAGCTCATAAGTAGAATGATGCACAAGAATCGGTCTTCCGTGCGGGCATGTGTATGGATTTGTTGTTGTACGTAGTTCTTCCAGTAAAGCAAATATTTGATCGTTCGTTAAATATTGATTTGCTTTAATGGACGCTTTACAGCTCATCATGATGGCTGCTTCTTCACGTAGTTTTTTAATATCCACTTTTTTTAGTTTGACAACTTGTTCCATCATTTCGTCGATAATTTCTGTTTCTTGACCTTTCGGGAACCAAGTTGGATGCGAGCGAACGATAAAGGATTGATGGCCGAATTGCTCCAAAAATAGTCCAACTTTTTTTAGTTCTTCTAGCTGCTCTTCGACACGTAAAAATTCAGTAAGAGATAAGTCAATACGGTATGGTACAAGTAGCTCTTGTACTTCTTGTGCTACTCTTCCTACTTTATCACGGAAGTATTCATAATTAATACGTTCCTGCGCGGCATGTTGGTCAATCATATATAAGCCTTTATCATTTTGAGCGAAAATATATGTTCCATGCATTTGTCCAATTGGATAAAGTGGTGGTAAGTCATTACCGTTCATTTCGATCTCTTCTATTTCCTGAACTTCTTCTTCCAATTCCTCTAATTCAAAGTCTTCATCGTTACTGTTCCACGATTTCTCTTCTCGAATCGGTTCTTCTATTATCGGTTTAGTAGATGGTTGCCAACTTTGTTCTTCTCTTACGAGCGACTGTGGTGGTTGCCATTCTTGCTTCGGCGGTTGCCACAGTTGTGCTGGCTGTTTCACAGCCAGTGGTTCTTCTCGTTTTTCATCCATGCCTGTCGGTAAAATGATTTCCGGCATAGATGGCTCTTTCGGCTTCGCATGCTCAAACTGAAACTGTTCTTGCACACTTTCATCTTTTTCTTTTTTCTTCGTTGTTACACCTGCATCTGGGATGAGCTGTATTTTTTTAAATGCTGCTTGCAATGTTTCTTCGATAAGCTTTAGCAATTCTTGTTCTTTACTAAAACGAACTTCTAATTTTGCAGGATGCACATTAACGTCAACAAGCATTGGATCCATTTCAATCGATAAGAAGCCGATTGGATATCGTCCGACTGGCAATAATGTATGGTATCCTTGCTGAATAGCTTTCATTAATACGAAATTTCGAACGTAACGACCATTTACAATCGTTGACATATAATTTCGAGATGCTCTCGTTACTTCTGGTAATGTTACATAACCTTTAATTGTGAAATCTAGAGATTCAGCTTCAATTGGAACAAGCTTCTTCGCAACTTGAATACTGTAAATCGATGCAAGTACTTGTCTTACATCACCATTTCCTGATGTGTGAAGCAATTTCTTTTCAT
This sequence comes from Bacillus paramycoides, assembly GCF_038971285.1. NCBI lineage: Bacteria > Bacillati > Bacillota > Bacilli > Caryophanales > Bacillaceae > Bacillus > Bacillus paramycoides. Next base: position 3,631,799 of record NZ_CP152427.1, read on the forward strand.
TATGAAACAGCTTTAACGATACTTCTGGATGTGACATTGCAATACGATACACGATATCTGTAATATTCCCAAGCTCTGTATGAATAGTTTTCATATATTTAAGACGCGCTGGTGTATTAAAGAATAAGTTTTGTACTGTAATATCTGTTCCTTTTCGGCTCGCTGTTTTTTCCTGCTTTATAATGTCTCCACCTTTAATAATAAGGTGTGTACCAGGTGCATCACCTGTGCTAGTAATTAATTCTAATTCACTAACTGAGGCAATACTCGGCAATGCCTCACCGCGGAAACCGAGTGTTCTTATGCGAAACAGATCGTTTTCATCTTTAATTTTGCTCGTCGCATGTCGTTCAAAAGCGACGATGCAATCTTCTTCTGCAATGCCATCCCCATTATCAATGATGCGAATTTTCGATAAACCAGCTTCTTCTAAGTGGATTTCAATAGATGTACTATTCGCATCGATAGAATTTTCCACAAGTTCTTTTACGACTGAGGCAGGGCGCTCTACTACTTCTCCTGCCGCAATTAAATTAGAGAGTTGGTCATCGAGTTTGCGAATTTTCCCCATCTACTTACTCATCCTTTCTTTAACTTTTTCTGCAAGCGATACAGTTCGTTCATCGCTTCTAAAGGTGTCATATCGAGTAAATCAATTTTTTTAATTTGCGTCAGCACTGCCGTTTCTTTTGCATCTAAAACTGGCTTGTCTTGTTTTTTCGAAGACTGTTCTCCACCAAAGAATGATAGTTGTGATTCTTCTTCAGTCTCTACTTTCGTCTCTTGTATTTCTACTGGTTCTTCTTTTACAACTACAGGCTCTGGAGTAACTTCTTGTACTTTCACTTCTGTACGCTTTGGAATAATAATTTCTTCCTGTCCTTCTAGTTGTGCTAACACTTCTTTCGCACGAACGATCAAGCTATCTGGAAGCTCCGCAAGTTGCGCAACGTGAATCCCGTAACTTTTATCTGCTGCCCCGTCTTGAATTTTATGAAGGAATACTACTTTTCCGTTCTCTTCAATAGCTGAAACGTGTACATTCTTCAGTTGATCTAAACTTTCTTCTAGCACCGTCAATTCATGATAATGTGTAGAGAATAACGTTTTTGCACCAATTTGGTCGTGAATATGTTCAATGATTGCTTGTGCAAGTGCCATACCATCATACGTAGATGTACCCCGTCCAATTTCATCGAATAAAATTAAACTTCTTTCTGATGCGTTTGCAATGGCATTTTTCGCTTCTAACATTTCGACCATAAATGTACTTTGACCTGAAATTAAATCATCTGCTGCACCAATTCTCGTAAAGATTTGATCAAATACAGGTAATACTGCTTCTGTTGCTGGTACGAAACAACCAATTTGCGACATAACAGTTACAAGTGCTAATTGTCTCATATACGTACTTTTACCAGACATGTTCGGTCCTGTAATTAAAAAGACATCCATATTCTCTGGCATAATACAATCATTCGGTACATACAATTTCCCGTTCAATACTTTTTCTACGACAGGATGACGACCATCTTTAATAAAGATTTCGCGCTTTGTTGTTAGTACAGGTTTTACAAACTGTTCTTCTTCACTAACTGTCGCAAAACTTTGCAGTACGTCTAATTCACTAATTACTTTCGCTAAATGCTGTAATTTCGGAATAAATACTTTTACTTCTTCACGAAGTGCTGTAAATAAATCATATTCTAGTTGTACAATTTTTTCTTCTGCTTCTAAGATTAATGTTTCTTTTTCTTTTAGTTCATCTGTAATGAAACGCTCCGCATTAGCAAGCGTTTGTTTACGCTCATAGCGGCCTTCTGGTAATGCTGTGAGGTTCGCTTTCGTTACTTCAATGTAGTAACCGAAAATACGGTTGTATCCGATTTTTAACGATTTAATTCCTGTAATATCACGCTCTCGTTTTTCAAGCTCAGCAATCCACGTTTTTCCGTTTTTACTAACGTAACGATATTGATCAAGCTTGTCATTATAACCGTCTTTAATAATATCTCCATCTTTAATAGAAAGCGGTGGGTTTTCTTGAATACTTCTTCCTAGTAATTCTGTTAAGCTCTCACATGGATCTGCGCCTTGAATTAATCTCGCTGCATACGCGTTATCTAACAAACTAATCGCTTCTAAAATAGCTGGCACTTGAAGTAACGAGCGTCTTAACTGTAATAAGTCCCGTGCATTGACATTACCAAATGCAACTTTCCCTGCTAAACGTTCTAAATCATATACTTCTTTTAACTTTTCTTTTAAATCTTCGCGTAAGAAGTAATCATTAACAAATGTTTCAACCATTTCCAAACGCTCTTCAATTCGCTCTTTCTGTATAAGCGGACGTTCCATCCACTGTTTTAACATACGACCACCCATAGCGGTTTTCGTCTTATCTAATAGCCATAATAATGATCCTGTTTTTTCTTTCGTTCGAAGTGTTTCTGTCAGCTCTAAATTTCGCTTAGAATGCACATCAATTTTCATAAATTGATTCGTATAGTAAATTTCCACTGGTTGCAAATGATCTAATGAACGTTTTTGCGTTCTTATTACATAGTTAAATAAGCGTCCAACTGCTTTAATTAACTTTGCTTGTGAAACATTTTTCACAAGGTGTTCTAATCCTTCAGGAATTGCTGTTGCATCTTCATATGAAATCGTCATTTTTAACGTTTCAGTTAATTTGTTTAGTTCATCTTTAGAAAAGGAAGAATCTACAACAATTTCTTTCGAACCAGTTGCATACACTTCTAATAAAATATCTTCTACTGAACCAGTCAATAACGTTACTGTATTTTGTCCAGTCGTTAAATCATTACAAGCTAATGCATATGATCCATCTTCAAAATGTGTTAACGCGGCTAAGAAGTTATTTTCTTTCTCATCAATCGTACGCCCTTCCATCATCGTTCCTGGCGTAATTAATTGTACGACTTCACGGCGCACTACACCTTTAGCCGTTTTCGGGTCTTCTACTTGCTCACAAACCGCTACTTTATATCCTTTTTCAACAAGTTGTTCAATATAGTTTTTAGCCGCATGATACGGTACACCGCACATCGGTATACGTTCACTACTACCACCGTCTCGGCTCGTTAATGTAATTTCAAGTTCGTGGGCTGCTTTAACAGCATCCTCAAAGAACATTTCATAAAAATCACCTAAGCGGAAAAATAAAAAGGCATCTTGATAGTCTGCCTTGACTTTTAAATATTGCTGTATCATAGGCGTATATTGCGTCATACTTATCCTCCATAATTCTTACATAATAATCTATATTCATATATGTCACACTTCACGGACATCCATATCTCCTATTTCAGGAGTCTTTCTTCATTATAGCACATTTCATTAGGAATCATGTTCATTCAAGTACCACTTATGCAAAGTAAAAAGCTAGGAAGAACTTCTCCCTAGCTTTCTATTACTCTTCTTCTGCATCAACGATAAAGTTCGGATCTAATTCTTCAAACTCATCATCGTCAATTTGGAAGGCATCGTCTGACTCTACGCAACCTTCAGGATTTACACTTACACAAATTTTCGTTTCGCCAACTACTTCTGTTACAAATTCACGTTCTACAGTTACAACAATTTTATTACCATTTGGTGATACAAGAGCTTCTAAACAATTTGGTGGCTGAATAACACGAGCAATAATTTCTAAATCATCACCAGAAAAGTTTTTATCACGATACCCAATGCTCACTTCATCCGTGTAGTTTACACGCTCTGTTACAACTTCTGTCTTTGTATTACCATCAAATGAATACCAAGTGTTCACATCATAGAAACCTTCAATTTCCACATGTTTTCCACTCTTTCTTGCTTCGTACGAGTGGTTAATTACCCAGCACCCTAAAATACTCGTTGGCTCATTATTCGATTCACATGTATGCGTTGACTTTGTATACTTACGTCCTTTTCCAACCACTGCTTTTGTAATAATCTCTCTAAATTCGGACATTCGTAACCCTCCTCAATCACTATTCACTTAATCATATGCGTGACAATAGCGGAATGTGTCATTCTTTTTTTGAGAAGAATTTACGTTTAATCCACTAAAAAAAGAGATGTCAATTCGACATCTCTTTAACAACCACAATTTCCTTTTTTACTTTCTACCGCTGCGCCCGTTTCACCCTTTAATACATCGCCATTAGTTGAAATTAATATTTCATCTGTTACGTTGTTAGAAATCGTACTTGCAACTAGCTGTAGTAAATCATTTACATATGTTTGTGAAGATTTAAATTCTTGTACAACTGGGATACTATCTAATTTATCTTGCAATGCATCAATTTCAGCTTCTACTTTTTTCAAAGCTTCCCATTTCCCATAATGCTGCAAGTTTACTGCTTGTTTTTGTAGCGCTTTAATTTCATCAATTGCGCGCTTTACATTTTCATTTTTATGAATTTGCGCCTCTGCTTTCTTAAAGAAATCAACTTCTTCTGTTTCAGAGATCATTTTTGCTAATTCTTTCGCTTGCTCAACAATTTCATCTTTCGTATATGCTTTCATCTATTATTCCACCTCAATCGGCTCTTCAACTAATTCTCCGTTAAGAGACCAAGTTTTTGCGTCCGTTACTTTTACTTTCACAAGCTGACCAATTAAAGATTTTGGAGCAACGAAGTTTACAAGTTTATTCGTACGAGTATAACCTGCAAGTACTTCCGCGTTATTTTTACTTTCCCCATCAACTAACACTTCTACAATTTGACCTTTGTAACGATTGTTCTTTTCAATTGCCAATTTATTTACTAATGCATTTAAACGTTGAAGACGTTCTTTCTTCACATCCATCGGTACATTGTCTTTCATTTTTGCAGCTGGTGTACCTTCGCGCGGAGAATAAATAAAGGTAAAGGCAGTATCAAATCCTACTTCACGATATAACGACATCGTTTCTTCAAATTGCTCGTCTGTTTCATTTGGGAAACCGACGATAATATCAGTTGTTAATACCGCGTTTGGAATTGCTTCTTTAATTTTTCTTACAAGCTCTAAATAATGCTCACGCGAATATTTACGCGCCATAATTTTTAACATCTCTGTGCTTCCAGATTGAACTGGTAGGTGAATATGTTCCACTAAGTTTCCACCTTTTCCAAGCACTTCAATTAAGTGATCATCGAAATCGCGTGGATGGCTCGTTGTAAAACGGATACGAGCGATATCAACTTTACGGAGTTCGTCCATTAAATCGCCAAGACCGTATTCTATATCTTCAAAGTCTTTACCGTATGCATTTACGTTCTGTCCAAGTAACGTAATTTCTTTATAACCATTCGCAGCTAAATGACGAATCTCTTGGATAATATCTTCTGGACGTCTGCTTCGCTCTTTTCCGCGTGTATACGGTACGATACAATATGTACAGAACTTATCACAGCCATACATAATATTTACCCAAGCTTTAATATCGCCACGGCGTACTTTCGGAAGGTTTTCAATTACGTCTCCTTCTTTTGACCATACTTCAACTACCGTCTCCTTCGAGAACATTGCATCTTTTAGAATGTACGGTAATCTATGAATATTATGTGTTCCAAACACCATATCTACATGCTGATTTTTTTGCATAATTTTATTTACAACAGATTCTTCTTGAGACATACAACCACATACACCAATTAAAAGGTCCGGATTTCTTCGTTTTAGTGACTTTAAATGACCTAGTTCACCGAACACTTTATTTTCAGCATTTTCACGAATGGCACAAGTATTCAATAATACTACATCTGCATCTTCAGTTGAAAAAGTTGGTTCATATCCAAGTGCAGTGAAAATACCAGCCATCACTTCTGTATCATGCTCATTCATTTGACAACCATATGTACGAATATAAAACTTTCTTCCTGTACCAAAATTGCGAAACTCTTCAGGTAAGCCAAAATCCCGTTCAATTTTAACTTCTTCTTTTCCTCGTTTTTTCGCGTCTTTTAAGGAAGGTGGTTGGTATACACTTTCAAAGTATTTACTATAATCTTTCTCTTCTTTTTTCGTAGCGGAATTTGCTTGTTGACTTGCTAATCGTTGTTGCTCGTTCATCGGTAATCTCCTTTCACCCTTAACTATACACACTCTATAGTCCATTTTAATGCGCTTAGACCCACCCCAAAAATGGTTAGATAGCTTGAGAGATAACTTGTCCTTTGAAACTTGAGTAACCAATCTAATCATCTATAAGAATGAAGTCTTCCCCACACAAATAGACATTCCCTTTTCGTATTTCTTTTTGTCCTACTAAAAAGCATATTGCTTTATCCCTATAAACATTACCATAGTATGAAGCGTTTCGCCAATTTTAACAAAAAATTGGCGCTGTCTTATCTTACATTTTATTAGCAATGAACTTTCCATTTTCATACAACGATTTATATATTATTTTACCATTCTGAATTTTCTAAGTAAATATAACTACCTTATATTTACTCATAAAAAAAGGTTGCCACATGGCAACCTTTTCTTCTTACATTACATAAATTCAGCAACAAGTTCATCAAACATTTTCTGATCCATATTTAAATCAGATTGAACTAAAGGCTTCTCACTATAGCCTTTTACAAGTTCTTGGTATGAAGGTTGCGCTGTATTTTGATAAATTAAACCTGTTACTAATCCGTTATTTTCCATTAACGTTTGCATAGCCATCATGCGATTAGACGGATCATATCCCTCTACTGTACTTAGTTTTGTTAAATTCTCTTTAAACCAATCGTAAGTATTCACTTTATTGTAAGTAACACATGGGCTAAATACGTTAATTAATGAAAATCCTTTATGGTTAATACCCGCTTCAATAATTTGTGTTAATTCTTTTAAATCACTTGAAAAGCTTTGCGCCACAAATGTTGCACCAGCTGTTAAAGCCATTTCCATAACATTTAGTGAAGGTTCAATTGAACCTTGTGGTGTACTTTTCGTTTTAAATCCAGCTTCACTACGTGGTGAAGTTTGCCCTTTTGTTAATCCGTAAATTTGGTTATCCATTACGATATACGTAATGTCAATGTTACGACGAATAGAATGAATTGTATGTCCCATACCGATCGCAAATCCATCACCGTCACCGCCTGATGCGATAACTGTTAAATCACGGTTTGCCATTTTCACACCTTGTGCAATTGGAAGGGCACGACCATGAATACTATGCACACCATATGAATTAATATAACCTGAAATACGACCAGAACAGCCGATACCAGAAATAACAGCAAGTTCATCTGGATTTAAGCCAACGTTAGCTGCCGCACGTTGAATTGCAGCTTGCACCGAGAAGTCTCCGCAACCTGGGCACCAGTTTGGTTTTACACTGTTACGAAAGTCCTTAAATGTTGCCATTTAATACAACCCCTTTTTTGCATTCGTTGTAAATCTCTTTCGGCAAGAATGGGTTCCCATCATATTTTAAAAGACTAGAAATTTTCTCACCGTTACCAAGATTCATTTTCATAATGTTAGCAAGTTGACCTGTTGCATTGTTTTCTACCACTACAACACGCTTCGCATTTTTCACAAGTGGATCGATTTCAGCTGTTGGGAACGGGTGAATTAAACGCACATGAGCATGGTTTACTTTCATACCCTCTTGTTCTAAGCGCTCCATTGCTTCTTCGATCGCACCACGTGTTGAGTTAAATCCAACAAGCAATACGTCTGCTTCTTCATGCTTAACATTTTTATAAACAGGGGTATTAAACTTCAAGTTCTCCATTTTACGGAAACGTTTGTCCATTTGATCTTTACGGTTTATTGCGGATTCAGATGGTTTACCAGTTTCATCATGCTCTACACCTGTAACATGGTGAACACCATTTTTCATACCAGGTAAAACACGTGGTGAAACGCCATCTTCTGTTACTTCATAACGCTTGAAGTATGCTTTATTTTCACGTTCTGGTAATTCTGCTTCTAAATCAAGCTTACCGCGACGAATTTCCACTTTATCTAACTTAAGTGGTTCTACCGTTTGTTTCCCTAAAGAAAGCTGTAAATCTGTTAAGAAAATAACAGGTACTTGATATTCTTCAGATAAATTAAACGCTTCTACAATATCATAGAAAGCTTCTTCAACAGTACTTGGCGCCATTACGATTTTTGGAATTTCACCGTGCGTACCGTAAATCATCGCCATTAAATCAGACTGCTCTTGTTTCGTTGGTAATCCTGTACTTGGACCACCACGTTGTGTATCAACAATTACTAATGGCGTTTCTGTAATACCTGCTAAACCGATCGCTTCCATCATTAAAGATAGGCCCGGACCAGCAGATGCAGTTAATGTACGAACACCAGCATAGTTTGCACCGATTGCCATTGTACAAGCTGCGATTTCATCCTCAGTTTGGATTACTGTTCCGCCAACTTTCGGCAATTTTTTAATTAAGTATTCCATAATTTCAGATGCAGGTGTAATTGGATATGCAGACATAAAGCGAGCACCACCAGCTACCGCACCAAATGCGATTGCATCGTTCCCAATCATAAACATGCGTTTTTTACCATCAGCTTTTTCAAGCTGCATCATGTTTACTTTCTCACCTAGCAACTCTTTCATATATTGAGAGCCGCGCTTAATCGCGTCCATATTCTTTTGAACGACTTGCACTCCTTTACGACCAAAGATCTCTTCAACAACATCTAAATAAGCTGTTTCATCTAATCCTAATACCGCACTTGATGCCCCAACAGCAACCATGTTTTTCATTAATGATGTGCCTAATTCTGAAGCAATATCTGTAAACGGTATCACATATAGATTTACATCTGTATTATCAGGTATCGTTGGATTGAATTTCGCATCTGCAACTACAATTCCACCTGGACGTAGTTCGTGGAAGTTAAAATCAATTGTTTCTTGATCAAAAGCAATTAAAATATCTAAATCATCTGAGATCGCGCGTACTTCTGTTGTACTTACACGAATTTTATTATTTGTATGGCCGCCTTTAATACGTGATGAGAAGTGGCGGTAACCGTATAGGTAATATCCTAATCGGTTTAATGCAATACAGAAGATTTCTCCTGTACTTTCAATTCCTTCACCTTGTTGGCCTCCAACTTTCCATGAAAGTTGACTAATCATCTCCTACACCCCTTTTGGCTGCATTCATTGTAGTGTATTTTTTACAGTAATAGTTTAGCATTTTTTATACAAATAAACTACAACGGACGCAAATTATGCCTCTTCTGATTTCCCTGAATCTTTAGTATAAAGCTATTTTGTTTTTCATTCTAGTATTAGGTCTTAAAAAAAGCAATAATATCAAATGAATTAATTCTAATTTTTCTGGATTTTTAAAACAAAAATCTTAAAAGCTTATTCGATCAACAAAATTATCATATAAAAATCGCTCTACAGTAGATGCAGCATAGTGTTTACAGAGCTCATTAATTACATTTTCATAATCTCGATACGCAGATACATTTACAACCGTTTCTAATATCCCATCAAAATCTGAACCAAATCCTATATTGGTCTCCCCACCTAATGAACAAATATATTCAATATGCCTTACTATATCTGCAATATTCGCTTGTTTTTCACTTGTTAAAAACTGTGGTACGAAAGTGACACCGATTATGCTATTTTGCTTTATAAGAGCTTTAAGTTGTTCATCGTTTAAATTACGTGGGTGCTGACAAAGTTTCATACAATTTGAGTGGGAGGCAATCAGATTTTCTGCAACTTCTATCACATCCCAAAAGCTTCTCTCATTCAGATGGGACACATCAGCCCATGCATGCAACGTATTAAGTTCTTGTACAACATGTTTACCAAAAGTCGTTAAACCCGCCCCACGCGTCTCTAGCGCACCATCAGCTAATAGATTGGCATAATTCCATGTTAATCCAAAAGAGCGTACTCCTAGGCGATATAACAACCGTAACCTCATTGCATCTTTTCCAATTGCTTCGCATCCTTCTAATGTTAATATTGCTCCAATCTCGTCCTGTTTTAACATGCTAATATCAGCTTTTGTCTGAATTAACTTCATACCCGGTAGTGACAAAATTTCATTATAAAAAATATCTATCATTTGTAATGCCGCTTCAAACCGCTTTTCATACGCTACCGTTTCTGGCACATATATAGCAAAACATTGTATACTCCCTTTTCTTCTCTTTAACTGTTCAAATGTAATATGTAATTGCGGATCATTTTTAAAATCCCTTTTCCCCTGCGCACTCCATAACTGAAGGAGTACATCACAATGAGCATCAAAAATTTTCATTTTCATTCCTCCATTATAAAAACAACCTGTTTGCATACTGCAAACAGGTTGTTTAAGCTTAACGAGGTTCTACAATTAATTTTATTGCTGTACGTTCTTCCCCATCAATCATAATATCTGTAAACGCTGGGATACAAATCAGGTCCAAACCACTAGGCGCTACAAATCCTCTTGCAATTGCTACTGCCTTTACCGCTTGGTTCAATGCACCTGCACCAATGGCTTGAATTTCTGCTGTTCCGCGTTCGCGAATAACACCTGCAAGTGCACCAGCTACAGAATTAGGGACCGACGTTGCTTTAACTTTTAATATTTCCATTCCGCGTTTCCTCCTCGTTTCTTTAAAAAGTATTAGCAATTATTTCACTTTAACTTATATTCACGAGGAATGACGCGTATTCCTGCTAAATTTCTGTAATTTTCCTAAAAAATAAAAAAATAATAACTTATCTAAATTTTAGTTAAAAATCACTCGAAAAATGGCTGATCATCATTAATTAAGATACGCTGAATTTTCTTAGCTTTTCCTGTATTAGGATCCACATCAATTAGCACTGCACTTAATTGTGTTCTACCATTTGTTACTTCAAATCGTACTGGTAAGTTTGTTAAAAACTTCTTCAATACCGCTTCACGGTCCATACCTAAAATTCCATCGTACGGTCCTGTCATACCAACATCTGTAATATATGCCGTTCCGCTTGGTAAAATACGATTATCTGCTGTAGGAACATGCGTATGTGTACCCACTACCGCTGTAGCACGACCATCTACATACCAACCTAAAGCTTGTTTTTCACTTGTAGTTTCCGCATGGAAATCAACAAAGATAATATTCGTACGTTTTTTCGCAATGTTAATTAACTCATCCACTTTCCGGAATGGACAATCGATCGGAGGAAGGAATGTACGTCCTTGTAAATTAATTACTGCAACTTCTGTTCCATTACAGTTCACAAAGATAAGCCCTTTTCCTGGAGTTCCTTCTGGGAAATTAGCTGGTCTTGCAAGATATTTTGCATCATCAATAAATTCAAATACTTCACGGTTATCCCAAGCATGGTTTCCAAGTGTAACCGCTTGTGCCCCGCATTCTAAAAAGTTTCGATATATTTTTTCCGTAATTCCACGTCCACCTGCTGCATTTTCTCCATTAATAATGGTTACTGTAGGTGTATATTTCTTCTTTAATGCCGGTACGTATTGTTGAATCATACCTCTACCAGGAGATCCTACTACATCCCCAACAAATAATATTCTCATATGTCTTACCCTTCCTATGTACTACATTTTTTATTACTATAGCTTCAAGTGATTTCCTTACAATATATCTATTATAAGTATGTTTCACCTGTATGCTAGGTATTACTAATTACCTTTATTTTAACCAATTCCAACACAAAAAAATAAAGTGGTGTTTCACCACTTTATTTTGCGTATTCCACTGCACGTGTTTCACGAATAACAGTTACTTTAATATGTCCTGGGTAATCCAGTTCATTTTCAATACGTTTTCGAATATCACGAGCTAAACGATGAGCTTCTAAATCATCAATTGTATCTGGTTTTACCAGAATACGAACTTCTCGTCCTGCTTGAATTGCAAATGATTTTTCTACGCCTTCATAAGACTCTGAAATTTCTTCTAACTTTTCAAGACGACGAATATAGTTCTCAAGTGTTTCACTACGAGCTCCAGGTCTTGCAGCTGATAATGCATCTGCTGCTGCAACTAAAACTGCAATGATAGAAGTTGGTTCTGTGTCTCCATGGTGAGATGCAATACTGTTTATAACTACAGGATGCTCTTTATATTTCGTTGCGAGTTCAACACCAATTTCAACGTGGCTACCTTCTACTTCATGGTCAATCGCTTTACCGATATCATGTAATAGACCAGCACGTCTTGCTAGTTTTTCATCCTCACCAAGCTCTGCTGCCATAAGTCCAGTTAAATATGCGACTTCCATAGAGTGTTTTAAGACGTTTTGCCCGTAACTTGTACGGTATTTCAAACGACCTAAAATCTTAATTAAATCTGGATGTAATCCGTGAACACCCACTTCAAACGTTGTTTGCTCTCCGACTTCGCGAATATACTCGTCCACTTCACGTCTTGATTTTTCGACCATCTCTTCAATACGCGCTGGGTGAATACGTCCGTCCTGTACTAGTTTATCAAGAGCGATACGAGCTGTTTCACGACGAATTGGGTCGAATCCAGATAGGATAACCGCTTCTGGTGTATCATCGATAATTAGGTCAATACCTGTTAACGTTTCTAACGTACGAATATTTCGACCTTCACGTCCGATAATACGTCCCTTCATTTCGTCATTTGGAAGATTTACAACCGAAACGGTTGTTTCAGCAACATGATCAGCTGCACATCTCTGCATTGCAAGAGATAAAATCTCTTTTGCTTTCTTATCTGCTTCTTCTTTCGCACGAACTTCACTTTCTTTTACCATTACGGCAATTTCATGAGAAACTTCACTTTCTACTTTACCAAGAATAATTGCTTTCGCTTGTTCGCGTGTCAGATTGGAAATGCGCTCTAATTCTGTTTGTTGCTTTTGAACTAACTCTCCCACTTTGCTTTCCAACTCTTCAATCTGTTGTTGTCTCGCTACAAGAGAATCCTCTTTCTTTTCTAACTGTTGCTCGCGTTTATCGAGCGTTTCGTCTTTACGATCAAGGTTCTCTTCTTTTTGCATTAAACGATTTTCTTGTTTTTGTAATTCGCTTCTACGGTCACGAATTTCTAATTCAGCTTCTGTACGAAGTGTATGAATTTCATCCTTTGCTTCTAAAAGCGCTTCTTTCTTAAGTGCTTCAGCCTCGCGATTCGCTTCGTCTATAATACGTTTCGCTTCATTAGCTGCACCATTAATCTTCGCTTCAGCAATAGACTTTCGAACAAAAAAGCCAACAACTGCACCGACTGTTGCAAGCAAAATGGAGATGAGTATCCAAACTGTAGTACTACTCATGATTTCACCTCCCCTTGCTATGAATGAAAAAAGACTGTCGGCATGTACATTGAATACCAACATACAGCAAAGACCGTCGTCCCGCTTTTTTAAGGGACTTTCTTCATTTCACAATTAAAATGTCATATTATTATTTCGGCAAGATTTAAGTCTTACTCCGAATATTACTTCTCTTCTTGAGAAGAGTGTTTCGTATATAAGAAAAAATATACATTCTCATTGTATCTATCGCAATTTTCATTGTCAAGCGTTGTCTACTTTTACTTTCTTTACCTTCAGCCCTAATTCATATATGAATTTAAAAAGCAGACAGCATATTATCCTGGAAAACCTTAGTAAATTCCAGTTTATTCATGTAAAACGTGCATATATCCCTCTTTATACATAATCTTTTAGGTAGATTAAATATTTTATCTCCAACGATATACAACGCTTTCATAATGATACAAAAATAAAAGACACGAAGCCGTGTCTTTTATTTTTAATCAAGAAGATTTGGATCTTCCATACCTTCAGCACCAGAATCTTCGCTAATTCCGTGATGCTCACGAATAAAGAAGGCAATTTCTTCTCTTAAATCCGTATTTTCTTTTAAGAACTGCTTCGAATTTTCACGACCTTGTCCTAAGCGTTCTTCATTATAAGAGTACCAAGCACCACTCTTTTGAACAATATCAAGTTCAGAAGCCATATCTAAGATTTCGCCTTCTCTTGAAATACCTTCTCCGTACATAATATCAACTTCAGCAACACGGAATGGTGGTGCCACTTTATTTTTAACTACTTTTACTTTTGTTTTATTACCAACGATGTCGTTACCTTGTTTTAATTGCTCCGCACGACGCACCTCAAGACGAACAGTTGAATAGAATTTCAACGCACGACCACCTGGAGTTGTTTCTGGCACTATCTATAGATTTTCCATCTCTATAGTCCGGACTATCTCTTCATCTCTTTACAGAGAGCCTTGCACTTCCAGCAGTAGCCTATCATCTGCCGTACCCTACTCAGTTAACTAAAAGTCCTTTTCGGTAGTCTCTACACCTTCCCCATATAAACATGGAGCTTGGCACGGTATTACCCTAAATAATGGTGGGCTTCACCGTTAGCAACTATATGAATAGTTACACCCTTAGGCAATAAGGTTCACAAGGTTTTTTAACATGCTATCACTAGCAAGGGAAACCCATGGTAAACTCCTTAATCTTTACGATTAAGCAACTTGTAGTTGATTTCCGAACATAACACCAACTTTTTCACGAATTTGGTTAATAAAGATTGCGATTGTTTTTGATTTATTAATTGCACCTGACAACTTACGAAGTGCTTGAGACATTAAACGAGCTTGTAGACCTACGTGTGAGTCACCCATGTCTCCTTCGATCTCAGCTTTCGGTACAAGAGCTGCTACAGAGTCAATTACGATAATATCAACCGCACCACTTCGTACAAGTGCTTCTGCGATTTCTAAACCTTGCTCCCCTGTATCAGGTTGTGATAATAGTAATTCATCGATGTTAACACCTAATTTTTGTGCATATACAGGATCCATTGCATGCTCTGCATCAATGAACGCTGCTTGTCCACCTTGACGTTGTACTTCTGCAATTGCATGTAATGAAACTGTTGTTTTACCTGAACTTTCAGGTCCGTAAATTTCGATAATACGGCCGCGTGGGTATCCGCCTACCCCTAGTGCCACATCAAGTGCTAAAGAACCACTAGAAACTGTAGAAACTCTACGCTCCGCTTGTTCTCCTAATTTCATAATTGAACCTTTACCGAATTGCTTCTCTATTTGTTTTAACGCCATATCTAACGCTGCTTGACGATCACTCATTCAAAATTCCTCCTTAACTGAATTGCTAATCTTATTATACCTATTTTCAATTCAATTTGCCAACAAAAATCGAACATTTATTCGATTTTTTTATTTTCCATTAAATAAAACTGCATTTAACCATAAAAAAAGCTAAAAGAGACTTATATCTCTTCTAGCTTTTTATACAAATGATAAAACCCATATTTTACTGAGCGTTCCCTAATTTGTTGACGACTTCCGCCTAAATTAAGAGGAAAGACTACAGTTGGTTCATCTTTAATCGCCAATCCAACAAATACTGTTCCTGGCTCTTTATGTTCTGAAGCATCTGGTCCTGCTACACCAGTGAAACTAATTCCGATATCCGCTTTTAATAATTCTTTAACATTTTCAGCAAGATAACGAGCACATTCTTTACTAACAGCACCTTCAGTAGACAACACTTCCTCAGCTACATGTAAAACATGTTGCTTCACATCATTATGATAACAAATGACACCGCCTTTAAATATTGAAGACACACCAGCACTTTCTGTTACTTGATTACCGAAGAGACCACCTGTTAAACTTTCCGCACATGCTAAAGTTAATTCTTTTTTCTTCAATAACTCTATCGCCTTATCATGCAGAAACTCTTGGTCATACCCGTAGAAAAATTCTCCTACTCTTTCTAAAATCAAATCTTCTGTATGCTGAATGAGCTTCTCCGCTTCATCAGCCTTTTGATGCTTGGCAGTTAAACGTAATGTCACTTCTCCATCATTTGCAAGAGGGGCGATTGTCGGATTCGTTTGTCCATCAATTAAATCTTGAACTTTCACTTCTAATTGAGATTCCCCAATCCCGAAGAAGCGAAGCACACGAGAATAAATGTTTTCTCCTGTTGTAAAGTTACGTAAAAAAGGCTCTACATAACTTACATACATCGGCTTCATTTCTTTCGGTGGCCCTGGTAATAAAATATAAACTTTTCCGTTCTTATTTAACCCCATACCAGGTGCCATACCATGATCATTCGCAAATACAGTCGCTCCATCCAAAACGAGCGCCTGCTTTTTATTATTCTCCGTGAACTCGCGACCTGTACGCTTAAAGTAATCGCTTATTGATGCTAATGCCTGTTCATCATACACTAGCTCTCCATCCAAACTAGAAGATATCGTTTCTTTCGTCAAATCATCTTTTGTCGGGCCTAATCCACCTGTAAAAATAAGCATGTCCGCACGTTTTTCCGCAACTTCAATCGCCTGCTGTAATCGCGTGTTATTATCCCCAACTACAGTATGGTAGTACACATTAATGCCGATTGAAGCTAACTTTTCAGATAAAAACTGGGCATTTGTATTTGCAATTTGTCCAAGTAATAATTCCGTTCCAACCGCAATAATCTCCGCATTCATCCCAATTCCCCCATAAACTTCTATTTTGAGTTTACAAAAGCAGCTCTATTTTTCCAGAAATAGTCCCATCCTGAAATAACAGTAAAAATTAATGCAATCCATATAAAGATGTCAGCTACCGGAATATGGATTAAATTTAAAGGTACATCGTGTAATAAATATGCTGCAATCGCGATAATTTGTGTCCATGTCTTAATCTTACCTAGCTGATTTGCTGCAACTACTTCTCCTGTTCCAGCAAGTACTAGACGTAAGCCAGTTACCGCAAACTCACGGCTTATAATGATAATAACGATCCAAGCTGGTACGTATTGCATCTCCACTAACGTGATGAGTGCAGCTGAAACAAGTAATTTATCAGCTAACGGGTCAAGAAACTTCCCTAAATTCGTTACAAGATTATATTTTCTTGCGTAATGTCCATCAATCCAATCTGTAGCCGAAGCAACAATAAAGATAAGTGCTCCTACTAAATGTTGAATTGGTAAATCAACATCACCAATTGTGTATGAACCCCAATCAAAGGGTGCTAACATAATTACCATAAAAATTGGAATTAAGAAGATTCTAGATATTGTAATTTTATTTGGTAAATTCACAGCTATTCCTCCATCATATCAAAAACATTTGTTCATTGAAAAAAGTCATCGAAGCGATGACTGTTATTGTGCAGGTTGCTCTATCCCTTGGTTTTTTATCACCAATCTTTGGTGAAGTTCTTTTTCTGGATCCAATGGATAAGCGACCACTTGGCCATTCAGTTTAACTTCAACATTCGTTGCATTCCCAATATTAAGTCGCACTTCTTTTAATGTTGATACATCACGTTTTTCTATTTGGCCCTCTTGTACTGTAGCGTTTAGAATCTCATTCCCCGCATCATCTTTAACATCTACATAACTCGCACCTTTACCCGATATTTCCAGTTCTAATGTTTTATTGTTATGAATTTCCAAAGTAGATACTTTACCAGTTGTACCAACTACTTTTACTTCTTCTTGTCCAGTTGGTTGTGCTGGTTGTTCCTCTTTCTTCGGTTCTTCTTTCTTTAGCTCTTCTTTTTTCGGCTCTTCCGCTTTCGCTTCATCTTTCTTCGTATCTAACGGAGAGTTTTCCGCTTTTTTAACTTCAATTTTCTCACTTTGAGCATTCGGAACTTTCTCATCATCTTTTCCAGTTAACGCTTGGAAAACAAACCAAATTACCACTCCAACTGCGATTACTAACAGTGCAACTAAAATTTTCGGCATGTGATCTGCAATTGGCCATGATGAAGATTTTTGCATTGTTTCTTGCGTTTTTTGTCCTGTTGATACTTGTGGAACGTCACGTTTTTCAGATTGTGGTATCGTACTCTGATATTCTACAAGCAGTTCCTCTCCATTTAATCCAACCGCATCTGCGTATTGTTTAATGAATGCACGCGCATAAAAAGCTCCTGGCAATACATCATAATTGCCTTCCTCAATCGCTACTAAATGGCGTTTTTGAATTTTTGTAATCTCATGCAGCTGATCAATAGACAAGCCTTTCGTTCCTCTTGCCTCTTTCAGCTTTTGTCCTAATTCTGTCACTACTAACACCTCAATATTTCTTTAAAAGTCAAACATAGAGAAATTATTTTGCGTACCTTGCTCAATTTCATCTACTAAATTATATTGAATTTCTTCATCATAATCGTTACGCAACTCGATAATATAATCAAAATCATCCAATGTGTATTCTGACTGACTCACAAATACATCAGGATGTTCCACAACTTTCGTTGCAGGCAATCTCATAATTTCACGAACAAGCTGCCAATGCCTTTCGTTAGCACGCTTTGTTGACACGATTCCATCTAAGATGAAAATATTGTCGTCGCTATACTCGTCTTCAATTAATTGACTACGAACCGTTTGCTTAATAAGAGTAGATGATACAAATAACCATCTTTTATTTGCGCAAACACTTGCAGCAACAATGGATTCTGTTTTTCCGACACGAGGCATTCCTCGTATTCCGATTAGTTTATGACCTTCTTTTTTCATTATTTCAGCCATAAAGTCTACAAGTAACCCTAATTCATCACGCACAAACCGAAATGTCTTCTTATCATCTGCATCTCGTTGTATGTACCTACCATGTCTAACCGCTAGCTTGTCTCTTAGCTTTGGCGGACGATATTTCGTTACCGTTATATTATCCATCGTATTTAAAATTGATTCAAGTCTAGAGATTTGCTCTTGATTATCACACATAAGGAGTAATCCACGTCGTGCATTATCTACACCATTAATTGTGACAATATTAATGCCGAGCATACCGATTAACGAAGAAACGTCACCAAGCAAGCCAGGTCGGTTTTTATGTATTTCATATTCAAAATACCATTCAATCATCCAAGATCACTCCCCTTGCTTACTTTACACCTACGTACTATATTATATGATTTCACCTTAATAGGGAAGCTAAATGTATAATCTATCCTGCGTTATTATTATACAAAAAAAATAGAGAGGAGAATCTCCTCTCTATTTTTTACTTATGCTGTACAAACTTTACCATTAAGTTTGCGATTGTATGTTGCTCTTGTTCATCAGCAACTTTCCAAAGCTCAGCTAATAGTTTCTCTTGATCGTTGCGTGCTTCTACTTCATTTGCTAAATAGTCACCAACACGAAATGCCATATCTGATACAGCACCACCATCAAGACCTTTTCCTTGCGCCTGTTCTAAACGTTCTCCTAAAAAGCTCTTCCATTGATCAAAATTATCTAAAACTGACATGTGTAAGCACCTCACTACTTAGTAATAGAATCATGCTTAATTTGTACAGTTTTTCATTTTTTATGTAAGAAATTTTTAGCAATGCCACCCACCATTCACTCCGAAAATTTGTCCCGTTATATAAGATGCTCCTGGTGATACGAGAAATGACACTGTTTTTGCTACTTCTTCTGGTAATCCTAATCGTCCTAAAGGAATCTCTTCTGCAATTTCATTCTTATCCTCTTCTGAAAATACATTTAACATTTCCGTTTCAATTGCTCCTGGCGCCACCGCGTTCACTCTTACTCCACTTAATGCAACTTCTTTTGCTAAAGCTTTTACATATGAATTTTGCGCACCTTTTACCATCGAGTACAGCACTTCACATGATGCGCCAATTTGTCCCCATATAGACGAAACAAGTACAACATTACCACTTCTCCGCTGAATCATAGATGGCAGTGCCATTGATAATACTTTATATATACTCTTCACTTGAAGTTCTACCATATAATTTAACTCATCGTTTGTTACATCTGTTACGAGTCCAAATATACTCTTCCCAGCTGCATATACGATAACATCAAGAGGATGTTCGATTTGCCCCCACAATTGCTCTGCTCCATCAGCAGAAGCTAAATTGGCTTGAACAGGAATCACTTCATCCCATTCTTGCTGCAACTCATTCACTTTCTCTACACTGTTATTATAATGAACATATACTGTATATCCATCTTGAATTAATTGTTTTGAAATAGCAGAGCCAATCCCTCCGCTTCCTCCAGTTACTAATGCATACTTTTTCATACAATTCCTCTCTTATCTCAATAAAATCTTTCTCCTACAAATAAATAATACCCTCATCTTACAATTTATCAATGATAAGATGAGGGTATTATTGTGAAACCTTTTATTTTTTCGGTAAAACTTGACAAACACTCATTTTCTCTTCTGATAATAATAATTTGGCTACTTCTTGTAAATCTTGAACCGTTAAACTTTCTAATACAGTCAATGCATCAAACAGACTAGATTCATTAAACGCATATCGTGTAAATTGATTTGCAATATATTCTGGTGAATTCAAGGAGCGTAAAAAGCCACCTATTTTCTTTTTCTTTACTCGTTCTAATGCCGCCTCATCTAATTGATCATAATTTGTATTTAATAAAATACCTTTCAAACGCTCTTCCAGCTCATCAGGTTGCTTCGTATCGCCGCCTACCATTGCAAAACCGAAGTTATTCTCTTCCGTATAATCATACGAGAACGAATCATCAATAAGCCCTTCATTATATAAAGATTCATAATGAACAGAGCTCTTACCAAATAAATAATCTAAAAGTAACGTAAGCGCAATTTCTTGTTTTAAAAGGGCTTTCCCTTTTTCTTTTAAGTTTGTCGCTTTAATACCAACTAAACATTTCGGTGTTTGTACAGGCATTGAAATAATCTTCTTCTTTTCATTTACCTCATCTGGTTCTTCTTCAAATGAACGTACAATTTCTGACTGATTTTTATAATCTTTTTTCCCTTGATTTTCACGTACTAAATCCATTGTTTCCTCTGGATCGATTGCACCCACAACAAATAGTAACATATTGCTCGGATGATAAAACGTTTCATAACATTCATATAATAGGTCTTTCGTAATTTTACTAATAGACTCAATTGTCCCTGCAATATCAATTTTAATTGGGTGCTTTACAAACAAGCTATCAATTAACCCAAAGTATAAGCGCCAATCCGGATTATCTTGATACATTTGAATTTCTTGCCCGATAATCCCCTTCTCTTTTTCAACTGTTTTTTCAGAGAAGTAAGGCTCCTGTACGAAGTTTAACAATGTATTTAAATTTTGCTCTACATTTGATGTACATGAAAAAAGGTAAGCTGTTCTTGTGAACGATGTGAAAGCATTTGCCGATGCTCCTTGTTTACTAAACAATTGGAAAGCATCATGATCTTCTTTTTCAAATAATTTATGCTCAAGAAAATGAGCAATTCCATCAGGCACACGAATCATTTCTTCTTTACCTAGTGGTACGAATGTATTATCCATAGAACCATATTTTGTCGTAAACGTTGCAAATGTTTTATTAAATCCTTGCTTCGGTAAAATATATACATCTAATCCATTAGGAAGTTTTTCATAATAGAGCGTCTCTTTTAATTGCTCATAAACAATTTTCTCCATTTATTCTCCCTCCGTTCCTTGTAAAAAGTAAATTGTATCTAGTTCAATATTTTTAGCAACTTTCACAATCTCTTCTTTCGTCACACTTTCAATACCTGTAAGCCATTCTTCAACCGGACGCGTACGATCTGAAATAATACCATGATACAGCATTTCCACAAATCCGCGTGGTGTATCAATCGCCTCTAATATTTGATTTTGAATAACACTTTTCGTTTGATGCATCTCTTCTTCAGAAAAATCACCATTTTGCATCGCTAGCATTTGTTCTTTAATAATCTCAACAGCTTTTTCATAATTTTTCGCTTCAATCCCTGACATGACAAACAATAAGCCTTTATGACTTTCAAAGCGGGATGCTGCATAGTACGCTAAACTATTTTTTTCACGAACGTTAACGAATAACTTCGAATGAGAAAATCCTCCAAATAATCCATTGAACAATTGCAGTGCAAAATAATCTTCATCTTTATACGTAATAAACGTACGATAACCGATGTGTAATTTACTTTGTTTTAATTCTTGTTGTTCAACTACTTCTTTTTCTTCATTATTTCTCTTATGAAGAAGTACATTTCTTTCTCTCGCAGGACGCGCTGAAATAGAAAAATACTTACTTACAAGATCCACTGCGTTTTCTGAAATATCACCAATAATGTATAGATCCATTTCATCCTCTGCTAACACTTTTTGATAATATTGATACAAACTTTCATTTGTAATAGAAGAAACACTCTCTTTTTTCCCATTTGCACTTAAACGATACGGTTCTACTTTACACATTTCTTCAATTAAACGCTCGTTTGCATAGCGCATTTTATCATCGTACGTAGCTTCAATTCGTTGCAAGAGCGCTCTCTTTTCACTTTCTACGATAGAAGGTAGAAAACCATTCCCCTCTGTTGCTGGGTGCAAAACGATATCCGATAACATAGAAAGTGCTTTTTCAAATAGCGGTGGTGCATCATGTAAATAAACTTCATTTGCAATATCTACATAAATAGAGATAATATGGTCTTCTCCTTTTTTACTTACATCTACTGCTAAAGAAGATCCATATAATTCTTCTAAATATTGACGAAGACGAATTACAGAAGGAAGCTTTTCTGTCGCACTTTGCAATACGTATGGCAATAGGGCACGCTCTGTCACCGTCTCCTCATTTAAAGGTGCCTTAAAACGAAATACAAAAGTATTTGTTTTATATTTATCAGTTGGAATAATATGTACTCGCAAACCACCTAACTCATGTAACTGTTGTTCCATTAGTTTCATTTATAGCCCTCCTTTACGTATGTAGGAATATTCCTCTTCAATATACAGTTTTTAGAAATAAAAAATCAACTTTTCTTCCTCACTATACTTACATTAAGCTCTTTCTAAAAACTTGAATATGTAAGGAACAATGTAAAATTCCGTATTAAATATAGTCTATGTAAAAAAGCCCGCACTAATGTGCGAGCTTTTTTATACTTATCGTTTTCCTTTTTCATAAGGAGTTCCTAATGCTTTCGGAGCTTCAGAACGACCTACAAAACCAACAAGCGCTAATATTGTGAATACATACGGTAATATCGTTAATAAAACACTCGGAATTTGATCTAATACAGGAATTGTTCCACCTGTTACACTTAACGATTGTGCAAAACCGAAGAATAGTGCTGCACCTAATGCACCTAGTGGATTCCACTTCCCAAAGATCATAGCAGCTAATGCTAAGAAACCTTGTCCAGTAATAGTTGCCCCTGAGAAGTTATTAGAAATTGACATTGCAAAAATTGCTCCACCAATTCCAGCAAACACCCCTGATATACAAACGCCAATATAGCGCATTTTATATACGTTAATCCCCATCGTATCCGCTGCCATTGGATGCTCACCAACCGCACGAAGACGAAGACCGAACGGTGTTTTATAAATAACATACCAAACAACGAATGCTAAAATAATTGCAATATACGACGTTATTGGTACGTTAGAGAAGAATATTTTCCCTAAAACCGGAATATCCGAAAGGCCTGGAATGTCAATCTTTTCAATACGGTACTGAATAAAGTCAGTCTGTCCTTTATCAAAAATCTTCTTAATTGCAAATACCGTTAATCCAAGAGATAAGAAGTTAATCGCTACACCACTTACAACTTGATCCGCTCGGAATGTAATAGATGCTACCGCATGAAGTAATGCAAATAAACCACTACCAATTGCCGCAAATAATAACGCAATCCACGGAGTCATCGTTCCCCAAGTATCACCCATTAATAAGTTTGTAACAACTCCAATAAATGCACCAAATAGCATTAATCCTTCTAATCCGATATTTACAACACCCGATCGTTCACTAAATACACCACCTAGTGCTGTGAAAATTATAGGTGCCGATGTATATAACGTACCCGTCACAAGAATGGCTAATATATCTAAAAAGCTCATTTATTTCCCCTCCTTGCTCATGCGTGTAAGCGCCCATCTTAACACATAACTACATGCAACAAAGAAGATGATACATGCAATAATTACATTAATAAGCTCTGATGGTACATCTGCCTCAAAGTTCATTTGAGGGGAAGCACTTTTCAAACCACCGAATAATAAAGCTGAAAGGATAATACCAAACGGATTGTTCCCCCCAAGTAAGGCTACGGCAATCCCGTCAAATCCTACTCCTGTAAACGAAGACATTGCTGTCATACTTTGGAATGTTCCTAATCCTTCCATCGCGCCACCAATCCCCGCAAATGCACCAGCAATTGTCATAGAGAATACTACATTACGAGAAACTTTCATACCTGCGTATTTGGAAGCATGTTGATTAAATCCTACCGACTTTAATTCGTAACCTAAAGTTGTTCGATCTAATAAGAACCACATTAAAATAGCGATTAAAATTGCTACAATAATTCCCCAGTGAAGGCGTGAACCGTCAGTGATGGTAGCAAGCCAGTCTGAAGATAATGACGCACTCTCTTTAATGTCATACGTTTTATCATTACCCTCATGTAAGAAACGCTTAATAATGTCATATGTTACGTATAACGCAATATAGTTCATCATAATTGTTACAATAACTTCATTAACTTGAAATTTCCCCTTTAAATATCCAGGGATGAAACCCCAAATTCCACCTACCAATGCAGCAAATAAAATAGATAATGGAATATGAAGGAAAGCTGGTAGTGAGACGGCATAACCAAACCAAACTGCTGCAAGCCAGCCAACTAGTAATTGACCCTCTACCCCGATATTAAATAGACCTGTACGAAATGCAAACGCGACTGATAAGCCGGCAAGAATAAGCGGTATCATTGTACGAAGCGTTTCACCAATCGCACTTGCGCTACCGAACATTCCTGTCCAAAGTGCACTATAACCAACAATTGGATCATAACCACTAACTAGCATTACAATTGCTCCGACAAGTAAGCCGAAAATAACGGATAGTACTGGGACTAAAATATTTATCATTCGTTCTGTTAAAAGTTTTTTAGCCATTTGTACCCACCTGCTCCTTCTTTGTTCCTCCAGCCATTAACAATCCAAGCTGTTGTTCATTCATTTCTTTCGCATTAACAATTGCTACAATTTTCCCTTCATAAATAACAGCAATTCGATCACTAACATTTAAGATTTCATCTAACTCTAGTGATAAAAGTAATACACCTTTTCCTTTATCCCTTTGCTCTATTAATCTCTTATGAATAAATTCAATTGCTCCTACATCTAAACCACGTGTGGGCTGTGCCGCGATTAGTAAATCTGGATTTCGGTCTACTTCACGTGCAATAATTGCTTTTTGTTGATTCCCCCCAGATAAAGCGCGTGCTAACGTTTGCTCACTAGGTGTACGTACATCAAACTGTTCAATAAGTGCCTTTGCTTTTTCTGTAATTTTACTGAAATTCAAAATCCCTTTCTTTGAAAACGGATTTTTATAGTACGTTTGCAGCACTATATTATCTCTAACAGAAAAGTCAAGAACAAGGCCGTGTTTATGACGATCTTCTGGAATATGACCAATTCCTTCTTCTGTTATTCTTCTAACAGGCCAATTTGTTATTTCTTTTCCTTTAATTGCAATAGAACCTGACTCAACTTTTCGTAAACCAGTAATTGCTTCTATTAATTCACTTTGTCCATTTCCATCAATCCCTGCAATTCCAACAATTTCCCCCGCACGAACAGTTAAGTCAAGGCCTTTTACAGCAGGTAGTTGACGTGCATCGTGAACAACAAGGTTTGCAATTGAAAGTACCTCTTCTTTTGGTTTCGCGTCTATTTTTTCTGTTTTAAAATTCACTTGACGTCCGACCATTAATTCTGCAAGTTTATTTTCATCCGTATTTGCAACGTCAACCGTTCCAATCCCTTTTCCTTTACGAATAATCGTACAACGATCGCAAACTTCCATAATTTCTTTCAACTTATGTGTAATAAGAACAATAGATTTTCCTTCTTGCACAAGCTTTTTCATAATTTGAATTAGCTCATGAATTTCTTGTGGTGTTAACACAGCTGTCGGTTCATCAAATATTAAAATTTCTGCACCACGATAAAGAGTTTTCAAAATCTCAACTCGCTGTTGCATACCAACTGAAATATCCTGTATTTTCGCATATGGATCTACAGCTAAACCGTATTGTTCAGACAGTTTTTGAATTTCTTTAGCAGCTTCGTCAACAGCAATTTTTCCTTTTTTCTTTGGTTCATTTCCGAGAATAATATTCTCTGTAACTGTAAAATTATGAACAAGCATAAAGTGCTGATGAACCATTCCAATACCAAGGTCATTTGCTATATTCGGATTTGTGATTTTTACAGGCTTTCCTTTAATTTTAATTTCACCTTGTTCTGGTTGGTACAAACCAAATAGTACATTCATCAATGTGGATTTCCCTGCACCATTTTCTCCAAGTAAAGCATGTATTTCTCCTTGCTTTACTTGCAGCGTAATATCATCATTCGCTACAATGCCTGGGAATACTTTCGTAATGTTATTCATCTCAATTACGTATTCCATTTCGTTCCTCCTTTTAACAGGGAACATTCCCTATTACACTATTAACTTATTAAGCAATTTGGAAGTTTTATACATACAAAGGTTAGTTCTATGAACTAACCTTTGCTATTTCTCTATTTATTTTTTTAGAGAAGCTTCATATTCTTTATACTCTTTATCTGTAGCCGGTACTTTAATTTCACCATCTGTAATTTTCTTTTCAAACTCTTCTACTTTTGTTAAAATTTCAGGGTTAACCTTTTTCACGTTATCAGTTGTTTTTGAAATACCAATACCGTCATCTTTTAAACCAAACGCTTCAATTTTTCCACCTTTTAATTTTCCATCTTTTGCTTCTTTAGCTACTTTTTCTACAGCTACATCCACACGTTTAATCATTGAAGTTAATGTTACATTTTCAGGCATACCTTCTTGATGTTGGTCACGGTCAACACCGATTACCCAAACATTTTCACCTTTTTTCTTACGGTTTTTCGCTTCAGTGAACACACCGTTACCTGTACCACCAGCAGCATGATAAATTACATCTACACCTTGACCATACATTGCTGATGCAAGAACTGTACCTTTTTCAGGTTTATCAAATGCTTCTGCATATTCAGATACGATTTCAATGTTTGGATTTACTGCCTTTGCACCAGCTTTAAATCCATTTTCGAATTTACTAATTAAATCACTTTTCATTCCACCAACAAATCCTACTTTATTCGATTTTGTTGACATAGCTGCTACCGCACCTACAAGGAATGATCCTTCATGATCTTTAAATGTAATACTTGTTACGTTCGGTGCATCTACAACAGTATCAACGATTGCGAATTGTTGTTTTGGAGATTCTTTTGCAACTTCTTTAATTGCACCTTCTAATTTATAACCGATTCCGAAAGATAAATCATACTTATCTTTTGAAAATTTCTTTAAGTTTGGAATATAATCTGCTTCTTTTTCAGACTGTAGGTAACGATAATTTGTCTTTTCCTTTAATCCATTATCTTTACCAAACTTTTTCAAACCTTCCCAAGAAGATTGGTTGAATGATTTATCATCCACGCCCCCAACATCCGTTACCATACCAACTTTGAAGTCTTTATCTTCTTTCTTGTCACTGCTCGCCTTATCCGAGTTACCACATGCACCTAACACCGTGCTTGCTGCTAATGTTAATGATAATAAAAGGCCTGTTTTTTTCTTCATACTAGAAACCCCTCCTGAAATGATTTGTCTATTTTTTTATACGCTGCTGTCCCTAACTTCTTGCTGTCACCTCCCTAAAAAGGAACTCACCTACATACGTTTTCTTAGTACGTGGAAGCTAAACTTATCAGCTCTAAAATAATTGATAGAATATAAGATTGGCTCATCATTTTGATCATAGTGCATTTGTTTTAATACTAGCAGTGCTGTCTCTGGTTCACATTCTAAAATCGGTGAGATTTTCGGATGATAGCCAATTGGCTCAATATGAGCAACTGCGTATGTGATACGTTTGTGCGTATTGTTATGTATCACTGTAAGCAATGATTCTTCGTTGTATCCCGATAAATCCGGCAAGATTTCTTTTGCAAGTTTATCGATACAATATACAACAGGTTCCCCATCTGCTGTACGCACACGCTCGATCATCACTGCATTAAAACCATCTTCACTATTAAACTTCTCTTTTTCTTCTTCTGTTAGACTTGTTGTAGATGATGATAGAAAGATAGTTCCTGGTGTTTTCCCCACACTAGAAATCATATCTGTAATACTAGAAAGTTGTTCAATTCCAGAAGAGAATAACGGCTTAGCATTTACAAACGTCCCTACACCATGTCTACGAATGACAACATTTTCTTCTTCTAAGATACGTAGCGCTTCCCTTAAAGTCGCTCTACTTACGCCAAGTTCTTTCGCTAAATCAAACTCTGATGGTAACTTTTGTCTTTCTTTGTAAGCTCCATCTTTAATTTTTTCTTTGATGTGATCAATCACCCGTAAATATAGGTGACGACTATCGGATTTTACTGACATAAGACTCCCCCGCATTTCAATTATTCGACCTCTGATGTAAGACTTCTTTTCTCTTTTTTCAACTTACAACATAATAAAAATTACTAAACACTAAAAACAAGCGCAATTGTCGAATAAATATTAATAATTTTTCAAGATGAAATTTTCACTCTTTACTGCATAAAAAAAACTTTGCACCATAAACATTCCTCATTTCGAGAAAAAGTTCGGCACAAAGATCTCTTACATCCTTTGTTACACACTTTTCCCCTCATAGTCCAGCAATTCATGGTTGCTGGGTAGAAACTTATGGACCTTATCTCCAAGATTATATGAGGCAGTGATTCTTTTCGAAGTAATCTTACCACTTGCTCCCATACGTGTCAACAAAATTTAACATTTTTCTACATTGAATATCGAACATTTATAAAAAACTACATCAAAGTATTCGTATTCTAAAGAACCACTTTAAATGTAAGCCCTTTCTTTATCGGTGAATATAGTATATAACAAAACCAGCATATAAAAAAGCCTAATTGTAAAAACAATTAGGCTTTTTTTATGAACTTTTTTCTTGTACATCATTAATGAGCACTTCTCGTGGTTTACTACCTTCATACGGACCTACTACACCATTCATTTCCATTGCATCAATTAAACGGGCAGCTCGCGTATAACCAACTCTAAACCTACGTTGCAACATAGAAACAGATGCTGTTTGCATTTCCACTACGAGCTGAACTGCTTCATCATATAATTCATCTTCTACTTCCTGCTTCGTATCAGGAACATCTTGCGGAATCATATCTTCTTGATATTGCGCTTTTTGCTGACCAATAACATATTCTACAACTCTCTCAACTTCATCATCTGATAAAAACGCACCTTGTACACGTACAGGCTTCGATGCACCAATTGGTATAAACAGCATATCTCCACGACCTAGTAGTTTCTCTGCACCACCACCGTCAAGAATTGTACGAGAATCTGTTTGAGAAGATACAGCGAATGCAATACGCGATGGAATATTCGCTTTAATAACTCCCGTAATAACATCAACTGATGGACGCTGCGTTGCGATAATTAAATGAATACCAGCCGCACGAGCCATTTGTGCTAGACGCATAATCGCATCTTCCACATCCGATGAAGCAACCATCATTAAATCTGCTAACTCGTCCACAATTACGACAATATAAGGTAATTCCGGTTGTTTCGCTTCTGATTGATTATTATGCTCTTTTATATAGTCATTATATCCTTCAATATTTCGCGTGCCACTATGAGCAAATAACTCATAACGGCGCTCCATTTCACTCACAACTTTTTTCAATGCTTGTGATGCTTTTTTCGGATCCGTTACAACTGGTGTTAATAAATGAGGCACACCGTTATATACATTTAACTCTACCATTTTCGGATCGATCATCATTAATTTTACTTCATGTGGTTTTGCACGCATTAAAATACTAACGATAATACCGTTAATACATACACTTTTCCCACTACCTGTCGCACCGGCCACTAGTAAATGAGGCATTTTGTTTAAGCGGGCTAATACAGCTTCACCTGTAATATCTCGTCCAAGACCAATTAATAATTTCTCTTCTGGATGATTATTAGCTTTAGAATCAAGAACTTCTCTAAGCGTTACCATAGAAACTTCTGAGTTCGGAACTTCAATTCCTACAGCTGATTTCCCGGGAATAGGTGCTTCAATACGAATGTCCTTCGCAGCTAAAGCAAGCGCTAAATCATCACTTAAACCGACGATTTTGCTTACCTTTACTCCCATATCAGGATACACTTCATATTTTGTAACTGCAGGACCTCTATGTACTTTTGTTACTTTCGCTTTCACTCCAAAGCTTTGGAAAGTACGTTCTAATTTACGAGCATTCTCATAAATTTCCGCGTTTTCATTTGTAACTTGCTTATTCTTTGGAAATTTCAATATATCAAGTGCAGGTAGCTTATAATCTTTATTTTCTACATTTGAAAATTGCATAGGAGGAGCTTGTGTTTCTCCCTCTAGCGATTCAACGATTTTTTCTCCACGCTTTTTCTTCGGCTCTTCAATTGGCGGAGCTTCTTCGACAAATGGCGAAGTGATTAACTCCTCTTCCTCTACTTCAATTCGTTTATCCTCTTCTTCATTTACCGGATAATTTTCAGTGAAATTTGAAATAATCGGAGGATCAATTGAGATTTCTTCCATCGGCTCAACAATTTCTTCTTGTTCTGCAGCACGTTTACTCCTTGTGCTTCTCGTTGTTTTTTTCTTTTCTGTTTGTTCAGCCGTTCTTTTCGCTCTCCAGTCTTTATAGTCCCCTTGCATCACTTGAAATTGACTTCTAAGGATTCTACCAACTGGAGCTAATACTTCTCCAATATGCTTATTTGTTATACAAAGTATACCGAGAATAACTAAAATAATACCAATAATATAGGCTCCTACTTCGTCAAATAAGAAGTAACAAGTCGCGAACATAAGCGCACCAAACATGCCACCACCTAAATGAACACTATCTGGTCCTTTTTTCATTTCAAGAAAGAAATTATCTTTTGTACTCACAATAACAGAAGTATTTTGCACTGCTCCATCTTTCGTAAGAAGGTTAAATAATGTAATATGACTAAACATTAATATCGCCAATACTATTAAATAAAAACCGATTAGCCGTTTATTTAAAAGGTTCGGCCATCCACGTTTTATAACGAATGAAACTGATAAAGCTATTACACCTAACACACCAATTATGTACCACTCACCAAAGAAGAAGCGAAAAAATAACACAAACGATTTCCCTACAACACCTAGCTGTAAAATCGTAATGATTGAAAGTGCAAAAAGAGTTAAACCGACGATTTCATAATACAAAGTTGGCTTTATCGTACGTCTTGCCTTTGCCTTCGTCCCTCTTTGCTTTTGTTTTGCCATTTCTTCACCTCGTGTTCTACATATATGTAAAGCCTCCTAAAAACTCTACTTATATGTCTGTTTTCTCTATTTTTTCAGGTCTCTATATCTTCTATTTTTACACTTCTTGTAAAATGTTAAATAAACAGAAGAAAGCAGCCCTCTCATGGCTGCTCAACCGTCTTGTTTTTTATATTATACCATAGCTTCTAAACAAAATCCTTCTTTTTGCTAAAAGGTTATTTTCTGTCCAGGCTCAAACTCTAAGTAGTGAAACGGATCCGTACTTAGTACACGCACAATCGAATAATACCCATGTTCTTCTTCTGAAACCATTAATTCAACACCATTTATATTTACGACTTTTTGACTTTCACATTGCGAATAATCGGCTGGATACACGAGTTGCTCTGGCATAATTGTATATAAAATCATTGTAACATTTTCCCTTCTGCACTATCATCCGCGCGACCATCTATTAATTCGTTTAATTTTCGAATCGCATTTCCGATACCACCGACATCATCTATAAGGCCATACTTCACTGCATCTCCACCAATTACATTCGTACCAATATCTCGCGTTAAATTCCCTTTCGCAAACATAAGCTCTTTAAAACGATCTTCCGTTACTTTCGAATGCTTCGTCACAAATCGAATGACTCTTTCTTGCATTTTATCTAAATACTCAAATGTTTGCGGCACACCTATAACAAGACCTGTTAGACGAATCGGATGAATTGTCATCGTCGCAGTTTCCGCAATAAATGAATAGTCCGTAGAAACGGCAATCGGTACACCAATAGAATGCCCTCCGCCTAAAACTAAAGATACTGTCGGTTTTGAAAGTGAAGCGACCATCTCAGAAATTGCTAGCCCAGCTTCAACGTCACCTCCAACTGTATTTAACACTAAAAGCAAGCCTTCAATTTTCGGATTTTGTTCAATCGCAACAATTTGCGGAATAATATGCTCATATTTCGTTGTTTTATTTTGCGGTGGCAACTGAACATGACCTTCCACCTGTCCAACAATTGTTAAACAATGAATACGTGATTCATTCATTTGTGGTACATTCGTTTGTCCAAGCTGTTGAATTTTTTCCACTATTGAAGCTTCTTTTCCAGTTTCTTTCGGTTCAGCCTCTTTCTCTTCATTTGTATAACGATCACGTTCTGTCATATCGCATCCCCTTTCACTCGTATATCACTATTATTTCTTAAGTTATAAATTTCATTCGATAGAGTTTAAAAAGAAAAAAGATCACCCGTAAAGGTGATCTTTTTTATACTTCCATAATAATCGGTAAAATCATAGGTTTTCTCTTTGTCTCTTCGTACAAGAACTGTCCTAATAATTCACGAATATTTTGTTTTAACATAGACCATTCAATTGAATATTCTTTAATTGATTGCTCAACAATCATACGTACAATCTCTGTAGAGCGGTCAATTAACGCTTCTGATTCACGTACATATACAAATCCACGTGAAATGATTTCTGGACCAGAGATAATTTTCTTTTCATCTTTACCAAGTGTTACAACAACTACTAATATTCCATCTTGAGATAACATTTTTCTATCTCGAAGAACGATATTACCAACGTCACCTACACCTAATCCATCAATTAACACATTGCCAGCTTGTACTTTGCCAACTAAGTTCGCTTCATCGTCACCAAAACCAATTACATCGCCTTTTTCTACGATAAAGATATTTTCTCTTGCAATACCTACATCTTCAGCTAAGTATGCATGTGCTTTTTGCATACGGAACTCACCATGTACGGGTACAAAATATTTCGGTTTCATTAAATTTAACATTAATTTTAATTCTTCTTGGCTACCGTGACCTGAAACGTGAACTTTTCTTTCACCGTAATAAACAACTTCAGCTCCCGCTCTAAATAACAAATCAATAATTTTCGATACAGATATTTCATTACCTGGAATTGGAGATGCCGCGATAATAACCGTATCACCTTTACGAATTGAAATTTGTTTATGAGCTTGCTTCGCCATTCTAGAAAGGGCCGCCATCGGTTCACCTTGACTACCTGTCGTTAAAATAGCTACCTTTTTCTCTGGGAAATTGTCTACTTCTTGTAGTGAAATAACCATACCTTCTGGAACATCTAAATAACCAAGACGTCTTGCAATATCTACTACCTTCACCATACTACGTCCTACAACCGCTACTTTTCGTCCTGTTTCTGCAGCTGCATCAAATACTTGTTGAATGCGATGTACATTCGATGCAAATGAAGCAACGATAATACGTCCTTCTGCGCCGTAGAACACTTTAGAAATTTCTACACCAACTTCTTTTTCAGAACCTGTATAGCCTGGACGCTCAGCATTTGTACTATCAGATAATAAACATAATACGCCTTCATTTCCGATTTGAGCCATTTTCCCAAGGTCTGCCCCACTATTTCCAATTGGGGTTTGATCGAATTTAAAGTCTCCTGTATATACGATCGCACCTTTTGATGTATGGAAACAAACACCAACAGAATCTGGAATACTATGTGTCGTTCCAAAGAATGACACCGTTGTAGTATTAAACTCTACTGTTGAATTTGAATCGATTGTTTTTAAGTCTACACGGCCTAACATACCCGCTTCGCCAAGTTTTTCTTGTATAAGTCCTACTGTTAATTTCGTTGCATACACTGGAATAGATAATTTACGAAGTACGTAAACAATACCACCAATATGATCTTCATGACCGTGAGTAATAAATAAACCTTTAACTCGCTCTTGGTTTTCCACTAAATATGTAATATCAGGAATAACGATATCAATTCCAAACATCTCATCTCCTGGGAACATTAACCCTGCATCCACAATAAAGATTTCAGAATCAATTTCAACACAGTACATATTTTTCCCGATTTCACCTACTCCACCAAGAGCAAATACTTTAACAGACTCATTCTCTTTTCTCTTCATGTTGTTGCCTGGTTTAAAAATCTTTCAAACACTGATTTCACTAAAATTGCAGAGACACCAGGGGAAACTCTACAACCACCATATATTCACCGTCCAAGACGAATGTCCTTACCGTTATGCGATATCATGTCCTTGTTTATTTTTTAAACCAGGTTTCACCTCTCTTTCATTATATAAATCAAATATCTTATTCGATATGATATGAAAATGTAATCAAATTATAATTTTTACCAATTTTGCTAAGCATACCCGTACTAAGCTACTTAGCCATATTATACCTGATACAAGAAATAGAACACAAGTTAAATCGTGCGAAAGAATAAGTAAAAGAACGGAATTATAACAAAAGTATTGAACGTATTTCCTTTATATTTACTTCGATTTTATACTCCATATTATTTTGAAGAAATAGCCATAATTACACTAAATTAATTTCATAATATGTGTTTTCAAGACTTATTTTCCTAGAATTGAACAAAAACACTTACAAAATGGAGTTTTTTTATGAATTACGTCACATTTGAGGGGATTTTTCTAAAAAAACAGAAGTGGTGGTTTATTACGTTTGTACAAATGTTTATTCTATAATCACTTTCGTTTTTGCTTCATTTCAAGAGGACGATTATTTTCTTATACATGTTGCAATTCATAATGAAGAAACGGTTAATGATCTAAATAAGAACACATATAGGTGAGAAAAGATTTTCATCCTATAAAAAAATGACCTAGTTCTACACTAGGTCATTTTGTATTAACGAGGGATAGATTGTATAACAGATTGTAACGTTACTCTTTCTTCTTCTGTTAATGGAAGAAGTGGTAAACGTACAGAACCTACATCTAATCCAACCATTTGTAATGCTGTCTTTACTGGTGTTGGGCTTGGCGCCATAAATAATGAATCCGTTACTCTTACAAGTAATTGATGTAATTTTTGCGCCTTCTTAAATTCACCTGCTTGGAATGCTGCAATCATTTCTTGCATTTCATTTCCGATAACATGAGATGCTACAGAAACGATACCTTTCGCTCCAACTACCATAGCTGGTAACGTTAAACCGTCATCACCGCTGTATACTGCAAAGTCGTCCGCTGTTTTTTCAATGATTTCTGTCATTGTTAACACATCGCCGCCTGCATCTTTAATCGCAACAATGTTTTCTATTTCTGATAAACGAACAACTGTATCAACGGAGATTTGTACAATAGATCGTCCTGGAACGTTATATAGCATAACCGGAAGTGGCGTGCTTTCAGCAATTGCTTTAAAGTGCTGATACATTCCTTCTTGACTCGGTTTGTTATAATACGGTGCTACTAGCATTACTGCATCAACACCAGCTTCTGTCGCCTTTTTAGTTAAGTCAATAGAAGCATGCGTATTATTGCTACCTGTTCCAGCGATTACGGGCACCCTTTTATCGACAACAGATACGACATGGCGATATAACGCTACTTTTTCTTCTGAAGTTAATGTAGGAGATTCTCCTGTCGTTCCTCCTACCACGATTGCTGTTGTACCGTTATCTATTAAATAATTTACCAATTTCGTTGTCTTTGCAAAATCGATATTTCCGTTTTTATCAAACGGAGTTACCATCGCGGTTGCAATTGTCCCAAAATCTATCATGGTCTCACTCCTTATTGTTCCAGTTGCTTTTCTTTTGAAAGCTCAAACGCACTATGTAATGCATTTACAGCCTCCACTAAATCCGTTTCTTTTACAAGAACCCAAATTGTCGTATGGCTATCTGCCGATTGCAGAATTTGAATACCTTTTTCAGCTAAAGCTGTAACGATTTTCGCAGTAACCCCTGGGATACCTGCCATTCCTGCTCCAACGATAGATACTTTCGCACAATGCTCTGTCACAATTGGCTCATATCCAAGTTGTTTTAACACTTCGACAGCACGAGCTGATACATTATCATTTACTGTGTAAGCTACACCAGTAGGAGAAATGTTAATTAAATCAACACTAATACCTTCGTTTGCCATTTCTTTAAATACATGCTGTTGCAAATCATATGCCGTTTCTTTTGCAAGCACTTTAATTTGCGTTACATTTGATACATGTGCGATACCTGTCACAGGACGTTCTTCTACATCCTGCCCTTTTGTAGCACCATCGTATGCCGCAATAAGTGTACCTTCACTATCAGAATACGTAGAACGTACACGAAGAGGCACTTTTGCATGCATCGCAATTTCAACTGCACGTGGATGAACGACTTTTGCACCTTGATATGCCATGTTACAAATTTCGTTGTACGTTACAGTTTGAAGATGACGTGCATCTTTTACAATGCGAGGATCCGCAGTCATAACACCTTCTACATCTGTGAAGATATCAATAAATTCAGCATGAAGCGCAACACCTAACGCTGAAGCTGAAGTATCGCTACCCCCGCGTCCAAGTGTTGTCGTATCACCTTTTTTCGTTTGCCCTTGGAATCCCGTAACGACGATTACATCTACATTTTCTAACTCTTCATGTATACGATCGCAATTCATTTCAATAATCTTAGCATTTGTAAAATCATCATTTGTTACAAAACCAGCTTGTGCACCATTTAATGCCGCTGCTTTTATACCGTTCTCATTTAACATGTTAGAGAAAACGATTGCTGAGATTAATTCTCCGCATGATAATAACAAATCTTGCTCACGATTAGAAATGTGAGATTCCTCTTGATTTACAAGGCTCAACAAAGTATCCGTTGCATACGGTTCACCTTTACGACCCATAGCAGATACGACAGTAACTACTTTATAACCCGCATCTAGCGATTTTTTTATATGATGAAGCGCATGCTTACGTCCATTTTCATCACGTACAGATGTGCCACCAAATTTTTGAACAATAATTTTCATATTTTGCACCTTCTCTTAGCCGTTTACACTAATTGTAATTTTACTAAGCGCTCTGCAATTTGAACAGAATTCCATGCAGCGCCTTTTAATAAGTTATCAGATACGACCCAAAGATGGAATCCTTTATCGTTATTTAAATCTTTACGGATTCTTCCAACGAATACTTCGTTTTTACCTACTGCAGTAGCTGGCATTGGATAT
Organism: Bacillus paramycoides; assembly: GCF_038971285.1. Taxonomy (NCBI): domain Bacteria; kingdom Bacillati; phylum Bacillota; class Bacilli; order Caryophanales; family Bacillaceae; genus Bacillus; species Bacillus paramycoides. The sequence goes on from NZ_CP152427.1 coordinate 3,669,171, forward strand.
AATTGCTCTTCTGGGTTATCTTGCAGAACGATACCTTCCGCATTTGCAAGTAAGTTCTTTAATTCTTCTACTGTTACGCTTTCTTTTTCTACTTCGATGTAAACAGACTCAGAGTGACCTGATACAACTGGTAAACGTACACATGTTGCCGCTACTTCTAATTCAGGCATATGCATAATTTTTTTCGTTTCATTAATCATTTTCATTTCTTCAAATGTAAATCCATTATCTTGGAACTTATCAATCTGTGGAATCGCGTTGAAAGCGATTGGGAAATGTTTCTTATCACCTGATACAGGTAAAACATTTGCCTTCACTTCTTCACCATTTAAGATTGCTTGTGATTGTTCATGAAGTTCTTCAATCGCTGCCGCACCAGCACCTGATACAGCTTGATATGTGGAAACGATTACTCGTTTTAAACCATATTGCTGACGAACTGGCTCAAGAGCTACTACCATTTGAATTGTAGAACAGTTTGGATTTGCAATAATACCATTATGTTCTTTTAAGTCATTTTCATTTACTTCAGGTACAACAAGTGGCACGTTTTCTGTCATACGGAATGCACTTGTATTATCAACAACAATCGCACCGCGCTTTGCTGCTTCTGGCGCTAATTGTTTTGATACAGATCCACCAGCACTAAATAGTGCGATATCTACTCCTTCAAAACTTTCAGGAGTTGCCTCTTGAACTGTAAATTCTTCGCCTTTAAATACAAGTTTCTTACCTGCAGATCGTTTAGATGAAAGTAACGTTAATTTCCCGATTGGAAATTCTCGTTTCTCTAAAGTATTTAACATTTGTTCACCAACTGCGCCGGTTGCTCCAACTACAGCGACATGAAAAGTTTTTTGCTTTTCCATCACTATGCCCCTTTCTAGATACCAATCCTTCTATAACTTAGAATCAGAAGGAGTATACAATACCCCTTCTAATCTTAATAACGTTAATTTTATCATATTCTACAGTAAGAATGATGGTTTCATCAAAAATTGTCCGTTTTTTTTCGTTTTTTAATTCATATATCTGAATTTTTCTACGACAACCGGTTGCAATTGCTTCCCTTGCAGCGCTTCTAACACTGTATCTTCCAGTAGCTCCATGCGAGCTACCATTGAGTTCGGTTTTTTCTCTGGTGCATCTTGACCGAATGGGACGAAGTAGATGTTTTTTGTTGCCATTAGGCGCATGAGGTTGACGCCAACAGGGTGATAACAAAAGAAGGATTTTTTTATTTCTTCTATTATATATGGAAATCATGTTTTGTTAAATTGTTATAATTTTATATGGAAGAAAAATTTTCTAAGCATAAAGTATTCATTTTATTATTTCATAAACAATCTCTATATCTTTGTTTTTTGATATAATAATACAGTTATTAACATCAACTAGGAGGAACATTCTTTGAAAAAATTAATTATTGCAGGACTATCAATAGGACTTTTAGCTGGATGTGGTTCTACAGATAGCAAGAGTGAAGCTAAAGACAATACAACACAAAGTAGCACATCAGAAACTAGTAATAAAAAAACAAGTAAGTATCCTTTCCCTAAAGATGCCACATCAGTTGGAGAAGGAAAGATAAAAGTTAGTACACCCGCAGGAAACTCTGAAAATGGAAATGCACCAGTTTTATTTGCAAATAATAATGATTTAATGCTGCATCTTGGTATAGATTATGCTAACTTCCAAGGAGACAAACAAACATTTGTTTATGTTGATAAGATTTTCAAAGAAACATTACAAGTCGCAGAATTAACTCAAACGTCAATTATTTTAAGTGAAGATACATTAAAACCAGGGGTACATACAGTTACAGCAGTTCAATTTGAAAATGATGATCCAAAAGGTAAAGTATTAAATTTTATTGAAGCTAAATACGAAGTTAAAGAAAAGAAATAATACATACTTAATATATAATTTCTTTTAGGGGGCATCTTCATGAAAGTTGTACGCTCTATATTTAAAGGCTTTCGTTTAATAGGTTTAATTGTAAAGCCAGTACTTAAAGCATTATCTAAAAGTAAATTTTAAATCTCATAAATATTAAAATCCCCTTCTGCATATAGGTACAAAAGGGGATTTTTTCCAAATTATTCTATTCGTTCTACAGACAGTACTCATAGATAAATAAGAAACGGTGTATATTTACCCTAACATTTATAAAGATGAAAATCAATATATAATTATCTACATATAGAACCAGATAATAATTTTGTTCATAAAACTATTCTTTTGTAAGGAAATATTTAACATATATAGGCTTCATTTACAATTAAGCAGATTCTATTTCACGCGAATATTATTATATTAATCTAAAGTTTCTGTATTTACATTTTTTTCTTTTTGTCTCATAATTTTAATTGAGGAAGGGAGGAAAAAATGGTTCAAATCAAAGTAACACCTGAAATGCTAGAAGAAGTCGCAAATCGTGCAAGTAATACCAGAATCGCATTAGAATCTATACATAATAATTTATGTAATGAAATTGATCATTTGTGTTTTCAATGGATCGGTGCCTCTAATCAACAATTCGTTCAAATGTTCAATGATGCGAGACCAAAAGCTTTTACAGCTATCAATTCAATTATACAAGTGGAAGAGGATTTGAAACGAATTGCCGAAAAATTCCGTACCACAGATGCTTCATATGACGGAAATCTTGAAGAAGGAGCAATGTGTGGTAAGTTAAATAGTGAGAAAAATGATGGATCTTTACGTGACAAGGTTTGGCATGGTCTCAAGGAAACTTATGAGGATCTTAGTAAAGTAAAAAATTCCGATGAGTCTTTATATGATAAATTTAAACATGGTATCGATGTAGCTTATAAAGATGTGAATAAAATAAAAGACACTATAGATGATGAAATCGAATCTGCTTTTGAAAAATCTGGATTAGGTGTCCCCTATCACTTAAAAAAGGGAATGGGCGACGCTATAGGTGATGAATTATTAGGACTTGCAGATGCAGTTATCCATCCAATTGACACATTTAATAACACGATTGAGGCCGTTTCTCACCCAGTCGAGACGTTCAATGCGATAAAACAAACAATTTCTGATTCTTGGAATCGTGATGTTACCAATGGTAACTCGTATAGTGGTGCAGAATGGTATGGAAGCGCGGCTGGTCATACTATATTGGCTGTTGGACAACTATTCGTAGGAACAAAAGGCGTGGATAAAATTGCAATGTTGAACCCTGGCACAAAATTAGCTGAGATTTCACGAACTGCTAATCAAAGCTTGCAAGACGCTGCATCCTTATTCAATCGTAATCGCAATGAGTTTGCTTTAGCTGGTGGAAATAATATACGCTCTGCATTTGATACACCTGATTTTAGAAAAGCTGAAGATACTATTTTATCTGCTGAAAACATAGATAGATCAACTCAATATAGTCCACGTGTATTTGATGGTGATTTAAAGCAACACGAAGACAAAGGTGGACATTTAATGGAAAAGCATGTTGAAATATCTAATGAAGCATTGGCTCAACGCTTAAAAGACGATCCCGATATCACAGGGTCTTCATCTTTTAATAATTTAGAAATAGCCCAAAAAATTGCTGATGAAGTGTTAACCAATCCTCGAAATATACGTAAAATAGAAAGATGGTTAGATGATCCCTACAGCCCGCCAACTCTAGCGTTTAGGTATAGAGGTGATGAAATTATTGGTCGATCTATTGTAAGAGGATCTGAAAATATTTTAGAGGTAACTAATGCTAAAATTATCTTAAAAAAAGACGGACAAGGAAGTTATATTCGAACAGGATATCCCGTAAGATAGAAATTTAGGAGGATACTTATGAATGATAAAGATTATATGTATGAAGAAGTAAGTGATTTTTTAGACGGAACATTTCATCAAGATATGGGAACAGTAGAAAAAGCCTTAAATGAATTTATAGAAGAAGCTCACAAAGTGTGTATAGAAAATACTGTAAAGTACATAACTGAATTTTTAAAAAGTGATTTATCCACGCAAGAAAAAGAAGCGTTCATTGAATATTATACTGAAATTTATTTTCCTTCTTTAAAACTTAATCCTATAGAATGGCTTGAACAAACAGTTGAAACGTTAAAACAAGCATTAAAAAATCATTAGTAAAAATCGACCGCCTGTAATAGGCGGTCTTTTCTTCGTATTACATAACAAAGCCGTCCAATTAAGGGCGACTTTGTTATACATCAAACTATTCTTTTGTATAGAAGTATTTAAGTCCTTTAGCGTCTAACCATGCTGTTGCTCGATCTAGTTCATTACCTTGGCGGTAATTTGTCTCAAATCTTACTAGACCTTGCTTGTCCCCGCCAGAAATGATACGAGATTCATAACCTAGAGCATCCATCATTCCTAACATCTCAGGTACTAATGCTGTCCCAAATTCATACGTAACAACTTTGTTAAATTTATTCACGCTAATCGCCACCCCTTCATTATTTACACTTGATTGAATTGTTTTGCCAACAATAACCTCAGCTACCGCTTTAGCTGCCTTGTCAAAGTTAGCGCGATATTTTTGCATATCTGTTTCATTATCGATAAAGCAAATTTCAGGAAGTAATCCAGTCTTAGTTTTATTAATCCAACCTAAGTCAGTAGAAAATTTAATGCCTCGGTCTCTCAATCCAAATGCGTCAGCCATTGCCTTTGAAATCTTTGCTGCCAATTCTCTATTTCCGTATGAAGGATGTAACCACACTTCACAACCTGTACCGCCTGGAGTGGCATTTAAATGAAACTGTAAATCTACATCACTATCTGCTACACGTAAATGGTTATTTGCTGCATTGCTCCAAACTGCTGTTTTAGTCGTCCCTACCTCATCAGAACAGTTAACATATTTCCATCCTGCTGCTTGTACATAATTCGCTACAGCATCCAAGAAACGTCTATCTTCTACATGCTCAATCCCATATTCACTATTTGCACCTGGAACAAATTCATTATGACCACCTGATCCTGCAAAACAACCCATTATTCAACATCTCCTTTTTTATTCTTATCAGCAAACCATTTGCCAGCTGTAGGATTAGATACAACACCTGCAGCAATCAAAATGTATAGAATCATATCTACGTATTCTTGATATCTTCCTAAATTAAAATGAGGGACAGTATCCATTAATACCATCCCTAACAGTGCGAACAATGCTACCCACAATCCATAATTCTTAAATTTCTCTTGCGTCGTTATTTCCTCCGTTTTCTTGTATCAGAACGTTTTATTTTCGCTTCAATTTCACTTGCTACACTTTCTAATAACCATGTTGGAATCCATCTATCCCACCCGACACGAACACAGTTAGCCGTGAAACTGTTAAAAATGTGATATGTTAAACCGCCAGTTACCATAAAGAAAAAGAAATCAGGTAATTTAAAGGCAATGTCAAACATGTGAGCTAAACACGGCAATAAAAAAAGCACCACGGTACGCGCGATGCCTTCTACTCCATATGCTGATGAATACGATCCGTCTATTTTAGATGCTTTACTTCCTGTGATCCAATCTAATGCAACTACCATCATCAGAATGCAAATCCAGATTAAGTTAGATTTTCCATATATGATACTTAAAAATGTTCCTAATCCCCCGCCAACTAGTGAACCAAGTTTGAATGTTGTAGAGTTAAAAACATCAATTATGTTAAGACTTCTGAAGATATCATGAACTCGCTCCAATTGTTCACCTCCTTTTAAAATAAAAAGAAAGACGATAGTTCGCCTCTCTTTGTTTAGAAATCTATTTTAATTTTGATTTGTTATTCTTTCCTGATAAGTCCACACATCTTGTAAAAGATTTTTACAACTAACAGCTACATGATCATCACTCCAAATGAAACTCCCCGATTTAAATGTAGCTGACATCCTTGAATTATTTTGATAGAGAAATAATTCTCCATCTTTGAATTTACCTTCTTTATACCCGGCAATAACTTCATGTAGCATCATTAATAACGCCCCCTTTAGAAATAAATCTCACTTTTTGATATTACATCAATATATTTCCATTTAGAAGGAGAATCAACTATTTTTCAACAAATATTTTTTCTTTTCTGAACCCTGAAATTTTAGTGTTAATTAGATGTTGTAATTGTTTCGTTTTGGTCTTCCGTTACACCCGTGCCATCGTTTTGTGATCTATTAGATTCTGTTGGAGGAACTGAATCATTTTGTTGCTCAGGTTTTGTTACAGGTGGTTGTTCCGGCTCTTTCGGTTCTTCTTTGACAGGGACAACTTGCTTCACATCGATTCGTGAGAAGATGTAATCACCAATTACGACTGTAATTGTATTATTATTGTTTAATTGCTCGTTTAGATAGATTGGATCATAATCGTTTGTTGTAATCTCAATCACTTTCCCAGCATTTGTATGAACTTCTACCCTTTTAGCGCCTTCCACATCAATGATATTTAATGGAATAATACGTTTAACATCAATACGTTGGATAATGAAATCACCAATTAATACTGTGATTAAATCGTTGTCATTTAGTTTCGTATTCAATGTTTCTGCATTGTATACTTCAGTCTGCACTTTATGCTTTAATCCGCCTTGTGTATGGATTTCAATTGTTTGCATATATTATCAATCTCCTTCTGTATTTTGATGATTTATCTTAATACGTACCACCACTTCTTGATTGAATAAAAAGACGACCTGTAACAGTAGCGTTTATTCTAGCTAAACTATTTGGTGTAATTTTAATTTCCACATAACGGCCACGCTGAAGTTTCCCTTCGCTATCCTTTGCTAAATAAGGAATTAAATTAATATCTTGTCCGCGTATTGAATCAAAAGGTAATATATTCCCATCAACTTCAATCATCACTTTTGATGGAGTTTGATATAATTCGAAAATGCCAAACTCGATTTCATGTGTATGATCTGGCAGAGTTATATTGTGTGTATGATTTGGAATACTGATGTCGTGCGTATGATTTGGAATACTAATGTTATGACTATGGTTAGGAATACTAATATTATGGCTATGATCCGGTAACGATATATCGTGTGTATGATTTCCGCTAGAACCGTGTGTATAGAAACTAGAACCAGTTCCTTTAGCATAAAAGGAGGCTGCTGTATTTCTTCCAGGATCAGAAAAAGCTGTATACAATCCAATAGTTGTAGGTTCAGCAGGAACAATACCACCGCCATGAAACATCTTATGCACATGGTCTCCCCCGCTACTTGATGCTCTCACCGTACCACCACCAGCACTCGTTGAGCTAACATTTGCTCCGCCTGAACTTGTTGAACCAACAGTAGCTCCGCCAGAGCTTGTAGAACCAACTGTCGCGCCACCAGAAGATGTTGAAGCAACAACAGCTCCTCCACCTTTAATAGCTCGCTCATATGCTCTAAATCTTAATGTTTCAAATGTCAGTATCAATTGATTTACATTTTTCACATCATTAGGTATTTGGAACCTTATAATAGCTGGATGTTCTGGGTCACAGTTATCTTGGAAAGGTTGACTATCAATATTAGTTGTTCCTTGGGAATATACCTCGTTCACTTTCTGACGTTTTTCAATATCAGCTTGTATTGTTCCTAAATCAGTTACCTTATTTTCTAAGACAAGCTTTACATCAAGAGGATTACCGGTGACATCATCTTTTTGACGGTCCATTACTCGTAAATCGACATATATATTAAAATCTTCATCGAATAATCGAACTAGCTTGCCAGTCTCATACTTTTCTATTTTGTATGGATCGATCAATTCATAATCTATTGCATCAATTTCATACGTAACTTTTGGCATACACGCTTTTAATAACAGCGCTTTTGCTGAAGCGTAAAGGGTTTTTGGGTCCTCGAATCGTCGATCTACCCAAATATAATCAAACCCATCATGTAACTCTCTGACAAAATCAGGAGCATCAATAAAGGGAAGACCATTATTCACACTTTTTATTGTAAGTTGGTTTACCCCTTCACCATAACCAAGCGGATAAATCCTTGTCATGACATCTTTAGCTTCTACTTTGCGCTTAATCCCCTTCATATTCTTTCGGTATCGAAGTTCACCTGTAATTTCATCGGAATATTTCACGAGATTTAAAGTCCAAGGATAGGAAGTATCGTCCCATGTCCATTGGAATTTCTCGTCAAATGGCTTCGGTATGCTATATAATGGGCCTAATAATGTGTCTTCGTTTTCCCAACTATATTGAAAATATTTTGTAAAATCACATTGACCAAGTTTCCAATGCTTTATCCTTTGTTTGCTAAGGATATACTCAATATTCTCTCTTGTGGTTAAATTAATTCTTTCGTGATAACCAAAAAGCACGCTATCCATTAAAGTGGATAAAACGTGCTCACAGTCATAAGTTATTATTTTTTGACTTACTTCTCTTTCTTCTTCACTATCCATAATACGGAACAAACCGATACGTTTACCGTTTTCAAATATCTCTACGTAATCAAATGTTTGAATTTCTTCTCGCTTAGGATCGGTAAAAGGTAATGAAAAACCCGCCGTCCAAAGTTCATTGAGAGGCGGGCTGTACTTTATGTTATATGCATTTTCAAGATATGCCTTGTGCTGCATTTGTTTGTTGTAGAGTTTTATTTTACGCATAGCTTACACCATCTCTTAATAATGTTAAACCAAGCCCCTTTGCTATAAGTTCAAACATGACCTTATAGCCTTCATCGTTCGGATGTAATCCATCGAATAACAGGGAGTCGATAGTTATGCTTGTATTAACTGCATATTCCATATACCCTTTATAATTCGAAATGTAATCCATCTTAAATTCTTTGGTCACCTGATGAATTGATCTGTCTACATCATCCATTTTGAAATTTCGTACTGGTTCCATATCATTCGCAACAGATACTGGATTTGCCGCCATAACGATTACATCTTTTCCTAATTTACGAATGTATTTAATCAGCTCTCGTTGGTAACTTTTTGTTACAGCTGTTGTTTTAAAATTATGACGGTCATTTGTACCAATTTGCATGATAATTAAATCATCATCAGTTTCAATTAATTGCGTTCTGTTTTGATACAAATACTGAGAGTGTTTACCACTGATTCCGAAGTTTACAACATCAGCTGTTTTAGGAATTTTTAACCCCTGAATATATACCGAATTACCTGAAGCACCAGCATTCCTTCTATTCGTTTCTCGAATTTCTACTAAGTGATCACTTAGAGTTAAACCGGAAATTTGTTTTTCGACGTTATCTGCATACGTTCCGTAGGTATCTAATTCTCCCCACTTAACCCCATCGATATAAATATCCATTATGCCACCACCGCCGACAGTAGCATGATAAATACTGAAATGATCGCCATAAAAAGTGAACTGTATGCCGTTATTTGTTGTTGTATTAGAGAAGAAAGCTTGTCATTTAAACGTTGCTGCATTATTTTCAACAATTTGATGCGTTGCCGCTAAGAAAGCTATGTTGGGGTCATTAACTGAAACATCGAATTCACGGTTGTACTCAGCTAAAATATGATCCCTGAGCATATTAGCCCAACATACTGCAGTCGTAACGTTTGTTTTATACCCGGTATTGCCAATAGGTTTATCTGTAGCACTATATCCTGTGCCACATAACCCAGCCGTAATAGAATCTCCAATTAACTTAATGATTGTTCGAACAAATGGGTTATTCAAGTGTTTATGAATGATTTCCTTAATTGTTAGAATCTCGCCCATTTCTCCTATTACCTTAATAAAGCTTGTATTTTTCCCTAAAGGAACATTGTTGTAATAATAAAATAATAGCCGTTTATTCTTAAATTTAGCCTTGTCATTATACACTTCAAACGAGACTGTATAAGGAGATTTTGTTATATCTACCACAAGTGCATATAATCTTGCGTCAGAAGGGAGATCAATGTAAAGACTTGTACCTGTTTGATTTAAATTAAAAATATCGTTACCCATAGTAGAAAATGTATTGGGTTTAATGACTAGCTTTTTACTCTTCAAATCAACTATAATTTTATCTTTTTCTATAATCGTCGTCTCATACATATTGATACGAGTGTAATCTAGCGTATCTGAGGCGATATTGGTATTTGTAACGATTATTTTTCTATCGGTTAAATAGTTGTAATTGTCGTCATCACTAATAAATGTAATGAATTCAAAGTTTGAACCGTATACTTTCTTTGCATAAAGACGAACAATTGATACTTCATTATCTCCTACCAAAGTAAATCTTTTACAACTTAATTCACTTGTACGATGGTTATAAACCAATAAATGTAGTGCCCCATCATCCACTGGATCAGGCAAAGGTATTTCAACCTGTGTAGGTGATATATTAAATGCATATTTCTCTAAAGCTATATAACAATTCCTTAGAATCGTGATTTTTCGAGTTTTATAGTTAACTTCAATGTAATTCCTATTAATTACTTGAGCTTCAGGAACATTCAATTTTTCAAAGTTAACAGCGTTATCAGCGATTCGTCCTCTTGTTGCTGGTTTTATCGCTTCATTGGCATTATCAATCGCTTGGTTTATTTTCGGATAGCCTGTTTTTAGGGTATCCTTTGGTAATAACTTAGGCGCATCAGCCATATCCTTCACCACCTTATATATATTTAGCGCGGTATTTGAATGCAATGTTTATATTGAGGTTGGAACCGCCTATTTGTATTGCATTAGCGCCTGGCATAAGTTCTAAATTTTCTAAGTTACCTTGAAGTTGAAATAAGAAGTTCTGTCCATTTTTTATTGCTGCGTATCGATCTGCATCGATTAAAAATGTTGAATTTGTAAAACTTCCAAAAGAAAAACTCTCGCCATTAATGATGAGAGTTAAAGCTGCAGCATCGCCTGTAATTTCAATGATTGGTCTAACAACCAAAGAACCTTGGTTGTCTATATTTAATATTTGTGGGGCTGTAATCGTATAAGAATTAGCGCCAAAATCAAAAGTGATATCCGACATGAATGGAATTTCGTCCTCCCACAGGATATCCTTATCGCTTTCTATAACTGAATAAGCATGTGGATCATAGGCTATCATAGGTAATTCAAACTTACCCATCCTTAAATAACGTTCAATCGGCATTGAGCCACTATATCTAGCTAGATAATATTTATCTGGTTCGTAATCATAAATCAACTTCACTTCTTTTGGCTTGCCATAAGGATTAATAAAGACAGCTACCATTTTTCTGATAGCTGCCGCTAATTGATATCTATCCTCTTGTGGTTTAATAATTAACGGCAAGTTAAACTCTAAAGGATCTATGTCCGAACCAAAGTAATAAGCACCAGGACGACCTGGAATAGAAACAGTATAGTCGCGAATTGGTGGAGCTGCGGGATGTTGGAATCCAGGTAAAAGTGCTAAACCTAATTGTTTTAAAGGTTTTCCGTCTATCGTTAAACTCACAGTTGTCCCACCCTTCTTCCTGATGCCTTCACATATTTTCCTAGTTCTACTGCTAATTTTTGTACATCCGCTTCTTCTCTAATTACGAATGTTGAACCTCTAAACATATCAGCAAAGTTATAGGAATCAGATTTACTAGCGTTTGTAGAGGAAGCTCCATCCGTATTTGCTGCATTACGACTCATCGCTTGTGAACTACTAGCCATACTGCCATATACATTACTGATGACACTCTTCAAACCAGATAATTCTTTCATAGAATTAGCCATTGAATAACTCATATCACCTATTAATCGACTCATAGTGCCTGTAATGCCAAGGGACTTTTCGCTTGAGGATAAAGGTGTTACAGAAACACGATTACCTCTCTTAGTAAATAACTCTGGTCCAGCTTCACCAGCAATAAACGATCCGTCACCAAGAACATGTCCACCTGTCGCTAACATTGGGATTGTAGGGATATTCGGTTTGCTTCCACCTGCAAACGGAACCCAATCCGGCATTTCTATGCTGTTAATCCCTTCTATTAATCCATTAATCATTGAAATTACGGCATTTATCGGTGCTTTGGCAGCTGCTTTTATCCCATTAAAAACTCCATCAAAAATCTGTACTATTCCTTTCCAAGCTTTGTCCCAGTCTCCTGAGAAAACACCAGAAATGAAGTCGATAATCCCATTTAGAATAGGTTTTAAAACAGTATCCCATACAACTCTGATACCATCGAACGCATCTGATACAACGCTACCAATAGCACTAAATACAAATTTAAAAGCCGGCAAAAGAACATTTTCTATAATCGATGAAATTTTTGAGAAAACAGGTGATAGTATTTCATTCCAAACTCGCTGGATAATTGAAAATGCATCTTGAACAATATCTTTTATGAGTGTAAATCCTTTATCAAATACTGGCTGTAACGTCCCAACAATTATGGCTACTATTTGATCTATTGTAGGTTTGAAATATTCGTTGTATATGGCCATTATTTTATCGCCGAATAATACCCATATAGCAATTAATCCTGCAATTGCCGCAACTACTAAAGTAATTGGGCTTGTTAGAACAGCCATAACTCCTGCAAATGTTATAGCACCGGATGTGGCTAAGAATATTACCGGAGCAAGTGCTGCGCAAATACCAACAAGTATACCAATTGCAACTGTTATAGCTGTAATTGCCGCCGTTAACACTGGATGAGCTGAAATAAACCCAGCAAATGCAGATACAACATCAGCTACTGTGAGCAACACTGGTTCAAGCGCTTCTTTTAAATCGTTCATCGCTTCTTTCCACTTAACCATTGGTGATGCGTCCATTTTACTTGCGGATTCTTGTAAATCATCTATTCCTTTTTTTAAGTCAGCTTGTTTTTCTTCGGTTTGTAAAATTGTATTTATGATTTTTTGACCTTGGTCTTCCCACATTGTCATTTTGTTATCGTAAAGGCTTTTTATCCTCTACTTCTTGCACTTCATATTAATGCAAGTTCGGCATACGTTTTCACTGATAAAGTGTCGCGGTCTCGTGGAGGGATTATATCTTTTCACCCTCTATGCTCTGCCCCTGACTATACTTTGCATAGCCTTCGGTTCAAATTAGGATTCGCACCCTCTTTGCTTCATACCGCGATTTTACTTCGGCACAATTTATCATCTACCGAAAAGTTCTACACCAATTGCTTCCTACAAATCAGCATCCTGGATTTGATCTAACCATTTAACCATATCCACAAATGCTTGTTTACCTTCTTCTCCGCCTTTAGCAATTGCTTTGCCCCAGCCTTCTAATTGAGCAAATATTTCTTGTACTGCTGCACTATCCGTTGGATTTTTCGCAAGCTCCAGTTTCTGCGCATTCATTTCTTTAAAAGATTCTAACTCGGCTCTATGTGATTCGCGAACTGAGTCCATTTCATCACTCAAACCCTCACTTAACGCTTGTTTGCGGTTGTTATGATTTTCTTTTAAAGATGATAAGTTCGCTTGATTCACTTCTCTTAACGAATCAAGTTGTGCTTTATTTGATTCACTAATTGACTTTAAGTTCTCTTGTTTGTTTTGCTGGAAAGCTTCTTTTTGTTCTTGTTGTCGTTCTTTCAGAGCTTCCTTTTCGTTGTTTATTTGTTCTTTAACTTGCTCTTTTCGGCTATCAATCTCTGACTTCAACGCTTCTTTCTTTGCGTCAGATGCTTCTTTGATACCGTCTTTTTCTTCTTTTAATCTATCAATCTGACTTTTACGTTCTTCACGTATTTTATCAAGCTGCATTTTCTCTTCGAGATCTCGCAATGCTTTTATTGCTGCCTGACGTTCTTCTTCATTTTTTACCTTACTTATTTTTATCTTTAAATCGGCGCGTTTCTCAGCATTTTCGCGTTCTTTAATATATTTATCTTCCGCTGCTGTTTTGGAATCTAAATAACCAATTTGATCGTCAATCGCTTTAAGGCGATTGTATTTTTCCTCATCGATTAATTTCATACGTTCCATATATTCTTTATCGATGAGCTTTATTTTCTGCTCAGATGACTTTTCAAAAGCCCTAACTTCTGCTTCAAGGGACTTTTCAAGAGCTTTTTGTTGTCTATCATAATTTTTCGATGCTGCATCGTATTCAGCGCTAAGTTTTTTCTCTAAATTCTTTTGTTGATTATCGTAACTTTTAGAAACCGCATTGTATTCAGCATCAAGACTTTTAGCTAATGCATTCTGTCTTTGACTATGGCTTTTGGAAAGCGCCTTTTCTTGATTACTAAATGAGTTAGCAAGTGCAGATTCTTGTTTAGCAAATCCTTTTTGCATCGATGATATCTGTTCATCAGACATTTTTTCAGTATCATCCACAACATCTCGAATAGCATCTTTCATAGAGGTTTTTAATCCTCGGCTCATTTCAACAGAACGGACACGACCTTCTTTTAAACCCGATATGTTCAACAGGATTCGCAAGTCCCTGCCAGTTCTCTTATGAACTTCTGTATATCGCTATACAGACCAGACTATATCATCATCTTTATAAAAGATGCTCCCCATTTCGGGTGCCATTAGCTTACACCCTACGCTTTTCAGCTAGTCGTTGCACGTTCCTTTTTACAGGCTTCGCTCAGTATTGTCTCTTTTAGAGATTTCCACTGAATTAAAGGAGTTTTCTATGAATGTCACCACTCATAGGGACAATTGTTTATCCAATAAATTATCAATATTCCAAGATTTTTCCTTAGCTGCACTTGCCATGATACTTTGTACTTCTTGCGCCGTATAACCAACTCGTCTCAACTGCGCACCATATTCAGCAATAATATCAAGTTGTTCAGGTGGAAATCCTATTTTCAAAAGAGAATTAACTAATCCTAACGCTTCTTCATTTGATATATTTAATTCGCTACCAATTTCATTGGTTTCTTGTATTAATTCTGTAAAATCAATCTGCGAATAAGAACTAGCAATCGTTGCTGCGCCTTGTACTATTGCCATATTGGTAGCATCGGAAGCGTCCTTATTTAATGACCATTGTCTACGTACACCCTCTAAAGCTTCCTCCGCATCACCACCATAGGCTGTAACAGTTCTGACTGCATCCTCCACAGATCTCTTTGATGATTCTGGAACGTCAAAGGTAATATCAATTTTCGTCTTTAACTCGGACATGTCTAAAGCCTGTTCGATTACTTCTTTAAGTCCTAGACCCGCACCTATTCCAGCTACTACGTTTTCTAACTCAACGCCTAATCCTTTAACGCTTTCACCTGCTTGATCTGCCTCTTGGGAAAGTTGATTTAAGTCGCTTCTAATGTTTTGAATGGAATTACCATCATCAACAGAACGAAGCGCCTGTTGTAACTTCCTGATATCAGCTTCAGCTCCTAGCGCTTCTCTTCCAATTATCTCAATGGCCTGGTCTAGCTGCCTACTTGATGCCGTACCATTTTTAATTGCATTCACAAGACGATTCCCTAACGCATCCGCAAAATCATCAACACTTTTTCCTGTGGCGCTAAATAAAGTCTCTAATTGTCTTGTTGAACTTGCTGCTTTATCTTGTTCAGCCTTTAATCCTGCAAGACTGTTTTTGAATGTATTAAGTTGCCCTTCTGTAAATTCAATTTCACGTCTAAATGCCCGATATTGTTCTTCATTAATCGCGCCACTTTCAAATTGTGCTTGAACTTGCTGTTGAGCTGACTTTAAGCTATCTAATTTTTTAGTTGTATTCTCAATTTGTTGAGTAAGCAATTGTTGTTTTTGTGCTAGAGCTTCCACGTTACCTGGGTTGAATTTTAAGAGCCGTTCTACATCTTTTAATTCTTTCGATAGTTCGCTACTTCGTTTGTTAACATCTTTTAAGGCGTTTTGAAGACCGGTTGTTTCCCCATCTATAGAAATTGTAATCCCTTTAATTCTTCCTGCCATGTTATCACCTCACTTGCTTAGAAATTATTAAAGTCATCTTGTGTAGCTGTTCTTGTATTTTCTTTTTCTTTCTTCGGATTTCGTAATTCAACATACTCATCGATATAATCTAAACAATCACCTATTGTCATATCTTCTAAATCTTCTTTTGAAAGTTTGCATGAATAACAAAGAGCAAGGAATGTATCAACGGAAAATCCACCTTTTCCATCGTTACGTCCTTGCCCTTGTTCATCTTCTGTTAGTTTTTTTTTGACTGAACAGTACTTTTAATTAAGTCCTGTATTTCAGTAATAATTTCAGCAATCGGAAATTCACCAAATGTATCTAGCCATGTTAATGGGTCCTGAACCTCTTTGTTTGCCGTTTTCGCAAATGCCCATACTAAGTTATAAATAACTTCAAAATCTAATTTACTTAAATCAACCTGTGAAAGATCAATATTATTTTGTTCTCCATCGGTTGAAATATATGAAGAAAGTATCCCTAAACTAAGGATATCCGCAAACATATCACGTCTAAATTGTGCCTTATAGCGAATAGCTGTACCAGCCGTACTTTTCAAAAGAACCGCTTTTTCATCAATTACAATTGTCTTTTCCATCTAGTTATGCCCCCACAACTTTCTCATAAACTTTTGTATACCAAGCGTCATAAATACCAACTGGTGTAGTTACCTTTGTAGAAGTTTTCACTTTAAGTGTTTCAGGATGCTGCGATGCAACGAATTTTAATTCAGTTATATTAGGCTCTGTTTTATCGCTTTTTGTAGAAGAACCAAAACCAGGTCGTGATACAGACACGTTGTACAGTAAATGACGAGTCGCTTTTACATCACCATCAAATTCAAACATAAGAGCGATTCTCTTAATTTTTGCATTTGAAACTTCTGTTAGAACTTGATCGTCTTCATCCAAAATTTCACCTAATACGTCCGTTCGAAATGCCTCAGTGATATTAGCAATATTTAATGTACCCTCGTATCCTTGGTTGCTAGAATCAGTGTAATAGTTACTATCATCAGCCCAGAAGTCCGACTGTTCACCTTTTGGATCTAACTTCATTTCAACTGCTCCTGGTAATTTTTCTGGCGTACCATATGTGATTTTTCCTGATGAATCTTCAGTAATCACGCTATAATGCACTTTCTTTAGACCGAAAACAACCTTATTTTCCATTCATATCAACCTCGTTTCATATATTTTTTGATACATTTTTTCTGATTCAATAAAAGTCCCGTACGAGTCATAAGGAATTTCATGATCGTCTAGGACTTTTTCAAGTTTGGCTTCTGCAACTAAATCTTTTTTATTTGTGTAAAGCTCAATATTTGAATCATCTATCTTGTGATAAACCTTGTTATCAGCCATTAAATTTGCTGATCCATCCACAAGGATACAAATATAAGGTGGCGCTGGCACTGGCTTACCTGGTGTGGCTATGAAATGCGAATAAGCCACAGGATAACCTGTAGTTTCAAGGATTTTTGTTAATTCACCTAATGTCATTATTCAAGCGCCCTTTCAATCCGTCTTGGTAATTCATTAATTACATACTCTTCAACTGGACGAATATGCACCTGAGCCGGAACACGTCCACCACCAGCCTTTGCATGTCCATTTTCTAAAAGATGTGTTAGTTGCCCTTTAGTATTGTGGACGATAACAGCATTACCTTCTTTTTTCTTGCGCCACCCTTTACGATAAGCACCTGTTTTTTTAGGCCCACTTTCTCTTAATTTACCAACAGCAACATCAGCAACCTCTTCTTGTACTGTCAGTAATTTTTCTTCCACAACATTTGCATATCTTTGTAATTCTCTAGCAAGTTCGCTCGCAAAATCGTTCATATTAAACATGCTCCTTTGCGATAATAGTCAATGTTTGATACATTTCATCATCATTCATTGGCGGTTCGATAATATCAAAAGTGCGACCTTTCATATTAATTCGCATTAATTCTGTAATACCTGTTGTATAAGGAATTACAAATCGATAAATTCGTGTAGACTGTGAAGCCGAAGCTTCAATGTACTCCGAACCTTTTACCGTTTTTATCATCGCCCATGCTTTTTTAACTTCTTGCCAATTACCTGTTTCAGTTTCTTGATTCAGTTCATCTTTTATTACTTCAGGTTGTTCAATGATAATTCGATTCCTACAATCACCTGTATTCAGTGGTTTCTTGTATTGAAAAGGACGCATGTTACTCACCGTCCAACTTAATTTCTTCTAATGCTTTTGCAATCCCAAAACTATTAATTTCGGTTAAAAAATTCTTAGTAAAATACTCAAGCGCATCATTATAAACGTAACGAGAACGTTCAAAAACTAATTCTTTGAACGTCTCATCTTCGTTTATGTCATATGCTCCACAATCTTTTATTAAAGCTTTTGTGGATGCAAAAAGGATGCGTCTTAGGTTATCATCTTCATCATCACCTAAGTGCATCCTATCTTTAAATTGCTGTAATATTTCATTTGAAATTACTTTATCCATTTACATCATCCTTGTGTTGGTGGCGTTACTTCTTCAAGTTTTAATGTGTAAACTTGAGATGTATATTTATCCTTCGGTTTACCTGTAGCGTATTGTTTAGCGATATAAAGCGTTGCATCTTCTAAAGCGAGTGTTTCATTATACTTTTGGATTGGCTCCGTTCCGCCCATCGCTGCAATATACTCTCCTTTAACAAAGAATAATACTTTCCCTTGAGGTACAAATACTGATTCTGAAGGGATTGGATTAAAAGGTAAGCTGGTTACATAAACTCCAGCTGCGTTTTGAATTGTCGCATTCGCTTGAATATCAAAAGTGTCAAATGGATTTGTTACCATAACTACTTTACCAGCAATATTTTTAGGTCTGTCTGCATCTGTACCATCTGCATTTAGCTTCTTAGCTAAGAGTTTAACAACGCCTTTCAGTTCATTGATTGTTTTACGACCAGGTTCAAAAGTTAAAGTTCCTGCTGGCTTCTTATCTGGATACACTCCACCAACAACACTTCCACTTGGATCTTTTAACAATCCAATAGGTTCTTCTTTACCTGTACCAGTTACAAATCCTCGTTCTAATCCTACTGCCATCGCTTCTGAAATCATTGTACGAACATATCGTTCCACCCAAACTGGACCAAGCTTGAGCATGTCATTTGCTAATGGGATAAATGCTGTTAATTTCAGTTGAGTAATAGATTCTTTTCTGAATGTAGCGTTTAATTGACCTTTAATATCACCAAATAATGGTCCCCATACTGCTGCACCATCTGGATCTCCATAAATAAACTCTGTCACGGCTCCTAAATTCTCTAATCCAATATGTCCTAGTAACGGATGGCTTTGAACTAAGTCATCAAAAATTCGTTCTTGCGTTGTTTTAGGTAAAGTTTCAGTAGACTTAAATCCACCTTCTTCAACTACTGCATTAAAGAATTTCATTTCTTCACTTGTTAATACATTAGCGCCACGAGACTGCATAATAGAACGATCTACCATTGATTCATTTACTTGATTTAAAATATCTGCTCGTACATCTGTAGCAAGTGCTTCAATCATAGAATTTAATGCTGCCGATTGTTCTTCAGCTGTACCTTCTTGCGTTGCTTTCGTAAATGCTAGTTTCTTTTCTTCAAAATTATTAAATTTAATAACCATATTTTATTTTCCTCCTAAATTTAAAAAGAGCGTACTCAGATTCTGTTTTGTATTAACAGGCTCTTGAATAGGCTCTTTGGGATTTGTATTCTTTTGTAAATCATTCAGGATTTCATTTTTTAATCCTGATAAAGCTGCGTTTAAATCTTCTTTTGTAATTCCTTGTGGCTTACCTTTACTCAGCGTTCCGCTTCTAAAGCCATCGATTACTTTTTGTGGAATCATAGCAGAATTGGCACTTGAAGCTGTCATTTTAAGTGGATTCTCCATAAACATAATTTCATCCACAAAATTATTTTCTAATGCTTGTTGTGGACCCATCCATGTTTCTTCCGCCATCATATTAAGTAGTTCTTCTTCTGACTTACCGCTTTTAATGACATAGGCATTTACAAGTGTACGATCTGTTATTTTTAACATCTCAGCCGCCTTTGTCATATCGCGATGGTCTCCACCACTCAACATTGATGCATTATGAATCATGATTTGTGCTGTTGGTGAAATACGAACCTTATCACCAGCCATTGCAATAATAGAAGCCGCACTTGCTGCTAACCCAACAATTTGAACTTCCACATGACTAGGATAATTTTTTAATGCTGTATAAATTTCTGAACCCTCATCTACATAACCACCTGGGCTATTAATTGAAATAATTAAATCCTCACCATTCGCATTATCAAGCTCTTTTGAAATCTTACCCGGACTTGTCGCATCCATTTCAAACCAATCATAAATCCAAACTTCATCATTTGAAATAATCGGTCCTTTAACGTCAATTTTCACTGTCATTTTCTTTCTCACCTCCTTCAGATTCATCTAATTTTGTATAGTTTTTAGTAATATGATGGATATTTAGATTTGGATCATCCGACTCCTCATAATCTACTTCTGAACGAATTTCATTTCCTGTAAATGCACTTGAAGAAATGAGTTTATCAATACTTGTCGCAAGATCAAATATACTTTGATAGGAAACAGCCTTAACCTCAATTTTTCGTCCTAAAAGATATTCACTCATTTCAAAGAATTTAACGTTCGCTTCATCGGATAACTTTTTTAATAATGGTCGTACTGTGAAAAGCATAAAATTTTTCGTTTGCTTCTCTACATCAGCCATTTCGCCATATATCAACGCTGTTGGAATACCAATTGCCATAGCTACTTGATTTAAGAAACCATTTGTTACTTTATTGATTTCTTCCACACTTGGACCATTCGCAACACCATTGTATATTTCGTTATATTTAAAACCCTTTTGTTGTGGAACAATAGCAATATCCTTATTACCAAACGCTTGATACATATCATCAATAAACTTTTGTAATTTCGTTATGTTCTCTTCCGTTTTTGCACCTGTCATTTCCATATCAACTGTTCCACGAACTTGATTTTTTCGTTTTTGAGAACTCAGTATTCTACTGAACAAATCTCCGTAATCTGTAAATAAACCATCAATAAGCGGAGTTAATTTGTCATTTCGATACTTTAAGTGAATCACTTCACTTTGCCTAAAACTTCTCTTAAACGTATAATCTTTTACTATTACATTAGTAAAAGTATCCTCAAACACGGCGTATTCATTATGTTGAAATCCATCTGCAATAAGTAAATCTCCATCATCTGCTTGTATAACTAAACACTCATTATCATAAATAAGTTTGCGAACAAATCTTTCCCAAAAGGTACTTGCCGTCATATTTTTATTCGGTCTAACGTTTAATCGGTAATAAAGTTCATTCTTCTCAAATGCTTTACCATGTCTGACTCTGAATTCAGATTGACTTATTGTTCTTCCTAAAAATGATACACATGTATCAATTGCCAATCGTTTCATATGAAGTCTGTTTGCTGTATCTGTAATTATGTCGAGATCCACCATAAATTCTAATTCTTTATTTCTTTTAAATACTGAACCTAACCATCCAATGGTTATCACCCCCTTTATTAGAATTTAATGTCGCCTATAACGAAATCCGTTACTTCTTGTATTTCATCAGCTCTATAGAGAGCGTGTACAAAACATTGAAATCCATCTGTTTTTCTGCGAACTGGCTCTTTCTTCTCATACATCTTATTACCATCACTTTTAATAACAACTAACACGTTTTGTGTATACCAACGCATAAGAGGGTTATCATCAAAAACAATTTGACGATTAGCAAATGCCATTTCAATTCTTGGTGCTAACAAACCATGGATTGCTTTAGGATTTCTAATAATCTCTACTTCAAATCCTTCATCTATTAATAAAGGCTTTATAGCTTCTAATCGATAATTATCACCTATAATCTTTTTTAGCCCGTAGTTTTCGCGCATTTCTACAAACCAATTTACAATATGAGTTGGATTAATGGTTGGCTCGTCCACAACCGTTAAAAGTCCTTGGTCTTCCCAATCCTTTATTGGTGCAAATTTTTCCTTCTTATACTCATTTGCTTTTTTAGAATAACCATAATAAATATCAACAAACTCTTTACGTACAAAAGAATGTGTTTTGAAAATGTATTCACCGTCTACTCTAAATAACAGACCACAAGCTGCGAAATCTCTAATACTTGCAAAGTCTAAAGCCCCTATACATTCTCGACCATATAAATCAGGAAATGGACGATTTGTAGCAACAATCTCTTCCCATTTTGCTACTGATCTTTCTAAATTTGTTACAGGTAAGTTCATACGCTTTGTCATAAACTCTTCACGATTACTTGGATCATCTTCTAAATCTTCGTATTCTTCCTTTATCGTTTCAAGTAAACCTTCTGCATACTCACTTAAAGGCTCCGATAACATCGGATTTGCCATTTCCCAATTATCTGGATCATCCACTTCTCTTTCATCATTCAATTTGCATATGAACGAAAAAAAAGCATTGGGACGGGCTTCACCATTCAAGACCTTCATTGCTTTTTCTTTTTGTTTATCTAAGAAACCATCACGAACATATCCATCTGTACCAATGTAAAACTCGCGTGGATTCTTCTTTTTCCCTAAACCACTAATGTGGACTCGAACATCTTTATTACTTTCGTATTGATGTATTTCATCGAATACAACTGCACCATCACGCAAACCATCTTTTGTATCTCCGTTTGATGTCCTAAACTTCAATACACTTCCTGTGGCTTTAGAAACAGTTTGAGTTAATGTTGTCTTAAATGCTCGTTGCAATATTTCATTTCGTTTAACACATTTATGAACTTCATCCGGACTTGTTTTCGCTTGTTCTTCACTATTTGCAACAACGGAAATGTTATATTCGGTAATACCGTGCATTTCACTAATTAAGAAATGAATGATAACTGATATTAATCCATTTTTACCGCCACCACGTCCAAGCATCCACAAAAATTTACGATAAAATATGCGACCATTTTTCTTATAAAATAAAAAAACGAATGCTATTAAGAATTTCTGAAATGATTGTAACGGAAAGTACCATTTCTCTCCAAAGCGGATACACTTCTCAATCATTTCATCATCAAAATACAAATCGTCTCTGTTCAAAACATATTTTTCTAGATAGTCAATTAACAGTTCTCTTTCTTTGTTGAACTTTATTTTCTCACTTCTATAAAGCTCAATGTATTCATCTACATACTTTTGCCTAATCATATTAAATCACTTGGACTGTATCCTGAATTAGAAGCACCAACTTTAGGAACAAGTTTTATATCTCTTCCTAAAGCAATTAATGAACTGTTAATTTTATTCCTCTCACTTATAAGAGGGTGGGCTTTAACAAAAACTTGAGAACCGTTTTTTATCGTTACGGACTCACCTTCTTTATTAATAGTTTTATTTATTTTTCTAAATGCTTTTACCAGATCAATATATCTTTCTACCTTTTCAACTTCGACTAAATCTGTAACATCAATGCTATTCATGAGCTGTTCTTTTAACCTCACAATACTAACAGCCATCTACCCACCCCCCTTACGTGCGTAAAATCGAAAAAAACCTGACAGTTAACCCCCTCCTCCGGTGCCCCTTATAGCAATTTTTGATGGAATTTTTTTAGGGGGGGTGTTATTATCGAATCATTTTTACCACTTTTCATCGTTTTCCCATTTATTCGGTTTCTTTTTAAATGTTCTACCGTGTTCTTTATTATGGCAATCCACACAGACTGTTTCGAGGTTGTCCATTTCTAATGCAAGTTCTGGATGATGTTCTAGTTCTTTTATATGATGGACAACGAGCTGAATCTTCTTACGCTTTGCACTCTCACTGTACTCATTGGTATCTGTTTGTACTCGACCATTACGCCTACACTCCTGGCACTCATAAGAGTCACGCTTCTTTACTTGTTCGCGTATACTCTTCCACTCACCACTGTCATAGAACTTACGCTTCTGTTGTTTAGTTTTATATTCTTTCATCATTCATTCGCTACTAAGAACTCATCTATTATTTTATCAAGCAAATTAATCCCCACTCCTCTTCTTTGCTTTGGTGTTGTGTTGCCTTCCATTGCATTAAAGACCCGAATTGCACTTTCTAATTTGTGTTTATCGATTCCTTCGTTTACAAGGTCTTGTCTAAGTGATGGACTTAACGCACCGCTTGTTCTCATCTAGTTAAATCCATCCTTTATCCTCCTATTCCTCATCATTTATCCAATCAACACTATAGAAATCATTTAAAGAATCCAGATGCTCAAGTAGTTTAAACGCTTCATAGCTAATCTCTGTAGCGTACCAGCCATAAGGTTCATAATACTCCGTTAGATAATACTTGCCATTATGCTCTCTAACTACCTTCATTAATTCTCCTCCAAAATAAAAGGCATCCGAATGGATGCCTTTCTAAAATAACGAATATTTAGCCTTTAGACTTTTTATATAAATCTCTAATTGTATCGATTAAACTTTTTACATCTATTGATCTTAAAAACTCAGTAGTTGGATCTTCAATAAAAAGTTCTAATGTTTTTTTATATTCTTCCATTAAATCTTTGTATTGAGCAATGCTACCTCCCCTAATTAAGAAATTTGCTAGCTCACTTTCAATTTCATCAAAACCTTTATTAAGATATGATTCCTTTATAACTGGATTATTTCTTAGCATTGCAAATTCTTCTAACGTTTCTTCATCAGCTAGATTATATAAAGTAATAGAACCTGTTGCTATTGGACGTTTAACTTCTTTATTTAAATCATCTTGTATTTCCTGTTTAACCTCTTCACCAGAGAATAACGTAATGAATTGTAGAGGACTTAAAATTTTAAATGTATATCCTTTTGCCTGATCCCTTGAATAAAACTCCTCAACCAATTCTCTACGAGCTCCCATAACCTGTTTATCGTTACTATGTACCCAATCACCTTTGAGATCAGCTGTCACAAATATAACATCACCACTTATTTGGCATATATGATCCCAGACAATTAAGTCACCGTATTGATTAGAATCTTTTGTTTTATCCATATAACCTGGAGGAATATTACTTTTCGATCTTTTATCCCATTCAAGTTTCAGCTGTTCTTCATCCATTAATCCGTCTGGTGCAAAATAGCTTTTTTCAATTATTTCTTTATAACTTTCTAAAATTAAATCATGGTCAATATACTCACCCAATGATTGTTGTAATTTCCCTAAACCTTTCACATATTCTTTCCTTGCTTTATTTAGTTCTTGAATGCAATTATTATACTTTTCCTCTAGAGCGATAATATCACTGTGATAGTCTTCTAAAATTGCTAATGCAGGAATCGCTTCATTCAAAGGTTTTCCATTATTAATTGCTTTTGGTATATTACTTATTACATTATGTATTCCACTAGACATCTCAGTGATTTTTTTTGGCCTGTTTTTTGCAAATTCTTTAATTACATGTGCTGGAATTCTTAAACGCTCTTCACTGGATAGCTTTTTCAAAACATTTAATACACTTTCAAAAGTTATGTTTTTCCATTGATACCCCATTAATAATACATTAGTATCTATAACAATCGTTGCAGTATCTTTTATTTCATTTAGTTTTTTGACTTTTATAAATAAATTAGAATATGAAATCCCCATAAACAACCGCCTTTTTACACCAAAATTTTCTATAATAATATAAGAGTATCATTTTACTCCATTTATTTAAATATAGAAGTTATAGTTTTATCCTTCTTCCAACAACCTAATATTGTTTGTTTTTGCACCAGCATTATTAAGTAACTGGAAGAAGAGCAAAAGCTCTCCTTAATAACGGTAGCATTCAATCTGTACCATCTGCTAGTTTCGGGTTTTATGTGCCATCGTTATGAGTCGTTTAGAAGAATTATATAATCGAGTTGTGTTTTCCGCCACTTCTCATAATACAAATATACCACGCTAATCCCAAAACAACCGATACATTTACTGCCAAAAATCGGTCACAACTCTGCCAAATTTTTCGAATCAAACGATTTTAATATTAAAGAAGATTTAAGCAATTGGAACAGTTTGAGTACATCTTCCTTATTAAGAGAATCATAATCATGATAACCATGTGCTATTGAATTACGATTGAGCTCTTGAGATAATTTATCTGGTATTTTAACAAATGTGTTTTTATACATCCTAAGTACGGATAGCCCAAAAATTGTATTTAACTGCTCTTTTTCTACATCATTATCATCTTTATATTTTTCAGGTTTAATTTTATGATAAAGTTTTCTCACATCTGGTTTATGATTTACCGATATCTTGTCCTCTTTTATTTTTCCCATATACCATAATGTAATAACATGCTCAAATGCTGCAAAAAGTGGCATTATACATAATTTATAAAAACCACCTTTATACGCCTCATATGTTTCTTCAATTAGGGTTGCATGAAGTTTATACATAGGATCTTGAACTATTTCTTTTATATACGATTCAACGTTTTTGTCTATATATTCTGATAAACCATCTTCTGTTATTTCCCCATCCACTATATCAGATATACTATCCATATCTAAGCACCAAAAATTTTTTTCTTGTTCAATTAATATAGCTTCTATTTCTTTAATTTGTTCTGCTACTGCTTCACGAATTGAGTCCCAATTAACATTGTTATATATCTCTATAATTGGTTGTATTTGTTCAGACAGCTTCCTTTGTGCTTCTAACACTGGTCTTATTTGTTCATAAGCTGTATTTTGTATTTCTGCTAGCGTTTGAGCCAACCCATATATTTCTGGCTGTATTTGTTCAGACAGCTTCCTTTGTGCTTCTAGCACTGGCCTAATTTGTTCATAAGCTGTATTTTGTATTTCTGCTAGCGTCTGAGCCAATCCATATATTTCTGGCTGTATTTGTTCAGACAGCTTCCTTTGTGCTTCTAGCACTGGCCTAATTTGCTTATAAGCTGTATTTTGTATTTCTGCTAGCGTTTGGGCCAATTCAGGTCCTTGAAGTATTTCAGATAACTCTAAATCTGTATTATATGCTTCTTTTACAACCTTTTCTTCTCTAATTACTTTTGTTTCATTCTTCTCTTCATTAGGTTTCTTTTTCACTAGCTAAACACCTCTTTCCATCTAATATTCTACCATTGAAATAAACAAGATAATAATATATCTGCTAACTTACCCATATCTTATATTGTGTGTAACTGACCCCTTCGCCAAATCCCTTGGTATCATTGATTTCATTTCACTTTCTCTTTTGAGTTACACAGTACGAAATTTATGAGTAACTGTATAGGGATACCACCAACATTTTTCAAAATAACCTAAGCTATGCGGAAACATAAAATAAAGCTGCCCATATGGACAGCTTATTTACATAATTCTCGTTATCTGTAGTTATAAAAATAAATATTAGACATAAAATGATATAGGACATACCTAGTTATCTCTGAACTAAAAAAGATATTAGATATATATCAGTGTCTTTTTTGCATATCGTATATATGTTCAGTAACATAATGCCCAATTATCTATCAGTAGTAATTATTATAGGTGTTCCACCTTGGTCCTGGTGGCTCAGGAACGAAAGGCGCGCGTATTCTAAATGTAGCATCCTCTCGAGCTAATTGACTATCTGCAGGTTCGACCCAGAGATTAAAATTCCGGTGGCGAATAAACCGATCAGGAAAATTCTTTGAACGAAGCGATATAAGAGTTTTATCTCCGGGGTCTGTAAGTCCAGGTACCATGGTAAAAGTTGAGTCTAAAATTGCTAGTTGCACCTCTGGTGTCGGCGGGCCGCCGAATGGATAAATGACCTCGTGAAGCTTGAGACGGAAGTTTTGATGTCGCAGGTAATAATTTGGGAAGTTAATGGATCTAAGTTTTCCTTCCGCTCCATACCTCCAATCACCCCACCAATCAAATGTGGCATCATTTCGGTCTAACTCACTTTGGACTGGAGTAAGTTCCCCAAGAAAGTTCTGATGACGAATGAACCTATCTG
The DNA here is from genome assembly GCF_038971285.1 of Bacillus paramycoides. Lineage (NCBI taxonomy): Bacteria > Bacillati > Bacillota > Bacilli > Caryophanales > Bacillaceae > Bacillus > Bacillus paramycoides. The sequence goes on from NZ_CP152427.1 coordinate 3,697,010, forward strand.
GATAGTTTACGGATTCTAGAGAGAGGTAAGCCATACGATTCCTCCTAATAAGATGAATTTTTTTCGTAACATGTTGATCTGTCCTTTGTTTATAAGAAGTTGAATTGGATATGCATATTAGTGGTTATGTTTCTTGTTAAGAACAGATTATGGGTGTATATTCTAATTTTTATGTAACAAAACATACTTTAATGAAGAAATAAAAAAATTAATAGCTATTTATAAATGTTTGCGGATTCTTGTATACTGTATTCATGTGAGGTTAACATAACGTCTCATTATCGGTAGCAAGGAAAAGGGAGAAAATCGTACTCTCACCAAGGAACCTTGTTTTATGGATCTATGCATTTTTTATACATTCCTATCCTAGCGCGGTTTTAGGGTTCTTGTTTGTTACTGGAACTATATAAAATCTTGCATACTCTTAGCGTGTTTTTTTCCAAAATACTGTAATACCCTAGATTTAAAAAGAAATAAGCAGTGATTAAATTTTAAACCTAGTCATTGCTTTATCCATTGCATCTTGGTTTACACCTATATAACGTAACGTGACCTTCTCTGATGAGTGATTGAATATCTCCATGAGTAATGCTATGTTTTTCGTTTGCATGTACATGTGATACCCGTATGTTTTTCTTAACGTATGTGTTCCTATTTCATCTAACCCGAACTCTGCCGCTGCTCCATTTAATATCTTATACGCCATGCTACGACCAATCGGACGATTCCTACCTTGTCTACTTTGTAATAGGTACTCATTATCTTCTCTTTCTTCAATAAACCATTTAAGTTCTCTTTTCAGTGCTGCAGTAATTTGTATTCGTTTCTGTTTCCCAGTTTTCTTTTCTCTCATAGATATATGACTACCTTTGACATCTCCTACCTTCAATTTCAAAATGTCCGAGATTCTCAGGCCTGTATTGATTCCCATAATGAAGAGGATGTAATTGCGTAAGCTCTTTTCCTTAAAATACTCTTTAAGCTGTTGTATTTGCTCTGGATCACGTATCGGTTGAACGAAATTCATTATGCATTACCTCCCGTTTCTTCTGTCTCATAAACTTCTAATCCAAGTGCAAAAGCAAGTTTGTAAAATGCTTTAGACTTCCAACGTCGATAAGTACGCTCTGACATTCCTATTTCGTTATAAACCATGTAATCACATACGTCCTCTTCTTCTAAATAACGTTTATAAATAATATCTCTTTGGATGCTTCCAGCACGTCCGTTTCCTAATCGATTTAGAAACTGATCAATACGTACTGACATTCTTTCAAGCCACTCTTCTCGTTTGCTTTGTTGAATATTTGCTATAGCAACATCTTCTAAAGGTTTTCCGACTGTATGTGTAGGACCGTGCTCACGTATTTCATAAGAAGGAGTGACTTTCATTTCTTTACGCATCATCCCAAATTGTCTATGTATACGTACGCTTTCCAACACACCTTCTAATTCCTCTTGTGTCGCTGTTCTATCAATTTTTGGTAAGAAAGATAATTGTTTAGTCATGTAAGACCACTCCTTTTTTATTTTTAGATTACTTTTGTCTTATTGCTCCACGTCTTCGTTCATAACAAGGTCTATGCATGCCCATTAAATCTTCAATATCACGAGTGCTTAATTTCTCTTTTCGTTTTTTCTTAGTTTTCTTTCTCACTTGATTCGATTGCTTTTTCCATTCATGTAGCTGATCCTTTAACCCCTTCATTTCCCCCATCTCCCTTTTCAAAATAAAAAGGACACCTATTCCTAAAACCGCTTGAATTGCTGCTTTAATGAATTGGTGTCCTCTAGTTTTCTAGCCGGACTATATTCTGTTTGTTTTACTTTAAAAGGATTATTTTGTTCAGTTTCTTATAAAGTGTTAATATTCTTCATAAAGGAGGTCTACTAATGAAAAATCCCTGGAAGAAAGTTTCTTTAACTGCTTTCATAGTAATTTTCCTTTTAATAATTTTATATTTTGGCGGTATGTCGCTTTTTTGGAACCAACCCTGAATAAAACTCAATATTCCGTCAATACTATAGGTGACACGGTAATCTTTTCTCCTTGTTCCCCCTTGGAGAACCGAGCAGTTAGCTTTTGCTAGCTGCTCTTTTATTGAATAAATTTCTAAAACATGTTAACAATATAGATACACCAAGGTTGAATACGAATGACCATTACGTTCTTCTTATTCACTATGCAGTTAGCTTTTGCTAACTGCTTTTTTATTGCGTTCCGACTCTTGCTTCTTAAAGAATTCTTTAACTGCGTTTTCCCAATAAGTACACATTATCCATCCCCCCTTGAATAAATCCATAAGCCTTGTCCATACTATAAATACACTTGAGTTCTGAACTTCCTTCTTAACGTTTTTTTCGGAGAGCGGTTAGCTTTTGCTAGCTGCTCTTTTAATTACACATTTTTGTCTTAACACTCATATAATATTGAGAATTAAAAAATCATCTCATGTTTAAAGGAAAAGTATTCTTTTTCATTACTCCACTCCCTCTTTAAATAACACTGTTTGAATAAGGTTTTTAAAGAGGTAATACATTAAAAAATCTTGGTTACACTGTAAACAGGCTCGTGAATAGTCAATTTTACTAATACCCACTCTATGTCTATTACCTTGGGCCGAGCAATTAGCAAAAGCTAATTGCTCTTTTATATTGAGTTAATAATAAAATTTTGTTCTTATTTCTTTTTTTACACCATATACTTCTAACCTAGGGCCAGCTCAAAGTGTTACCTCCTATCTTAAAGAGCACTTATGCATGGTGCTCTTTTTTAGTTTCCTTATTTCTACAAAATGAAATTTTTATTTAGTTTCTTATCTGCATAATATTTTGATATCTATTTATACTATAGTTGTAACTTTTGGTTACAGCATAGATCGGCTACTTCTAAAATTGTACAATAGAGCAGTTAGCTACTTTGGCTAGCTGCTTTGTTGTGCTTAATAAAGTTTTTATTTAGCTTTCTTACATAACATTTTCAACTCTGTTCATACTATAGTTGTAACTCGCAATTACAAAAGCAACATTTGATAAGTACCGTTTTCTTTTCTTACCAGGACAGCTAGCTAATCATGCTAGCTGTTTTATTGTATAAGATGAAGTTTTTATAAAAAGTTTTCTCAACGCTCATATTCTGGAAACGAATTACCTTTTATGGTAACATATTGGTAATCCCATAAAGTTCTATTGTTCCATTAAAAGGACCCGTACCCCTAATCGGGTCCTTTTTAATGTTTTCTAATAAAATAGCGGGTTTATTAAGAAATTAGTCATTCCAACTAAAACGGATGTAATGTTCGTAATAAGATCCACCTAAAATGTTTTTCTTTTCTTCTGCCTTAAATTCAACTTTCACACCATCCATTAATTCTTGTAACTTTTCCGTGAATAGTTTTGAATGCAGAATATGCTTGTCTGGATTTTCTTTATGAATTTGATATCTATATCCTGAATATCCATTTGCAGCACTTTCGATTATTACGCATTCCATTTCCTCTGCAAATTCCAATACCTTTTTATCAATGACTTTTTCTTGGATTTCTTTCAAATTCCCCACTAAGGACATTTTCATTCTCCTTTTCTATCGAATAACGATTTTGTCTTAATCCATTCACTAATCTCATACTTTGGCATACAATAATACTGCCTTTCTAAATAATGTGAGCTCGTCACTTTCGTTATAATTAGGTATAAGGAGCGCTCTCGATTAGCGCTCTTTTTATTTAAATAAAGACTTTGTTTTACTTTTGCTAGCTACCCTTCCCTTGTATAAACGCACCTTTTTTACATACCATATTAAAATCCAAATAATCCTCTTTTAGGACGGTACTGATATGAACAAGACATTCAAATACATTTTAATCTTCTTTTGTGTGGTGTTTTATATTGTAATTATTGGCTGTATTGTCTATCTAAACTTTGTTTAAGAGCATTTTATTACTCTAAGTAAGAAATCTAAGATCAAACATAAACATTTATACTTAGTAGACATAAGGAGCGCGCTACAAGGCGCTCTTTAGCTTTAAAATAAGGATTTTGTTAAAAAACTGCACATTTATTAAGAACATGTATAAAATATAATGTGGTATTCTTTTTCAATATTATTGTTTATCCGAGAGCGCCTTGAATGGCGCTCTTTAATTTCCAAATAATAAAATTTTTAGGTAATTACGAGAGCGGATTTTATTATGTTGTACAAGCACTACTTCACTTTATTAAATAGACTATATAGATATCTAAAAGAAGGGAGCTTTAAATTCATATGGCTGATTACTTTTATAAAGATGGTAAAAAATATTATAAAAACCAATCACATTCCAACAATCAAAAAAACAACTGTTTTATTGAAACTCATACGATAGCTGGTTTTGCAGAAAATGCAAATGGAAATATACCTGTGTCTGTTTTCCTTCAAACCACCGCTCCACAAACTGTATTTGAGGATTTTACAAACAATCATAATAAAACATTAATTCAGTTATTCGTTGTCGGTATGAGTGCACCCGTTCAAGTAACGATTCTAACAAGAAGATCTAGCGTACCAATTACTACTACATTACAACCTGTTCAAACAAAAATATTTCAAGTTGAAGATTTTCAAAGTCTTACTCTTACAAAGCAGGAAGGTTCTAATAGTGAAGTTAGTTTATTTGTTCAAAAAACATTTTGTATCTGCTGTAACGATAATAACGATTCATGTGATGAATATTACCACGAATGTAATTGATAGATTAAATCACCAGAAGAACCCTTTATATAAAGGGTTCTTTTCCTTTCACTCCCCTCATTTCCTCGTTTTTTATTAAAATAACTATTTTGTTAAATTTCATAAATACAATCGCTTGTCCATTTCACTTTGTTTGACTTCAACATTTACTATTAGTAATACGAATTTTTTAGAGGTGAAAATATAATGGACGAATTTTTATCTTCCGCTGCACTAAATCCCGGTTCAATTGGACCTACACTTCCTCCCATCCCACCATTCCAATTTCCGACTGGATCGACTGGACCGACTGGGCCGACTGGATCGACTGGGCCGACTGGATCGACTGGGCCGACTGGATCGACTGGACCGACTGGATCGACTGGACCGACTGGGCCGACTGGACCGACTGGACCGACTGGACCGACTGGACCGACTGGACCGACTGGACCGACTGGACCGACTGGACCGACTGGACCGACTGGACCGACTGGACCGACTGGACCGACTGGACCGACTGGACCGACTGGACCAGCCCTATTTTTCACTCCCCTTACACCAGAACCTGATTCTATAGATCTTCCACCAAATACAAATAACATTCTAATTATGGAGGTCTTTGTCCCTATAGAAAATAAAGGTGACAAAGTCCTATTAAACGCGACAATCGGTACAGAACTTCTTGTTCAAATAGGTGCAGATGAAGGCACATCCTTTAACGTAGATGCTATTACGTATCAGTTATTCCGTGATGATGTGTTGCTGACAGATACACTTGTATCCGGAAAATACGAAGTAGGTGCTAATATAGATATGGTATATTCTTTTAACTCCACATTTACATGGGTAGATCATCCAACGGACCCAATATTACCAACAGGTCCGATTCATTATCGAGTTATAGCGAATATAGGGGATTTAAGTGACACTATAACATCTGCTCAAGTCAGAAACCGCGGTTTTTCTGCTGTAATATATCCCCCTGATCCAGTTTAATTAAAAATAGCGTTCACACATCCCAATACTATAAAGTGAATGTTAAATTTTCTACGTTTAATCAACCGAGCGGTTAGCTTTTGCGAGCTGCTCCTTTTCTATAAAATTCAAATTTGATTAAAGTAACTGTGTTTTTCGTTCTTCCATACGAATTACTTTTCCACTTTGATATACAAATGATTGTTCACCAAATCCACCTTGAGGCGGTTCTATTAGTTGGACTTGACCATTTTTAACAACATATATTCCGTTTATTTTCAAATCTATCTCAGCTGTCATTTTTACAAGATTTTCTTTTCTAATTCCCACCAAGATCACTCCCATATGTTATAATTACTTTGTCGAAGTAAGTTGAGAGTGATCTCAGCTTTTTTTATTTGTCTATAGATATCGCACAACATTTTCTGGAACAAATGATTGTTCAGAAGATAAATGAAGCCGTATTGGAATCGGCTTTTTCTCATCCCGTGCTCGCTTACACATTTCTTCTGCTTCTTCCCATACAAATTGCTTATCCTCCGCTCGTTTGTAACGCCAAATCCCTATTACGTAATCTTCAAACAACTCATACCGCTCATCAGGTGCTGTCGTTGGTTTTAATTCATCAATCGCTTTGGCTTGGCGTGGTATTTGCACAACCACATCTGCATACCGTAATTTTGAATTTAAACGTTGAATATGAGCTTTCTTAGGATCAAATGATACAACTGGTTCCACATCAAAAATTGTTAATTGTTTTGGCATTGTTTTTCCCCTCCAATACCTGCAAGCTTGCAATTAAGATTCCTTCAAGCTGCGTTAACGTTAGTTGATCTAGTGTTTGTCCGTTAATTTCAGCTAATCCTAAACCCAATAATTTACGAATAATTATTAGTTTTCTACGTTCTACTTCCTGACGTAACAACATGATTAAGCCTCCTGCTGATGATTGAACTTTCTCTCTAAATTTACAAACTTACTAAATTCTTTAATGAATGCTAGTTCAACAACGCCAACTGGGCCATTTCTCTGTTTTGCTAAAATAATTTCCGTTATGTTTTTATTTTCCGTTTCACGATCATAGTAATCTTCGCGGTATAAGAATGCTATTAAATCCGCATCTTGCTCAATTTGACCATTCTCACGTAAATCTGATAGCAATGGTCTCTTATCTTGTCTACTTTCTACCGCACGACTTAACTGTGATAATGCAACTACACATACATTTAGCTCTCTTGCCATCAGTTTTAACTTACGACTAATCTCACCGATTTCTTGCATGCGGTTCCCTCTATGCTTTGGATCCCCTACAATAAGCTGCAAATAATCAATTGCAATTAAAACCTTTTTATCAGGGTACTTACGCTTTAATTTCCTAGCCTTTGCATAAATCTCTTGCATCGTTACATTTGCTTTATCGTAAATTTCTAATGGCAAATCATTAATTAATCCCATTGCTTGACTAATTTTTCCCAATCCTTTAAATTACATAGTTTCTTAGGATTCTTTAATTTTGTAGCATCAATATTTCCAGTACTTGAAATCATTCTCTTAAGTAGCTGCTCCTCCCCCATCTCGAGCGAGAAGATTCCTGTTGCTGTATGAGCACTTGCTGCATGAAAAGCAACGTTTAATACAAATGCGGTTTTCCCCATTGAAGGACGGGCACCGACAATGATTAAATCACCTTCTTGTAACCCTGCTGTCATTCTGTTCAAGTCGTCATAACCAGTTGGTATACCGGTTAAATCTCCTACATCAATTTGCATGTTCTTATACAAATCAACAAGCGTATCTTTCAAGTTAAATTCATCTGAGTAACCCGTTTCTTCAATGGCGCTTAATTCATCAATTGATGTGCTAATAGCACTCATATCCCTATCTTGCTGAAGGCGGTTATATAAGTTACCAGCAACCTCCTGAGCATGTCGCATTTTCCAAGCTTCGATAACTAAGCCTTCGTGATACGAGAAGTTCTTAGTTGTTGTTACAACTTCTGTCAGGTTTACAAAGAATTCAATTCCGCCAATTTGATGCATAAAGCTTTCATCGAATTTTCCAATGAGAGCAACAAGATCTATCGGAACTTCAGCATCCTCTAATTCTCTCATTGCCTTGAAAATCACTTGGTGCGTTGGTAAAGAAAACTGTTTTACCTTTAGCTGACAATCTTTAATTAAATCGCCTTCTTGGATTATGCTACCTAAAACACTTTGCTCAGCTTCTACATTACGAATCATATCGTTACTCATTTGGCCAACCACGCATTCTGTTGATTAAGTACTGCAAGTTCTTCTTCTGTTGGAATGTTCTGCTCCCATGCTTGTTGCTGCTGTAATACGTTTTTAGTAGATTCCGATAATCCTTTTTGTTGATAAGGTGCTTGTGTCTGTTGCTGAGCTTTTGTTAGTCGCTGAGCACGAAATGCTTTATCAGCTGCCTCAACATCAGTTACTGTTTTAAAGCCTTTAAGATGCCAATCTCTTAAAATCGTATTTACGTAAGACATGTTTCTCGTATTCTTCTCTAAAGCAATCTCCATAGCCTTAATAACTAGCTCTGCATTTAAATCATTTATCCAAGCATAAATACCATCTGCGATAAAAGGTGTAATGAATCCGAAGTTTTGCTCGTAAAAAGAAATTGGATTAACCTCAACAACTTCTTCCGCGCTTGCGCGTTCTTCTTGTTGTTGTTCTTTTTCTTCTTTTTCTTTTTCTTCTTCCTTGCTAGGGTCTTGGAAGCCCCTTATAAGCCCCTCCAAACGGACCGATAAATACTCCTTAATACGAGGGATTTTAAAATCTTGTTCACGTTCTAATTGCAAGCAAGTTTCATAGAAATCAACTAAAAAATCCTGGTCCTTTACAGATTGAATTTCTTTTAAAACACACTTTTCAATGTTTACATTTTTAATTGGATTGAATTTCAACCAGTTGATTAAGAACAATTCTTTTGTTTTTTGGTTGTAATTAATTTTTCCGTATTCAGCAAAACGTTCTAATAGCTTCATAACAGTTTCACGGTTATATCCTGTATCAGTTTCAATGATACGAAGTGGAAGCTCATAGATTCCTGATTGAGACGTCTTACTGTTTGTCATCAAATATAAGTAGAAATACTTCTCCTCCGGTGTAAGATCTAAAACAAATGAATCCTGCCAAAATGAAACATGTACTGGTCTATAAACTGCCATATTATTCATCCTCCCGTTTACATATCGCGAATCCGTCCTCTACACGTAATAAGCGATAATTCTTGTATCCTATTTTGAGATATTGTTTTACTAAGTAAATTAGGTGTTGCTCTGATGTTGCTTGTTGAAACACTTTAGGGTTCAGCAACACTCTATGTAACGATTTGTCTAATAGCATGTAGCACACTCCGTTGTTATACGAATGCTAATTTGATATAATTAATCCTAAGATCTTTTGCAAGACCATTTATCTATCACTCTGCCAAGTGATAGACTTTTTTTATTTTCTACGTGTTACTAATGAAGCGTTAACTCCTCTTGTTCTTAAATTTTTAATCACTACACGATAACTCATCGATGCCTCATGTTCCTCTTTTGTATCACGAAGCATTTTAAATTCTTTCATACATCGCTCCAATTCTTCTTCCCAGCAATTCGATTCTTCGATTGATTCTGCATTAAACATGTTATGAATACATGCACTCATACAGTTATGAAGCTTATTTGCAAACGAAAAATCCCCGGGAAGAACAAGATCATGAAGACGATTGTTTTTATCGTTCATGAATTACATCTCCTTTCTAATTAAATTGATGCTGTACGCATCGTTACAACCAGAAAGGAACATTGTAGGGGGATGGGAGGAACAATCCCTTTCTGGTCATAACGACAAGCACAGTGGCTTGTCTATTTTTATAAACACATTTAAAAACCTATGGTATAATCTTCCTTTAAGGGAGGTGTAATATATGAAAATGATTAAACTATCCGAAATCCTATTAAAATACATGACGACTGAGTATAAAAAACACGAAACTGATATGTTTTCTTTCGAAAGATTCCAGCAACTATGTCCTGATGAAACTGACAAATCAATTTCAAAAGCTTTATTTCATTTACAAGATGAAAGTTTTGTATCTATATATGAAGCAGACACTATTGCTTATATGACTACTTTACTTTCAGCAGGAATTGCATATTGTGAAGAAAATACTCTTCTAAAAAAAGGATACAAAGCTGCTAAAGAGATAAAATCTTGGATGCCCTAATCAATAACTATCCAATCATCAGCAATTAAATCATCTGCTCGTGGGCTCCATGCCCTGCGTGGTTCAACTTCACCAGGATTTAAAGAATACGTTTTGCATAAATCATACGTATTTGTTGGTTTAAGTTTGACTTTAAAGGTGTTTATAAAATGCACTCGCGAAATATATCTATTTTGCTTGATTGCTAATTTAGTAGCTTCTTGGATATCCATAATTCCCCACCTCCTTTCTAATTAAATTAATGCTGTACGCATCGTTACAACCAGAAAGGAACATTGTAGGGATATGGGAGGAACAATCCCCTTTCTGGTCATAACGACAAGCACAGTGGCTTGTCCAAATGATTTATATAATGTTATAATTGCTTTACGATATTTTTCAGAGCTACTGTTGTCTAGGCGGTAGCTTTTTTATTTACCCATTTATGTTTCAAAATAAATGACGCTTCAATAATTTTGATTCGAATCCCCAACAATTTCTTTTCTTGTTTTAGCTCAACTGTTTTTGAATCCTCATTAAGTAATTCTGTTATTTTAATTTCACCAGTTAGTTTTGCATCATAACGAATTAATTCCTTATATTCTCTTAGACTCGGTTTCTTATAATCTACTGTCATTTTTCTTCCCCCTTTACAGCACCTTTGTTAAATTCATTAAACTATCCACCGATTGAATAATAACGTTCTCCGCCATAGCCTTTTGCAACCAACTTCTTTGTATTTGTTCCATAATGCCAAAATGAACTTGTTCAAGAGCTTGAACTACACATTGAGTAGCTTTGATTGTATCGAAGATTTCTTTTGCATGAACTGCGTATTCATGTCTCTTTTTTTCATCATGCTTCCATGATCTTGTTGTAACTTGTAAATTCATAATTTCTTTAGCTGCCGCAATTCCCTCTTCAGCTTGCTTAATGTAGTTCATCAATTGTAGATTTACATCTTGAGTTAAGCGTGGATCTGTAGGTGGTAACCCAACACCATAAATATGTTTAATTGCTTGTTGATTCAACTTTGCTCCTGTTGCATGGCACCAATCCATCGCAAGCTCAAATTCTGGTTTAGAAAGTCCAGATTCAATACGGGTTAATCTTTCATGTGTAATACCAAGGTACTTAGATAGCCCTTTCTTCGTTTTCAGCTGAACATTGTCACAACATTCTCTAGCATTCTGTAATAATTCTCCTATTGCTGAATTGCAGTATATGCTTGTTCCCATATCTGTTCGCCTCCATATTTAGTTTTCAAATGGTTACAATGAACTTAGTACATATGTAACTTGTCTACTTTTCGTATAAAAAGAGAGGAACTATTCCTCAACGTTTTCTTTTACTTGTATTTCTTTGATGATGGCCCAACCAGCCTTGTAATATGCTTGACGGATTTTATCAATATCCTTTTGTGATTTTGGCTCAGGAGCCACAACATGGACTTTCGTTTTTCCAAATTCATAAGTCGCCGCATATTCTTCTTGTTGGCTCATGGTGTCACCTCTTGAAGTGCTTTTTATATGTTTATGCGACTGGTCTGTTGGTACTGCCATGTTAGTTGATGGCATTTTCTCACCTACTTTCACACAAGTTTCATCGAAATTCCACTTTACGTGTAATGTTTAGTCAAAAAAAATTGATGGATGTTCATTTAGTGCTTTTGCAACACACTTTAATTCTTGTGCTTTAAACGAACGTTTCCCTGCTTCTTTCATGTTATAGGCTGATACAGAAATACTAAGTTCTTTTGCCATAAATACTTGTGAAATCCCCTTAGAAATTCTTAATTCCCGTATTTTTTGATTAATCTCCATTTAACACCACCTCATTCCACGTTACGTGAACCTTATGTATCAATAATAATTCCACGTAAAGTGAAAGTAAATGAGTTTTTTAACTTTTAGTGAATAAAGTTTCACATAACGTGAAATATTGTTAAAATAATTAACGAAAAGACAAATGGAAGAATGGAAGGATAAACTATGACTTTAGGCTATAGATTAAAAAAAGAAAGAGAACGACGCAAATGGTCTCAAAAGTTTGTTGCCGAAAAAATCGGTATTACAAATACTGTCCTTTCAAATTATGAACGCGACTATCGTGATCCTGATACAACAACATTAGGAAAATTAGCTGATTTATATGAAATATCTACAGACGAATTATTAGGCAGGTCTAACAAACTTTCTAAAAAAGAAGAACGCGATATAGCACGTGATTTAGAAAAAACATTAGAAGAATTAGAAAATAGCGAAGATGCTTTAATGTTTGACGGAGAACCAATAGACGAACACACAAAAGAAATGATTCGTATTTCTCTAGAAAACTCTATGCGCATGGCAAAACAATTAGCAAAACAAAAATTCACTCCAAACAAGTATAAAAAAGATTGAACGGAGCGAGAAATGAAAATTAAAGACTACGTAATGAAAATCGTAAAAAAACACGGCACAACAAACCCCTTTGAAATTGCTAAACGAAAAGATATTATAGTGTTGTTTGAAGACCTTGGGAATACTCTTGGTTTTTACAACACTTATAAACGCTTTAAATTCATTCATATTAATAATCAAATTAACGAAACTACTCAACAATTTGTTTGTGCACATGAATTAGGTCATGCTGTACTTCATCCTAAAGCAAATACCCCCTTCTTGCGTAACCAAACCTTCTTTTCAGTAGATCGCTTAGAAATCGAAGCAAATACATTTGCTGTAGAATTGTTACTTACCGATGAAATGATTTCTGCTTATAAAGATACTCGTTTATCTATTCAAGAAATTGCGAAGGCTCATGGGATTCCTGGAGGATTCGCTCGTTTAAAAACTTACATTTCTTAAGAAAGCAGACGAAGTTTTATTAACTTATGGAGGATTAATAATGAAAAAATACCTAGTACCATTTACAGCGCTCTTTTTATCTATTGGACTAGTTGGTTGTGATACTAACAATCCAGTTAAAAAAGACGAACAACACGCACAAGAAGAAACAAAGAGTGCAGAAGAACAACATCAGGTAGAAGAAAAAGTAAAACAAGAAGAACAACGTCAGGAAGCTGAAGTGCAACGCCAAGCGGAAGAAAAAGCGAAGCAAGAACAAGCAACCAAAGCAGAGCAACATCAGAATCAAGAAAAACAAAAACAACTCGACGAAAATGATTCCAGTAATCAATCAGCACCAAAAATAGAAGGACCCGAATCGGAGCGATTCAAGGAGGAGCAAATAAGAGAACTTCAAGCCGCTGATTCAAAAGAGAAAGAGGAAGCTTTCGATAGGGCGGCAGCCTCTCGCCGTGAACGATTCGAGAGACAAGAAATTGAAAAAATGGATTGCGATACAGCACGTTCTGCGTTATCTCAATTAGAACAAATGGATGACAATCCGATCGCAAAAAAACAGGCACTTGATTATCAAGATAAAATAGCAAGGTGCAACAAATCAGGTGATTAAGCAACTCGCACGTTCATTTAAAGACCGATACATATTAGTTACATATTAATATTCATTGTTATATAAAGTTGTAGAAGGGAACTGATATAAATGACTTTTATAAAAGATATAGCTTCTTTTTCTGAAGGATTATCTAAAGCTTTTCCAATAATTCTATCCATATCCTCTTTTTTGGGCGTTCTAATTATCTATAATAAGAAAACCAATTTTGATTTAATATTTGAAGGAAAACACATTAGATTTTTAACAAAGATGACACAATCTATTACGGCCTTTATTGGATTTTATCTTCTATTCCAACTTGTATCGTTCTCCTTATATTTTATTGGTCTTCCCAAACCAACAAAAGTTAAATTAAATACAATATATACTATAGATATTATGTTAGTTTTCACCTTAATTATCTCTATATTAATTTATATTGCATTTAAAATAATTCGTACCGCTTTAAATTATTTACACACAATTAACAGTTACCAAAATTTTATTAACAAAAAAAATGAGTGGCTAAACCAACATAATAAAACTAAAAATGCTCTTATTTTTATCAAAAATGGCATCATTTTTATGTATTTGGGTCTAAACAAACTTATATATATTATACTTGTGGTTGCTAGTCTACTTACCCAAGCCATGCATTTCTATTTAGCTAAAGAACAAATACTAAAATTTGATCTAACATCTCAACAGGCTATTCAATTTTTAGTTGGTCCAATAGTAATTTGGGTTTTCCTAATTGCGATTATGTATCTCTATCTTAAAGAAATAGGTGAATTAAAAAAAGTTTACTATACTGTAAAGTTCATTTCAGAAACTAATGTCAAAAATGAAGAATTAATTCATCTCCATACTCGTTCAACTAAAGAATGGGTTCTAGTAAGAGTAAATGATTTACAGGAACAAAATACAATTTTTTTTTATAATCCAGAAACAAAAAACTGGCTTGAATACAATAAAGTAATTCATGATTAGAAAGTCCAATTCATGGGCTTTTTTAATCATATTAAATCCGGCTAGCTTTTTATATTATCATTTACTTCATTCCAATCATTACAATTCATATAATACATATCAATAAGGAGGTTTAACTATGAAAACCGCAATCTACCTTAGAAAGTCCCGTGCCGACCTCGAAGCCGAAGCACGTGGCGAAGGTGAAACTTTAGCAAAACATCGAACTACCCTGCTGAAAATTGCCAAGGAAATGAACTTAAATGTTTTATCTGTCCGTGAGGAAATTGTTTCTGGCGAGAGCTTAGTGAAACGCCCTGAAATGTTAGCTCTGCTTGAAGAGATTGAAGATAATAAATATGATGTTGTTCTTTGTATGGATATGGACCGTTTAGGTCGTGGTGGTATGAAAGAGCAAGGAATCATTTTAGAGACGTTTAAACGCTCGAATACGAAGATTATGACACCTAGGAAGACTTATGACCTTAATGATGAGTGGGATGAAGAATACAGCGAATTTGAAGCGTTTATGGCTCGTAAGGAGTTAAAGATTATTACACGACGTATGCAACGAGGTCGTGTCGCCAGTGTAGAGGCTGGGAATTATCTTGGTACACATGCACCATTCGGATATGATATCCATCGCTTAAATAAGCGAGAACGTACTTTAACGATTAATCCAGAAGAAGCGTCAGTTGTAAGGATGATATTTGATTGGTATGCAAATGAGGATATGGGAGCAAATGCAATTAGGAGCAAGTTAAATGATCTTGGCTACAAAAGTAAGCTAGGTAATGAATGGAACCCCTACAGCATCTTAGATATATTAAAAAACAATGTGTACATCGGAAAAGTAACGTGGCAAAAACGAAAAGAAGTAAAACGTCCTGATGCTGTAAAAAGAAGTTGTGCACGACAAGATAAATCGGATTGGATTATTGCCGATGGTAAGCACGAGCCAATCATACCTGAAAGTTTGTTTGAACAAGTACAAGAAAAATTAAACTCAAGATATCACATTCCTTACAATACGAACGGAATTAAAAATCCTCTAGCTGGCATTATTAAATGTAGTAAATGTGGTTATAGTATGGTCCAACGTTATCCGAAAAACCGAAAGGAAACGATGGATTGTAAGCACCGTGGTTGCGAAAACAAATCAAGCTATACGGAATTAATTGAGAAGCGTTTACTCGAGGCATTAAAAGAGTGGTATATCAATTATAAAGCTGATTTTGAAAAACATAAGCAAGATGACAAATTAAAAGAAACACAAGTTATTCAAATGAATGAAGCTGCATTACGAAAACTTGAAAAAGAATTAGTGGATGTCCAAAAACAAAAAAATAATTTACATGATTTATTAGAGCGTGGTGTTTACACAGTCGATATGTTTTTAGAACGCTCGAATGTAGTTTCTGATCGTATTACTGAAATTACTTCCACGATGGAAAACTTAAAGAAAGAAATTAAAACAGAAATTAAGAAGGAAAAAGTGAAGAAAGATACAATACCTCAAGTAGAGCATGTTCTTGATCTGTACTTTAAAACAGATGATCCCAAAAAGAAAAACAGCCTCCTAAAGTCAGTTTTAGAAAAGGCTGTTTATAAAAAGGAAAAGTGGCAAAGGCTCGATGATTTCGAACTTGTGCTTTACCCTAAGCTCCCTCAAGATGGCGACATATAAGCGTTTACGCTATGTCGTCACCTTGTTGGTGTAATTAGATTTACTCCATTAAGCCCTAGAGCATCATTCGTCGAAACAGCCAATACGACAGGCTTGCCATTTCTTAGCGTCGCTTTCGCTGCCATTAATACTGGAGAGTCTGTCATTGCATTTGCAAATTTACTCATTGAATTTCCTGTTAGTGGTGCAATCACCATGCAATCTAGTGGAATTTTAGGTCCAAGTGGTTCTGCACCAACGATTGAATTAATCGCTTTAAAGCCTGTTACTTCTTCAATCTTTTTAATCCACTCTGCTCCTTCGCCAAATCTCGTATTCGTTGATTGAACAGTATAAGAAACAACGGGACGTACTTCTGCTCCCTCAGCAATCAATTTTTCTAAATGAGGCATTACTTCTTCGTACGTACAATGTGAACCAGTAAAACCAAACCCTATTCTCTTCCCTTTTAAATTCATTCTCCATTCTCCTTTCTTGCGATTACATCTTCTGCTAATAACTGAGAAAGAACGTTCGCTAAAATTTGTCCTGCTGTTTTTGGAGCAACAATACCTGGTAATCCAGGTGCTAACAACGCTTTGACTCCTCTTTTTTCCGCATATCTAAAGTCGGTACCGCCTGGTTTAGAAGCTAAATCAATTACTAACGTATGGGCCGGCATTTTTGAAATGACATTCGCTGTCACAACGAGATGCGGAATTGTATTAATGACAATATCAATATTCCCTACTTCTTTCTCAATGTTCTGCATATGAAAAGGAGAAAACATCATCTCTGTAATACGTGCAATATGTTCCGATCGTCTTGCTCCAACTTTGACATGGGCTCCTAATGATTGAAATGCTCTGGCAACGCTCATCCCTGTTCTACCAAATCCTAAAACCATTACATTAGAACCATGAATCGTATAGTCGGTATGTTGAATTACCATCATTAATGTACCTTCTACAGTTGGTATAGAATTGTAGATTGCCACATCATCACGATCAAATAATTTAATTAGTTTACGGTTTGTAGTAGATACGAGATTTTCCAAGTAAGGCGTACCAATACCTGAATATATAGTAAAATGTTCTGGTGTATTTTCAATTTGTTCTTTCGTTATAGAAACTTTTTCGTTTGAAAAAATAGTATCTACTTCTCCCTTGGCATTTGTACCTGCAACTGGCAAAATAATTGCATCTACAGAAGTGAAATCTAAATTTTGTATACTTTCTTTTGCTGCCCCTGTGAAGCCATGATCTAACTGATCAAACCCTATCAATGAAAGTTTCGCATCCAATTCAACTAGCTTGCGAATTACTTCTAGCTGTCTTGCATCTCCTCCTATGACAGCAATATGCATCTCAGTCAACATTCCCTAATTCACCTTCTTTTTCTGTCATTTATAAGAAAAGTGCCTACTTTTTCTTTTTCCTCCACATCATATGTAATGTACGAGTTTTAGGTGATTGAAAAACAAAAAGCACACATGATTGATCTCGCTCTTTGTATGCAGAAAAACCTCCCCTCAAAATTCCGCATATGAGAGGACATTATGTAGGAAATTGATTGCCCGTAGAAGCTCGATTCATGTGAGCTAATACTCTGCGGGGAATGCACAAAAAAAGATGACCAAAATGGCCATCTTTCACTTCGAATTTGGACGATCTGTAATATCACAAAGGATCATATCATGCCCTACTTTTTTAATTTGGCTCCACGTAACTCTTACTTCTTGTGGTTCCTTTTTAAAACCTCCCCATTTCCCAGCTGGTATGATAAGAGCCTGTATTTGGCCATCCTTCTCATCAATCTCTAAATCCACATATCCTAAAACACCCATTTTTTCGGCTCTTTCTAAATTTACGATCTCTTTACCGCTTAATTCACTTAATCGCATATGCTCTCCCCCTATCGAAATTATGAATGTAAGTTATCCATAATTAGTACCTATTCTGTATATCCCAAAAAAATAACCGTATCTCATTTAAAAGAGATACAGTTATTTTTACATACTTCATATAAAGCAATTATAGTTTTATTCCTTTTGGAAGTTTTCCATCTGGACTAATTAATGCTGCAGAGAATTCATCTGTAAACATGTTACGAATTAACCCATCTACATTTTCTTTTGTTACAGTGTTTACACTTTCAATAATTTCATCAAGTGAACGGTGCTTACGAAGTAGCAATTCATTTTTACCATTACGGCTCATACGGCTATTCGTACTTTCTAAACTTAACATTAAGTTTCCTTTTAATTGCTCTTTACTATTAATAAGCTCTTTTTCTGTGATACCTGTATTTTTCAATGTTTCTAATGTTTCTTGCATTGTTTCATACAGTGTGTCTAATTGTTGGCTACCTGTTCCACCATACAGTGTTAACATACCTGTATCTTCATAAGAAGAATGATAAGAAAATACTGAGTATGCTAACCCACGTTGCTCACGTACTTCTTGGAATAAACGGCTACTCATACTACCGCCTAAAACGTTATTTAATACGATTAAGTTATAAATATCTTCGTGCCCCATTTGTAAGCCTTTATATCCTAAACATAAATGAGCTTGTTCTGTTTCCTTTTTACGTGCTACCTTATTAAAATGGAAGATTGGGCTATGTACTTGTTCACGATTTGTCGTTCCTTCATAACTACCGAAATATTGCTCTACCGTTTGTAAGAAGGCTTCATCAATATTTCCTGCAACTGAAACAACTACATTTTCAGGTGTGTAATGATCCTTAATATATTGGCGTAGCGTATCACCTGTAAACGTATTAAGCGTTTCTTCTGTTCCTAAAATAGGATATCCAAGCGGATGCGTTTCATATGTTGCTTTCGTTAACATATCATGCACAATATCATCTGGAGCATCTTCGTACATTTTAATTTCTTCACATACGACATTCTTCTCTTTTTTCAATTCTTCTTCATCAAATGTTGAATTAAAGAACATGTCTGCTAATACATCTAAAGCGTATTTAGCATGCTCATCTAGCACTTTTGCATAGTAACAAGTGTATTCTTTTGAAGTAAAAGCATTCACTTGCCCACCAATGCTATCAAATGATTCTGCGATTTCGCGTGCACTACGTGTTTCCGTCCCTTTAAAGAACATATGCTCTAAAAAGTGAGAAATCCCGTTATTTTTTTCATTTTCATTTCTTGATCCTGCATGAATCCAAATACCAATCGCAACTGATCTTACAGTTGGTATATTCTCCATAACTATTCTTACACCATTTTTACAAGTATATTTTTTAATCAAAAACTTTCCTCCTACTGCCAGTTTCTCTAAATAAGTGCTATTATTTAATGATAACAAGTTTAAGGATGAATGTCATGCAAATGTATTTAATCCACGCGTTTTTCATCCAGTAATTCTGTTATATTCCCTACTTTATATCCTTGTTCCTTCAATTTTGTAATCATTGTATCTAATGCTTCTGATGTAGATGAAGTAGGATGCATTAATACGATAGCACCAGGATGTATTTTTCTCATTACTCTCTGCAATAGCACATCTGGCTCAGGTCGCTTCCAATCAATTGTATCGACAGTCCACATGATCGTTCCCATTTGGAAATCATCTGCAATTTTCACGACTTCATCCCGAAAACTTCCGCTCGGCGGTGCGAACCATCTCACCTTTTGATTCGTAGCTGCTTCAATCATTCGATTTGTTTTTTGTAACTGCTCTCGTATTTCATCAGACGATAGCGTTTTCATATTAGGGTGAGTGTATGAATGATTTCCAACTTCTTGATTTGCATCGACAATCATTTTTGCAAATCGTAAATTTTCTTTCACCCAACGTCCTTCTAAAAAGAAAGTCGCCTTCACATCGTGTTTTTTCAATATTTCTAATATACGAGGCAAATACTCATTTCCCCATGCCACATTTATTGTTAATCCCACCATCTTTTTATTCGGATGCCCCCTATAAATTGGAGCTGGTGATAAATCTTCTAAGTGGACACTCGGTGATACTTCCTTGAATTCAAGATGTTTTTGATCAAATTTCTTTAGCTTCTTCATATTGTTATAGGATGCTTCCATATCAACTTGTCTTCCATTATATCCTGGTGTTGCTTTCCAGATTTTATCAATCATCGCATTTTGAGGTGCAATCTCATATTGTTTTGCATGCTTTTGAATTTCTTCATATAAGTTATCCTGTGCAAAAACGGAATAAGAGCCTACACTAACATATAAAAAGAATATACACATGTATGCCAATATACGAGCTTTCATATAAACCCTCCCATTAACTATATAAAAAACATTTTTCTTCTTATCTTTGTTAATTTGAGCGTTATAATGAAAACTATACCTATGCTGACATAAAAATATATATAAATCATATTTTTACATAACAAAAAAAGCCAGTTAAACTGGCTTTTACTTATTGCTGCTCTTGTTTGTTTTCTTCTTTAGCAGCTTCTTTTTCTTGCTCTTCTTTTAGCAATACTTTTCTAGATAGATTCACACGACCTTGCTTGTCAATCTCGATAACTTTAACTGTAATTACATCACCGATTTTCACAACGTCTTCTACTTTACCTACACGCTCAAGTGCAAGTTCAGAAATGTGAACTAATCCATCTTTTCCGCTGAATAATTCAACGAAAGCACCGAATTTCTCAACACGTTTCACTTTTCCTTCGTAGATTTCACCTACTTGTACTTCGCGAACGATATCTTCGATAATTTTCTTAGCTTTGTCGTTCATTTCTTGATTTATTGAAGAAATGAATACTGTACCATCTTGCTCGATATCAATTTTAACGCCAGTTTCTTCAATAATTTTATTGATTTGTTTACCGCTTGGTCCGATAACGTCACGGATTTTATCTGGGTTAATTGTCATTGTAATAATCTTTGGAGCGTACGCTGATAATTCAGTACGTGGCTCTCCAATAACAGATAACATATGATTTAGAATGTGCACACGACCAACTTTCGCTTGTTGTAATGCCTCTTCTAAAATTTCACGAGATAGACCATCGATTTTAATGTCCATTTGTAGTGCAGTTACACCTTGTGCTGTACCTGCTACTTTAAAGTCCATATCACCTAAATGATCTTCCATACCTTGAATATCAGATAAAATTGTGTAATGCTCACCTGATTTAACTAGACCCATTGCAATACCTGCAACTGGAGCTTTAAGTGGAACACCAGCATCCATCATTGCTAAAGTACTACCACAAATACTTGCTTGTGAAGTAGAACCATTTGATTCTAAAACTTCAGATACAAGACGTACTGTATATGGGAAATCTTTTTCAGATGGAATTACAGGCTCAAGAGCACGTTCTCCTAGTGCACCGTGACCGATTTCACGACGACCTGGTCCACGCATTGGTCTTGTTTCACCAACACTAAATGATGGGAAATTGTAATGGTGCATAAAGCGTTTTGATTCTTCTACACCAAGACCATCTAAAATTTGCACATCGCCTAATGCACCTAATGTACAAATACTTAATGCTTGTGTTTGTCCACGTGTGAATAAACCAGAACCGTGTGTACGAGATAAAATGCCAACCTCTGATGCTAATGGACGGATTTCGTCACCTTTACGGCCATCTGGGCGGATTTTCTCAACTGTAATAAGACGACGTACTTCTTCTTTTACAATTTTATATAAAATCTCATTTACTTGTCCTAATGTATCAGCGTCAGCTTCTTGCGCTTCGTAATGCTCAATTACACGCTTTTTCACTTCGTTAATTGCATCTTCACGTGCATGTTTCTCATGTACTTGAATTGCAGAATGCATATCCTTCTCAGCCATTTCACGTACAGCTTGGTTAAGATCAGCGTCAACTTCATAAAGTTTTACTTCTGATTTCTCTTTGCCTACAGCTTGTACAATCTCTTCTTGGAATGCAATTAGACGTTTAATTTCGTCATGACCAAACATAATTGCTTCTAACATTGTTTCCTCAGGCACTTGATCTGCTCCTGCTTCAACCATGTTAATTGCATCTTTCGTACCAGCTACAACAAGGTGAATATCACTTTGTTCTTGCTGTTCTACTGTTGGGTTGATAACGAATTCGCCGTTAATACGACCAACTGTTGCACCTGCGATTGGACCTTCAAATGGAATATCTGAAATCGATAACGCTAATGAAGAACCAAGCATAGCTGCCATTTCAGAAGAACAATCTTGATCAACACTCATTACGATGCTGACAACTTGTACTTCGTTACGGAAACCATCTGCGAAAAGTGGACGAATTGGACGGTCGATTAAACGACTTGCCAAAATTGCTTTTTCACTTGGACGACCTTCACGTTTGATGAAACCGCCTGGAATTTTTCCGACTGCATATAAACGCTCTTCATAGTTTACTGTAAGTGGGAAGAAATCTACATTTTTTGCTTCTTTTGATGCAGTTGCTGTAGATAGAACCGCTGTATCGCCATATCTTACTAATACTGCTCCGTTCGCTTGCTTCGCAAGCTGACCTGTTTCAACTGTTAGCTGGCGACCAGCTAAATCTATCGAGAAGACTTGCTTTTCTTGACTCATTTAAGTACCCCTCTCAATTTAAAGTATTCAATTCTTCTATGTAAATGGATAGTATATCACAATATTCTACCTCTAGTATTACCGAAAATGAAGTAAGCTATAAAGAGTAGAAGATATATTTTTACCTAACAAAAAAGCGGGAATATTCCCGCTTTTTTGACTATCGACGTAAGCCAAGCTTTGTGATTAATTCACGGTAACGTGTGATATCGCTATTACGAAGGTAAGTTAGTAAGTTACGACGTTTACCAACCATCTTTAATAGACCACGACGTGAATGATGATCTTTCTTGTGAGTACGTAAGTGCTCGTTTAGAGTGTTAATTTGCTCCGTTAGGACAGCAATTTGAACCTCTGGAGAACCAGTATCAGTCTCATGAGTTCTAAATTGTGCAATGATTTCATTTTTACGCTCTTGTGTTAAAGCCATCCTATTTCACCTCCTATTAATTAAACCCCCGATTACCTAGCAAGCGTCGGTGAGTCGCAATGCCAAGCAATGGTTGTCATAAAGTACATAACATAGAATACTACTTTTCACTTGAAAAAGCAAGTATATTCTTTTCGTTCGCAAAATATTCTTGTGCTGTTTTCTTATCTTTTGCGATTTGTTCAACTAACTCATCGATGCCATTGAATTTCTTCTCTTCTCTTATACGCATATGCCACTCTACTGTAACATTTTGACCATATATGTCTTTGTTAAATTCAAATAAGTGCACTTCAATAGAAAGTTGACGCTCATCTTCTTTAAAAGTTGGTTTATATCCAATATTACATACACCATCGAACCATTCATCGTGAACTTTTAATCTCACTGCATAAACACCTACAGGTGGTAATAGATACTCATCACTTAAACCTACATTCGCTGTTGGGAAACCAATTTGACGTCCACGTTTATCACCGTGTACAACCGTTCCCCCTACTGTATATGCTCTACCTAAAATAGATGGAATTTGTTCCATTTCGCCATTTCGAATTAACTTTCGTAATGCTGTAGAACTTACTTTCTCTTCTTGAAATTCAACTTTTTCAATCACAGTCTGTGTAAACTCCCCTCTTGCATGAAATGGTAAAGTCTCCATCTTTCCTTTTCCTAAACGTCCATATGAATAATCAAACCCTGCTACTACATGCTTTACATTTAAACCAATAATATAATCATCTACAAATTGTTGTGGCAGTAAGCCTGCAAATGATTCATCAAATTTAACAACATATAATATATCGATTCCTAAGTTCTCGACTATTTTTTCTTTATCACACATCGGTGTAATATACTCGGCATGCGCTTCTTTTTTGCCTAAAACAACAGATGGATGTGGGTAAAATGTCATTACTGCACTTTTATATCCTCGTTCATCCGCTATTTGTTTCGCAGTTCGAATTACACGTTGATGTCCTAAATGAATGCCATCAAAAAATCCTAATGCCATTACAGTAGGTGGTAATTCTAATTTATTTTGTTCATGTGGATGAGTTAAATGAATAAGTTTCACGCTTGAATTCACCTTTTTCTGTAATAATCCTTCCAATAATTCATTATAGCTTTAGTTCTTGATTATTCACAAGTACTTTCATCGGCTTTAGCATACCAGGGTGTTTTGGATGGTGTTCATAAATTGCAAGGCAGCGATCGTTTTTATCAAATACTGTTATAAATGGCGCTGTTATTTGCAATTCATTTTTTAAGAACATACCATTCTTTATTTTTTCTGCTTGCTTTTCATCTACAACCATTTTCGGGAACTTACTTAATGCTTCATCAATTGAAATGAAGATAGACTCTACTGTTCCATTTTGCACGTTTTCTTCAATTTCTTCAAATGATATGCAATCTTCTAATAAAAATTCACCAGAAGCTGTTCTTACAAGGTGAGACATATGTGATGGAAAACCAAGTTTTTCACCGATCATTACCGCTAATGTTCTTACATATGTTCCTTTACTACACGTTACACGGAAACGGAATGAAATATTTTCACCTTCAAACACTTCACGGTCATCTAGTAATACAAATTCATGAATTGTAATTGTACGCACTGGACGTTCAACCTCTTGTCCGGCTCTTGCGTATTCATATAATTTTTTTCCGTTAACTTTTACAGCCGAAAACATCGGAGGCATTTGCTCAATCGTACCTGTTAATGCCACAAGAACCTCTTCCACTTCTTTACGAGTAATAATACGATCTACATGTTTCGTTTCCACAACTTCACCAGAAGCATCTTCAGTTGTTGTTGAAAACCCTAATGTTACTTCACCTTCATATGTTTTCGTTTCGCTTGTTAAAAATTGTGCAATCTTCGTTGCTCGTCCAACACAAATAGGTAATACTCCTGTTACATCTGGATCTAATGTTCCTGTATGACCAATTCGTTTTTCACGTAATATCTTTCTTAATTTAAATACACAATCGTGTGATGTCATGCCTTTTGGCTTATGTAATAATACTACACCTTCCATATATGTTCACCTCATCGTATTTCTTTCATAATGATTACCTAAAACTTATTTTACATTGAAAAAATGGATAGACAAATGTCTATCCATTATTCTTCACGTTTACCTTCTTTATTAATTTCATGTAAAAGTGTATCAATTCGATGACCATATCCGATAGATTCATCAAATTCAAAAGAAATTTCCGGCGTTTTACGAAGACGAATACGTTGGCCAATTTCTGAACGAATGAAGCCTTTTGCCTTCGCTAAACCTTTTAATGTGCTTTCTTTCTGTTCTTCATCACCTAAAACAGAAATATACACTGTAGCAATTTGTAAATCTCCACTCACTTGTACATCTGTTACAGTAACAAATCCGACACGTGGATCTTTAATTTTGCGACTGATGATGTCGCCTAATTCTTTTTTCATTTGCTCGCCTACACGGTTTGCACGTAATTTCATAACTCTTCACCTCATTCAATACCATTCCAATTGTGTTATCGTACGTTCAATTTCAGGAAATGAATCGATGTACTCAAGTACACGATTCATTTCTTTTTCACAAATAACACGATTAGAGGATACAGAAACAATTGCAATTTCTGTACGTTGCCATACATCTTGATGCCCTACTTCTGAAACAGCTACGTTATAACGCTGCTTCACACGAGTTAGCACCCTTTGCAAAATTGCTCGTTTCTCTTTTAAAGAATGTACATCGTAAATCATACACTCGAATGAGAGTGAAGCGATAATCATCGCTTCACTTCTTCCATAATGTACGCTTCAATGATGTCCCCTTCTTTAAGATCATTATATCGCTCAATTGTAATACCACACTCATAGTTTTGTGCAACTTCTTTTACGTCGTCTTTGAAACGTTTTAACGTATCAAGTTGTCCTTCGAAGATTACTACGCCATCACGGATAATACGCACGCCACTATCACGTGTAATTTTACCGTCTGTTACGTAACAACCTGCGATTGTTCCAACTTTTGTTACTTTAAACGTTTGACGTACTTCTGCTTGACCGATTACTTTTTCTTCGAATTCTGGATCTAACATACCTTGCATCGCTGCTTCGATCTCTTCGATTACTTTATAAATAATACGGTGTAAACGAATATCAACGTTCTCTAATTCAGCTGTACGCTTCGCATTTACATCTGGGCGTACGTTAAATCCAATTACAATTGCATTAGATGCAGAAGCTAAAATGATATCAGATTCTGTGATCGCACCTACGCCTGTATGGATAATTTTAACTTTAACGCCTTCAACATCAATTTTACGAAGTGATGCTGCCATTGCTTCTACAGAACCTTGTACGTCTGCTTTCACAATTAAGTTAATTTCTTTTACATCGCCCTCTTGGATTTGTTGGAATAAATCTTCAAGGCTTAATTTAGATTTTTCACCACGTTGAGCAAGTAACGCTTCTTGTGCACGTGATTCACCGATTTGACGAGCTTTCTTCTCATCAGCGAATGCCATGAAACGATCTCCCGCTTGTGGTACTTCGTTTAAACCTGTAATTTCAACAGGAGTTGATGGACCAGCAACTTTTACACGACGACCAATATCACTTACCATTGCACGAACACGTCCGAATGAAGTACCAACAACGATTGGGTCTCCAACTCGAAGCGTACCGTTTTGAACAAGTAATGTCGCGATAGTTCCTTTACCTTTATCAAGCTGTGCTTCAATTACAGTACCAGTTGCATAGCGGTTTGGATTTGCTTTATATTCTTCTACTTCACTTACAAGAAGAATCATTTCTAGTAAGTTGTCAATACCTTCACCTTGAATCGCAGAGATTGGCACGAAGATAGTATCTCCACCCCATGCTTCTGGAACTAATTCATATTCTGTCAGTTCTTGCATTACGCGATCAGGGTTCGCAGCTGGTTTATCCATTTTATTCACAGCAACAATAATTGGTACTCCTGCTGCTTTCGCATGGTTAATTGCTTCAACTGTTTGTGGCATAACACCGTCATCAGCTGCAACAACAAGGATTGTAATATCTGTTACTTGTGCACCACGAGCACGCATCGTTGTAAACGCCGCGTGACCAGGTGTATCTAAGAATGTAATCTTCTTGTCATTTACTTCAACTTGGTATGCACCAATATGCTGAGTAATTCCACCTGCTTCTCCAGCAGTTACTTTAGAGTTACGGATAGAGTCAAGTAATGTTGTTTTACCATGGTCAACGTGTCCCATGATTGTAACTACAGCTGGACGCTCTTTTAAGTTCTCTTCATCATCTTGCTCATCGATGAATGTTTCAAACTCAGTCTCGCTCACAATTACTTCTTCTTCTACTTCAATACCGTAGTCGTTAGCAATTAACTCAATTGTGTCTTTATCTAAGTCTTGGTTAATTGTTGCCATAATTCCAAGCATGAAGAGCTTCTTAATAATTTCAGATGGCTCTTTGCTTAATTTCTTAGCAAGGTCACCTACTGTAAGGCTTCCAGAGAAAGTAATTTTATCTGGTGTTTCTACAGTTTGTGTTTGTTGTCTTCCAGCAAAGTTTTCTTGACGCTTATCTTCGTTTCCTTTGCCTTTTTTCTTTTTCTTATTGCTGTTCTTTTTACTACGAACAACTTTTTCTTCTACTTCAAACTCATCTGCAACAGAAGGTTTTTCAGTTTGATACTCATTATCTAATTTGTTTACTACTTCATCGTCTAACATTGTCATATGATTCGAAACCTCGATATTCATTTCTTTTAGTTTTGTCATAAGATCTTTACTTGAGATATTATGTTTTTTTGCATATTCATGCACTCGAATTTTACTCATACCTTCACCCCCGGTAATTTGTATCGAGCATGCTACGCAGCTTTTTCGCAAAGCCTTCATCTAACACAGCTACAACGACTCGCTCATCTCTCCCAATCGCATGCCCTAATTGTTGTCGATTTTCGACCTTTCTCATTGGTACGTTGTAATACGTCGTTTTATCCGTAATACGCTTTGCAGTATTTGCTGACGCATCCTCAGATAGCAAAACAAGTTTTGCTTTGCCACTTCGTACTTCTTTTAAAACGAGTTCTTCACCCGAAATAATTTTTCGAGCCCGGTTTGCTAGTCCTAAAAACGATTTCCAATCGGACACTTATTTCGACTCCTTCTCAACAAGCTCAAGAAGCTCTTCATAAAGAGAACTGTCGATTTTCGCTTTTAGATGATGTTCCAAAACATTTTTCTTTTGAGCTTGAAGAATGCTTTCTTTATCTTTTGATAAATAAGCACCTCGTCCTGATTTCTTTCCAGTTAAATCAATAGACACTTCTCCCTCTTTGGAACGAACAATGCGAACGAGCTCTCGTTTTGATTTCATTTCTTGCGTTACAACACATTTTCGTAACGGAACTTTTCGATTGCTCATACTCATCACCTCTATTCGATTTCGTCTTCAACTGAATCGAATCCGAATGCGACTACGCTATCTTCTTCTGTTACAATACCAAGTTGTTTCGCATCAGACTCACTCTTAATATCAATTTTCCAACCTGTTAATTTAGCTGCTAGACGTGCATTTTGTCCACGTTTACCGATAGCTAATGACAGTTGGTGGTCTGGAACAACAACAGTTGTTGCTTTTTCTTCTTCATCTACAAGTACTTTCACAACTTGTGATGGGCTTAAAGCATTGGCAACATATTCTACTGGATCGTTTGACCAGCGAACGATGTCAATCTTTTCACCTTTTAGTTCGTCTACAATGCGTTGTACACGTTGTCCTTTTGGTCCTACACAAGAACCTACTGGATCAACATCAATGTTCTCTGCATGTACAGAGATTTTAGAACGATCGCCCGCTTCACGTGCTACAGAACGAATTTCAACAGTTCCATCATAAATTTCAGGAACTTCCATTTCGAATAAACGTTTTAAGAGACCAGGATGTGTACGTGATACGTAAATTTGTGGTCCTTTTGTTGTTTTTTCTACTTTCGTAATGAATACGCGAATGCGATCATGTGGTTTGTACTGTTCGTTTGGCATTTGCTCACTTACAGGTAATAAAGCTTCTACTTTCCCTAAGCTTACGTAAATGAAACGAGCATCCTGACGTTGTACGATACCAACCATGATATCTTCTTCACGGTCACTAAACTCAGAGTAAATAACACCACGCTCTGCTTCACGCACTCGTTGTGTTACAACTTGTTTTGCAGTTTGTGCTGCAATACGACCGAAATCTTTTGGTGTTACTTCAATTTCTAGTACGTCACCATCTTGATAGTTTGGATTAATTTGTCTTGCTTCTTCAACAGAAATTTCAAGACGTGGATCAAACACATTATCAACAACGTCTTTACGTGCTAAAACTTGGATTGTTCCCACTTCTGGGTTAAAGCTCACACGAACGTTTTGTGCTTGGTTAAAATTGCGTTTATAAGCAGAGATTAACGCTGCTTCAATCGCATCAATAATAATATCTTTGCTAATTCCTTTTTCTGACTCTAATACGAGCAAGGCATCTAACAACTCAGTGCTCATGAAGATCCCCCTTCTAACTAAAACGTAACAGCAAGTCGCGCATTTGCAACTTTATCCATTG
Source organism: Bacillus paramycoides (assembly GCF_038971285.1). NCBI lineage: Bacteria > Bacillati > Bacillota > Bacilli > Caryophanales > Bacillaceae > Bacillus > Bacillus paramycoides. The sequence goes on from NZ_CP152427.1 coordinate 3,726,578, forward strand.
GAATTTGGATTTCTTTTTTACGTGTTTTAATTGTTAATAATAGTGTAATTGTAGTACCATCATAGGAAAGCATTTTGCCTTCAAACATCTTTTCACCATCAATCGGCTCATATGTTTTAATTGCCACTTGTTTTCCTACCGCTTGCTGGAAGTCTTTCTCTTTCTTTAATGGGCGTTCTGCTCCAGGAGATGACACATCCAAAAAGTAAAGATGAGGAATTGGATCCTCTTTATCTAAAGCTTCGCTTAAACGTTCACTCACCGCACCGCATTCTTCAATGTCGACTCCCTTTTCAGAATCGATGAATACGCGTAAGAACCAGTCTTGTCCTTCTTTCACATACTCTACATCTACAAGTTCAAGATTTAACTCTTCAACGATTGGCTGCGCAAATGCTTCTACAACTTCTGTGACTTTCTTATCCATAAACAGCCTCCTTCCTGCCGTCATGTACCATTTACAAGAAAAGACCCCGTCCATAGAACGGTCTATCTTATTCTTTCTCGTTAGCTAACAAAAGCCCCTGCCGTTAAGCAGGGAATATCTGTCTTAGTATTACCAAATTTAAGAAGTAAAACTTGTAACAAAATATGTATATACGACAGAAATTTCTTACCTCTCCACATCAATAAAATGTAGATAGTAACACGAAAGAGTGGGTTTCCCCACTCTTTTTTTCACACAATATACATGACATGGTTATCTCGGTTAATAGTATACCATAGCAAATGTTGATTTGCAAAGACTTTTCCTACCTATTAGAACAGTGATAACTGGTTTTGGTCAGGTAGATCCCCTAAGCAACCTTGACTATCTAGATACTCAATAATTGTTTTTGAAACCTTACTGCGTTGCTGTAAATCTTCTTTTGATAAGAAATCTCCATTTTTGCGTGCTTCTACAATACTTAAAGCTGCGTTTGTACCAAGTCCAGGCACTGCATTAAATGGAGGAATTAACGTATCCCCATCAATAATAAAGTCTGTTGCATGTGAGCGATATAAATCAACCTTTTGGAATGAGTATCCACGCTCACACATTTCAAGTGTCATTTCTAGTACCGTTAATAAACTCTTCTCTTTCGGCGCTGCATCCAAACCTTTTTGCGCAATTTCATCAATTCTTGCACGTATAGATGCTGAACCTTTCGCCATCGCTTCTACGTCAAAGTCATCTGCACGAACCGTAAAGTATGCGGCATAGAATAGAAGCGCGAAATGTACTTTAAAGTATGCGATACGCACAGCCATAAGTACGTACGCAGCCGCATGGGCTTTAGGGAACATGTACTTAATCTTCTTACATGAATCAATATACCAACCAGGTACATTATTACTTTTCATGTCCTCTTCCCATTCTTCTGGTACACCTTTACCTTTACGAACGGACTCCATGATTTTGAAGGCTAATGATGGGTCTAAACCTTGATAGATTAAATATACCATGATGTCATCACGACAACCGATAACTTCGCTCAGCGTACATGTACCGTTATAAATTAACTCGTTGGCATTACCTAGCCATACGTCCGTACCATGCGATAGTCCAGAAATTTGGACTAACTCTGAGAATGTCGTCGGTTTCGTCTCTTCTAACATCTGTCTTACGAATTTCGTACCAAACTCTGGTATACCAAGTGTACCTGTTTTACAGTTAATTTGTTCTTCCGTTACCCCTAACGATTCTGGACCTGAGAAAATTTTCATTACTTCTGGATCGTCCGTTGGGATTGTTTTCGGATCAATACCACTTAAATCTTGTAACATACGAATAACCGTCGGATCATCGTGTCCTAGTATATCAAGTTTCAATAAATTATCATGGATCGAGTGGAAATCAAAGTGTGTCGTTCTCCACTCAGCCCCTATTGAATCTGCCGGAAACTGTATTGGTGAGAAATCAAAGATGTCCATATAATCTGGCACAACAATAATACCACCTGGATGCTGTCCTGTTGTACGTTTTACACCAGTACATCCTGCTACTAAGCGGTCAATCTCTGCATTTCGGATCGTTAAGTTATGATCGTTCGCATAACCTTTTACATATCCATAAGCCGTTTTTTCCGCAACTGTACCAATCGTTCCTGCACGATATACATAATCTTCACCGAACAGTGCTTTCGTATAGTTATGGGCACGTGGTTGATATTCCCCGGAGAAATTCAAATCGATGTCGGGTACCTTATCTCCTTTAAATCCAAGGAACGTTTCGAACGGAATATCATGTCCATCTTTTACGTATGGAACGTTACATGCAGGACATTCTTTATCCGGTAAGTCAAAACCAGAACCTACAGAACCATCATTAAAGAATTCTGATTGCTTACATTTCGGACATACATAATGTGGTGGTAATGGGTTTACTTCTGTAATTTCCATCATCGTTGCAACGAATGATGAACCTACCGATCCACGCGAACCTACTAGATATCCGTCTACTAATGATTTTTTCACCAGTTTATGTGAAATTAAATAAATTACGGCGAATCCATGCCCAATAATACTTTTTAATTCTTTTTCTAAACGTGCTTCTACTATTTCAGGTAATTCTTCACCATAAATGCTACGCGCCATTTTATAACTCATATCACGCGTTTCATCATCTGCACCTTCAATTTTCGGTGTATATAGATCATCTTTTACTGGATGAACATCACCAATTAATGATGCAATCTTTTGTGTATTCGTTACAACAATTTCTTTCGCTACGTCTTCACCTAAGAATGAGAAACACTCTAACATTTCATCCGTTGTACGGAAATGTACAGGTGGTAATGAATGTCGGTTTAACGGATTTGCTCCACCCTGTGAACTTACTAAAATTTTACGATACATTGCATCTTCTGGATCTAAATAATGCACGTTTCCTGTAGCAACAACTGGTTTATCTAACGTCTCACCTAGTTTTACTAAGTTAGAAATAATTGTTTTTAATTGTCCCTCATCTCGAACGAGTTCACGCTCTACTAAATGACGTAACACTTCTGGTGGCATTACTTCAATGTAATCGTAGAACTGCGCAATTTCTTCTACCTCTTCAGGAGCTTTTTGCATCATCGCCTCAAACACTTCACCTTTATCACAAGCCGTTCCTACTAAAATACCTTCACGATACTTTTTTAATAGTGATCTTGGTACTCGTGGTACACGGTAAAAGTAATTTAGATGAGAATATGAAACAAGTTTATATAAATTTTTCAATCCAACATCCGATGTAGCAAGTAATGTCATATGACTTGGACGCCCGCGTTTATATGCATCCCCTTGTCCCATACTATCGTTTAATTGATCGTGATATTCAAAACCTTTTTCAATTACATCTTTTAACATTTTTACAAGTAAATATCCCGTTGCTTCTGTATCATAAATTGCACGGTGATGTTGCGTTAATTCGATATCCATCTTTTTACACAACGTATTTAAACGGTGATTTTTCATTTCTGGGAATAAGAATCGTGCAAGCTCTAATGTATCTATTACTGGATTTTTCGTTTTTTCTAAACCAGCTTTTTTAAATCCTACGTTAATAAAGCCCATATCGAAGCTTGCGTTATGAGCAACAAGTGTATGGTCACCCATCCATTCCTCAAACTTTTTAAACACTTCGTCCACTTCTGGCGCGTCGGTTAACATATCATCTGTAATACCTGTTAATTCAATAATTGTTGCCGATAATGGTTGATGCGGATTTGCAAAAGATTCAAAGCGGTCAATAATTTCGCCACCTTTTACTTTTACGGCAGCTAACTCAATAACTGTATCATATACAGCTGATAAACCTGTCGTCTCAACGTCAAAAACAACATATGTTTCATCAGCCAGTAAACGGTGTTCTTCATTATAAGCAATTGGTACTCCGTCATTCACTAAGTTTGCTTCCACACCATATATAACTTTAATTCCGGCTTTTTTCCCAGCTGAATATGCTTCTGGGAATGACTGTGCAACAGCATGGTCTGTAATCGCAATCGCCTCATGTCCCCATTTACCAGCTTGAGCAACAAGCTTAGAAACTGGAGTAACAGCGTCCATTTGACTCATTGGAGTATGAAGATGGAGCTCTACTCGTTTTTCACCTTCTGGCGCTTTATCTTTACGAGACGGTCCCGTTATTTCATTAATATCATTTGCAATCATTACTAAATCTCGAACGAATGTATCATTTTGAACAGAACCACGTGCTTTTACCCACATTCCTTTTTTCAAGGACTGCAGCATTGGAATATCTTCTTTGTCACGGGAGAACATTTTGATCATAATAGAATCCGTATAATCCGTTATTTTTAAAGTTAATAACGTACGTCCACTACGAAGTTCTTTCGTTTCTACGTGGAAGACATATCCTTGAACCGTTTTTCTTCTTTCTTCATCTTGAATTTCTCGCATCGGTGTAATCTCTTCATCTGGCTTAATAAGATATCCGAGTACAACCGGCCCTTCATGCACAACGCTACTTTCTTCAGCTTGCTTCTTCGCCATTTCTTCCATAGCTTGTATAACACGTTCGCGGTCTTCTTGCTGCGTTTGCTCACGAAACTTTTGCATTTCTTCTGTATTTTGCTGTATATGTGTGTCTAACTGGAAACGTGGGAATCCAAAAGCTTCGTATTGATCCCCTACTGGTTTCGCAACGTTTTTCTTTAAAGCCGTAGATTCCAGCTCATTATTCACATTTATAAGCAACTTCACTCCATTCACCTGAGGAAGCTGCTTCTTTAAGTAAGCAAACATAGGTGAAAATGTAATTCGTTCCGTACAAAGTGGCCAATACGCCCTCACTTCTTCTTCTGTAAATTGTTTATTCTCTGTTTCTAATGCAAATGTTGTTCTTGCAATATGAGAAAATGATTGCTGAAGCTTTGTTTCTAGCAATTCATATAATTCTGTAGGCAAAATACGTGGCACTTGTAAATTAAAATGCCAACTTTTATTTGTTTTATCAATAACGAGCCTTTCAATACCACCGCCTTGTAAATATTGATTTATAAGGTCGTCTGGTATTTGCAACTGCTGGAGCAAAATTTGAAATCGCTCTTGTTGTTCATTTGTTAAAGACATAAGCACTCTCCTTCCATTTGCTATTATAAATTGAAACGTACTACAAAGAAAGATTTCTCCCTTCTTCTTTTACAAAATATGTTTACAAAGAAAGAGAAGGTACCTCATTACGAGGTACCTCTTCTTATTGTAAAATATTAGCAATATATGTTTGAAGTTCTTCTACTTTCACTTCTTCAGACTCGCCTGTAGCGCGTACTTTCACTTCTACAATACCTTCGTCTGCTTTTTTACCAACTGTCACACGAACTGGAAGACCGAATAAATCTGCATCTGCAAATTTAACACCTGCACGTTCTGCACGATCGTCTAGTAATACTTCATATCCTTGCTCTTGTAATGAGTTGTAAATGTTTTCACCCATTTCACGTTGTGCATCAGATTTCATATTTACTGGAATTACATGCACATGGAATGGTGCAACAGCTTTTGGCCAAACTAAACCGTTCTCATCATTAAATTGCTCTGCAATTGCTGCTACTGTACGAGATACCCCGATACCGTAACAACCCATAATAAGCGGTTGTGTTTTTCCGTTTTCATCTAGGAATGTTGCGTTCATTGCTTCACTATAACGAGTTCCTAATTTGAATACATGACCAACTTCAATTCCACGTGCGAAAAGAATTGTTCCGTTTCCATCTGGAGATTGGTCTCCTTCTTGGATGAAACGTAAATCTGTATATTGACTTACTTTAAAGTCACGTTCTGGATTTACATTTACATAATGGAATCCTTCTTCGTTTGCTCCTGAACATCCGTTAACAATCGATGCTACAGCATGGTCAGCGATAATTTCGATATCACCTGTTACACCAATCGGTCCTAATGAACCAACTTCACAATTTAATAGTTGTTTTACTTCTTCATGAGAAGCAAGTTCAACAACTGAAGCACCGTATACATTTTTCACTTTTACATCGTTTACTTCATGATCTCCACGAACAAGTACCACTACTAATTTCTCATCTACTTTAAATACCATAGACTTAATGCACTTGTCAGCTTCAATGTTTAAGAATGCAGATACTTCTTCAATTGCTTTTTGGTCTGGTGTTGCTACTTTTTCAAGTGCTTTTTCTGCTTCGTCACTCTTCGTATACGTAGCTACAACAGGAGCCATTTCGATGTTCGCTGCATAATCAGATGTATCAGAATATGCAATTGTATCTTCACCAACATCAGATAATACCATAAATTCATGTGTATCTTTTCCGCCCATTGCTCCAGAATCAGCAATAACCGCACGGAAATTCAAACCACAACGAGCAAAAATGTTAGAGTATGCTTTGTATAAGCGATCATACACTTCATCTAAGCTCTCTTGTGTAGCATGGAAAGAGTATGCATCTTTCATTAGAAACTCTCTTCCACGTAATAAACCGAAACGAGGTCTTTGTTCGTCACGGAATTTTGTTTGAATTTGGTATAATGTTAACGGTAATTTTTTATATGATTTTACTTCATCACGTACAAGATCCGTAATTACTTCCTCGTGTGTCGCTCCTAATGCGAATTCACGAGCGTTACGATCTTTCATACGCATTAATTCAGATCCGTAAGAATACCAACGGCCTGATTCTTGCCATAATTCTGCAGCTTGCATCGCTGGCATTAATAATTCTACAGCACCTGCGCGCTCCATTTCTTCTCGAACGATACGTTCTACTTTGTGTAGTACTTTTAAACCAAATGGTAGAAAACTATAAATACCAGAAGCATTTTGACGCATAAAACCTGCACGAAGTAATAACTGATGACTCTTAATCTCCGCATCAGCTGGAACTTCACGTAATGTAGGACTGAATACCATACTTTGTTTCATTTATTCGCACCTCTTCATTTTACTCTTACACGCAGGAAAACCCCTCACCTCGAGTTAGGTGAGGGATTTTATTCTACGAGCTCTATTTCATTATAAGTTTCACTTTATTTTACAAGAAAAACTTACGAATGTCATTCCAAGTTACAACTAACATAAGTAACATTAATAATGCAAAACCAATAAAGTGAACCATTCCTTCTTTTTGGCGATCAATTGGTTTCCCTCGTAACGCTTCAATTAAGAAGAAGAACAAACGTCCACCGTCTAAAGCAGGAACTGGTAGTAAATTAAATAAACCAAGGTTAATACTTAATACTGCAGCTAAACTTAATACACGCGTAAATCCATAATCTACTACTTGATCTGTTAGATTATAAATTCCTACTGGACCTGACAACTCATTAATAGAAAATTGACCAGTTACTAATTTCACAAGAGACTCAAAAATTAGTTTCGTCCATTGGTATGTTTGTTCAAAACCTGATTTAATAGAACCCATCACTGTTTTCTCTACAGGAGAGTAAACACCGATTCTACCAACTTCTTCTTTCCCTTCTTTATCAAGCGTTGGCGTTACTTTCACATTAAACTGTTCACTATCACGCTTTACTTGTAACGTAATTTCTTTATTCGGGTTTTCACGTACAATGGTAACAACATCTTTCCATGTACTTGTGTTTTTCCCATCAATTGCTTGAATTGTATCATTTTCTTTTAATCCAGCTTGCTCTGCTGCACTATTCTCCATTACTTTTCCGACCATTGGCTTGTCAACAGGAACACCTTGTACAAATCCAAGAATCACAAAAATAACAAACGCTAAAATGAAGTTCATTGCAGGACCTGCAAAGATTGTTAGGGCACGTTGACCTAATTTTTTAGAGCCAAACTGCCTATTATACGGAGCAATTTGAATTTCTTCACCAGCAGTAATAATACGAGCCTTTTCATTCACTCGGAATGTTTGAAGCTCTTCCTCGTACTCTTCATAGCCCGAAATTGTTAAATTATGTTCTAAATCAGCTTGTTCCACTTCAATAACGCGAACATTTGGATATTTTTCATATCCATCAAAAACTAATTTTGCAACTTCGTCTTTTTCATTTAATACAAGGCCAACCTTTTTCCCAGGCTTTAACTCTACTGTGTCTGCATCCTCGCCAGCCATTCTTACATAGCCACCAAGGGGCAGTAATCGAATCGTATACACCGTTTCATTCTTTTCAAATGAGAATATTTTCGGACCAAAACCAATCGCAAACTCACGGCATAAAATACCTGCTCTTTTTGCGAAATATAGATGCCCTAGCTCATGGAAAAATACGAGTGCACCGAAAATTAATATAAAGGCAATCGCTGTATTCAATTCCATACCACCTTTGCTAAATTTGTTCCATCACAAACCGTCTTGTGGTTGCATCAATTTCCAGAATTTCCTCTAAGCTTGGACGTGCAATGACATTGTGATGGTTCATTGCTTTTTCAATGAGGTCTTCCACTGTTAAGAAACCAATTCTCTTTTGTAAAAAAGCTTCAACAGCTACTTCATTCGCTGCATTCATTACAGCTGGCATACTTCCACCTGCTTTTCCAGCTTCATACGCGAAGCGCAAGCAACGGAAACGTTCTTGGTTCATTTTCTCAAAATGCAATGTACCCATTTCCCATAAATTTAACTGCTTTGTGTCTGAAAGAGGTAATCGATCAGGATATGTAAGTGTGTATTGAATTGGTACTCGCATATCAGGTGAGCCAAGCTGTGCCATCACACTACGATCTTCAAATTCAACCATAGAATGAATAATACTTTCTTTATGTAAAACAACATCGATTTGCTCATAAGGGATACCAAAAAGCCAATGTGCTTCAATTACTTCTAGCCCCTTATTCATCATTGTAGCAGAATCAATTGTAATTTTCGAACCCATTGACCAGTTTGGATGTCGAAGCGCATCTTCTACGGTCACATGATGCAATTCATCTCTCGTTTTATCGCGGAAACTTCCTCCAGAAGCCGTAATAATTAGTCGAGAAATTCTTTTTTCATTTTCACCATTCAAGCATTGAAAAATAGCTGAATGTTCACTGTCTACTGGAAGTAACGAAACATTATGTTTTCGCGCTGCTTCCATTACAAGATGCCCTGCAGTTACTAACGTTTCTTTGTTTGCAATTCCAATTGTCTTTTTCGCCTCAATTGCACGAAGTGTTGGTAACAACCCTACGCTACCTACAACAGCATTTACTACAATTTCTGCGTCTGGATGTAATGCCACTTCTAAAAGCCCTTCACTACCATATACAATTTTTGTATTACCAGAGACAGCTTGTAATTTTAAAACATCTTCCTCTCTTTGCACAGAGACAATTTGCGGAGAAAATTCTTGAATTACCTTTACTGCGTAGTCAATATTTTTCCCTACAGAAAAAGCAACGAGACGGAATTGGTCTGGGTGCGAGCGTAATACATCTAAAGTTTGTGTACCAATTGATCCGCTTGCACCTAATAAACTAATGTTTTTCATGACTCCAACCCCTCGTTCATTTATTAATTGTATTGTAATAAGAAGTAGAGAATTGGTAAAACAAATAACCAACTATCTGTTCGATCTAATATACCACCATGTCCAGGTAAAATTGTACCTGAATCTTTTACACCATAATGACGTTTAAATGCAGATTGTACTAAATCACCAATTTGTCCAAAAATAGAAATGATAATTGTCAACACAATTAAAATCCCTACATTAGCCTCAACTGGGAAGAACATATTGTAAACAAGTGCCACAACAATCCCACAAACGATGCCGCCCAATGAACCTTCAATCGTTTTATTCGGACTAATTTCTGGCCATAATTTTCTTTTTCCCAATGCTTTCCCTACAAAATATGCACCTGAATCAGTAGCCCATATAACAAATAATGCGCAAAACACATATTTAATTCCTAAAATTCTCGTTTCATTCAAATATAAGAATCCCATTGCAACATATGTTGTTGCCATTAATAAAAAGGAAGCATGGTCAAAAGTAAATGTATTCTTAGAAAGGACTGTATATGATAAAAGTAATAAAACAATCACAAATGTGATTTCTAATTTACCTAATCCAATCCAAGTAAACAGTTCTGATGCACTACTTGGAATTAAAATAACCCATAATAATACTGCAGCTAAAACTGTTGGTACTGAAATAAGCGTAAGCTTATTCATACGAATTAATTCATATAAACCTATAGAAGCAAGTGCATACACTAAAACCGTAAAAGGCACGCCACCGTAAATTACGATGGGAATGAACAGCGCGGCAGCAACCACTCCAGTAATAATTCTCTGTTTCACTACCAAACCCTCTCTTTCTACACGCCTCCGAATCTGCGCCCTCTATGTTGAAAGTCTGTAATCGCATTTAACAAATGTTCCTCGGTAAAATCTGGCCAATACACATCTGTAAACCAAAATTCCGAATATGCAATTTGCCATAACATGAAATTACTAATACGCAGCTCTCCGCTCGTACGGATTAACAACTCTGGATCAGGTAAAGAACTCGTCATTAAGTAGGAAGAAAGCATTTCTTCACTTACATCTTCTACACGAATCTTTCCTTCCTCACTATCTTTCATCATATGTTGCACAGCAGAAACGATTTCATCTCGACTTCCATAGTTTAACGCGAAATTCAGAATTAATCCCGTATTCTCTTTCGTATCTTCCATGGCCTTCTCCATCGCTCTGCGTGTATGCGTAGGAAGACGATCTTGTTGCCCTATTACTCGGACTTGTACGTTCTCTTCAATCAATTCTGGTAAAAATGTACCTAAAAATTCTTCCGGAAGCTTCATTAAATAATCAACTTCCTTTTTCGGTCTTTTCCAGTTCTCAGTTGAAAAAGCATAAAGAGTTAATACTTTTACATTAAGTTTGCTTGCAAATTTTGTGATTTTCTTTACAACTTGCATGCCTTCATGATGTCCCGCAATACGAGGCATCGCTCTCCTCTTTGCCCATCTTCCATTACCATCCATAATGATGGCAATATGTTCTGGGATGTATCCTTTTTTTACTTCTTCAACGAGATGATCAAACGATGTGTCCTTTTTACCTTTAAAAAAAGGAAAGTTTTTAAACATCATTCATACCCTCCAGCAAGCAGACGTATGCCTAAAAGTGTAAAAAGACCCCCTTAAGAAGAGGGTCATATTTGCGAAAGTATCGCTATTACACTTCCATGATTTCTTTTTCTTTGTTTTTTGCGATTTCGTCAACTTTTGCAATATATTTATCTGTTTCTTTTTGGATATCTTCAGTATATCCTCTTAAATCATCTTCTGTAATCTCGCCAGCTTTTTCAAGCTTCTTAAGATCATCGTTACCGTCACGACGTACGTTACGAACAGCAACTTTTGCTTCTTCAGCATATTTTTTCACAACTTTTACAAGATCACGACGACGCTCTTCTGTTAATGCAGGGAATGCAATACGAATTACAGTTCCGTCATTAGAAGGGTTTAAGCCTAAATCTGCTTTTAAAATTGCTTTTTCGATATCACCGATAGAAGTTTTATCATAAGGTTGAATTACAAGTAAACGTGCTTCTGGAACTGTAATGTTCGCTAATTGCACAACTGGTGTTGGTGCACCATAGTAATCAACTTGTACTTTATCTAATACAGACGCGCTTGCACGGCCAGCACGAACTGTTGCTAATTCACGAGAATAAGCAGCAACTGCTTTTTCCATTTTTTCATTTGAAGACTTTAATACTTGTTGTCCCATATTTATTTCCCCCTTACAACTGTTCCGATATTTTCGCCTAAAACGGCACGTTTAATATTACCTTTTTCCATAACTGAGAATACAATTAACGGAATATCGTTATCCATACATAGAGAAGAAGCTGTAGAATCCATTACACCTAAACCTTCTTTTAATACATCTAAGTAAGTAAGCGTTTCGTATTTCGTAGCTGTTGGGTCAATAGATGGGTCCGCATTGTATACGCCATCTACATTGTTTTTCGCCATTAAAATTACGTCTGCTTCAATTTCTGCCGCACGTAATGCCGCTGTTGTATCTGTAGAGAAGTATGGATTACCTGTACCTGCTGCAAAAATAACAACACGTTTCTTCTCTAAGTGACGAACTGCTTTACGACGAATGTAAGGCTCTGCCACTTGACGCATTTCAATTGAAGTTTGTACGCGAGTTTGAATTCCAATGTTCTCTAAGCTATCTTGAAGAGCTAATGAATTCATAACTGTTGCTAACATGCCCATGTAATCTGCTCCTGCACGATCCATGCCCATCTCACTTCCAATTTTTCCACGCCAAATGTTACCGCCACCAACAACAACAGCAACCTCTACATCTAGTTCTGCAATTTCTTTCACTTGTTCCGCAACTGACTTAATAACAGCTGGGTTAATTCCAAATCCTTGCTCGCCAGCTAAAGCTTCTCCACTTAACTTTAAAACGACACGATTATATTTCGGTTTACTCATAATGAACCTCCAATTGCTTACATCTTTATTTTAAAAAAGGGAACACAATGTGTTCCCTAATCTGTATTAGTTACTACCTTTTACTTGGTTCATTACTTCTTCAGCGAAGTTGTCTTCGCGTTTTTCGATACCTTCACCAACAGCGTAGCGAACGAATCCTTTTAATGTTCCGCCTTTAGACTCAACGAACTGACGAACTTTCATATCAGGGTTTTTAACGAATGCTTGGTCAAGTAAGCAAATTTCTTCGAAGAATTTGCCAAGACGGCCTTCAACCATTTTTGCAACGATTTTTTCAGGCTTGCCTTCGTTTAATGCTTGTTGTGTTAATACTTGACGCTCATGCTCAACTTCTTCAGCTGTTACAGCATCGCGGTCGATGTATTTAGGGTTAACTGCAGCGATGTGCATTGCAACATCTTTAGCAGCTGCTTCGTCAGTAGAACCTTCAAGAACTGTTAGAACACCAATGCGTCCACCCATGTGTAGGTAAGCGCCGAATGCATCTGCATCAGTTTTTGATACGATTTCGAAACGACGAAGTGTAAGCTTTTCACCAATTTTAGCAATTGCTTCGTTGATGTGCTCTTCAACTTTTTTACCGTTTTCCATTGTTTGAGCCATAGCTTCTTCAACGTTAGCTGGTTTGTTAGTTAATAAGTGAGCAGCTAATTCTTTAATTAATGTTTGGAAACCTTCGTTTTTCGCAACGAAATCAGTTTCAGAGTTTAATTCTAAGATTAAACCGTCGTTACCGTTTGTTTCGATGAAAGTTAAACCTTCAGCAGCGATACGGTCTGCTTTTTTAGCAGCTTTCGCGATACCTTTTTCACGTAAGAAGTCAATTGCCTTCTCCATGTCGCCGTTAGTTTCTGTTAAAGCTTTTTTGCAGTCCATCATACCTGCGCCAGTTTTTTCACGTAATTCTTTTACCATTTGTGCAGTGATTGCCATACTTTTCATCCTCCTAAAATATGTATTTATACCTTTTATAAAGGTGTTTATACCTTAAAAAAGGTGATAAAAGGCCGAACCCCTTATCACCTTTCCAACTTTGTTACGCAGTAACAGTTTCTTCACCTTGTTTTGCTTCAAGGATCGCGTCTGCCATTTTAGATGTAAGAAGTTTTACAGCACGAATTGCATCATCGTTTGCTGGGATAACGTGATCGATTTCGTCTGGATCACAGTTTGTATCAACGATACCGATGATTGGAATGTGTAATTTGCGTGCTTCAGCAACTGCAATACGCTCTTTACGAGGGTCTACTACGAATAATGCACTTGGAAGACCTTTCATATCTTTAATACCGCCTAAGAATTTCTCAAGACGCTCTAACTCTTTTTTAAGTTGAACAACTTCTTTCTTAGGTAGTACTTCGAAAGTACCATCTTCTTGCATTCTTTCGATGTCTTTAAGACGCTTGATACGCTTTTGGATTGTTTGGAAGTTTGTTAAAGTTCCACCTAACCAACGTTGGTTAACGAAGTACATACCAGCACGAGTTGCTTCTTCTTTAATAGCTTCTTGTGCTTGTTTTTTAGTACCTACGAATAAGATGTCTCCGCCTTCAGCAGCGATGTCACGCATAACTTTGAAAGCTTCCTCAACCTTTTTCACAGTTTTTTGTAAGTCGATGATGTAGATACCGTTACGCTCTGTGAAAATGTAACGCTTCATTTTTGGGTTCCAACGACGAGTTTGATGTCCGAAATGAACACCAGCTTCAAGCAATTGCTTCATAGAAATTACTGACATAATATAGTTCCTCCTAAATGGTTTTTGATATCCTCCGTTTACTTCATCTCTAAGCGAAACTACAAACGTAGCACCAACACTTAAATCAGTAAACGTGTGTACTTTGTACTGACACCACTGCTTACTATATCATACTGAAATATTACAATCAAGTCGAAAATGCGAACAATGTAAAACTTTCTTTGTTCATACTCGAATTCTAGTATTACCAACCTGCATTTCTTTTAAGCAAAAAAGTAAAATTCAATTCATAGTTTTTCAAAAGAGTACGATTATGACGCTATTTACAAACAACATCAATCTGTTATATACAAAAAAACTCTCCTCAAAAACATGAGGAGAGTTTTATAAATTAGTTTGTTTTTAATTTAGCAAGTTCATGTAAGAATTTGTCGTTTAATACTTTAATGTATGTTCCTTTCATACCTAAAGAACGCGACTCGATTACACCAGCACTTTCTAATTTACGAAGTGCATTTACGATTACTGAACGAGTGATTCCTACGCGGTCAGCGATTTTACTTGCAACAAGTAAACCTTCTGTTCCGTTTAATTCTTCGAAGATGTGCTCGATTGCTTCTAACTCACTGTAAGATAATGAGCTGATCGCCATTTGAACAACAGCTTTGCTACGTGCTTCTTCTTCGATCTCTTCAGCTTTTTCACGTAAGATTTCCATACCTACAACAGTTGAGCTGTACTCAGCAAGGATTAAATCATCGTCTAAGAACTCTTGACCAAGACGAGCTAATACTAATGTACCTAAACGCTCACCGCCACCAACGATCGGTACGATTGTAGTTAAGCCTTGACCAAATAATTCTTTATTTTCTACTGGGAATGCTGTGTAAGCACTGTTTACATCTAAGTTTGAAGATGTTTCTGTAATGTTGAATAAGCTTTGTGTATACTCTTCTGGGAATTGACGCTCTGCAAGCATTTGTTTCATACGCTCATTCTCGATTTGTTGGTGAATTGCATATCCTAGTAATTTACCACGACGGCTTACTACGAATACGTTCGCTTCGATTACTTCACACATTGTGTCAGACATTTCTCTAAAGTTTACAGGCTTTCCTGCTGCGCTCTGTAATAACGCATTTAATTTTCTTGTTTTTGCTAATAATTCCATTTCAAAAGTTCCTCCTACATATTACTCACATATTTTTTCATCACTTGGAAACTAGGGCGAGTCACCTGATGACACTATTACAAAATAAACTGGCTCACATCTTTATTTTTAGCAATCGTTGCTAATTTCTCCTCAACGTATTGAGGTGTTATCGTTATTTTCTCTAACGTAATTTCAGATGCTTCAAACGATAAATCTTCAAGGAGCTTCTCCATAATCGTATGAAGTCTTCTTGCTCCAATATTATCTGTATCCTGATTAACTTGATAAGCAATCTCAGCAATCTTACGAATAGCTTCGTCTGAAAATTCAATTTCTATACCTTCAGTCGCTAATAAAGCCATATATTGTTTAATTAACGCATTGTCAGGCTCGATTAATATTTTAACAAAATCATCAGTCGATAATTTTGTTAATTCTACTCGAATCGGAAATCTCCCTTGTAATTCCGGAATTAAATCCGACGGTTTAGACATATGAAACGCTCCAGCTGCAACGAATAAAATATAATCCGTTTTTACTGATCCGTATTTTGTCGCAACATTCGATCCTTCTACAATTGGCAAAATGTCACGTTGCACACCTTCACGTGATACATCTACGCTATTCGACTGCTTACCAGCAATTTTGTCAATTTCATCGATAAAAATAATCCCGAGCTGTTCAGCACGATAAACAGCCTCTTGTGTAACTTCATCCATATCAATTAAGCGCTGTGCTTCCTCATTTGTCAAGACTTTTCTTGCTTCTTTTACAGAAAGTTTACGTTTTTTTGTTTTTTTCGGCATAAAACTTCCTAACGCATCTTGGAAATTCATTCCCATTTGTTCCATGCCAGTTCCTTGTAACATATCAAACATAGAAGACTGTTGCTCAGTCACTTCAATCGATACAATTTCATCTTCAAGAAGTCCTGCAGCAAGCTTTCTTTCGACGTCTTGACGTTTCTTTTCAATTTCAACATCTTCCTGTGAATCTGTTGTTTGATTTGAATTTTGAGCGCCACCAAATAACATTTCTAATGGGTTTTTAAATCCAGATTGCTTCTCCGGACTCGGCACTAAAATTTCAACAAGACGTTGGTTCGCTTGTTCTTCTGCTTTGTCTTGTACGTTAACTACCATTTCTTCTTTCACGATACGAACTGACGTTTCCACAAGATCACGTACCATCGATTCTACGTCTCTACCTACATATCCAACTTCTGTAAATTTAGTAGCTTCAACCTTAATAAAAGGTGCTCCAACGAGTTTCGCCATTCGTCGTGCTACCTCTGTTTTACCAACACCTGTCGGTCCAATCATTAAAATATTTTTAGGTGCAATTTCATCACGTAGATTTTCAGCTAATTTACTTCGGCGGTATCGATTTCTTAAAGCTACAGCAACCGCTTTCTTCGCATCTTTTTGACCGATAATGTATTGATCTAATTTTTCCACAATTTGACGCGGAGTAAAATGTAAATGCATATAAAATGCCTCCCTTACGATTCTACAATTCTTCCACAATTATATTGTGGTTTGTATACACACAAATATCGCCTGCAATGTCTAAACTCGCTTTCGCAATTTGCTTCGCTGTTAAATGTTCACTTGCATATTGCTTTAAAGCACGACCTGCTGAAAGCGCATAATTCCCGCCAGATCCAATTGCTAAAATACCATCATCCGGTTCAATCACTTCTCCTGTACCTGAAACAAGGAGCATCGTTGTTTTATCCATGACAATGAGCATCGCTTCTAGCTGACGTAACATTTTGTCGCCACGCCATTGTTTCGCCATTTCAACAGCAGCACGCTGCAAGTTCCCATTATACTCTTCTAATTTTCCTTCAAACATTTCAAAAAGAGTAAATGCATCAGCAACCGAGCCTGCAAAACCAGCTAAAACTTTCCCTTGGAAAAGTTTACGAACTTTACGAGCTGTATGTTTCATTACAACAGCATTTCCCATTGTCACCTGGCCATCTCCAGCCATTGCACATTCTCCATTATGATGAACTGCAAATATCGTTGTAGCGTGGAAATTTCCCATAGAAAAAACTCCTTTATATGTTTTTATAGCTTTAAAAGCAATTTATGCCCGTGGGTGATGCTTCATGTAGACAGAACGCAATCTTTCTTTAGAGACATGCGTATAAATTTGTGTCGTCGACAAATTCTCATGACCGAGTAGCTCCTGTACAGTACGTAAATCTGCCCCTTCATCTAACATGTGTGTAGCAAATGTATGCCTTAACATGTGAGGACTTATCCGCATTGTCAGGGAAGCTTTCTTAATGAGTTCGTTTAATACATAGCGTACCCCTCGACTTGTCAGCGGCGTGCCTTTCGCGTTTAAAAATACCATATGAGAGTGTTCTTCAGTTTTTTGAGCTAACTGTTTTCTCCCGTTCTCTATATAAGTAATTAAAGCATCTTGTGCATAGCTCCCGAACGGAATATACCTTTGTTTTTTTCCTTTTCCCATTACTAAAATTGTTCCCACCGCGAAGTCAATATCGGTAAGTTGTAAATTGACACATTCACTCACACGGATTCCAGTCGCATACATCAACTCTAATAAAGCTTGATTCCTTTGACCTAGCGGTGTTTCCGTATCAGAAACTTCAAATAATTCCTCTAATTCTTCAGCATATAAAAACTTTGGGATTGACAATTCTTTTTTGGGGAGTGACGCAAGTGCAAACGGATTATCTTTTCGATAACCTTCACGCATCAAAAAACGATATAAACTTCGTAAGCTTGATACTTTTCTTGCGACAGATTTACGGGCTAACTTTTCATCGTGCAACGTCGTTAAGTACAAACGAACATCCGCGTATGTAATATCTAAAAAAGAGGATATGCCTTCTCGCTCCATAAATTGCACAAAATGTTCTAAATCATTTTGATAACTTGCAATTGTATATTTTGAATAATTTCTTTCAATTTGTAAATATCCAACGAATAATTGTAACAATTTCTTCACATTCACACAATTCACCTCAATAAAGGCTACTAAATCGTATCACAACTTAGTAGCCTTTGCAAGAAATTTAACTAAATATTTACAAAATTTTGAATCGTTTCTAAAGCGCGTGTTGCATAGGCTTCATTACGTTCTGCTTTCTTCTTAATTTTCTTCTCTAACGGTGCAAACAATCCGAAGTTCGCATTCATTGGTTGGAAGTTTTTCGCGTTTGTCGCAGTAATATAATTCGCCATACTTCCCATTGCAGTTACAGGCGGTAATACAACTGGCTCTTCACCTTTCACAAGTCGAGCAGCATTAATACCTGCTAGCAATCCTGAAGCTGCCGATTCAACATATCCCTCTACTCCAGTCATTTGACCAGCGAAGAATAAATCATCACGTTGTTTATATTGGTATGTTGGACGAAGTAAATTAGGTGAGTTAATAAACGTATTACGATGCATAACACCATAACGTACAATCTCTGCGTTTTCCAGTCCTGGAATCAACTGTAACACTTCTTTTTGTGGTCCCCACTTTAAATGCGTTTGGAAACCTACGATATTGTATAACGTTCCCGCTGCATCGTCT
Organism: Bacillus paramycoides; assembly: GCF_038971285.1. Taxonomy (NCBI): domain Bacteria; kingdom Bacillati; phylum Bacillota; class Bacilli; order Caryophanales; family Bacillaceae; genus Bacillus; species Bacillus paramycoides. The sequence continues at coordinate 3,745,403 of NZ_CP152427.1, forward strand.
TGACGTAACTGAACAACAGCATATGGCGTTTTCCCTGTTTTCGGATCTTCTAATCCAACAGGTTTCATCGGTCCAAATACTAGTGTCTGTCTTCCTCTACTTGCCATAACTTCTACCGGCATACAACCTTCAAAGAAAATTTCTTTTTCAAATTCTTTTAAAGGTACTGTTTCAGCAGCGATTAAAGCCTCGTAAAAACGATCAAATTCCTCTTCCGTCATTGGGCAGTTTAAATATGCCGCTTCACCTTTATCATAACGAGATTTTAAATACACTTTATTCATATCAATGCTGTCTTTCTCAACAATCGGTGCTGCAGCATCATAGAAATAAAAATAGTCTTCACCTGTTAATTCTTTTAATTGTGCAGAAAGATCAGGTGACGTAAGTGGACCTGTCGCGATAACAGTAGGACCTTCTGGAATTTCAGTGATTTCTTCATTCATCACAGTTACGTTTGGATGGTTCTTCACGTATTCCGTTACTTTTGCCGCAAACTCATGACGATCTACAGCTAAAGCCCCTCCTGCTGGTACAGAGCACTCATCAGCTGCACGAATAATAACAGAATCCATTAAGCGCATTTCTTCTTTAATAACACCAACAGCATTTGTTAATGTGTTCGCACGAAGCGAGTTACTACATACTAACTCTGCAAATTTATCTGTGTGATGAGCTGGCGTTTGCCTTACCGGTCTCATTTCATATAATCTTACTTGGACACCACGTTTTGCAATTTGGTAAGCTGCTTCGCTTCCTGCAAGACCTGCGCCAATGACGTTTACTACTTGTGTTGTCATATATTTATCACCTTTCCTTTTCTTCCCGAAAAAAATGTGAGCAGTTACGCTCACATTTGTTGTTCTTCTTCATAATCACACGAAATACATTGTACTTGCACGCCTTTTTTCAACTTCTTCTCTACTAGCATACCTTCGCACTTCGGACATTTACGACCAATCGGCTTATCCCAAGATACAAAGTCACACTCTGGATACGTACCGCATCCATAGAAAAGACGTTTCTTTTTATTACTACGACGTTCAATAATTTGACCTTTATCACATTTCGGACAAGTAACACCGATTTCTTTCACAATCGGTTTTGTATTACGACAATCTGGGAAATTCGAACAAGCCATAAACTTCCCATATTTACCCATCTTAAAGACCATTGGGTGATTACATAATTCACAGTCTTCCCCAGCTGGTTCATCTTTAATTTCCACTTCGCGCATTTCTTTTTCCGCTTTTTCTAAACGCGGTTCAAAGCCTACGTAGAAATCATCAACAATTTTTACCCAATTCGCATTTCCTTCTTCTACTTCATCGAGGCTTTGCTCCATGTTAGCAGTAAATTCAATGTTAATAATTTCTGGGAAAAACTCTAAAATAAGTTCAATTACTATTTCACCAAGTTCAGTTGGAACGAATCGTTTATTATCCAAACCTACATATCCACGTTTTTGAATTGTTTCAAGTGTCGGTACGTAAGTCGACGGTCTTCCAATTCCAAGCTCTTCAAGTGTTCTTACTAGACGAGCCTCTGTATAGCGCGGCGGCGGTTGTGTAAAGTGTTGCTTCGGTTCTAAATCCTTCGAAAATACTGTTTCCCCTACTTCTAAAGGTGGTAACATCTTATCCTTTTCTTCAGCACCGTCATCTTTCGACTCTACATACACTTTCATAAATCCTGGGAACTTTACAACCGATCCACTTGCACGGAACTGAACATTGTTATTAATGAGTCTCGCTGTCACAGTATCCATTATAGCAGACGCCATTTGACTTGCAACAAATCGCTCCCAAATCAATTTATACAATCGAAGTTGATCACGACTTAAGAAACTCTTTAGTTCCTCTGGCTTTCTCATTACCGAAGTAGGACGAATTGCCTCATGCGCATCTTGTGCGTTCGATTTCTTCGTCTCTTTCTTCTTTTCTGTTCCTATGTATTCCGTACCAAACGCCTCAGTAATGTAAGCACGCGCCTCTGTTTGAGCTGTTTCTGAGATACGTGTTGAATCAGTTCTCATATACGTAATAAGACCGACAGTTCCTTGTTTTCCAAGATCAATTCCTTCATACAATTGCTGCGCAAGCATCATCGTTTTCTTTGCTCGCATGTTTAACTTACGCGCTGCCTCTTGTTGCAAGGAAGATGTCGTAAACGGTAATGCAGGATTACGTTTTCGCTCTTTTCGCGTTACATTTTCAACTGAGAACGCATTATCTTTCAGCTGTTCAATTATTTCATTCACTTGCGTTTCATTCGTTAATTGAACTTTTTCACCATCTACACCGTAAAAGCTTGCTTCAAATGTGTCTTTCCCTTTCACAAATTCTGTCTTAATTGTCCAGAATTCTTCAGGCTCAAAACTTTGAATTTCTCTTTCACGTTCGATAATTAAACGAACTGCCACAGATTGTACGCGTCCTGCACTTAATCCTTTTTTTACTTTCTTCCATAATAAAGGACTAATATTGTAACCAACAAGACGATCTAGTATACGTCTTGCTTGTTGTGCATCTACTAAATCCATATTGATCGCTCGAGGATGTTTGAATGATTCTTTTATTGCATCTTTTGTAATCTCATTAAACACAACTCGGCAATCTGATTCAACGTCCACATTTAACGTATTGGCTAAATGCCAAGCAATAGCTTCCCCTTCGCGGTCTGGATCGGCCGCGAGATAGACTTTCTTTGCTTTTTTTGCCGCTGATTTTAAGTCTTTTAAGACGGGACCTTTACCACGAATGGTAATGTACTTCGGGGTGAAGTTGTTCTTTACTTCTATCCCCATTTGGCTTTTAGGTAAATCGCGAACGTGTCCCATAGACGCGACAACTTTGTATTTTTTCCCTAAATATTTCTCAATGGTCTTCGCCTTAGAAGGCGACTCCACGATTACGAGGTAATCTGACATGCTAGTGCCTCCTTAAGAGGTGGATTCAAGTCTTCATTAATCTTATTGATTTCTCTTGTTTTTGTCAATCAAGAATGAATATACCATACAGTGCCTATCTACCATTTGTCAATAATTGTTTAATAAAAACATAAAAATATAAGGTTAATTTAAAATCTCTTCTAGGATATCTTCTGCATTTCTTACTAGTTTCGCCCCTTGTTGAATTAGATGATTTGTTCCTGATGCACTATCTATAAATATCGGTCCAGGAAGTGCAAATACCTCTCTATTTTGCTCTAAAGCAAGGTCCGCGGTAATAAGTGTTCCGCTTCTCGATTTCGCTTCTACAACTAAAACACCTTTACTTATACCACTAATAATCCGATTCCTCTTTGGAAAATACCATTTTTTCGGTGCATAGTGCGGAGGATACTCTGTTAATAACAATATATATTCATTCCAAGCTTCATATAAATATCGATTCTCTTTTGGATATATATACGATAATCCGTGTCCTAGTATCGCTATAGTCGGGCAATGCCGTCTTACTGTAATTTCATGGGACATCGTATCTATCCCTCTTGCAAACCCACTGACAATAAGCCATTCCTTTTCTAATAATGGATGTAAAATAAATTGCAAACTCTCATGTCCATATAAATTCGGTTCTCTCGTTCCAACAACCGCTAATTTATTCGCTTTATTGAGGAAATCCTTCTCTCCTTTTCCATATAATACAAAGGGAGGGTCTTGTATTTCACGTAATAATTGTGGGTACTCTTCATCCCATATAGTCATATAAAAGATTCGGTTTTTCTCTAAATAAGATATATATTGCGGGAGATTTGAACTTTGAAGAAAATTTACTAATTCTGAAGATTTTTCCGAGGATATTCCAGTGTAACATTCCATTTGTTTTGCATTAAAAGTGTATATTCCTTTCAATTCTGGATCGACATATAATAGCCTCTCTATTGCCTTCCAATGATCCGCTAACAAGTAGTGGAGATGCAATAATCGTTCTCTTTTCATCATAATTCTCCTTACCCATAATTTTTATTATGTTAACAAGAAGTTTGTAAAAAGACACCTTCAAGCAAGAAGGTGTCTTTCAACAGATTAGTAGTTTTTACAAGTCTCAAATAGACCTTTTTCTTTTAAGACAGAGATTAGCGTTTCACCCATAACTGCTGGAGTTTCCGCTACTTTAATACCACAAGCTTCCATCGTTTTAATCTTTTCTGCAGCAGTTCCTTTACCGCCAGAAATGATCGCACCAGCATGACCCATACGCTTGCCAGCAGGCGCTGTTTGGCCGCCAATGAAGCCTACAACAGGTTTTGTCATATTAGCTTTCACCCATTCAGCTGCCTCTTCTTCCGCTGTACCACCGATTTCACCAATCATAATTACAGCATGTGTTTCTTCATCTTCATTAAAGGCTTTTAACGCATCAATAAAGTCTGTACCGTTAACTGGGTCTCCGCCGATACCTACAGCCGTAGATTGACCAATACCTTCTTGTGTTAACTGATGTACAGCCTCATACGTTAATGTACCAGAGCGAGATACGATACCTACATGACCTTTTTTATGAATGTATCCTGGCATAATACCGATTTTACATTCATCAGGCGTGATAACACCTGGGCAGTTTGGTCCAAGTAAACGTGTATGTTTACCCGCCATATATCTCTTTACATTTACCATATCTAATACAGGAATTCCTTCAGTAATACATACTACTAAATCAATTTCTGCATCAACTGCTTCCATAATTGCATCAGCCGCAAAAGCGGGTGGAACGTATACAACTGAAGCGTTTGCGCCTGTTGCTTTCACTGCATCTTCTACAGTATCAAATACTGGTACACCTTCAATATCAGTGCCACCTTTACCTGGCGTTACACCACCGACAATTTTCGTACCGTATTCAATCATTTGTTTTGTGTGGAATAACCCTTGAGAACCTGTAATACCTTGAACAATAACTTTTGTATCTTTATTAACTAATACGCTCATTTTTCTCCCCCGCTTTCTATTAGCCCACTAGTGAAACAATTTTTTGTGCACCGTCTGCCATAGATTCTGCTGCAACAATATTTAAGCCAGACTCATTTAAAATTTTCTTACCTAACTCTACGTTTGTACCTTCAAGACGTACAACTAAAGGTAACTCAAGACCTACTTGTTTCGTTGCTTCAATAACACCTTCTGCGATAACATCACACTTCATAATGCCACCAAAAATGTTAACGAAGATACCTTTTACATTTTTGTCAGAAAGGATAATTTTGAATGCTTCTGTAACTTTTTCAGCTGTCGCACCGCCACCAACATCTAAGAAGTTAGCTGGATCGCCATGGTAATGTTTAATGATATCCATTGTAGCCATCGCTAAACCTGCACCATTAACCATACAACCGATATTTCCATCTAAAGGAATGTAGTTTAAGTCATATTTAGAAGCTTCGATTTCTTTTGCATCTTCTTCATCAAGATCACGAAGTTCTAAAATATCTTTATGGCGATATAAAGCGTTAGAATCAAAGTTTAATTTCGCATCTAATGCCATAACTTTACCATCACCTGTTGTAACAAGTGGGTTAATCTCCGCGATAGAGCAATCTTTTTCGATAAACGCACGGTATAAGCCCATCATAAACTTCACAGCTTGTCCTACAAGCTCTTTTGGAATATTGATGTTAAATGCGATTCGGCGCGCTTGGAAGCCTTGTAAGCCTACTGCCGGATCAATATATTCTTTAAAGATTTTTTCAGGTGTTTTTTCTGCTACTTCTTCAATTTCTGTTCCGCCTTCTTCAGACGCCATTAAAACAACTTGAGAAGTTGCACGGTCTAAAACAAGACCTACATAATATTCTTTTTTAATATCGCAACCTTCTTCGATAAGTAAGCGTTTTACTTCCTTACCTTCAGGACCTGTTTGATGTGTCACAAGTGTAGTTCCTAAAATGCTCTCTGCATATGTACGAACTTCATCTAAATTTTTTGCAACTTTTACTCCGCCAGCTTTGCCGCGTCCACCAGCGTGAATTTGTGCTTTTACTACACATACATCCGTTCCTAATTCTTTCGCTGCTTCTACAGCTTCTTCTACTGTAAATGCAACCTTCCCGTTCGGAACGCTAACCCCATAGCTTCTAAGGACTGCCTTACCTTGGTACTCATGGATATTCATGGTCCCATCCTCCCCTGTTTTCCTGTTTTACTCGAAAAGTTTTTTAATGTTTAAAAAACATTACATTGCCATTGTATAAGATGATTGGCACGCTGTCTACAATAAAGTGTCAGAAAACTGAAATCGCTTTATTCTTTTTTGAAAATAGTAATGTTTATATGTCAAAATAAAAAATAAGCTGTGAAAACACAGCTTATTTTTTATTCATATCTTTAATTGGCGCAAACGATTTTCGGTGTTCTTCTAATACTCCATGTGCTTCGATCGCTTCTAAATGTTGTTTCGTTCCATATCCCATATGTTGTTCAAATCCATATGCAGGATACTTTTCTCCAAGCTTTTTCATCATACGATCTCTCGTTACTTTTGCAATAATGGATGCAGCTGAAATAGAGATACTTTTTGCATCACCTTTAATGATGGATGTTTGCGGAATTGGTGTAGGGAGTTTCATCGCATCAATTAATAAGTATTCTGGTGTACAAGATAAATTTGCAACAGCATCTAACATCGCTTGTTTCGTCGCTTGATAAATATTTATCTCATCAATCACTTGCGGTGATACAATTCCAACTCCAATTGCAATTGCTTGCGCTTTAATTTCATCATAAAAACGCTCTCGCTTCGCCTCACTCAGCTTTTTCGAATCATTTAACCCTGGAATATAAAAATCTCCAGGAAGGACAACAGCTGCCGTCACGACAGGCCCAGCTAGCGGTCCACGACCCACTTCATCTATACCAGCGATATATGTGAGGCCTTTTTCACGTAACGCATTTTCATACTTAGACATTTCTAGAAATTTTTCTTTTTCCTTTTGCGCTAACTCTTTTTGTTTATACCACTTCGTAATGAGCTTTTGTACCCCTTTACGTTCATCTTTCATTAATATTTGAAAGCGATCGTCCTCTTCACTCATAATTTCTTGCAGTAAATGTTCCGCTTCTTGAATAGTCACTTTTTGCATTCATGCCACTCCCTTTATATACAAAAAAAAGAAAAGACGTACAAACGCACGTCTTATACTTCTTCTACTTTTTCTACATCTTCTGTTTGCTCTGCAAACTCTTCTGGTGTTTCAAATGTCATTTTTCCAAGTTTGCCACCACGAAGCTCACGAAGTACAAGTTCAGATGTTTTATCATAATCAATCATTCCGCCGCCCATTAAGCAGCCTCGGTTTTTCCCAATCGCATCAAATAACTCCACGATATCTTCTGGAATGTCATTTAAACTATAGCGCTCTTTTAATCGTTCTGGATAATGTTTCTCCATAAAACGTAACGCATAAACAGCTACATCTTGTAGATTTAAAATAGAGTCTTTAATTGCACCAGTCGTAGCTAGACGTAAACCAACTAATTCGTCTTCAAATTTAGGCCATAAAATACCAGGTGTATCTAACAGCTCCATTTCTTTCCCAACCTTAATCCATTGTTGAGCTGTTGTCACACCAGGACGATCTCCTGTTTTAGCAATATTTTTCTTCGCTAACTTATTGATTAACGTAGATTTACCAACATTCGGTATACCTACAATTAATGCACGAATCGCTCGCGGTCTAATACCTTTTGCAACCATTTTATCAAATTTTTCTTTCACTAACACTTTACAAGCTGCTGCAATTTCCTTCATACCTTGTCCAGCTTGTGCGTTAATTGAAATTGCCATATGGCCTTTTTCTTTAAAATATGCGATCCACTGTTTTGTTAAACGATCATCCGCCATATCTGCTTTATTTAAAACAACAAGCCTCGGTTTATGTGTAATAATCTCATCAATCATCGGATTTCGAGAAGATAAAGGTAATCGAGCATCTACAAGCTCAATTACAACATCAATTAACTTTAATTTTTCTGTTACTTGGCGTCTAGCCTTTGCCATATGGCCCGGGAACCATTGAATTACCATGTTGCCACCTTCTTTTTCTTTTATTTCACAATACGAGCATCTTTTAACGGCCAATATAGTATATTTGCTTTTCCGATCACTTGGTCCATTGAAATTGTACCAATCGAACGGCTATCTTTACTAAAACGACGATTATCGCCTAAAACAAATAATTGACCTTCCGGAACAGTTTTCTTCCCTGTCATTTCTTCAAGAGTAAAATCATATGTAAGCGGTCCGTCAGCAATTTGTTTTTTCTGCTTGTCTAAATACGGCTCCTCATAAGCCTTTCCGTTAACATATAGTTTATCATTACGATACTCTATTTCATCGCCTGGTAGGCCAATAATACGCTTAATATAATCTTTATCTTCCGTTGCTCGAAATACAATAATATCAAATCGTTTCGGATCTCCTATGTGATAACCAATTTTATTAACAATCATTCGATCGCGGTCATGTAAAGTAGACGCCATCGATACTCCATCTACGAGAATTGGCGCAAAGAAAAACTGTCTAATAACACCCGCTAATACAACAGCAATCAAAATTGCTTTGATCCATTCCCAAAGTGAACTCTTTTCTTTCTTCATGCTTTTCCCCTCCACGATTATGTAAGCTGCTCGTATTATATCAAAATTTTATATAGATTGGAAAAAGGGAGCTTGTGCATTTACAAGCTCCCATACATGTCTTATCGAATTTCTTTAATACGTGCTTTTTTACCGCGAAGGTTACGTAAGTAGTATAACTTAGCACGACGTACTTTACCACGGCGAAGTACTTCGATTTTCGCGATTCTTGGCGTGTGAACTGGGAATGTACGCTCTACACCTACACCGTAAGAAATCTTACGAACTGTGAATGTTTCACTGATTCCGCCACCACGACGTTTAATTACAACACCTTCGAAAAGCTGAATTCTTTCACGAGTTCCCTCAACTACTTTTACGTGTACACGTAAAGTGTCTCCAGGACGGAATGAAGGAAGGTCAGTTTTTAATTGGCCTTTTGTAATTTCTGCGATTAATTGTTGCATATTAAATTCTCTCCTTTAAACAGATGCTCTTATAAAGTCTAAATAAATTACAGCGGAACATCGTTAATACGGCTACTGATTTCAGCAGCACAAGTGTTATAATAGCATATTGCTAGAACTGTTGCAATAGAAAATATATCAAGCCCTTATTTGCCTTCTTTAATCTGTTCTAGCCATTTCTTTTCTTGCTTAGACAATTCTCGTTCTTCTAGTAAATCCGGTCTACGCGTGTACGTACGACGCAACGATTCTTTATGTCGCCACTCATCAATATTTTTATGATTTCCTGACATTAATACATCGGGCACTTTCATACCACGAAAATCAGCTGGACGTGTATAATGAGGATGCTCTAATAAACCTGTACTAAACGAATCCTCGACCTGTGAAGCATGATTTCCTAGTACTCCTGGCAAGAGACGTACGACACTATCAGTTATAACCATAGAGGCTAACTCTCCACCCGTTAATACGTAGTCACCAATAGAAATTTCATCTGTCACGAGATGTTCACGAATTCTCTCGTCATATCCTTCATAATGTCCACATACAAAGATTAAATGTTCTTCTTCTGCAAGCTCTTCTGCTTTCTTTTGAGTAAATCTTTCACCCTGCGGACACATTAAGACAACTCTCGGTTTACGCTCTGTCTCTTTCGTTAAATCTTCTACAGCATCAAAAATAGGCTGAGGGGTTAATACCATCCCAGCGCCACCACCATACGGATAATCATCTACGCTATTATGCTTACTCGTTGTATAATCGCGGAAATTGACCACACGAAGCTCTACCGCTTCTTTTTCTTGTGCTTTCTTTAAAATTGAAGATCCAAACACACCTGTAAACATATCTGGAAACAATGTTAAAATGTCAATTTTCATTATAGCAGCCCTTCCATTACATGAATGGTTACTAATTTATTCTCAATGTTAACTTGAAGTACAACATCATCAATATAAGGAATTAACAGATCTTGACCTTTTGGACGTTTAATAACCCAAACATCATTTGCACCGGGAGATAAAATTTCTTTTATTGTCCCTAACGCTTCTCCTTCTTCCGTTACAACGTTGCAACCAATAATTTCATGATAGTAGTATTCACCTTCAGCTAGTTCGCCTAATTGATCTTCAGGCACTTTTAAAAGAGATCCTTTAAACTGTTCTACTTCATTTACATTCCCATATCCTTCAAATGTCAATAAATCAAATGTTTTATGTTGACGATGAGAAGTAATCTTTACTGGGAAGGGCTCTCCACCTTTTTCATTCGATATGTATAATGTATTTCCTACTTTATATCGCTCTTCTGGAAAATCAGTACGAGAAACTACACGAATTTCTCCTCTTACGCCATGAGTATTTACAATTTTCCCTACGTTAAACCATTTTGTCATAAATAGTATGTCACCCCTGGTTTCTATATAAATTAAGCATCCCCATTTCACATATGGAACATGCAACTTCTCTTTAAATGTTAAAAAAGGGAGAGGAAATAACTCCTCGCCCTTTTTACGTTTATTGAATTTCCAGTGTTACTTTTTCATCATTATGATGTCCCACTGAATACAAGAGCATTCGAATTGCTTTCGCAACTTTGCCTTGCTTTCCAATGACTTTTCCAACATCCTCAGGATGTACAGTTAATCGATACTTTATCTCTCCGTTGTAAAGTTCCTGTGTAACTTTTACATCTTCAGGATGATCGACAAGAGGCTTGACAATCGTCTCGACTAACTTCTTCATAGTCATTGCCTCAATTACTTACCTTGTTTAGATAAGTGGAATTTCTCCATGATACCTTGGTTAGAGAATAAGTTACGAACTGTATCAGATGGTTTAGCACCATTTCCTAACCATTTTAATGCTGCTTCTTCGTTGATCTTAACTTCAGCTGGTTGAGCAACCGGATTGTAAGTACCGATTTCCTCAATGAAACGTCCGTCACGAGGAGAACGAGAATCTGCAACAACTACACGATAGAAAGGAGTTTTTTTAGCTCCCATACGTTTTAAACGAATTTTAACTGCCATTTATAAAGCACCTCCGAATTTATTTCACACAGATAATTATATTAGCAAAAAGACTATTGCTTTGTAAAGTATTTTTTCTTAACAGAGCCATCTTTTTTCCTTACATGAATGGAAACTTCAATCCACCTAGTCCTTTTTTCTTACCTTTTTGCATTCCAGTCATCGTTTTCATCATCTTTTTCATATCATCAAATTGCTTGATTAAACGATTGATTTCTTGTACCGTTGTACCGCTACCTTTGGCAATGCGCTTTTTGCGACTAGCATTGATTATTTCCGGTTGTTCTCGCTCTAATTTAGTCATAGAACGAATAATTGCCTCAATATGCCCAATTTGTTTTTCATCAACTTGTGCATTTTTCAGCCCTTTAATTTTATTTGCACCAGGAAGCATTCCTAACAATTCATCAAGCGGTCCAAGTTGACGCACTTGTCCAAGTTGTTCTAGGAAATCGTCAAGCGTAAACGAAAGTGTACGCATTTTTTGCTCAAGTTCTTTTGCTTTCTCTTCATCAACTGTAGCTTGCGCTTTTTCAATTAATGTTAAGACGTCTCCCATCCCTAAAATACGGGATGCCATACGTTCTGGATGGAACGCTTCAAGTGCATCTAGTTTTTCACCCATACCAGCAAATTTAATTGGTGTATTTGTAACAGCTTTAATAGATAATGCCGCACCACCGCGCGTATCACCATCTAATTTTGTTAATACAACCCCAGTTAAACCTAACTGTTCATGGAAACTTTGTGCAACATTAACCGCGTCTTGTCCTGTCATCGCATCGACAACAAGGAAAATTTCATCCGGTTTCGCAACTTCTTTCACTTTCGCTAATTCATCCATTAGTTCTTCATCAATATGCAGGCGACCTGCTGTATCAATTAAAACATAATCGTGATGATCTTCTTTTGCTTTTGCAATCGCTTGTTTCGCAATTTCAACAGGACTTACTTGATCTCCTAAAGAGAATACAGGCATGTCCAATTGCTTCCCTAATGTTTCAAGCTGTTTAATCGCTGCAGGACGGTAAATATCCGCTGCAACAAGCATAGGTTTACGATTATGCTTTTTACGAAGCAAATTCGCAAGCTTACCTGTCGTCGTTGTTTTACCTGCACCTTGCAGACCAACCATCATAATAACAGTCGGTGGCTTATTAGCAACAGCAATTTTGCTTTGCTCTCCGCCCATAAGTTCTGTAAGTTCTTCCTGTACAACTTTAATTACTTGTTGTCCAGGTGTCAAACTTTTCATTACATCTTGTCCGACAGCACGTTCAGACACACGCTTTACAAAATCTTTTACTACTTTAAAGTTAACGTCCGCTTCTAAAAGAGCTAGACGAACTTCTCTCATCATTTCTTTCACATCGGCTTCAGAAACTTTTCCTTTGCCGCGGATTTTTTGCATTGTCTGTTGAAGTCGGTCGGCTAATCCTTCAAATGCCATATTGCCGCCCTCCTAATCTAATTTTTCGATAGCTTCAACAACTTGTTTCATTTCTTCATTCACATGCTCTTCTTCGCTGATTAGCTGTTTTAGCTTTGCAACAAGTCGCTGTCGCTCTTGAAACTTTTGAAGTAATACTAATTTTTCTTCATATTCTTCAAGCATCGCTTCAGTCCGTTTAATGTTATCATACACGGCTTGGCGACTTACATCAAATTCTTCCGCAATTTCACCAAGAGATAAATCATCTAGATAATAAAGCGACATATAACTTCTTTGTTTTTGCGTTAACAACGATTGATAAAAATCAAATAAATAGTTCATTCTCGTTGTTTTTTCGAGCATGTTGGATCATCCTTTGTTAAGTGATTTCCCTTTACATGAATTAGTTTACATGGAGTACAAAAGAGTGTCAAGTTTTTTTCTTAACATCACATATTTTTATAGAAAAAGAAGCGGAAAATACCGCTTCTTTCACTTATACTTCTTCTGTTTCTACTAAGTTCGCAAATAAACCATATACATATTGTTCTGGATCGAACTGTTGCAGATCATCCATTTGTTCTCCTAATCCAACAAATTTCACCGGTACATCCATTTCGTTACGGATTGCTAATACAATACCACCTTTAGCAGTTCCATCTAACTTCGTTAAAACAATACCAGTAACATTCGTTGCTTCACGGAATGTTTTCGCTTGACTTAAACCATTTTGTCCTGTTGTAGCATCAATAACAAGTAATACTTCATGAGGAGCTCCTGGTACTTCACGCTCAATTACACGCTTCACTTTCTCTAACTCCTTCATTAAGTTCACTTTATTTTGTAAACGTCCTGCTGTATCGCATAGTAATACGTCTACGTTACGTGCTTTTGCAGCTTGTACAGCGTCATACATAACCGCTGCTGGATCAGACCCTGATCCTTGTTTAATCACTTCTACACCAACGCGATCGCCCCACACTTCTAATTGTTCAATCGCCCCAGCGCGGAATGTATCTCCTGCCGCCAATAAGACAGACTTACCTTCTGATTTAAACTTATGAGCCATCTTACCAATTGTTGTCGTTTTACCTACACCATTAACACCAACAAATAAAACAACTGTCAAGCCATCTTTTTGCATATTAACTTCATTAGTAAAATCGCTGTCGCCTTTATAAATTTCTATTAATTTTTCCGAAATAACAGCTTGTACTTCTCTTGGATCTTGAATGTTACGGCGTTGCACTTCTTCTTTCAATTGATCAATTAATTCCATTACTGTTGACACGCCAACGTCTGCACCGATTAAAATCTCTTCTAATTCTTCGAAGAAATCTTCATCTACTTTACGGTAACGAAAGACTAAATCATTTACTTTATCCGCAAATGAATTTCTCGTTTTTTCTAATCCTTGTTTAAACTTCTCTGTTACCGTATCTGTTTGTTTCGAAATTTTTTCTTTTAGTTTTTTAAAAAAGCTCATACTGACCCATCCTTCCTATTTGCTTGCAACTAGTTCTTCTCCATCATCTAAACGAACCGAGACAAGTTTAGATACCCCTGACTCTTGCATTGTTACACCGTACAATACGTCAGACTCTTCCATTGTACCTTTTCTATGTGTAATTACAATAAACTGTGTCTCATCACTAAATTTCTTTAAATACTGGGCAAAACGGGCAACGTTCGCCTCATCAAGAGCAGCCTCTACCTCATCTAGTACACAGAATGGAACTGGGCGCACTTTTAAAATACCAAATAACAGCGCAATTGCTGTTAAAGCACGCTCTCCACCTGAAAGCAAACCTAAGTTTTGCAGTTTCTTCCCTGGCGGTTGCGCTACAATATCAATACCTGTATTTAATAAGTCCTCTGGATTCGTCATGACTAAATCCGCTCTACCGCCTCCGAACAATTCAGAGAATACCGATTGAAACTCCATTCGAATTCCTTCAAACGTAGTAGAAAAGCGTTTTTTCATTTCTTCATCCATTTCAGTAATAAGTTGGTGCAATGTCGTTTTCGCTTCTTCTAGGTCATCTTTTTGCTCTAGTAAGAATGTATGACGCTCTGCTACACGCTCATATTCATCAATTGCTCCTAAGTTTACTGTACCTAGCTCTTCAATAGATAATTTAATTAATTTCACCTTTTTACGTGCATCCTCGGCAGGCATCACCATTGTATACTTCAGTTTTGCCGCTTCAAATGAAATCGTATATGTTTCACGTAAATGTTGTAATCTATTTTCTAACTCTACATCAAGTCGGTTAATTTTTACCTCTTGATCTTTCAACATCTCAAGAATGTATTTATGTTTACCTGTGGTCTCTTTCAGATTACGCTCTAACTGTTCTACTCTCTCTTGTAACGATACACGTTGTTCACGACGAGAGCGAATTAACTCTGAAGTTTGATTACGATCGTATGCTTTCTTCTCAATCATATTCGTAATTTGCTCTTCACCACTTGAATTCGATGTCATTTCTTGTTTTAAGAATGCTAAGTCCTCTTTCGTTTTAACAAGCGTTGCATCTGTTTCTTCTTTTTCCTTCGTCAATCGTTCAACTTTTTCTTTTTGGTTAGATAAGCGTTGTTGCTTTTCAGCTGCCAACACTTTTAACTCTGTCATTTCTTTTTGAACTTTTTCTTTCGAAGAATGCTGCTCACTTTTTTGTTTTGTTAAAGCTGCAATGTTGCTATCTAATTCCGTAATCTCCGCTTGAAGGGTCGCTAAAATCTTTTCTAGCTCTTCTTTACGCCTTTGCATTTTCACTTGATCTTGCAAGAACCCTTCAATCTCTAAATCATAAATTGATAAACGATCATTAATACGATGTTCTTCTAATTCTAAGCGACTAATTTCTTCTCTTAATTTCTGTTCTTCTACACGCTCTACCTCTACGCTTTGTCTCAGTTCGCGTATTTGTACTTCTTTTTCTTGAATTTCTTGCTTTACTGCTTTAACAAAGTTTTCTAACTTCGTCGTTTTTTCTTCCATATCAGTTAACTTGTTTGTCCACTCTTCTAGCTCACGTTGACGTCCTAATAAAGAAGATTTCGCCTGTTTTACCGCTCCACCTGTCATAGAACCGCCAGGGTTCACTACATCACCTTCGATTGTTACAATGCGATAACGGTATTGTAGTTGTTTCGCCAACTCATTCGCCCCGCGTAAATCTTTTGCAACAATAACAGTACCTAACAAATTCGAAACTACATTTTCATATTTATTGTTATATTGCACAAGTTCTGCCGCCACACCTACAAACGATGGGTGCTGATTTACAATACGTAATTGCTCAAACGATAACGATCTACCTTTAATAACAGCTTGTGGTAAAAACGTTGCTCGTCCATGTTTATTTTGCTTTAAAAATGCAATAGCATTACGAGCATGCTCTTCTTTTTGTACGACAATATGCTGCATTGCTGCACCTAGAGCAATTTCCATTGCAACTTCATATTCTTTCGGTACCGTTAGCAGTTCTGCAACAGCACCCTCGATACCTTGCAACCTATTTTCTCTAGCTTTTAATACTTCACGTACCCCTTGGTAGAAACCAGAATAATCTTCTTGCATCTCTTCTAGCATTTCTTTTCGAGAACGTGCCTGTTGTACAAATTGATACGCTTGATACAGTTTTGTTTCGTTTTCACTATACTGCGCCTTGCATTTCCCAAGTGCCGCTTCTGTCTTTTGTATATTCGAAAGGATTCCAGCTACTTTTTCTTTCACTTGTTCATAACTTTCCACAAGTTTCGTCTTTTTCGCTGTAATTTCCATACGCATTTCTACATATTTCGCATTTTCTTCATCAAGGCGTTCATTTTTAGAGTTTTGTTGCTTAGATTGTTCTTCAATCATAGATAATTCATTACGATGACTAGCTTGTTGATTTAAAAGTTCAATATAGTCACCTTTTAAATTCTCAATCTGTTCCTCTAAATTGTCGGCAAACGTTGCAAGTACTTGCTCATTATCATGCAATTTCGTCTCCAACTCTTTTACTTGATTTACAAATTGCATCAACACTTCTGTACTTGATTCTATTTCACCATCATAACTTGTAGCTTTCGCTGTTAATTCAACAATTAACTGTTCGAGTTGCGCACAATGCGTCGTTGCATTTTGCTTTCTCTCTTTTAATAGCTCACGTTGCCCTTCTAACTTTTCTAGTTCTTTACTAGAAAGAAGAAGTACTTCTTGCAGGGAATCTACAGACTCATCTACTGCTTGTAATTGACCTCGTAATTCCTCTAGCTCTTCTTCACCTTTTTGTAAATGCGTTGACATTTTCGCTTCTTCGTTTTTATTATGCCCAAACTGATTTCGAAGCGCTTCCCATTTCTCATGTAATTCTTCAATTTCATGTACAATAAGCGCCGCTTCTACTTTCTCTAATTCTTCTTTTTTCTCAAGATAATCTTTCGCAATAGAAGCTTGTCTTTCTAAAGGTTCTACTTGACTACTTAATTCGTGAATTATATCTTGTACACGATTTAAGTTTTCTTGTGTATCTGCTAATTTCCCTTCAGCTTTCTTTTTACGAAGTTTGTATTTCAGCACTCCAGCTGCTTCTTCAAATACACCACGACGTTCTTCTGATTTACTACTTAAAATCTCTTCAACTTTCCCCTGACTAATAATCGAAAAAGCTTCTCTTCCCATACCAGAGTCCATGAATAAATCGATAATATCTTTCAATCTACATGATTGTTTATTAATATAAAAATCACTATCACCAGAACGAGATACACGACGCGTTACACACACCTCATTATATTCAATCGGTAAACGTTGATCCTCATTATTTAAAGTTATCGTTACTTCAGCAACATTAACTGCTCTTCTCGTATCACTGCCTGCAAAAATAATATCTTCCATCTTTGCACCACGTAATGATTTTGCCGATTGTTCACCAAGTACCCAGCGAATGGCATCAGTAATATTACTTTTCCCGCTTCCATTAGGTCCTACTACAGACGTTACACCTGGGACGAAATCAACAGATACACGCTCAGCAAAAGACTTAAATCCTGCTATTTCTAATCTTTTTAAAAACACGAAAGGCCTTCCTCCTATTCTCCGTTGCTATAAATGTTGTTTATACAAAAACAAACTATTATACGGATTTCCTTTCCTTACATTTACAAACGAAAGGAAAGTTTCATTCTATGCACAAGGAATCCCCCTCATTCAAAGGGGGATTCCTTATAGTTGTTCTTTTAACTTTTTCAACGCTTCTGCAGCAGCTTGTTGCTCTGCTTCTTTTTTTGACTTGCCACTACCAAGACCTAAAGCCACGTTATTTAACGTAACACGTGACACAAATTCTCGATTGTGAGCCGGTCCTTTTTCTTGCAAAATTTGATACTCAATATTGCCACTACCATCACGCTGAATCAACTCTTGTAATTGACTCTTATAATCCATCACATGAGAAAAAGCACCTTCATTAATTTTAGGGTATACAATTTCTTTTAAGAAGCCCCATACTGTTTCTAGCCCTTGATCAAGATAAAGGGCACCAATAAACGCTTCAAAGACATCCGCTAATAAAGCTGGTCGTTCACGTCCGCCTGTCATTTCCTCACCTTTTCCTAATAAAACAAGGCTACCAAATGACAACTCGTTTGCAAAACGAACAAGAGAGGGTTCACATACAATAGCTGCACGTAGTTTTGTTAACTCTCCTTCGCTCATTGTCGGATATTTTTGAAACAGATACTGCGATACAGTAAGTTCCAATACTGCATCTCCAAGGAATTCGAGACGCTCATTGTCTTCATGCGGTTTTTTTCGATGCTCATTCACATACGATGAATGCGTAAATGCTTGAATCAATAATTTTTCATCTGTAAACGTAATACCTATCTTTTCTTGAAATACTTTAAACGCTTCACGATATTTTGTTTCGTATTTTTTTTCTCTATATTTACGGTACGGCATAGGTCCCTCCAGATATAAGCCGAGAAGCCCCGCTAAAAAACGGGACTTCATTCAAGCATTATAGATGACTCTCTATGTAAGTCACAGCATCGCCAACAGTAGCAATCTTTTCAGCATCTTCATCAGAAATTTCCATTTCGAATTCGTCTTCTAATTGCATTACAAGTTCTACTACATCTAGGGAGTCTGCTCCTAAATCTTCCTTGAAGCTTGCAGCTGGTACTACTTCTGTTTCTTCTACTCCTAAACGATCAACGATGATTTTTGTTACACGCTCTAAAACATCTGCCATTCCATTCACCTCCCCTCAAATATTATATTAAATATTGTCCAAAAAAACTAGCTGAAATCGATTCTTTTATTACATTACCATACCACCATCAACATTTAACGTTTGACCTGTAATATATTTGCTTTGATCAGAGGCAAAAAATGTTACAGCATTCGCGATATCTTGCGCCTCACCAAACTGAGCTGCAGGAATTAATTTTAACATTTCAGCTTTTATATTTTCATCTAATACGTCTGTCATATCTGTCGCAATAAATCCAGGAGCAATTGCATTTACAGTAATATTACGGCTCGCTAACTCTTTTGCTGATGTTTTTGTTAATCCAATTACACCCGCTTTAGCAGCAACATAGTTTGCTTGTCCTGGGTTTCCCGTTACTCCGACAACCGAAGCGATATTTACAATACGTCCATGACGTTGACGCATCATATATCGAGATACTGCCTTTGTACATAAGAATACACCTTTTAGGTTTGTATTAATAACTGTATCCCATTCTTCTTCTTTCATACGCATTAATAAATTATCTTTTGTTACACCTGCATTATTTACAAGAATATCAACTTGTCCAAATGCATCTACAGTTTGTTTCACCATAGTTGTAACGTCTTCAGCATTTGCAACATCTGCTCTTACTGCAATTGCATCCGAACCTAATTTCTTTATTACATCAACTACTTCATTTGCCTTTTGCTCGTTACCAGCATAATTTACTACAACATTTGCACCTTGTTTCGCTAAATCAATCGCAATTGCACGACCGATTCCACGTGAAGCACCCGTTACTAATGCTACTTTCCCTTTTAACATCAGTTTTCTCCTCTCAAATTCGAAATGGTATCTTGTAATGTCTCTTCATCATATATCGCGTATGCTTTCACTGATGAATCAATTGACTTCATAAGTCCAGCAAGTACTTTCCCAGGTCCAATCTCAATAAATGTATCTACCCCTTGACTCACCATGTATTCAATGGATGGGTACCATAAGACAGGCGAATAGAGCTGCTCGATTAGCTTTTCTTGAATATGCGCACCACTTGTAATAACGTCTGCTGTTACATTTGCAATAACCGGAATATTCGTATCTTGAATTGTAATTTCATTTAAGACACTTTGGAATTTCTCCGCTGCTGGCTTCATAAGCGAAGAGTGGAACGGTCCACTTACCTTAAGCGGAACAGCTCTCTTTGCACCATTTTCTTTCGCTCTTTGAGAAGCAATCTCGACTCCTTGCTTTGTTCCAGAAATCACAATTTGCTTCGTACTATTCATATTAGCAATTTGTACTGCATATCCTTCACTTGTTACTTCTTCTGTAACTTGTTTCAGCATATGTGGATCAGCACCTAAAATAGCCGCCATTGCACCTTCTCCGCCAGGAACAGCTTCTTCCATATATTCCCCACGTTTCCTTACAGCATATACTGCGTCTTCAAAAGTTATTGCACCCGCCGCTACAAGAGCGCTATATTCACCTAAACTATGCCCTGCGACAAAGTCTGGTGTAATATCATACTCTTTTAAAGCTGTCAAAATAGCAAAACTCGTTGTTAATAAGGCTGGTTGCGCATTTGTTGTTAGCGTAAGCTTGTCTTGCGGCCCTTCAAAAATCACTTCTGAAAGTGAATCTTGCAATACCTCATCTGCTTTTGCAAATACATTTGCAACCTCTTTATTATTCTCTGCTAACTGTTTACCCATTCCAACTGCCTGTGAACCTTGGCCCGGAAAAAGAAATGCTAGTTTTCCCATTTCAAATCCTCCTCTTATTGGAGTGGCTCTTTCTCCATTACGCTTGAAATAGTAGGAATAACTTCTTTCGCTACCATTTCTCTCGTCTGACGAATCGCACTAAATATCGATTGGTCATTGGAAGAACCGTGAGCCTTAATGACAGGAGCCTTCAATCCAAATAATGCCGCTCCTCCATACTCCGAATAATCCATTTTATCTTTTAATACCATAAGTTTTGGCTTTAATACCGCTGCTGCTAATTTGCTCGTAAACGAACTCATTAACTGTTCTTTTAGCATAGAGAATAATGCAAGTGCTGTTCCTTCTAATGATTTCAGTGCTACATTACCTGTAAAACCATCACATACTACAACATCTGCTACACCTTGCAATAAATCTCTTGATTCAACGTTCCCAACGAAATTAATTGGGGCATCCTTAAGCATTGCAAAGACTTGTTTTGAAAGCTCGTTACCTTTGCCATCCTCTGTTCCAACGTTTAAAAGTCCAACGCGAGGATTTTTAATCCCTCTTACTTTCTCAGCATATACAGATCCCATTACTGCATATTGATATAAATGAATTGGTTTTGCATCAACGTTCGCTCCAACATCTAACATAACAAAACCTTCTCCATCAACAGTTGGCATTGTAGGGGATAAAGCTGGTCGCTCAATTCCTTCCATACGACCTACAACAAACAATCCAGCCGCCATTAAAGCTCCTGTGCTACCAGCTGATATACAAGCATCCGCTACACCGTCTTTCACTTGCTGTGCTGCTAGTACCATTGAAGCTTGTTTTTTTCGACGAACTGCCCTTACTGGTTCATCTGTCGATTCGATTTTTTCATCTGTATGAAGTATAGTAATTCGTTCTTCACTCGTTAAGTATTGACGAATTTCCTCTTCTTTCCCTACTAACGTAATATGTAAATCAGAATATTCCTTAATAGCTTTCATTGCCCCTAGTACGACAGCCTTTGGAGCATGATCGCCGCCCATTGCATCTATTGCGATTTTCATAAGTTGTTACCTTCCTCACTATAATTACTAGATCGATACATTTCAAAAGTGCCTGTAAAAACAAGTTCTTCTCCAACAAAGCTACGCACTTTGACAATCGTCCGTCCTTTATCATTCTCTACATCTTCAACGCGCGCTTTCGCAACGACACGCTCTCCTAATTTTACAGGACGAATGTATCGAATGGTAGACTTTGCAGTTAATGCTAATTCTTCATCAATAACTGCAACAGCTAGTGAGTTTGCTTGTGCAAACAAATGGTGCCCACGGGCAATTTGATTTCTTTTAAATACGTGTTCTACCTTCACTTCAAAAATAGAAATCGCATGTCTATCTAATTCTATATCGATAATTTCTCCGACAACCTCTTCTAACGGTAAAGATTTCACATCTTCTTCATGTTGCTTTGTAGCTACATGTTTAATTCTTTCTCTTAATTCAGGAATAGATAATTCCATACGATCAAGACGTACGGTTTGTATACTCACTTGAAATTTTTCTGCTAAATCTTCATCCGTAATAAAAGGATTCGTTTCTATAGTTTGTTGTAATAATTCTTGTCTTTCTTTTTTACTTCTTCTTTTTTTCATACCGCACCATCCATTTTTATGACTAGGTACTAACAGTAGTATATAATCATTAAAAGTAGAATGCAACAAAAACTTTCGTTGCCTCCCTTTAATCGAGCTTCTCTCCCTGGAACACACCTGTCCCATCAAGATACGTACGTAGCGATGCATATTGATCATTATGCCAAAATGCTTCTGAATCTACTAGTAACGCCGCATCTTGTCTAGCTGTTTCTAACGCTCGATAATCATGTACCATATCAGCAACCTTGAATTCTGGTAAACCACTTTGCTTACTTCCAAAGAAATCTCCAGGACCTCTTAACTCTAAATCTTTTTCCGACAATACAAATCCATCATTCGTTTCGGTCATAATACGCATTCGCTCTTTTCCTGTTTCCGATTTCGGATCTGCGATTAATAAACAATACGATTGTTCACTACCGCGGCCAACACGCCCTCTCAGCTGATGAAGCTGTGATAAACCGAAACGTTCGGCGTCATAAATAACCATTACAGTCGCATTCGGTACGTTCACACCTACTTCAACAACTGTTGTCGATACAAGAATTTGCACGTTATTTTCACTAAATTGTCCCATTATCTCTTCTTTTTCTTGAGATGATAATCTTCCATGCATTAATCCGACTTGACATTTCTCTTGATAATGATGAGTCAACATACTATGTAAGTCGATTGCATTTTGTACATCCAGTTTCTCAGATTCTTCAATAAGAGGACAAATAACATATGCTTGTCTTCCTTTTTTTATCTCTTTCTCTACAAAACCGAGAACACGGTCTAACATATCATGTTTTGCCCAGTATGTTTCAATTACCTTTCTACCAGCTGGCATCTCATCGATTATAGAAACATCCATCTCCCCAAATGCAGTAATTGCTAGCGTACGCGGAATTGGTGTTGCTGTCATAAATAATACGTCTGGACTTTCACCTTTCTCCCTTAAAACTCGTCGCTGTGCTACACCAAATCGATGTTGTTCATCAGTAATCACGAGACCTAACCTATGAAAAATAACTTCATCTTGAATTAAAGCATGTGTTCCAACAAGGATATCTATTTCTCCTTGCTCTAATTTTGCCAAAATCTCTCGACGTCTCACGCCTTTAACTGAACTTGTTAATAATTCAACTTTCATACCAAAGTGCGAGAACGTCTCTGCAAGCGATTGATAATGTTGTTCTGCTAAAATTTCTGTAGGAACCATTAAAGCACCTTGATAATGTGCTAATTTCGCTGCATAAAGACCAATTGCTGCAACCACCGTTTTACCAGAACCTACATCACCTTGCAACAGACGATTCATTCGATAAGGAGATGTCATATCTTTCATAATTTCATCCACAACACGGCGTTGCGCGCCAGTTAACGGAAACGGAAGTGCATCGATAAACTCTTGCAATTCTGCTGAAGGAATTTCTTTTTTCGTCCCTTTCGAATTTTCTCTCTCCATTTTCCGTAATGTTTGCATTTTAAGCTGGAATAAGAAAAATTCCTCATATACAAAACGACGACGCGCTTGCTTTAAATCTTCCTGTCCTGCCGGAAAATGCAACGCCCGAAGCGCTTCATAACGTGGCAATAATTTATATCGACTTAACAATCCATCAGGCAACACTTCGACTATAGAATCTCCATACTCCTTTAGCGCTTGTGCAATAAAACGGCGCATCTGTTTTACTGTAAGCTTTCCTTTCACTGAGTATACAGGTTCTACTTCTTGTTGACGTACAACCGGTCCAAAGTGAAGTTCTGATACTGCAATCGTTTGACGATGCTGATCCCATTTACCAGTAATCGTTACCGTTTCATCTAAAGTTAACTTCTGCTTATAGTACGGCCTATTAAAACATACAGCTGTAATTAAATAACGACCGACGAGGACACGAACCGTAAGACGCGATTTTTTCTTCCCATAATATTGTAGTAAAGGAGCACTATGAACTTTCCCCTCAACTGTTACACGTTCATCATGCTTTACTTCAGCAAGATCTTTCATCGCATAATCTTCATAACGGTACGGAAAATGCTCTAATAGATGAGAAACTGTATAAATTCCCATCTCGTGTAGTAATTCAGATGTTTCTCCTCCGATTCCCTTTACATCCGTAACAGGAACTTGTACAACTTCATTCAAGATTCTCACGCTCCGTCACATTATTTTCTTTCATTATCCATTAACGCGATTGACATCTGTAATCGCTCTCTTTCACCTTATATATTCTATCATAGGCATTCTAAGAGAAACTACTCAAATCCCTCATAAGCAACACGAAAGAAAAGAGCCTCACTATTAGCAGCAAGGCTCTTTTTTATCTACAATATGCTAGCCTTTTGAATAAAAACTAGTAATAAACTTCATATTACTACTTATTATCCATTAGCAAGTAAATAATCCATTTATTTTCAAAACGAATTTTTTCTTATTCTACAGAGAAGATGAAAGAATACACTGGTTGGTTTCCAGCATGTACTTCTACTTCTGCATCTTCAAAGTTCTCTTCTACAAATTCAACTAACTCAGCTACTTCTTCATCAGTTGCATCTTCACCTTGTAGAATCGTTACGATTTCAGAATCTTCATCAATAAGCGCTTCTAGTAATTGCTTTGCAGCTCCTACTTTTTCAGTATTTGTTGATACGATTTTTCCATCTGCAATACACATGAAGTCATCTTTTTGAATTGCTACACCATCAATTTCCGTATCACGTACAGCATACGTAATTTGACCAGTTTTCACATGAGATAAAGCTTCTTTCATGTTTTCTTCATTTTCTTCTAACGTTCCAACTGGGTTAAATGCTAACATTGCAGCCATACCTTGAGGAACTGTTTTTGAACGAACTACAATTACTTCTTGATCGACAACTGACGCTGCTTGTTCTGCTGCCATCACAATATTCCCGTTATTCGGTAAAATAATGATTTTTTCAGCGTTCGCTTCTTCAATCGCCTTCACAATATCCTCCGTACTTGGATTCATTGTTTGGCCACCTTCGATCACTTTCGTTGCGCCAATGCTCTCAAATAAAGTTTTAATACCAGATCCCATAGCTACAGTTACGATACCGTACGGTTGCTTCTCTTTAGACTGGCTAATTGGCTCAGGCATCATAGCAGGCTCATCTAATAAAGCAGTATGCTGTTCACGCATATTCTCTACTTTAATCTTGATTAAACTACCGTAACGTTGTCCATAGTTCATAGCGTCTCCAGGATGCTCTGCATGAATATGAACTTTTACAATCTCATCATCAGATACAACTAGTAAAGAATCACCATACACACTAATATCTTCACGGAATTTTTGTTCAGAGAAATTATGTTCTTTCACTTTTTCAGCTTCTAATTTCACCATGAACTCCGTACAGTATCCATACTTAATATCTTCTGTACTCAATTGGCTTTGTACACTACGGTGATGTTCTGCGCGTACCATTTCATTCATAGATGGTTGCGTCGGCGCATCAGAAGAAATTGTTTCTCCTTTTAAGTCAGCTAAAAATCCTTCGTATACAACAACAAGACCTTTACCACCGCTATCTACAACGCCAACTTGTTTTAATACAGGTAATAAATCCGGCGTACGATTTAACGATGCATTTGCTTCTTTCACAACGTCTTCCATAAACAAAACAAAGTCGCGCTGTTTTTTCGCAACTGTTACTGCATATTTACCCGTTTCTCTAGCAACCGTTAAAATCGTTCCTTCAATCGGTTTCATAACCGCTTTGTAAGCCGCTTCTACTCCAGCTTCTAAAGCTTCAGCAAAATCAACTGTTGTTAATTTTTCTTTTTGCTCAATGGATTTTGAGAAACCACGGAATAACTGAGATAAAATAACTCCAGAGTTACCACGAGCTCCCATTAATAATCCTTTGGCTAAACTTACGCCGACTTTACCAGCATGTTGTGAAGGATTTGCTTTCACTTCACGTGCGCCTGAAGTCATAGATAAGTTCATGTTTGTACCGGTATCGCCATCTGGAACTGGAAATACGTTTAATGCATCAACAAGCTGAACATTATTTGTTAAATTATTCGCTCCTTGAATGATCATTTGTGATAAACGTTTTCCATCAATTTTTTGAATTGACACAGATTTTCCTCCTTAATGCACATTACAAGTTTATTACTTTAACTCCTTGTACGTAGATGTTTACAGAATCTACTGCTAGTCCTACAGTTTGATCTAATGTATATTTCACTTTCGTCTGCACGTTATGTGCTACTTCTGAAATTTTCGTACCATAGCTCACAATAATATACATATCAATATGTACTTCATCTTCATCTTTACGAACGATAACACCTCTAGTGAAGTTTTCTTTTCGTAAAATGTCTGTTAATCCATCTTTTAACTGATTTTTTGATGCCATACCTACGATACCGTAGCAATCTACCGCGGCACCTCCAGCAATTGTTGCAATTACATCTGTACTAATATCAATTTGACCGTACTTCGTTTTAATTTCAATTGACATCTCGTTTTCCCCCTTCATAAATGGTGAAAGTGAGTTAGACTACTTTAGTTACTATCATATAATCTTTTTAAAGAAAATTCCATCGTTCTTTCTTTTCACTCTCATATTTTATGTTTTAAATCACATTTTTTATGATGAGCAAAATAGTCCATTGTTATTATACAACATGTACCACTATAATATGTCAAGCAATTTTTCTTGATTTCAACTTTTCTTCATTGATATGTAGTGTCAAGTAATTTTTCTTGATTTCTTTTTTCTACAGTGTTGCATTCTCTATTTAGTTGTGTTAAATTATAGTAGTGTTTTTAGCATCGCATAAAAGACTAACATTGAAAAATTACGTATGGTAAGGTATCAAGGGAGGGAAATATAAATGGCTCGTGTTTGTGCTATTACTGGAAGAAAAGCTCGTTCTGGTAACTCTCGTTCTCACGCAATGAACGCTACAAAACGTAAGTGGGGCGCTAACCTTCAAAAAGTTCGCGTACGCATCGACGGAAAAGTTCAACGTGTTTACGTTTCTGCTAGAGCATTAAAATCTGGCAAAATCGAACGTGTTTAATAATAAAAAAAAGAGCCGATAGGCTCTTTTTTTACTATACCAATGAAAAAAGCACCGGTAATAGGTGCTTTTTTTAATCTTTTTTGAAGGTATTTAACATGGCACGAACAATTCCACCAAGAAATTTAGGTAACTTAATTGTATAAAATCTCATGGTTTCCCTCCTAATCCCCATTACTCCACTTGTTCACTATATGATGTAAGGAGCAAAATTGTTTCTTTAATCAGTGCTTCTTATCACCATTAATATGCCAGAAGTAAATGAAAAAGTACCTTTTTCCTCAACGAGTTCATTACTAATACAAAGTGTCGATCCCCACTCTATTGTTTTATTTGTTAGAGGATACTTAAAACCAAGTAATGTAATCCCTTCCACTATTTCAGTAACCGGTACAAAAGATACATAAGGAAAATTTTTATTTTCTTCAATTATATGTGTACCCACTTTTTTTACGCTTATTTCATTTTTATTGTCTACAATGCACATTTCTATTCCTACTTCTAACCCTTTTAAAAGCATCTGTATATTTGCTAAACCGTGATCCAACCTTCCGCCGGTAGCACCAAAAATGCGAATTAATGCTGGATTTTTTTCTAACGCCCAGTTAATCGCAATTTCTAAATCTGTTTGATCTTTTTCACGAGAAACAATATGTAAGTCATTTGTTTGCTGTCCCATCCATTCTAATTCCTCTTCAGTAACCGAATCGTAATCTCCAAACGCAACAGCTGGAGTAATCCCTCCTTTTAATAAACGATATACTCCTCTATCAACTGCCGCCCACACTACTTTCTCATTTTCATATCGAGAAAAATCTGCACAATATTCCGCAGGTCCTC
Organism: Bacillus paramycoides; assembly: GCF_038971285.1. Lineage (NCBI taxonomy): Bacteria > Bacillati > Bacillota > Bacilli > Caryophanales > Bacillaceae > Bacillus > Bacillus paramycoides. The sequence continues at coordinate 3,773,398 of NZ_CP152427.1, forward strand.
CCGCTAAAATATGAATTATCATGTTTCCTTCCCCTTCTATTGTAAAAAGGCAATCTGCCATTCGGTAGATTGCCTTTTTACATATTTTTTCTCTATCCTTTATAAATAGTGAAAACCTATTACACTAGAAGATTCACTAGGATAAAGACTCGTTCATTCATTATCCACGAATGACACGAATTGCTTCACCGCGGTCTTTTTGATTGTATACAGCTGATCCAGCTACAAGTACATTTGCTCCTGCTTCCACACAAAGTCTTGCTGTTTCAGCGTTTACACCACCATCAACTTCAATTTCTACGTCTAGATTGCGCTCTTTAACCATATCTGCAACTTGTTTAATTTTCGGTAATACAGAATGGATAAATTTCTGTCCACCGAATCCAGGATTTACTGTCATAAGTAATACCATATCGATATCTTCTAATACATGCTCAATCACTGAAACTGGCGTATGCGGATTTAATACAACCCCCGCTTTAATGCCATGAGATTTAATTAACTGAATTGTACGATGTAAATGAGGGCACGCCTCTACATGAACAGTAATAATATCCGCTCCCGCTTTTGCGAAAGTCGGGATATAGTTATCAGGATTTTCAATCATTAAATGTACATCTAATGGTAACGATGTAATCGGACGGATTGCTTCTACAATTAATGGTCCAATCGTAATATTTGGTACGAAATGTCCATCCATTACATCGACGTGAATGTAATCTGCTCCACCCTTTTCTACATCTTTAATTTCTTCCCCTAATTTTGAAAAATCTGCTGATAAGATCGATGGTGCAATTTTAATCATAACTAATACCTCGGCTTTCTCTCTCTAATTTCTTCTACGAATTGTTTGTAATTCTTATAACGATATTCTGTAATCTTCCCTTCTTCAACTGCTGCCTTCACAGCGCATTTCGGTTCAGAAAGATGTGTACACCCTCTAAATTTACAGTATTGGCTCGCTTCTTTCAACTCTGGAAAACAATATGTAAGATCTTCTACCTCGATATCTATGAAATCAAGTGAACTAAAACCAGGTGTATCTGCCACTAGTCCGCTTCCAATCGCAATCAATTCCACATGTCTTGTCGTATGTTTCCCGCGTCCTAAATGCGAGGAAATATCATTCGTTTTCAGTTCTAACTCTGGACGTAAAACGTTTAGCATAGAAGATTTTCCAACACCTGATTGTCCTGCAACGACAGAAACACAACCTTCTAAGAATGGTTTTAAAATATCAATACTTTCCGATGTATTTATAGAAGTAAATAATACATCATATCCCATCTCGCGATAGTCATTTGCATAAGATTCAACAGTCTCTCTCATTTTTTCATCTACTAAATCCATCTTACTAATGCAAATAATCGGTTTAATGTTATGATATTCGATCAGCACTAAAAATCGATCTAACAGTCCCGGATTAAAATCTGGTTCTACTGCGGAGAAAACAAGGATGGCTTGGTCAACATTAGCAATAGGAGGCCTAACAAGTTCATTTTTTCGATCAAATACTTCAAGCACGTATCCTTCAGTTGGATTATCTGCTTGAAAAACAACTTGGTCTCCTACCAGTGGTGTAATTTTATTTTTTCTAAACACACCACGCCCGCGACATTGTGTAATCCCCTCTTCATGCTGCACATAATAAAACCCACTTAGAGCTTTTACAATTTTTCCTTCTGGCATATAATTCTCCTTTATTTTGTATAAAGTGAAGCTGTAATTAAAATTATTAAATAATGATTTCAAAACCCGTCATATATACAAGTTATTATATTTAACCTACCATCAAATTTAAAATATTATTTATAACAGTATCACTTTTATAGCTTTTTGAATCATATATTTTTGCCTGTTATACTTTCTACTATATGTAGACAACATAACAGGCAAGAGTAATACATTCCATCCTCTTAAAACAGAACATGAAATTCATTATTATTGAGTTGGGTAAGGTACTTCTTTGTCGATAATCGTTACACCATCTCGCACAATTTTATAGTGTCCTTTTGTGCCTTCTTGAATTACAAATTCTAATGAAATAGTTGTCGACTCTGAAATTGCTCTAGTTTCAAATGGTCTATCCATTTTTTGTTGCATATCTTCTTTATAAATTTCTATCGTTTGTGGTTTTTTCTCACCTATTATAGAAGACTCATACGGAATAGAAATATTATCTACTTTCACTGTTTTCGTTACTTTCGGCTTAGGACCTTCTGAGATGACAATCGTCACTTTATCTCCTTCTTTTAACGGCGTTCCTGGTTTTGGAGATTGCGAAATGACAAGTCCTTTATCAACAGTATCGGAATACTCGCGTTTTATATCTGGAGTTAATTTTCTCTCATTCAAATAACCATTTACGCTATTTTCAGTCCATCCTGAAAAATCACCTGGTCTAATTTGATAAGGACCTTTACTTACCCAAATTTTCAGTTCTTGTTCCGCTTCTACTACCATTTGATCCGGCGTCGGAATTTGCTCAACGATTTCACCTTTTGGTCTATCATTTTCAATATAATTTATTGTAACTTGCTTATATTTTTCTTCTAATTCATTCCTTATACTCTCAAAATCTTTTCCTGTGAGATCACTCATCTTATTTTTCTTTTTTCCACCTGATTGATAGATAGTAATTTTAGAACTTTCTTTCACGACTCTCCCTGCCACAGGGTCTGTTTTTATGACATCACCGACTTCTACATCATCTGTATATACAATATTAGGTTCGGTAACCTCGAAACCCTTTTCAACTAATGTATTTACTGCTGTCGTATATTTCATACCAGCCACATCAGGGACTTTTACATCTTTTGGAATAAAGAACCCAGGAATAACAGTAAGCGCTAATGTTATTCCAATCGATAAAAGTAAAAATGTTGTAATTAAAATTTTGAGCCATTTATTACTTCGTTTTTTCTTCTTATTTAATTCTGCTTCTTCGTTTCTTGTCTGTTCATCCACTTTACTTCCTTTTAAAACAATTGTTTCATCAGTTACATTTTCGAATAATTGTTCTTGTTGAATAATTGGAATCGCTTTTGTCGCTTCCATATCTTCCGGTATGTAAAATGGCTGCTCATTTATCCTCTCTGGATATAGTGCAGTTTCAATATCTCGTTTCATCGCATTGGCAGATTGATATCGATGAAACGGATCTTTTGCAGTTGCCTTTAATATAATATTTTCCACACTTTGTGGAATATTTTCATTCCATCTTTTTGGAGACGGAATTTCACTTTGTAAATGCTTCAAAGCTATAGCAACAGCAGATTCGCCAGAAAACGGTTGTCTTCCTGTTAACAACTCAAACATAACAATCCCTAGGGAATAAATATCTGATTGTTTATTTGCTATCCCGCCGCGCGCTTGTTCTGGTGATAAGTAATGCACCGAACCGAGTACCGAATTTGTATGTGTAATTGTTGTCGCACTTGTAGCTGTCGCAATTCCAAAATCTGTTACTTTTATTACTCCATCAGTTCGAATTAATATGTTGTGCGGTTTTATATCACGGTGCACAATTTCAAAATGATGGGCGTGTGCCATGGCGGATGTTAACTGCTCCATAATATCAAGAGCTTCTCCTATAGGTAACATCCCTCGCTCGATTATGTATTGTTTCAATGTTTGTCCTGGTACATACTCCATTACAAGATAATATATACCATCTTCTTCTCCGACATCATACATATTCACAATATTTGGATGCGACAACGTTGTAACAGACTGCGCTTCTCGATGGAAACGTTTAATAAACTCTTCGTTATTTGAATAGTCGAGTCTTAATATTTTTACCGCTACATCCCGGCCCAGTATTTCATCATGAGCTAAATACACATTGGCCATTCCACCGCCACCAATCATTTTCAGTAGCTTATAACGGTCATTTAAGCGTTTTCCAATCAGCACGTTGCACTTCACCTACTTTCGTTTGTCGAACCCGCATAATCAATAAGAACAAGGGTGATATTATCTTCCCCGCCACGATCATTCGCCAATTGAATGAGACGTTGTCCCTTAGCTTCTAGCTGTTCATTTAACTGTAAAATTTGTTGCATATCAGCAATAGAAACTTTGTTAGATAATCCATCAGAGCAAAGAAGTAACTGATCATCTTCCTCAAGCACTAATGTTTTAACATCTAATCCGACTTTTTCTTCTGTTCCTAATGCCCTTAACAAAACATTCTTTTTCGGGTGATATTCTGCGTCTTCTTTTGAAATTTCACCATGTCTCACAAGTTCATTTACAAGTGAATGATCTTCCGTTACAAGCGAGATTTTCCCCTCTGATATCATATAACAACGACTATCTCCTATGTGACCTATTGTCACAAAGTTTGGCGTACAAACTGCTATTATAAGCGTTGTTCCCATACCATTACATTCTACATGTTGCTTAGAGTACTCATATACACGCTCATTAATAATCCCAACACTAGTATGTAACCACTCTTCTACTTTTTTGGGCTCATTCATATTATGCGTTTGCTTCCAATAATCATGGAATAATTGAATGGTCATCGAGCTAGCTACATCACCAGCTCGATGACCTCCCATTCCATCTGCTACTACCGCTAAAATATTTCCATCTAAATTGTGAAAAACTCCTGCACTATCTTCATTATGTTGACGAACTTTTCCTTTATCTGATAGAAACACGGCTTTCATCTCGTCACCTCGTCTCTTCTTTGCGCTCCTTCGCACGCAACTGACCGCAGGCTGCATCAATATCATGACCTTGTTCACGGCGAATCGTTACATTTACTCCACGATCTTTTAACGTTTTTTCAAATAAGAAAATTTGTTCACGTGGCGTACGTACATAATCACGTTCAGGTACGTAGTTTACCGGAATTAAGTTTACATGACATTTTACACCTTTTAAGAGCGCAGCAAGCTCTTCAGCGTGCTCAACTTGGTCATTTTCTCCTCCAAATAGTCCATATTCAAAAGTAATACGACGACCTGTTCTATTTACATAGTATTTAATAGCTTCCATTAAATCAGGTAGCTTATAAGCACGGTTAATCGGCATTAATTTTGAACGTAATTCTGAGTTTGGAGCATGCAGTGAAATCGCAAAATTAATTTGTAAGTCTTCTTCAGCGAACTTATAAATTTTCGGGATAATTCCACTTGTCGAAACTGTCATATGTCTTGCACCAATATGAAGTCCTTTTTCATGATTAATAATGCGTAAGAATCCCATTAAATTATCGTAGTTATCAAACGGTTCTCCAATTCCCATAACAACAAGAGAGCTTACACGTTCTTCTGATTCATCAAGTGCACGTTGCACTTCTACTACTTGTGCTACAATTTCTCCAGCTTCTAGGTTTCGTTTTAAACCACCAAGCGTTGAAGCACAGAACGTACATCCAATACGACAACCTACTTGCGTTGTTACACAAATTGAATTTCCATATTCATGTCGCATTAATACCGTTTCAATAGAATATCCATCATATAATTGGAATAAGAATTTAATCGTTCCATCTGAAGACGTTTGTTTTACTAACGTGTTTAAAGTAGTAATATCAAAGGAATTCGACAATTTATCACGCAATCCTTTAGAAAGGTTTGACATATCCTCATAATTTTTTACACGTTTTTTATATAACCAGTCAAAAATTTGTCCAGCACGGAACTTTGGTTCTCCTTGTTCCTTTAACCACTCTTGCATTTCATGAAGTTGTAAAGAGTAAATTGATGGTTTTTTCGTTTCTAAATTTTTCTTTTGTTTTCTCACAGTCGTTTCCACGATGCTACACCTTCTTCCTTAAACAAGCAATATAAAAGCCATCTGTTGCAAAATAATGCGGTAAAATTTGTACTTGACCTTCATCAATATACGGACTTAACTTTTCTGGCATACGCTCTTTTATCGTAGTATCCCACTCAAATTCAGGATGCTCTTGTAAAAATTGCTCTATTACTTGTTCATTTTCTATTTTCTCAATTGTGCACGTACTATAAACAAGGCGACCACCTTGTTTTAATAACGGTGCGATTTTTTCTAGTATTGCAAGTTGAATCGTCGATAATCTTTCACTATCGCCTTTATCTTTACCTAACTTAATATCAGGCTTACGTCTAATTACACCAAATCCAGAACATGGGGCATCTACTAATATTTTATCAAACGTTCCATTTGCAAAATGCTCTTGCACTTTTCTAGCATCTAATGCCTTTGTTTCGACATTTTCTAGACCAAGTCGCTCTGCTTGTTGTTTAATTAAACGTACTTTATGTGCATGTAAATCAAGAGACATAACTTGGCCAGTTCCTTTTAATCGCTCTGCAATATGCGTTGTTTTTCCGCCTGGAGCAGCACAACTATCAAGAACTACATCTCCCTCATCTGGTTCTAGAGCGCGCGCTACCAGCATAGAACTTTCATCTTGAATAGAAAGAAAACCTTTTTTAAACGCATCTGTGTGCGCTACATTCCCTTTTTCAATTTGAATGGCATCATCTGATAAATCGCCACGCTTCGCTTCTATACCTTCACTAGCCAATAATTTAATTGCTTCTTCTACTGTTATTTTATCAACATTTACACGCGCCGTTGGTACAGGCGGTAACATGTTCACTTCACACATTTTCTCAGCAGTTTCTAAACCATATTCTGAAGTCCACTCTTGAACAAGCCAAACTGGATGACTTGTTGCAATTGCCAAACGTTCTACTGGATCTTTAATTTCATCTACAGAAGGTACACCTTCTCTTTGAATCGAACGTAATACACCGTTCACCATACCAGCAATCCCTTTATGGCCGCGACGCTTTGCAATCTCAACCGCTTCATGAATAGCCGCTCTTTCGGGCACTCGGTCTAAATAAATCATTTGATATAAAGATAAGCGAAGTAATACTCTTACCCACGCCTCAACCTTCTTTTTTAAAAAAGGCTGTAAATAATAATCTAATGTGTCACGACGTTGAATCGTTCCATATACAATTTCAGTTAATAAACCAATATCTTTTCTATCAATTGTACTTTTTTCAATTAAATTATTTAAAAGTAAGTTACTGTATGCACCACTTTTTTCTACTTGAATTAAACCATCAAGAGCTAATTCACGAACATTTTGTCTCATGCATTTTCTCCTAACTTCGTTCCAATTTCAGGTTTTGTGCCACGTAAAAACTGTGAACAACTCATACGCTTTTTACCAGAAGGTTGCAACTCAGTAACTTTAACACCCGTTTCATTACCAGTCGCTACAACAAAACCATCTTCTTCGATCGCAACAATCGTACCTGCTTCAGCTGATTTCGTTACAGGTACTTTTTCTCCCCACCATACTTTAACAACTTGTCCTGCTAAAGTTGTATAAGCAACTGGCCATGGATTCAATCCGCGAATGTGATTGTATACTTCTTCACCTGTTTTTGTCCAATCAATTTTCTCTTGCTCACGTTTTATATTATATGCAAACGTTACTTCTTCTTCATTTTGTTTAATCGGTTCTAGCTTACCTTGAATTAATAAAGGTACTGTTTTAGATAGAAGATGCGCTCCTGCTTCACTTAATTTATCAAATAACGAGCCTGTCGTTTCACGCTCTTCAATTTCCACTTCTACTTGCGTTAAGATGTCACCAGCATCCAATTTTTCTACCATATACATAATTGTAATACCTGTTTTCTCTTTCCCTTCCATAATTGCATAATGGATTGGCGCACCACCACGAAGTTCAGGAAGTAAAGAGGCGTGGACGTTAATACATCCATACTTCGGTGCTTCTAAAATTTCATTTGGTACAATTTGGCCGAATGCAGCTGTTACAATTAAATCTGGCTCTAATGCCAATACTTTTTCATATTCGTCTTTTTCACGAATTCTTAACGGTTGTAACACTGGAATACCATGTTTTTCTGCTTCCACTTTAACAGGTGTAGGTGTTAATACTTTCTTTCTGCCTACCGGACGATCTGGTTGCGTCACAACACCTATTACATCATAGCCATCTTCAATAAGACGACGAAGCACCGGCACTGAAAAGTCCGGTGTTCCCATAAATACTACTTTTATCATTTAAAAACCGCTCCTTTTAATACCTATTCTAATTCGCTTTCCTCATAATATCTCGTCACTTTCGATGTAAATAACACACCATGTAAATGATCGATTTCATGTTGAATTGCACGCGCTAAAAATCCTTCTGCTTCTAGTAAAAATACTTTACCTCGGCGATTTTGCGCACGTACTTTAATATAATCCGCACGTTCCACTTCACCATAAAGTCCCGGGAAGCTTAAACAGCCTTCGGGACCTACTTGTTCACCACGTTTTTCTAGTATCGATGGATTGATTAACTCGATTCTCCCAGTATCATCACCGATATCAACTACCGCCACTTGCAAGCTTACCCCTACTTGAGGCGCAGCTAAACCGACTCCGTCCGCAATTAACATTGTTTCATGCATATCTTTCAACAATTTCACTAACTTTTTATCAAAGTTAATTACTCTTTCACACGGTGTTTCTAACACTTCATTTGGGTGCTTTACTATTTCTAAAACTGCCATATTTCCCTCCGCTACATTAACATTGTTGGATTAAAATCAATTGAGATTTGTAGCTCTTTTTGCATTTCTGCTTGATAATGTTCATTTACCATTTTGAGCACGTTCTTTAAGTTTGGTTCCCGTTTGTATTTTATCATGCATTGATAACGATATCTATCTTTTATCCTTGGAATTGCTGAAGCAACTGGTCCTAACACCATTGTTTGCTGCGAGCAGTGCGACCGTAAATGACCGACAATTTTTTCCGTTACTTGTACTGCCTTTAATAATTCCGGGTGAGATACTGTCACAAGTACAACATAGTAATAAGGTGGATATTGTCTCGTTCGTCTCATTTGCATTTCTTGATCAAAAAACACATCATATTGTTGGTTCTTTGCTAACTCTATACTGTAATGTTCTGGCGTATACGTTTGAATTATAACTTCCCCTGGCAATTCATGTCGGCCTGCTCGTCCACTTACTTGCGTCAATAACTGATAAGTCTTTTCACTCGCCCGAAAATCAGGTAAATGAAGCATCGTGTCCGCAGTTAAAACCCCGACAAGCGTTACTTTTGGAAAATCTAATCCCTTCGCAATCATTTGTGTTCCAAGTAATATATCTGCTTTTTCTTCCCCGAATGCCTTTAATAATTTTTCATGCATTCCTTTACGACTTGTCGTATCTACATCCATTCGAATGACTCTTGCCTCTGGAAATAGTTTTGTAATTTCTTCTTCTACCTTTTGTGTACCTGTACCAAAGAAACGAATGTATGTACTTTGACAAGCAGGACAAGCAGTCGGCATATTCTCTTCGTAGCTACAATAATGACATTTTAAACGATGATTCATTTTATGATATGTCAGAGAGATATCACAATGCGGACATTGTACAACATACCCACAATCACGACACATAACAAATGTAGAATGACCTCTTCTATTTAAAAAGAGCACCATTTGTTCTTTCTTTTCTAACCGATCTGCTATTTTTTCATGCAGTGCCTTTGAAAACATGGAGCGATTCCCGTCACGAAGTTCTTCACGCATATCAACAATCTCTACTGTCGGTAAAGCTTGTTCATTCATACGCTTTTCCATCGTCAGTAATTCATACACACCTTTTTTTGCTCTTGCAAACGATTCAAGTGTCGGTGTTGCACTGCCAAGAACGATAGGACATTTATGATATTGTCCCCTCCACACAGCTACATCCCTTGCATGATATCTCGGATTATCTTCTTGCTTATAGCTCGATTCATGTTCCTCATCAATAATAATAATCCCTAAATTTTCAAAAGGAGCAAATACAGCTGAACGTGCACCAACTACAACTTTCACTTCTTTTCTTAAAATCTTACGCCATTCATCATATTTTTCTCCAACAGACAGCGCACTATGAAGAACTGCAACTTGTGAGCCAAATCTACCTTTAAAACGATCTACCATCTGAGGCGTTAGTGCAATTTCAGGAACAAGCACAATAGCTTCTTTTCCTTTCTTGAGCACAGCTGCTATAGATTGTAAATATACTTCTGTTTTTCCGCTCCCTGTAACACCATATAGTAAAAATGGATTGTAAGTTTCATTTGTAATTGATGATAAAATCGGTGTAATAACTTGCTGTTGTTCCTCCGTAAGCGGGAATGGTTTCGTTTGTTCAAAATCATCATCGTCATACGGATTTCGGTACACTTCCACATACTTTTCTGAGAGTAGCCCCTTTTTAACAAGTGCTTTAATCGGAGCATCTGTTATTTGCAACTCCTCTGTTATTACTTTCAACGGTACACTTTTATAATTTTCCACAAAATAATAGAGGACATCTTGTTGTTTTTTGCTTTTCAATTCAAATGCTGCTAATTCTAATTTATCTTCTGGCAACTCCGGTTGTATGACTCTTTGTTTCTTCTTTTGCACTTTATCTTTTACTTGATACACAACTTCAATCGTGCCATGTTTAATTTCTTGTTGAATCGTAAGGTATAGATGTGGCTGCGTCTCAATCGCTTCCCAATCTATCGCTTCTTTATCCTGAAATAAAAACAGTAGTTCAGGTGCTACTTCTTCTTGTTTACGAAGTTGTAGACGCTTTTTATATGTTGCTTTTATCGCCGTTGGAAGCATAACTTGAAAAGCTGAAATCATATAACATAACGTTTCACTGGTAAGCCAATATCCAAGCTTTAATAATTCCTCGTTTAATACCGGTGTTACATCTAATATTTCATGGATTGTTTTTAACTTCTTACTTTCTACTTCAGCCGAATCTTTAATCCCAATAATAAAACCTTGCAATTTTCTCGGGCCAAATGGAACTACTACACGCATACCTGTTTGGACAATATCTTCCCATTTTTTAGGAATAATATAATCAAATGGTCGATCTGTCTGACGTGCAGGTACATCAACAATTACACTTGCAAATTTCATAGACGATCATCTTCTAACATCATTTCAATTTGCTTTAATATTTCACGAGCGACCTCTTTCTTCGTTAAAAGTGGCAACTCTATAATTTCTCCATCTTTTCTATACATTGTTACAATGTTCGTATCTGTACCAAATCCAGCTCCTTGCGCCTTTACATCGTTCGCAACAATCATATTTGCATTTTTCTCACGTAATTTTTTCGTTGCGTATTCCTCTACGTTTGTCGTTTCAGCCGCAAAACCGATAAGTAACTGTTTCTCTTTCATCTCACCTAATGTTTTTAAAATATCTACTGTTCTCTCGAGTTCAATTACAGCATCGCCATTTTTCTTTTTCATTTTATTATCATGAACATATTTCGGGCGATAGTCTGCAACTGCTGCTGTTTTTATGACAACATCTACGTTTTGATAATGTTGAAGAACTGCCTCTAACATATCTTGTGCAGATTCCACTTGCACCGTAGTTACATGTAACGGTGGATTTAGTGCTGTCGGTCCCGAAACGAGTATGACATCAGCACCTAAGTTCGAGGCCACTTCTGCAATCGCATAGCCCATTTTTCCAGAAGAAAAATTGGTCATAAAACGAACTGGATCAATCTTTTCGCGAGTTGGGCCAGCAGTTATTAATATTCTTTTTCCTTGCAATGGTTTTTGTTCTGAAAAAGCCTCTTCTAACCGTGCAATAATCGCTTCAGGTTCTTCTAATCTTCCCTTCGCTACATAACCACACGCTAAAAAGCCTTCTCCAGGCTCAATAAATGTATATCCTAACGTTTTTAACGTCATCATATTTTTTTGAACAATTTTATTTTCATACATATGCACATTCATAGCAGGTGCAATCCACACTGGGGCTGTAGTAGCTAACAAAGTAGTTGTAATCATATCATCCGCAATACCGTTAGCTAACTTTCCAATACAATTGGCTGTAGCAGGTGCAACAAGTACAACATCAGCCCAATCCGCTAAATCGATATGAGCAATAACAGCTGAATCTTTCTCATCGAATGTATCCGTATATACATCATGGCGAGAAAGCGCTTGGAATGTAAGAGGTGTAACAAACTTCATTGCCGACTCACTCATCATTACTTTTACAATAGCACCAGCTTGTGTCAATTTACTCGTTAACGCAGCCGCTTTAAAGACCGCAATGCCTCCTGTTACACATAAAAGTATCTTTTTCCCTTTTAGCATATGGCTCGTCCTCTTTCTTTTTCAAACTTATCCATACTGAAACAAAATTCTTATCTCGTCAGTATCAATACTTCGTCCCTACCGTAAAAAAATAACAACCTACTTGTAAATAGGTTGTTACCGTTACATAGAAAATTATAAAGTCTATGTTCTAAATTGTCGAAGACAAAGTCTTATTCAGTTACTTTATCTTCACTTGGTACATAGCTTAACGCTTCAATATCGATTTCTTCTAATGCTTTACCTACACATTTATGAGAAACCGGTTTTTCTACAACACAGTTATTAGCAAGTTGCATTTCGCGCGCACGTTTTGCAGCCACTGTTACAAGTGTATATTTAGAATCGATTTTTGTTAATAATGAATCAATTGATGGATTTAACATAATTATAGACCCTCCGTCATTTCTTTATAATATTTTGCTACTCTTTCGCGGCGACAATGTTCGCCAACCACAATTGCTTTAATTCTTTCACAAGCTAGTTCAACTTGATCGTTTTCTACAACGTAGTCGTAAGCGTCCATCATATCAATTTCTTCTTTCGCTACCGTTAAACGATTTTCAATAACATCTTCAGTTTCTGTACCACGACCAACAATTCGGTTCTTTAGTTCAGATAGACTTGGAGGTGCTAAGAAAATAAATACACCTTCTGGGAAAGCTTTCTTAACTTGAATTGCTCCTTGCACTTCAATTTCTAAGAATACATCTTTTCCTTCTTGTAATGTTTTTTCAACATAGTCAATCGGTGTTCCGTAATAATTACCTACGAATTCAGCCCACTCAAGTAATTTTTCATTACGAATCATTTCCTCAAATTCTTCTCTCTCTTTAAAGAAATAATCCACACCATCCACTTCACCTTCACGTGGCTTACGTGTCGTTACTGAAATGGAGTACTGAAAACGTGTATCCTCATGACTAAACAGCTCTTTTCGAACCGTTCCTTTACCAACCCCAGAAGGTCCTGAAAGAACGATGAGCAATCCTCTTCTACTTCTCATAAATATGTAAAACCTACCCTTCCTCACTTAAATCTTCTTTATTATTCAAACGATGTGCAATCGTCTCTGGCTGAATTGGACTTAATACAACATGCCCATCATCCATAACAATAACCGCCCTTGTTTTTCTCCCATACGTAGCATCAAGCAAAGCATTATGTTCGCGTGCTTCCTGTACTGTTCGTTTAATAGGAGCTGACTCCGGACTTACAATAGCAATAATTCGATGAGCAGATACAATATTTCCGTATCCAATATTTAAAAACCGCATGGCCATAGTTTGCGCCTCCTAGTAAGTCTATCCGATTTCTCCACCACGTATAACTTTATATATTTTTTGAAAGCTACTCAATATTTTGTACTTGTTCACGAATTTTTTCAAGGTTATTTTTCATTTCTACAACATATTTTGAAATTGTTAAGTCATTCGCCTTAGAACCAATCGTATTAATTTCTCTATGCATCTCTTGCACGATGAAATCCATTTTCCTTCCAACAGGCTCTTCAATCTGCAGTGTTTCACGAAATTGCTCTAAATGACTTTGCAAACGAACTAACTCTTCGTGAATATCACAACGCTCAGCAAAGATTGCAACTTCTGTTAGCAATCTTTGTTCATCTAGATCTTGATTATGTAATTCTTTTAAGCGATTTTCTAATCGTTCACGATATTTTTGCGTAACAATTGGTGCATACGGAATAATTGCATCTACACAATTGTGAATCTCTTGTAAACGATACGCTATATCTTTATGTAATCGTTCTCCTTCGCCATCTCTCATCGTTTTTAACATATGAGCAGCTTGGCGAACCGCCTCATATAAACTGTTCTCAAATTGTTCATTTACATTTTCTACTTCTTCAATCGCTGTTACTTCTGGCATTGCCATTAATTGCTGAAGCGTAATAGAATCTTGTAATTGAAATTTTCCTTTTATATCTTCCATAATCGATTGGTACTGCTCAAGAAGCGACCAATTCACACTTAATTTTCTTTCAACAAGCCCTTCACCCGTTATACTAATAGACACTTCAATACGTCCACGTCGAACTTGTTCTGCAATTATTTTACGAATTTTGTCTTCGAATACCATCATTTGCTTCGGAAGTCGAATACTCATCTCTAGAAAACGGTGGTTTACCGATTTCATTTCTACTGTAATTTGAAAAGTATCATTTTCTACTTTCGACCTTCCAAATCCTGTCATACTACAAATCATTTTTTATCACATCCAAGCCATGAAATAACTCAATGAAAAAGGTAATAGAGACAAGGCTCTACTACCTTCTATAAATTATATCACATTTTCATATCATTGACTATTTCAAGTTTAATCCCTTCTTATATAATATCGGCTTTTCCTTCTTCCCCTTTTTCCCTGTTAATAAAGAACCTACTAGTAAGAAGGTCGGAATTGATGATAAACCTCCGATTAACAACCAATCTCTTGCTTGTATTGGCATCGTGCTAAAAATCGGTTGTAACGGTGGATAATATATAACCACTAGCATGAGTAGTAATGAGATGATAACCGCTCCTACTAAATACACATTTCCAAACGGATTGCGGTGGAAAACAGAATGCTCACTTCGGCAATCAAATACATGAATAAGCTGAGCAAGTACCAACGTTGCAAACGCTACAGTTTGTGCATATTTCAGTTCATTTGGATGCTGATTAAATGCTACTATAAACGCTACTAACGTCACTGCCCCAATTAGAAAGCCACGACTTATAATTTTCCAGGCAAGCCCCCTAGCAAATACCCCTTCTTTCGGATGACGCGGCGTTCTCTTCATCACGTCTCCTTCAGCTTTATCCAAACCTAATGCCATCGCCGGTAAGCCGTCAGTAACTAAGTTCACCCATAAAATTTGAATTGGAACCATCGGCAGCGGTAATGCAAGTAACATTGCGAATAACATGACCAAAATTTCTCCAACGTTCGATGCTAATAAATAACGAATAAACTTACGTATGTTCTCGTATATATTTCTCCCTTCTTTAATTGCTGATTTTATCGTAGCGAAATTATCGTCCAGCAATACGAGAGAAGAAGCTTCTTTCGCAACGTCCGTACCTGTAATTCCCATCGCTATCCCAATATCCGCTGTTTTTATAGCAGGTGCATCGTTTACTCCATCACCTGTCATTGCTACTATATGTCCTTTATTTTGCAACGCCTTAACAATTTTCAATTTATGTTCCGGTGATACACGAGCAAATACATACGTGTCTTCTACGACATTTTCTAACTCTTCTACATCCATACTTGCGAGTTCTACCCCTTCAACAACGCGTCCACCTGGTGGTAAAATGCTTAATTGTTCCGCAATCGCCATTGCAGTTACTTTATGATCCCCTGTAATCATAACTGTTCGAATACCAGCTTCTCTGCACTCTTTTACAGCCTGCTCTACCTCTGGTCTTGGCGGATCAATCATTCCTTGTATCCCGACTAACATAAAATCTTTTTCAACGTCTCTTTCATGTTCAATTGAGTCTGTTACTTTTAAAGGCTTAAAAGCGACTGCAATTGTTCGAAGTGCTTGACTACCTAAGCTATGAATAGCCGCCTGTACTTCTTTTCTATACAACTCACTTAATGGTTGCTGCTTATCCCCCCATAAAATTGTTTGACTCATTTGCAGAAGGACATCTGGTGCTCCCTTTGTAACGACAAACTTTTTCCCTTCTCGATCTCGTACAATAACACTCATCATTTTTCGAGTGGAATCAAACGGAAATTCGCGGATAATTTCAAATTTCCCTTTCAGTGCCTCACGTGTTATCCCCGCTTTCATTGCTGCAGCTACAAGCGCTCCCTCAGTTGGATCTCCGTCCAATACATATGTCTTTTTCTTTTGAATTATATTTGCGTTATTACATAGTGAACCAAATGTGAGTAATTGATAAAGTGATTTCGTCTTATCTGGATTAATTTCTTTTTCACCTTTCATAAAAGAGCCATTCGGTTCATATCCTTGCCCTGTCACTTTCCACAACTCTCCACCTGACCACATATGTGTTACCATCATTTTGTTTTGCGTCATCGTTCCTGTTTTATCAGAGCATATAACGGAAGCACAACCTAACGTTTCTACCGCCGGTAACTTCCTTACAATTGCTCTCTTTTTTATCATACGCTGTACACCAAGCGATAAAGCGACTGTAACAATTGCTGGTAATCCTTCTGGAATAGCAGCAACGGCTAGTGACACGCCAGCTAAAAACATATGATACACTTCATTCCCTTGATACACACCGGCTAATACGACAAGCGCTGTCAAAACAAGAGCCACAATAATTAATATTTTTCCGAGTTGCTCTAATCTTCTTTGCAGTGGTGTTTCCATTTGCTCTGCATTTTGTAACATATTTGCAATTTGGCCCATTGCTGTATTCATACCAGTTGCAACAACGACCCCTGTTCCAGATCCTCGCGTAATCATCGTACCCATAAAAGCCATATTTTTTTGATCACCAATTGAAACATCTTGCCCTTGCAATGCTTCTACTTTCTTCTGCACTGGTACTGACTCTCCTGTCAAAGCTGATTCTTCGATATATAAACTCGATGCCTCAACAAGACGTACATCGGCCCCGATACGATCGCCACTAGAAAATTTAATAACATCACCTAAAACGAGTGCTTTGGACGGTGCCTTTACCCACTTTCCATTCCGCAGTACAGTAACTTGCGGGGCGGCTAGCTCTTTTAAAGCTTCCAATGACTTTTCAGCCTTTCTTTCTTGGAAAAAGCCGAGAATACCGTTGATAATAACAATCGCAACAATCGCAATAGAATCAATGTATTCCCCTAAAAAAGCCGAAACGATTGTTGCACCAAACAAAACAAGTACCATAAAATCTTTAAATTGTGCTAAAAATACCATGAGTGCAGAAGGCCTCTTTGCTTCATCTAGTTCATTTGTACCAAATTTCTTTATTCGCCCTTCTGCTTCTTTCTCTGTAAGCCCAATCTTCACATTCGTATTCGTTCTTTCTTCCACTTCATGTGCACGCATTCCATACCAGTTCATCCTGCTATCGACCTCCTGATTCCAGACATACTCTATTGAAAGCTTATTCAGCCTCGTCCAAAAAAATGCTATAATTAACTTTTAGTTAGAAAGGAGTGTTTTTATGGCATTCGATGGATTATTTACAAGAGCAATTACACATGAAATTGCAAATTCTCTTTACACGGGGAGAATTTCCAAAATATATCAACCTTCAAAATATGAGATTTTATTACATATTCGAGCAAACGGAAAAAATCAAAAACTGATTCTTTCCGCTCATCCGACATATGCACGTTTACACTTAACAAATCAAAATTACGATTCACCTGCACTTCCGCCAATGTTTTGTATGCTTCTTCGTAAGCATTTAGAAGGTGGATTCATTGAAAAAATTGAACAAATTGATTTAGAGCGCATTATTCAAATTACTGTGCGAAGCAGAAATGAAATTGGTGATGAATCGCTAAAAACATTAGTAATTGAAATAATGGGACGACATAGTAACATCATTTTAGTAGACACAAAAACAAATAATATTTTAGATAGCTTAAAACACGTTTCTTTATCCGTAAACCGACATCGAACTGTATACGCTGGAGCTGAATATGTTGCGCCACCAGCACAACATAAAATTAATCCACTTCAGATTGAAACAAATGAGGAATTTATTAGACCGCTAGACTTTTTATCTGGAAACATGGATAAACAGCTTGTCGGCACCTTTACGGGAATATCGCCGTTATTCGCAAAAGAAGTAGTAAAAAAAGCTGGTATGGTAAATGAAAAAGCATTAGCGGACGCATTTTTCTCCATGCAAAAACCATTATTAACTCATACATATTCACCAACGATGACTACTTCAAATGGAAAAGAATTTTTCTACCTTTTCCCTCTTGCACATTTGCAAGGGGAAAACAAGACGTTCTCATCTGTTAGTGAATTGCTAGACCGTTTCTTTTTCGGAAAAGCAGAGCGCGACCGTGTAAAACAGCAAGCCCATGATTTAGAGCGCTTTATGCAAAACGAAAAAAATAAAAATGAGAAAAAACTCATTAAACTACAAAAAACATTACAAGATGCTGGAAAAGCAGATAAATATCAACTATTTGGAGAACTACTTACAGCTAACATGTACGCTTTGAAAAAAGGTGATAAAGATATTGAGGTCGTTAACTATTATGATGAAAATGGCGGAACTGTAAAGATCACATTAGATCCTTTAAAAACGCCATCTGAAAATGCGCAACGCTATTTCCAAAAGTATCAAAAAGCGAAAAATTCAGTTGTTGTTGTTGAAGAACAAATCGAAAAAACAAATGAAGAAATTCTTTATTTTGATAGCTTACTTCAACAAATGGAAGCTGCTTCTTCAAAAGATATTGAAGAAATTCGAGAGGAATTAGCTGAAGAAGGTTATATGCGCAATCGTAAAACGAAAAACGCAAAGAAAAAGCCTACTAAACCAGTATTAGATAAATATGTAGCAAGTGATGGCACAGAGATTTTCGTTGGTAAAAACAATAAACAAAATGATTATTTAACAACGAAATTTGCCCGCCGTGATGAAATTTGGTTACATACGAAAGACATACCTGGTTCTCACGTTGTCATTCGTTCTTTAGAGCCTGCTGAAGAAACTTTACTAGAAGCTGCCAAAATTGCTGCCTATTACAGTAAAGCAAAAGAGTCTAGCTCCGTACCTGTTGATTTCACCAAAATACGCCATGTCAAAAAACCGAGTGGCGCAAAACTTGGTTTTGTTACGTACGACAATCAGCAAACAGTTTATGTAACACCAGATGCTGATACTGTAATGAAATTAAAAGCGTAAATATAAAAAATGCGTTGCTTGTAAGCAACGCATTTTTTATATTCGTTCATACTAGTTCATATACCCATTCACTAATTCATAACATCTTTCTTTTGTCATCTTGTATTTCTCTTCCGAAGCTTCTATACGCCTCATCGTTCCGTTATTTGTATCCGTACCAATTGCTTTAACTTTATTTTCTTTTTCTTTAACCCACGCAATTTGTTTCGTTTTTAACGACTGGAACGCATCAGCTGACATCGTACTTTTTAATGTACTGTAAATTTCATTTAGTTTATTATCCCACAGTTCATAATTTCCTTCTATTTCACTTACTATGTCATTATCTGACGCAACATTTGCATGTGTTTCTTGATTTTCTAGAGCAGCTAATTCATTTAAAACCTTAGCTTTACCTACTGCTGACGAAGTTTCTTTTTTTGAACTCGTATACGTACTAGAATCATTCCCCTTAACTGTTTTTTGCTCTTGAATATAATCTTTCTTCGTTATCTTTTCTTCCTCTTCATCATCTACATTGTGTGTAATAACTGAGGTTTGGGCGTCGACAGCAACTACTCCGTTACTTTCTTTAAAAATATATTTCTTATTTCCACTATTCTCTTCTCTAACGAAAGAGACATTCTTGAACCCTTGTACTCTAAGAAGTTCTTTAGCTTCTTCTTTAGTTAACTTTAAATCTACTGTCGTATTTGATGACCATCTATCCATTAACCATTTTCCATCGGTATACACTAAAACAAATTCCCATATCTCCGCTTCATTCCCCATATCATTTGCAAGAGTAAGCGTCTCAATCTTTAAAACATCTTTTTTCTGTGAATAAGTTGTCCTCACGTCCGGCTCAATATGAATCGGAAATGGTAACATATCAGTTTCCCTTGACCTATTAAATGTATCAAGCGATCCTGGAAGCTCCCTGTCCACAAACTTATCTGTAACTAATCCCTTAACGCCTTTTTTAGCGGTACCTAAATCTCCAGGATTATTTCGACTCCATCCATTTTCTTTTTCCATCTCACTAAATACATTTGCTATTGCATCTACACTCTTTCTTACAATCTTTTTCGCTTCTTTTTCTGTCACTTCTGGCGCTTCATCAAGGTGTTCAATCGTTTCATTTGCTTGAACTTTGATTTCACTTTTTTCACACCCTGTTACAACTAGCATACTAGCAGCGAAGCAAAATGAAATGGCTTTACTTAATTTCTTCATATACTCACATTCCTTATTCCTATTTATTCGTTACGTACCTTTATCTACAAGAAAACATAACGACCCCTTATTATACCAATTATCACCATTCGCTTATAAAAAAATATAATATTAAAATTAAAAGATTACAATCCGCAAGTTTAAATTACTGTATAAATTTCTGACATCCTCATTTTATATTTTTCTAGTTTTTTTGACACAAAACTCCCTCTTCTCTTTTATTGTCAATAAGTATACTGGCACAATTTTTGCTTTATTAAATATAAAAAGGAGGCATTAAAATGAATATAAGAATAACTAATATCCAAAAACAACTACATAAGTACGGGATTGACGGGTTACTTATTACAAAAAAAGAAAATCGCCAATACGCAACTGGCTTCACAGGTAGCGCTGGCGTCGTCTTACTCTCTGCGGATAAGGCTGTTTTTATAACTGATTTTCGCTATGTAGATCAAGCGAAATCACAAATAAAAGAGGCTGAAATTATTATGCATCAAGGAAATTTGGAAAAAGAAATTGCAAATCAAGTATCGAAATTAAACATTCAAAAACTCGGAATTGAAGAAAACAACATGACATTGCAACAATATAAAAACTTACAAAAATATATACATGTAGAAATGGTTCAAGTGTGCGAAATCATCGAAAATATTCGTATTATTAAAGACACGCCCGAAATAGAAATAATGAAAATCGCAGCTAATATCGCTGACGAGGCATTTCAACACATTATTACATTTTTAAAACCGGGAATAAGCGAAAATGATGTACGAGATGAGTTAGAATTTTTCATGCGAAAAAAAGGGGCTACATCCTCATCATTTCAAATTATTGTAGCCTCTGGTGTTCGTTCTTCTCTTCCACATGGAGTTGCATCAAATAAAATAATCGAACGAGGTGACATCGTTACATTAGATTTCGGTGCACTTTATGACGGATATTGTTCCGATATAACACGTACTGTAGCAATCGGGGAACCATCAGAAGAATTCAAAAAGATCTACAATATTGTACTTGAAGCGTTAAAACGTGGGATTGAAGCAATTAGCCCTGGAGAAACTGCGAAACGTATCGATGATATAACGAGAAACTACATTACTGAGCATGGATACGGTCAATATTTTGGACATTCTACTGGTCATGGTCTTGGATTAGAAATTCATGAACCACTTCGCCTATCCCAAGAAAGTAAAGCTACTTTAGAAGAAGGTATGGTCGTTACAGTTGAACCAGGTATTTACATACCAAACTGGGGCGGTTGTAGAATTGAAGATGATATTGTCATTACAAAAGACGGATATGAAGTGATTACGAAATCAAATCGAGAACTAATTGTTATTCCTTGTTGAAATCATAGAAAAAAATGCCACCGAATAAGGTGGCATTTTTTTATTCATTAGCGAATAGCTTTTCATTTACTTTTTTGGCGACTACCGCTACCGATATTAAAATACATATTAAATATAGCAATTTCGCAATAAATAACCACCCTTGAAACATTACAATTCCGTCTATGATCTCATTTCCTTTCAATAACAAAAATGGAATTGCGCTAATGATAATGACAAACTCTATGCTGAAAACAAATTTCTTTTTTCGGCTATATGCTTTCCATTCACCCCAGCGATACATAGGTGCAAAAATCAATACTCCTATACATAATATAATCGGCGGTATCCATTCACTTTTAAGAAATTGTCCTAAAATAACTGATAATAGTAAACAAACGAGCACACCATAATATCCTATTTTCTCTCTCATTCATACTCCCCCATTCTACTTTCCCTTTAATATGTAACTTGTTATCCTTATAACAATTCTTAGAAAAACAACAACTACAATGACAATATAAAGCCCCTTCGCAGAAGACATCCACTCTTGAAAAATAGACATTTTCTCCATTTGCTTCTGCCCTTCTATTAAAATAAACCCTACGAAAAATGAGCAAACAACAATACTACCTATCATAATTCCGATACTTTTCTTACTATATTGTTTCATATCTTCCCAGTTATATAAAAGTATAAATACAAACCCGAAAACAGGTATAATACTGATCCATTCATTGTTTGTAATCAGGTTTAAAATGATTAATAGACTACAAGATATAACGAATCCCCAAAATCCAATTTTTTTGCGCATAAGCCCTCCTTAAATTCCAATTTTAGGATTAATTGTATTGTAACATCCATTTACTATTCTTACCATTACAGTACATGAAATTTCATTTTTTTCTTTTTCCTATACTCACATACTTTCACTGCTTTCATACAATAAACTACACGAATGCCTAAAGGATGTGACTGTTATGGGAGTTGAATTAACGCTGTTGCATGCTCTCTATATTCTTTGTTTACTCACCATTATTACCTTTTTTATTCTCCGTAAAGATACGACGATTATTTGTATCATTTTTATCTTTTTATTAGCATTAACTGCTACAAGTTCTATCCCTCTTGCCGTTAGCGGTATTTTTCAAAGTTTCATTTACGCTATTACTGAGCTATTACCAACTATATTAATCATCTCCATTATCGTATCAATGAGCAATCTACTCGTTCATACTGGTATAAATGACACGATGATTTCACCGTTTACAAAAATGATTCGTACCCCTACCCTCGCCTATTGGATTATCGGCCTTTTAATGATGACAATTTCTTTCTTCTTTTGGCCTTCTCCAGCTGTCGCTTTAATGGGAGCTATTTTATTACCCGTCGCTGTACGCGTCGGCCTTCCTCCAATTGGAGTTGCCATTGCTATGAATTTATTCGGACACGGCATCGCCTTATCTGGTGACTTCGTTATTCAAGGTGCACCAAAATTAACTGCAGACGCTGCTGGCCTTCCTGTTTCCAGCGTTGTTTCTGCCAGTGTTCCTCTCGTAATTGTTATGGGCATTGTAACAACTTCCGTCGCATTTTTCTTCTTACGAAAAGAATTTCATACAGGCTTATCCATACAAGAATCTATTTCATCAACTGTGGCTTCTAAAACGCTCACTTCATTATCTCCTCGGACAAAAAAATGGCTTGCTATTTGCATCCCGATCGTATATGTCATCGATATTCTTTGCATGATTCAATTTAAACTACAAGGAAGCGATGCAACTGCACTGATCGGCGGGACGACTGTTATTATGATTATCATCATTTCCCTCATCGCCTACAAAGGTAATGGACTAAATAAAACGACCGATTATTTTATAGAAGGGCTCCAATTTGGCTTTAAAATCTTTGGCCCAGTTATCCCAATTGCTGCACTCTTTTATTTAGGAGATAGCGGTTTTGTAAAAATTATCGGGGACTATTTACCGAAAGGTTCACATGGAATCATTAACGACTTAGGAATCGCTTTGTCTCAAACAGTTCCTTTAAATCAATATGTATCAGCGGGAACATTAACTATCGTTGGTGTCATAACAGGATTAGATGGATCTGGCTTTTCCGGTATATCACTTGCTGGTTCAATTGCCAATCTTTTCGGAACAGCACTTGGGCATGGAACAGCTACATTAACAGCACTCGGGCAAATTGCTGCGATCTGGACCGGGGGCGGGACGTTAATTCCTTGGGCACTTATTCCTGCCGCTGCCATTTGTAAAGTGGATCCATTTGAACTTGCACGCCGAAACTTTTTACCAGTTGTAATTGGTTTAATTGTCACCACAATCGTTGCAATGTTTATTCTATAATGTAAGCAAGTTTTCTCTTGCTTACGTTTTTTATTGTGAGATCCAGCATTTATTACTGACTTTCCAAAGGGATTATGTACATGTTAGCGAAGTTATATTAAGAGAGTATTTATTTTAAAACGTTTACGAGAAACAGATTACTTCCATTAGAAAAGGAGACATAACTATGAATGAATTGATTTTCGTCTTATTAATTTGTCCATTACTTATCTTTATCGTTTCTGTTATTGGAACGCGCAAGACGAAAACGTATTACGTAATGCCGATTGTAACGTTTGCTAGTTTTTTAATAATAGGTGTTATCGCCTTCACTCCAAAATTCTTCTTTTGGGTTGGCATGTACAGCATCTTCTCATTTATTGTTTCTTATATGACGCTATTGTTTGTGAGAGGATATGAGGTTGCAGAAAACACTAAATAGTTGTTAGCAAGGAGATTGTCATATGATTTTCTTTGATATTGATGGAACTTTACTTGATTATGAGACTGCTGAAAGAAATGGTATTATAGATTTTTTTCAAATATATAATACTATTTTTTCGGGCAATGAATCAGAGGCCACAAAAGTCTGGCATGAATTATCAGAAGAATATTTCAACAAATTTTTATCCAAAGAATTATCTTTTCAAAAACAACAAAGAATGCGAATGTACCATTTATTTAAAACATATGGAGTAAACTTATCACCCGAGGAATCTCAGCATAAATTCAATCAATATATAGAACTATATAAGAACAACTGGGCAGCATTTGAAGATGTACACTATACATTGCAGACTTTACAGCAAGAAGGGCACTCATTAGGTATCATTAGCAACGGTGAATATGAGCAACAAGTCGAAAAGTTAACTGCTCTAAACATTCTACAATATTTCAAATACATATTTACTTCTAGTGAAATTGGTATATCAAAACCAGATTCTCAAATTTTTCAACGAACTGTATTACAATCAAATCTTGAAATGAAAGATTGCTATTATATTGGTGATCGATTAGAGACTGATGCGATAAGTAGTACAGCAGCTGGGATGCAAGGGATATGGTTAAATCGGGATAAATCGCAACTCAAGTACGATATTCCTACTATATGTTCTTTACATGAAGTTTTAACAGTGCTATAAAAAAAGACGACCGCGTTCCCCCGCAGTCGTCTTTTTTCGTGTTACGCTGTGATCCAAGCTTCGTCAGCTGGATTTTTACGCCACTCTTGTAATTTTTTCGTTTCAGCTTGTCCAATCATACCTTTTTCTGCTGCAACTTCAGTTAATGCACTGTAGTCGCTTAAAGAGTATGATGCTACGTTCGCTGCTTCTAGTTTTGTTTTGCCTGTTTCAAGCTCGTATGTGAAGATTGATACGATTCCTAATACTTCGCAACCAGCTTCGCGAAGTGCTTCTACGCATGTAATTGCACTACCGCCAGTTGAAATTAAATCTTCTACTACTACTACTTTTTGACCTTTTTCAGCTTTTCCTTCGATTTGGTTCCCTTTACCGTGACCTTTTGCTTTACTACGTACGTAGCACATTGGTAAATCCATACGATCGCTTACCCATGCAGCGTGCGCAATACCAGCAGTTGCTGTTCCTGCAATAACTTCTACAGTTGGGAAGTGCTCTTTAATTAACTCTTCTAATCCAGCTGCAATCGCTTGACGTACTTTTGGATAAGATAAAGTTAAACGGTTATCACAATAAATTGGTGATTTCATACCTGAAGACCATGTGAATGGATCATTCGGTTGTAAAAATACCGCTCCAATTTCTAATAAATGCGATGCGATTTCTTTTTTCATACTGTTACACCTTCCCACTGTTGTTTTACTGTTTTATACGCTTCAAGCGGATTTTCTGCTTTTGTAATACTACGTCCAACTACGATGTAGCTTGAGCCAAGTTCCCTCGCACGTTTCGGTGTTGCTACGCGCACCTGGTCATTTACATCATCGCTTGCAAGACGAATCCCCGGTGTTACTGTTACAAATTCATTTCCGCATACTTCACGTAATTTTGGAACTTCAAGCGTTGAACAAACAACGCCATCAAGTCCACTTTCTTTCGTTAATTTTGCATAATGAGCAACCGCTTCTTCTAACGTTTTCTCAATGCCGATCTCTTTTTTCATCATAGCTTCCGAAGTGCTTGTTAGTTGTGTAACTGCAATACAAATCGGTCTCTCTTTTCCTTCTTGCTTACCTTCCTCTAATCCCTCAATCGCAGCTTTCATCATACTGCTTCCCCCAGCAGCATGAACATTTACCATATCAACATCTAGACTAGCTAGGCTACACATAGCGCTTTTTACTGTATTCGGAATATCATGAAGTTTTAAATCTAGAAAAATCTTATGTCCTTTTTCTTTTAAGTACGTAATAATTGCAGGGCCTTCTTTGTAAAATAACTCCATACCAACTTTGACAAATAACTCTTCTCCTTCAAAGTGGTGCAAGAATTGTTCTACATCTTGTTTCCCTGGAAAATCTAGTGCAACGATTAACGACTGTGACATGTTTGCTTCCAGCTCCTTCCTTGACATTCCGAAATGTGATCAAATCCTAATTCATCTAGTAATGCTGGTAACTCTTCAATAATTGTCGGACATACGAACGGATCGATAAAGTTCGCTGTCCCTACTGCAACTGCGCTTGCGCCAGCGTAGAAGAATTCAATTACATCTTCCGCTGTTTCAATACCACCCATTCCGATAATTGGAATGTTAACCGCTTGGCTTACTTCATGTACCATACGAATTGCTACTGGCTTAATCGCAGGACCTGATAATCCACCTGTACGGTTTGCTAAAATTGGTTTAGCTGTTTTTAAATCTAGACGCATACCAAGCAATGTATTAATCATCGTTAAACCATCGGCACCTGCATTTTCAATCGCTTTTGCGATTTCCACAATGTTTGCCACGTTCGGTGACAACTTCACGTATACAGGTACTTCAGAAACCTCTTTTACTCGCTTCGTTAAATCAGCAGCAATTTCAGGATTTGTACCAAAGGCGATACCACCTGTTTTTACGTTCGGACAAGAAATATTTAATTCTAGTGCATGGACATTAGGCGCTTTAGAAATTTCCTTTGCAACCGCTACGTAATCCTCAGCTTGTGAGCCTGCAACGTTCGCAATGATTGGAAGGTCAAATTGTTCTAACCATGGTAATTCAGAATTCATTACTTTTTCTAATCCTGGGTTTTGAAGTCCGATTGCATTTAACATGCCGCCCGGTGTTTCAGCAACACGAGGCGTCGGATTTCCATAACGTGGTTGTTCTGTCGTCGCTTTAATCATGATTGATCCTAGTACACTTAAATCGTAAAACTGTGCATATTCACGACCAAATCCAAAGCATCCAGATGCCGGTATAATTGGATTTTTTAATGATAATCCCGGTAATTCAACTTGCAATCTGTTCATAGTACAACCTCCCCGATTGGAAATACTGGTCCGTCGCTACACACCTTCTTGTAAGAATGTCCACTTGGATCTTCTTGTAAGTGGCATACACATGCGAAACAAGCTCCAATACCACAGCCCATACGTTCTTCTAATGAAATATAGGCTTTTTTCTCTTTGTAACGTCCTTCTAATGCACGAAGCATCGCTAACGGACCACATGAATAAAGAATATCAAAGTCAATTCCATAATTATCAATTACATCTGTGACAAATCCTTTTGTACCGTGTGTACCGTCTACTGTCGCAACGTACGTATCACCAAGCTCTGCAAATTTTTCTTCATAGAAAACTACATCTTTCGTTTGGAAACCTAAGATGTGAATAACACGTACACCTTTTGCAACGAGGCGCTGCGATAATTCATAAAGTGGTGGTACACCAATTCCCCCGCCTACGAGTAAAGCTGTTTGACCAGCTTCTGCTTCTTCTACAGGAAAACCGTGTCCTAATGGTCCTAGTACATCTACCATTTCCCCTTGTTTTCTAGTTGCTAATGTTTTTGTCCCTTGTCCTTCCGCACGGTATAGCATTGTAAATTCGTTCTTCTCTTGATCTACATTACAAATACTAATCGGGCGGCGTAGAAGGGGCGCAATGCCCTCTGCTACCTTAATGTGTACAAACTGCCCTGGTTCGTTCATTTGCTGTACTAATGTTCCTTGAAGCACTAATTCGTAAATGTTTTTTGCGATTTCTTTTTGATTAACGACGATCATATTTTGCTTTTGCATCATGCATGTACCACCTCGTGACGCTTTGTTTGCGTAATTTCTTTCATTGAATGAGCTGAGAATGTCATAGATTCTAATACTCGTAAGATTGCTCTCGTTGTATCAAGTGATGTTAAGCAAGCTACACCATTTTCTACTGATTCACGGCGAATGCGGAAACCATCACGCGCTGGTTGTTTACCTTTTGTTAGCGTATTGATTACAAACTGTGCTTTTCCTTGACGGATAATATCTAGTAAGTTGTATTCTTCAGAATCAATTTTGTTTACAACTTGTACTGGAATATTTTTCTCTTCTAACGATTGTGCTGTTCCAGCTGTTGCTAATAAGTTATAGCCGATTTCATTGAAACGTTTTGCAATTTCCATCGCCTCTTCTTTATCTTTATCCGCTACAGTAATGATTACTGATCCGTGCGTTGGGATGTTAATTCCAGAAGCAACTAGCCCTTTGTATAATGCTTTTTCAAGCGTTAAATCTTTACCCATTACTTCCCCTGTTGATTTCATTTCAGGTCCTAATGTTGTATCAACTGAGCGTAGTTTCGCGAATGAGAATACCGGAGCTTTTACATATACTTCTTTCTCTTCTGGGTGATAGCCCGTTCCGTATCCTTGCTCTACTAGGTCTTGCCCTAGAATAACTTTCGTTGCAACGTTTGCCATTGGTACACCAGTAATTTTACTTAAGAATGGTACTGTACGGCTCGCACGTGGATTTACTTCAATTACGTACACTTGATCTTCGAATACTACAAACTGGATATTTAGTAATCCAACAATGTTTAATCCTTTTCCAAGTGCAATTGTATGTTCAATAATTTGTTCTTTTAATTTTTCAGATAAGCTTTGTGGTGGATATACTCCAATTGAGTCACCAGAGTGAACTCCAGCGCGTTCAATATGTTCCATAATACCTGGAATGAATACATTCTCACCGTCTGAAATTGCATCTACTTCAATTTCTTTACCAACCATGTAACGGTCGATTAATACTGGGTGATCTGCGTGAACTTTAACTGCATTTTTCATGTAGTGCAGTAGTTCTTCTTGACGGTATACGATTTCCATCGCACGTCCACCTAGTACGTAAGATGGTCTTACTAATACTGGGTAACCAATTTCTTCAGCGATTGCTACCGCTTGTTCTACAGTCGTTGCTGTTTTACCAACTGGTTGTGGGATACCAAGTTTTGTTAAAGCAGCTTCGAATTTATCACGATCTTCTGCACGGTCTAAGTCTTCAAGTGATGTTCCTAAAATCTTCACACCATGTTCTTCTAATTTCGCCGCTAAGTTAATTGCCGTTTGTCCACCGAATTGAACGATAACACCTTCTGGTTTTTCTAAATCAATGATGTGCATTACATCTTCGATTGTTAATGGTTCAAAGTATAATTTGTCAGAAATACTGAAGTCTGTTGAAACAGTTTCTGGGTTATTGTTAATGATAATTGCTTCATATCCAGCTTCTTTAATTGCCCATACTGAGTGAACTGTTGCATAGTCAAACTCAACACCTTGACCAATGCGGATTGGACCAGATCCTAGAACTACTACACTCTTACGATCTGTTACAATTGATTCGTTCTCATCAGCGTATGTGCTGTAGTAATACGGTGTTGCAGATTCAAACTCTGCCGCACAAGTATCTACCATTTTGAATACTGGCGTCATATTATTTTCTTTACGCATATCATAAATTTCGCGCTCCGTTTTGTTCCAAGCTGCTGCAATGTAATGATCGCTGAAGCCCATTTCTTTCGCAGTTTGTAGTACTTCCATATTTCCTACATTTGCTTTTACTTCGCGTTCCATATTTACGATGTTTTCAACTTTTTGTAAGAAGAAGAAGTCCATTTCACACCATTCGTTAATTTCTTCTTTCGTTACACCTTGACGAATCGCTTCAGCTACGATAAACAGTCGCTCATCATCTGCTTTAATAATGCGTTTTTTCATTGTTTCTTTATCAAGTTCTTTTAAGTGGTCTAATTCTAGGTGATAAATGCCAAGTTCTAAAGAACGAACCGCTTTTAATAATGATTCTTCTAAGTTACGTCCGATTGACATAACTTCACCAGTTGCTTTCATTTGCGTTCCAAGTGTTCTGTTCGCTGATTCAAACTTATCAAATGGCCAGCGTGGAATTTTTGAAACAACATAGTCTAATGCTGGCTCGAAGCAAGCATACGTTTTTTGTGTTACTGGGTTTACGATTTCATCTAATGTTAAACCGACTGCAATTTTCGCTGCTAATTTCGCAATTGGATATCCAGTTGCTTTAGATGCTAGTGCAGATGAACGACTTACACGTGGGTTTACTTCGATTACATAGTATTGGAAGCTATATGGATCTAGTGCAAGCTGAACGTTACATCCACCTTCAATTCCTAGTGCACGAATAATTCGTAATGAAGTGTTACGTAACATTTGGTATTCACGGTCGCTTAACGTTTGGCTCGGTGCTACAACGATTGAATCCCCTGTATGAACACCAACTGGATCGATGTTTTCCATATTACATACTACAATCGCGTTATCATTTGAATCACGCATTACTTCGTATTCAATTTCTTTACAGCCAGCGATACTTTTCTCTAATAAACATTGTGTTACTGGGCTATGTTTTAAACCACTTGTTACGATTTCAATTAACTCTTCTTCGTTATGGCAAATTCCGCCGCCCGTTCCGCCTAATGTGAATGCTGGACGAACGATTACTGGATAACCAATTTCATTTACAAAGCCATATGCTTCATCAAGGTTATGAATGATTTCACTTGGTGGTGTTGGTTCATTTAAATCTTGCATTAATGTACGGAATAAATCACGATCTTCCGCTTGCTCAATTGCTGATAATTTTGTTCCTAAAATTGCAACTCCGCACTCATCAAGTACGCCTGATTTTGCAAGTTCAACAGCCATATTTAGACCTGTTTGACCACCTAATGTTGGTAAGATTGCATCTGGACGTTCTTTACGAATGATTCGGCTTACGAATTCTAATGTTAAAGGCTCAATGTATACTTTATCTGCTGTTGCAGTGTCTGTCATAATTGTTGCTGGGTTAGAGTTAACAAGGATTACTTTGTAACCTTCCTCTTTAAGAGATTGACAAGCTTGTGTTCCAGAGTAGTCAAACTCCGCTGCTTGCCCAATTACAATTGGTCCTGATCCGATTACTAAAATTGTGTTAATGTCTAGGCGTTTTGGCATAACTCTTCCCCTTCTTTCTTGAAGTTTTCAATCATTGTTAAGAAATCTTCGAATAAATCATTTGCATCTTCTGGTCCTGCTGAAGCTTCTGGATGGTATTGAACTGTAAATGCTGGGAACTTCTTATGACGAAGACCTTCTACTGTTCCATCATTTAAAGCAACATGTGTAATTTCAAGTTCTGTATTTTCAACTGATTCTTCTTCTACTGCGTAACCATGGTTTTGAGATGTAATTGCTACTTTTCCAGTTGCAAGATTTTTTACTGGATGGTTTAAACCACGGTGACCGAATTTCAACTTACTTGTATTCGCACCAGATGCTAGAGCGAACAATTGATGTCCTAGGCAAATTCCGAATAAAGGAACTTTACCGATAATGTCTTTTAACATTTCAATTGCTTCTGGTACATCTTTTGGATCCCCAGGTCCGTTACTTAACATAATTCCATCTGGGCTAAGGCGTAAAATTTCTTCAGCTGTTGTGTTGTAAGGAACTACAATTACATCACAATCACGTTTATTTAACTCTCGTAAAATACCATGTTTCATACCGAAGTCTACTAGTACAACGCGATGTCCGCGGCCTGGGCTTGGATATGGATCTTTCGTTGATACGCGTTTTACATGATCTGTAAATACTGTCGCTTTTAATTGGCTCACGATGTATTCTACATCTGCATCCATGTTACAAAGACGTCCGCGTAATGTACCGTATTGACGAATTTTTCTCGTTAATTTTCTCGTATCAATCCCTGCTAATCCTGGGATGTTTCTTTCTTTTAAGTAGTCATTTAGCGAAATTTCATTACGGAAGTTTGATGGGTGATCACAAATTTCGTTTACGATTAAACCATTTACAGAAGGGTGAATCGATTCGAAATCGTCTCGGTTGATGCCGTAGTTTCCGATTAATGGGTACGTGAATGTTACAATTTGACCGCAATATGATGGATCAGATAATGTTTCTTGATATCCAGTCATTCCTGTTGTAAATACAACCTCACCTGACTTTTCGATTTCTCCTCCGAAACCTGTTCCAATTAATACTGTTCCATCTTCTAAGATAAGTTGTCTTTTCATACTAATGCACTCTCCTTTTGCCATGCGATCTTACCACCAACGATTGTCATTACCGGCCATCCTTGGCATTTCCAACCTGCGAATGGTGTGTTTTTCCCTTTTGATAAGAATGTTGTTGGATCAATCTCTTCTTCTTGTTCTAAATCAATGATTGTAATATCAGCTGTTCTACCTTCTTTCAGGCGCCCTGCTTCTAAACCGAATGTATCAGCTGGCTTTTCTGTTAAGAATTGAATTAATTGCTCTAATGTAATAATTCCTTTTTTCACAAGGTTTGTGTATAGAAGTGGGAATGCTGTTTCAAAACCAGTAATTCCGAATGGTGCTCTTTCAATTCCTTGTGCCTTCTCTTCCGCTGTATGCGGTGCATGATCAGTTGCGATCATATCGATCGTTCCATCTAATAAACCTTCAATTAATGCTGCATGATCTTCTTTTCCACGAAGCGGTGGGTTCATTTTAAAGTTAGGATCAGCTGATGGGATATCATCTTCACATAACACTAAGTGATGAGGTGTTACCTCTGCTGTTACTTTAATTCCAGCGCGCTTTGCATCGCGAATTACGCGTACTGAGCCTTTCGTACTTACGTGACATACGTGATAGTGACAATCTGCCGCTTCAGCAAGCAGTATATCCCTTG
The DNA here is from genome assembly GCF_038971285.1 of Bacillus paramycoides. NCBI lineage: Bacteria > Bacillati > Bacillota > Bacilli > Caryophanales > Bacillaceae > Bacillus > Bacillus paramycoides. The sequence continues at coordinate 3,806,473 of NZ_CP152427.1, forward strand.
CGATATGTACAGATTCACATACTGATGGGATACCGTTTAATCCGTGTTTCTCAGAAAACTTCCCTTCATGTACACAACCTTTATTAATAAGAGTATTCTCTTCACAGTGCGCAACTACTGCCATATTTAATTTCGCTGCACGCTTCATAGCAGCCAACATCATGCTAGCATCTTGTACGCCTACACCGTCATCTGTGAAAGCAAATGCTCCAAGTTCTTTTAAAGTTTCGAAATCTGTCATTTCAGAACCCGCTTGGCGTACTGTAATTGCTCCGTATGGTAGTACATTGACATGCGCTTTTTCTTTAATACGATTTTGCAGATCTTGCATATGTTCTCTGCAATCTGGTACTGGGCGTGTATTTGGCATTGCACAAATTGTAGTGAATCCACCTTTTGCTGCTGCTAGTGTACCTGTTTCAATTGTTTCTTTATGTTCACCACCTGGTTCGCGAAGATGTACGTGTACATCTACTAATCCAGGTGCGATTAACTTTCCGTTCACATCGATTACTTCAGCATTATCTGCCGTAATATTTTCTGCTACCTTAGCGATTTTACCGTCTTGTACGAGAAGATCTGTTGCTACGATTTTTCCTTCTTCATTCATATAACGACCATTTTTAAACAAGTAATTCATGTTTCATTCCTCCTAATACATTTGGTAAGGCGCGTTTTAGTACAGCCATTCTTACGTAAACTCCATTTTCCATTTGTTTAAATATGCGTGAACGCTCACACTCAACAAGTTCACTTGCAATTTCAACATCTCGGTTTACAGGAGCTGGATGCATAATAATGCTTCCTTCTTTCATACGCTGTTCTCTTTCCACTGTTAATCCGTGTTTCTCATGATACTCTTTCATAATGTCTGTTTCATAATGATCATGACGCTCATGTTGTACACGAAGTAACATCATTACATCCACTTCTGGAACAAGCTCATCCAATGGTTTGTATGTTCCAAATGTGTTGTCTTCATCTTTCCACTCTTCTGGACTTGCAAAGTAAATTGTTGCACCCAGTTTCGTTAATGCTTCTGCATTCGAACGTGCTACTCGGCTATGACGAACATCTCCTACTATTGCAATCTTCAATCCTTCAAATCTTCCAAACTCTTGTTTAATTGTAAGAAGGTCGAGTAAGCACTGCGTTGGGTGGTTTCCACATCCATCTCCAGCGTTTAAGATCGGGATATTCACCTGATCTTTTAGTTCATCGAAGTAGCGATCTTGCTCGTGGCGGATGACTACTGCTTTTGTTCCGATTGATTCTAGTGTTCTTATCGTATCGTATAATGTTTCTCCTTTTTGTACGCTAGATGCATCCGCTGAAAAGTTTAAAACATCAAGTCCTAATCTCTTCTCAGCAACTTCAAAGCTAAATCGCGTTCTCGTACTATTCTCAAAGAACAAGTTCGCAATAAAAGTTTGCTCTGTCGTTTTGCTCTCTTTCCCATTCGCAAAATCTTCTGCGTCTTTTAGGATTTCTGAAATTTCTACTTCCGATAATTCACTCATCGTTAACAAATGGCTCATCGTCATCCCTCATCTTTCTGATTTTTATGTTACCACTTTCGTATTTTTATAACAACCCTTGCATAAAAATACCCTAGTCATGTGAGACTAGGGTGCAAGAAAGAAGCCACCCTTTCCAATCTCACAGGACTGAATTAAAAGGTTATTATTATGAAGCAATCTGCTTAGATTGTTTTATTTGTTTCGTTTCTGGTAGTAGTAAATTTAACAGTACACCTACAATTGCTGCTAGTGCCATTCCTTCTACTTGGAACGATTCTCCTACGTGCAGTACCGCTCCACCAATACCTATTACTAGTATTACTGATGCAATCATTAAGTTTCGTTTGTCACTTAGGTCCGTTTTATCATCTACCATCATACGTAATCCACTTGATGCGATTACACCGAATAGTAAGATTGATACACCACCCATAACTGGTGTTGGGATCGAATGAATCAGTGCAGAAATCTTACCGATAAATCCGAACATGATTGCGAACACTGCTGAACCGATGAATAAGTATACACTATACGCTCTCGTAATTGCTAGCACACCGATGTTTTCACCATACGTCGTATTCGGTGGTCCACCGATTAATGATGCAATTAATGTTGCTACTCCATCACCGAAGATTGAACGGTGTAAACCTGGTTTTTCAATCAAATCTCTTTTAATAACATTTCCTAGTACAATTTGATGTCCGATATGTTCTGAAATTGTTACTAGTGCAACTGGTACCATCAAGAGTACAATCTTCCATGAAAACTCTGGTGTGTATGTTACGAATGGTACTGTGAAATCTGGTACAACAAACCATTTCGCCTCAGCTACCGGCTTTAAGTCTACTAGCCCTTGGAAATAAGCGAAAATATATCCGCCGATAATGCCAAGTAACACTGGTATGATACTAAAAAATCCTCTTCCAAATATAGAGCAGATAATTGTAATTGCTAATGTTACTAATGCTACTGAAAAGTGTGTAAAGCTATATTTGCCATCCGCACCGTTCATCGCCATATTAACTGCTGTGTGTGCTAAAGCTAAACCGATTACCATTACTACCGGACCAACTACGATTGGTGGTAGTAATTTCATAATCCACTCTGATCCTGATTTCTTAATTCCGAGTGAGATTAAGATGTACACAAGTCCTGCTAGCAAACCACCAAGCATTGCTGCTCCCGGTCCACCTGCCGTTTTTGCTGTTAAAATCGGTGCGATAAAGGCGAATGATGATCCTAGATAGGCAGGTACTTGACCTTTCGTTATAAGAAGAAACGCTAACGTTCCTAATCCACTTGATATTAATGCTACTGATGGATTCAATCCTGTTAAAAACGGAACAAGCACTGTTGATCCAAACATCGCGAACAAATGTTGTATACTTAAAAATAACCATTTTCCCGGTTTCGGTACTTCATTAACGTCTAACACTGGCTTTTGTTCCATTGTTACATCCTCCTTCAGTTTAAATCTTTGCAATAAAAAAACTCTTTGTGCCTGTGCACAAAGAGTCCTACACTTTCGTATGCCAAATTTGACATATGAAAGCCAAGACCCTTTGTCAGCCTCACAGGACTACATTTAAAAGGGCTTTACTTATCGTATATGCTTACTCGATCTTGTTGATCTGTCTCTTGCAAATCAACTTCAATACGCTCTTCACTTGATGTTGGGATGTTCTTTCCTACATAATCAGCGCGAATTGGTAGTTCACGATGACCTCTATCAACAAGAACCGCCAGTTGGATTTGAGATGGTCTACCTAAATCCATAAGAGCATCCATTGCTGCTCGAACTGTTCTGCCTGTATATAATACATCATCCACAAGGATAACTTTTTTCTTCGTAATATCTACAGGGATATCAGAACCTTTTACAAGTGGTTCTTTATTTTTTGATTGTAGTGTTAAATCATCACGATATAACGTAATGTCTAACTCTCCAACTTCCATTTCTTTTCCTTCAATTTGACCAATTCGTTCTGCCAAACGTTGTGCAATAAAAATTCCACGAGTTTTAATTCCGACAAGAACACAATTATCGACACCTTTATTTCGTTCCACGATTTCATGACTAATTCGTGTTAAAGCGCGGCGAATCATTTGGTCATCTAAAACGACAGCTTTCTCTTGCATGCTCTACACCTCCAAGCTTTTTTCTTGCGTGAGAGTAATGGTATAAAAAAAGTCCTCTCAGCGTGTGCGAGAGGACTTTTGAAAAAGGGTACAGCATACCCTATGTATTTCAAACCGTTACCTTCTCAACCTCACGGGGCTGTGTTAAAGGATCATTATTTAACTGTTGTCAGTATCTCAGTTTTCTTATGATTTGTCAATACTATTTTCGTAAAATATTTAATGCATCTTCAAACACTTCTGGAATCGGTGCCTCAAACTGAATATACTCACCAGTGCGAGGATGGTCAAATCCTAAAATACCTGCATGAAGTGCTTGTCCATTCATGTCTAATGTTTTCTTCGGTCCATACTTTGGATCTCCTGCAAGTGGATAGCCAATATACTTCATATGAACACGAATTTGGTGTGTACGCCCCGTTTCTAAGCGACATTCTACAAGTGTGAAATCTTTGAATCGTTCTAACACTTGGAAATGCGTAACAGCATGCTTACCATTTTCATCAACCGTCATACTTTGGCGTTCTTTCTTATCACGAGCAATCGGAGCATCAATCGTTCCCTTATCGTGCGGAATAACACCGTGTACAATCGCTTTGTAACGTCTTGTTACTGTTTTTGCTACAAGTTGATTTACAAGTGATTCGTGTGCCATATCATTTTTAGCAACCATTAATAGACCAGACGTATCTTTATCAATACGATGTACGATACCCGGACGCATCACACCATTAATGCCTGATAAGTCTGTACAATGGTGCATAAGACCGTTCACAAGTGTACCACTTGTATGACCTGGTGCTGGATGTACAACCATACCACGCGGCTTATTAACAACAAGTACATCTGCATCTTCATAATAAATTTCTAAGTTCATATCTTCTGGTTGAATATCTAACTCTTCTGGCTCAGGAATCGTCACTGTAATTTCATCATTTTCCCTAACTTTATAATTCCCTTTTACAGCTTTTCCATTAACTGTCACAACGTCATCTTTAATCCATTGCTGTACTTGTGTACGTGACCATTCATTATTTATTCCTGCAACGAATTTATCAATCCGCTCATTTTTTTGTTCTTCTGCAACTGTTACTTGTACTACTTCACTCATTCAATTACTCCTTCGTTTTCTTGCCTTCTAATAATGTTTGAATAATAATTAATACAACACCAATACATAATGCTGAATCAGCGATATTGAATACTGGATAGTTGTACGAGAAAATATACACGTGAATGAAATCCACTACTTCTTGTCTAAATACACGATCAATAAAATTACCAATTGCTCCGCCTAAAATTAGACCTAATGAAATTCCTAGAAGCTTGTCTGTTTTTGCGTACTTTTTCATATACATTACAATAAATACTACAAAGACAACTGTAATAATGTAGAAAAACCACATTTTATTTTCTAAAATGCCCCAGGCAGCTCCTCTATTTCGATGTGATGTTATGTATAATACATTATCGATAATCGGAATGCTCGTACCCAATTCCATGTTCTTTACAATTAGCCATTTCGATATTTGATCGATGGCAATGACAAATAACGCTATTACATAATATATCATTTTCATTTCCCCCACAAAGACAGTGTACCTCAAAATTTTAGCATAGCTGCAACCTTTTCACAATGAACCTTTATAGAAGAATAAAATAAATTAAAAAAAGGTAATATAATATCGTTGTGCACATTTATACATTTACTTTTTCATAGAAAAATTCATGAATGGTACGAGCAGTCGGCATCGTCTTCATTTGCTTTACCGAAATTATTCTCCCTGTTTCTTCACAAATACCATACATATCTATTTCCATTTTGAATAATGCACGTTCTACATCTTTTAAATCCTCTTTTATATCATGTAATAACAGTTTTTTCTTTATCTCTTCCTTAATTTCATATCCAAGCTCTTCGCTAAACTCTGTATCATATTTGTGCATGACCTCTTTAGCGAGCCTCTCTTGTAACTCTTTTCGCATCAATTGTAATTCTTCTTTAATTTCCATATAGATTTCATTCACGTGTACATTCCTCCCAGCTGCAATGTACGATTAGTGTGTCCGAAATTTCTATGCTTACCTCACACACATTTTTCCTTCATAGGAAAGAGAGTGAAAGTTATTTCAATATATCGTCAATAAAAAAACTGACTGCACTTACGCACAGTCAGTTTTTTATTATTTTACATAGTTTTCTTTAACAACTGTTGCACAACGCTCACATAATGTTTCATGTTCAGCATCTTTACCAATTGTTTCTGAAACTACCCAACAACGTTCACATGTTTCACCAGTTGCTTGAGCAACAACAACCGTTGTATGCTCATACTTTGGTGCATCTGCTGGCGCTTCTTCCATCATGCCACCAAGTTTGTACTCAGAAACGATGAATAATTGTTTTAAGTCTTCGTTAATAGACTCTAACATATCTTTCATTTCCGCAGTTGGATATAGCGTAATGCTTGCATTTAATGACTTACCGATTACTTTTTCATTACGAGCTACTTCTAACGCTTTTAATACGTCATCACGCAATGTCATAAATGCATCCCATTTTGTTTTTAATGCTTCTGCATCATCTAATTGTACAGCTTCTGGCATATCAGTTAATTGTACACTTTCTTCTGTTACACCTGGAATGTATGGCCATACTTCATCAGCTGTATGCGGTAAGATTGGTGTTACAAGTTTCGTCAATGCAACAAGAACATCATATAATACAGTTTGAATTGCACGACGATCTTCATGGTTTGCACCTTCAATGTATAAAATGTCTTTTGCAAAGTCTAAATAGAATGAACTTAAATCAATTGTACAGAAATTATGAATTGCATGATATACAGCAGCGAAGTCGTATGTCTCATATGCTTCTTTTACTTTTGTAATTAAGTCATTTAATTTCACTAACATGTAACGATCCACTTCACGAAGTTCAGCTACAGGTACTGTATTTTCACTCGGCTTAAAGTCGTCTAAGTTTCCTAATAAGAAACGGAATGTATTACGGATTTTACGATACACTTCTGCTACTTGTTTTAAAATATCATCTGAAATACGTACGTCAGATTGATAGTCAACAGAAGATACCCATAAACGTAAAATGTCTCCGCCTAATTGATCCATAATTTTTTTCGGTACGACGATGTTTCCAATCGACTTACTCATTTTACGCCCTTCACCATCTAATACGAAACCGTGGCTTAGTACGCCTTTATATGGAGCTTTACCTGTTACAGCAACTGCTGTTGATAATGAAGAGTTAAACCAACCACGATATTGGTCAGATCCTTCTAAATATAAATCAGCTGGGCGTTGTAAATCATCGCGCTCTTCTAATACCGCTTGGTGAGAAGAACCTGAGTCGAACCATACATCCATGATGTCTGTTTCTTTACGGAATTCACCATTTGGGCTACCTGGATGTGTAAATCCTTCTGGTAATAGATCTTTCGCTTCACGCTCAAACCATACGTTAGAACCGTGTTCACGGAATAAATCTGCTACATGGTTAATTGTTTCATCCGTAATAATTGGATCACCATTCTCTGCATAGAATACAGGAATTGGCACACCCCATGCACGCTGACGAGAAATACACCAGTCACCACGGTCACGAACCATGTTATGAAGACGAGTTTCGCCCCATGCTGGTACCCATTTTGTTTCCGCAACAGCTTCTAATAACTCTTTACGGAATGCTTCAATAGATGCAAACCACTGTGCTGTTGCACGGAAAATAATTGGTTTTTTCGTTCTCCAATCATGTGGATATGAATGCGTAATGAATGTTAGTTTCAGTAATGCGCCTACTTCTTCTAATTTTTCTGTAATTGGCTTGTTAGCTTTATCATAGAATAAGCCTTCAAATCCAGGTGCTTCATTTGTTAATACACCTTTATCATCAACTGGGCAAAGTACTTCTAATCCATACTTTTTACCAACAACGAAGTCATCTTCCCCGTGTCCTGGTGCTGTATGAACACAACCTGTACCTGCATCTATTGTTACGTGATCACCTAGCATAACTAATGAATCACGCTCGTAGAATGGATGTTTTGCAACTGTATACTCAAGTTCGCTACCTTTTACCGTTTTCACAACTTCAGCATTTTCCCAATCTAACGTTTTTGCAACTGTCTCAAATAGTTCAGAAGCAATAATATATTTTTCATCATTTACTTTTACAATAGCGTATTCAAGTTCTGGGTGAACAGAAATACCTAAGTTTGCAGGTAATGTCCAAGGTGTTGTTGTCCAGATAATGTATTTCTCATCACCTTCTAATACGTTCTTTCCGTCTTTTACAGGGAATGCTACGTAAATAGATGCTGATTTTTTATCTTGGTATTCAATTTCAGCTTCTGCTAAAGCTGATTCACTCGTTGGAGACCAGTAAACTGGTTTTTGTCCTTTATAGATATAACCTTTTTTCGCCATATCACCAAACACTTTAATTTGTTGTGCTTCATAAGCTGGCTCTAAAGTAATATATGGGTTATCCCAATCAGCACGTACACCTAAACGCTTAAATTGCTCACGTTGACGTTCTACTTGTTCATATGCATACTCTGCACATAACTTACGGAACTCAGCAACTGTCATTTCTTTACGCTTTACACCTTTATTTGTTAAAGCTTGCTCAATTGGTAAACCGTGCGTATCCCAACCTGGCACATATGGTGCACAGTAACCAGTCATTGATTTATAACGAACGATAAAGTCTTTTAATACCTTATTTAATGCATGTCCCATATGAATATCACCATTCGCATATGGAGGTCCATCATGCAGTACGAATAAAGGACGACCTTTCGTATGTTCTTGTACCTTTTCATAAATATTCATTTCAGCCCACTGTTCTTGCATTGCAGGCTCACGTTTTGGTAAATTCCCACGCATTGGGAACTCTGTTTTTGGCATTAGTAATGTATTTTTGTACTCCATGCTCAATTCCTCCTTACATGTATAAAAGAAATACTTAAAAAACGGAATAAAAAAGAGACCTTCTCATCCCAAAAAGGGACGAGAAAGTCTCCCGCGGTACCACCCTAGTAGATCCTATACATATGTATACAATCCTCTTTATATTCTTAACGCGAATATACGCCTACGCTTACTCTATTTGTTCAGCGCGGAACTCCAGGGTGATATTCCCATTATCTCCTTATCCTGAGCTTACACCATCCTCAGTTCGCTATATAAGGTATGAAAAAGGTACTTATCCCTATCTTCGTTTTTCTTAATAAATATGTTGTTTAAAATTATATGTAATAATGAGAAAAACGTCAAGCTTACACTGTTTCTTCTTTTTTCAACAGCTCGTCTACTTCGTCTTCTAACTCAATTAGTTTATCCCAATCATCGTTGTTTAACATTTCAAGCTGCGTTTCTAATAACATACGGAAACGAGTGCGGAATACTTTCGCTTGTTTCTTTAGCTCTTCAATATCAAAAGCAACTTTTCTTGATTTTACTAACGCTTCGTTAATAATACGGTCTGCATTCTTTTCAGCTTCACGTACAATTAATTTTGCTTCTTTTTGCGCATTACGTTTTACTTCCTCTGCTGCTTCTTGTGCAACAACGATAGATTTGTTTAACGTATCTTCAATATTAGAGAAATGATCTAACTTCCCTTCTAATTGCGCAACTTTTTCTTCTAAAGCTTTTTTCTCACGAATGACTAATTCATAATCTTTGATAATTTGATCAAGAAACTCATTTACTTGATCTTCATCATAGCCACGGAATCCGCGACCAAATTCTTTGTTATGAATATCTAATGGTGTTAACGGCACAACGCCACCTCCAAGTAGTTATCTAAATTTCCTCTTTCAATTATATCTTTTCTTCGACAAAATAGGAGGATTTCCTTCTAAAAAACCAATCATTTTAGTATACCATACAAAATTCTCCATTTGTCGCGCTTTGTTCTACCTTCTACAGAAAACAATTTACTTCGTCCATACCCTCTCACTGAAAAAACATCTCCTGGATAACATTCATATGAAGTTTGCTCCACAGTTTTCCAATTCACTTTTACTAGTCCATTTTTTATGAAAGGTTGTACTTTCTGTCGGGATATATGTAACATTTCAGCTAACATAACATCTAAACGGAGTGAAGAAACCGTTCCAGATTTCTCTCCCCACGTTTCTTGTATCTGTAGAATTTTTTCTCCTTGCACTGGCGATAAGGAGACTTTCACTTTCCCTATAGATTGTAAGTTCATCTCAATATAAGATACAACTTCTTTTGCGACTACGATTTGGGCACGATCTTCTTGAAGCAAAATATCACCACATTTTTCTCTCGTTAAACCGAGAGACATGAATGTTCCTAATATTTTCCTATGTTCTAGCGTATAAAACTTGGAAGGATAGTCAATTTCCAATACTTCTACTTGAAATTCCTCTTCATTTACTACTAGATAGTCCGGATAAATGAGTGCTCTTTTGCGTTCTGCATGAGGCGTTGCACCTTCAAATTGTACAGCAACATCTCCTTGCCCTATTACCATAGTGACAATTTGTTGTTGTCTTGGATCAAGAAAGTCTGTTAACTTCACTTGATGGTACTCTGCCGCCCGCTTCCACTCTAACACCTTATCCACAAAGACCTCTTCATCGGGTCTGAAATGCTCATAGATGCTCATTCATATAACCTCTTACTATAAGAAATAGCCGAATAAAGTTACTAAACCACTTGTAGCAAGTCTCAACGCAAAAATCGCAACGAGTGGTGAGATGTCAATCATACCAAGCGGTGGAATAAATCTGCGAAATGGTTCTAAATACGGTTCACAAATACGGGCAAGAAAGTCTCCGAAAGTTGATTCCTTTGCACCTGGGAACCATGATAGGAGAATGTAAATAATAAGTGCCCACGAGTATATTTCGATAGCAGTAACTAAAATCCTTAAAACTGTATCCATGGCGTATTACCACCTCTTTATATTTGTTTCTTCTTCTTCACCGAATAACTCTGAAATTGCACCAACAATATCTACATTTTCAGGCGTACACATAAATGTTTTCGGTCCTATTTTTTGAATGTCCCCGCCTATAGCGTATACAGTACCACTTAAAAAGTCAACGATACGTACAGCTTGATCAGTAGACATTCGTTGTAAATTAATCACAACAGCTCGTCTGCCTTTTAAATGGTCCGCAATCCCTTGCGCTTCCGAATATGTGCGTGGTTCTAATAAAACAACTTTTGAAGATTGCTTTGCTGTTTCAATGCTCACAACATTTTGTTTCGTTTGCGCTTTTGGAAACGTAACATCTTGTTGTTCTGGCGGATCTTGCTGCTTCTTCATGTCTGTTTGCTCCTTTTCATAACTATATTGAGCTGCTTCTTTTTCTTCAGGTGTATCAAAAAAGAAGTATTTTACTTTTGACCAACTCATAATAAGATTCTCCTTCCTTTTACGCTTTTCCTACTAAAATCGTCCCCAAACGAATATATGTAGCACCTTCTTCAATTGCAATCGTGTAATCATTAGACATTCCCATTGATAATTCTTTACATGGCGCATGTAATAATTCTAGCTCCTGCACCTCTGTTTGTAGCATACGTAACTCCTTAAAACAGCGTCTGATTTCTTCCTCTTCTTCTGTAAACGGAGCCATTGTCATTAGTCCTACCACTTCAATCTTATCCAATTCTTGCAAACTTTGAATAAAAGGAACGGTTTCTTCTATTGCCAACCCTTGCTTTGATTCTTCAGATGATGTTTTCACTTGAATAAAACATTTCACTTTCTTATTCGCACGTTTTTGAATTTCTTTTGCAAGTGAAAGACGATCTAACGAATGTAAGTAATCAATTTCATTAATGATTTCTTTTACTTTTCTCGTTTGTAATGACCCAATAAAATGCCAATTCACTTTTGAACCGAAATGTTCGTACTTCTGTAAGAAACCTTCATTTCTATTTTCACCTAAATCGATAATTCCAGCTTCAATTACTTCGTTTGTTTTTTCAATTCCTACCGTTTTTGTAACCGCAACGAGTTTAATATCTTGCAACGAACGTCCTGCTCGTGCACAAGATTGTTTAATTGCTTCGTTTACAGTTGTTAAATTTTTTTGTACTGTCACTTGCTTTCTTCCTCCTTAAAACCTATGAAACTCAACATTCTCCCTGTCTTACCTTGATCACGGCGATGCGAGAAAAATAGTTGCTCTTCACAGCTTGTACAAAGAGATGACATTACAATATTCTCTTCTTTTATGCCTGCTTGTACACATAATATACGATTAATTTCTTTTAAATTAATTGCGTACTGCCCATCAGAAATTTTTTTATAAGGGACAGAACCGTTTACCACTTGCTCTGCTGCTGTTAATACTCGATCATCAACAACGTAACAACAAGATCCAATTGCTGGTCCGATTGCAACATGAATTTCATCCCTCGAAATGCCTTCTGCATTCCATTTTTGAATCATTTCCTTTGCAATTTCTTTTACAGTCCCTTTCCATCCAGCATGCGCAAGTCCTATCATACCATGTGATGGCGCATAAAAATAGAGTGGAACACAATCCGCGTAACAAGATGTTAAAAGAACATCATTATTAGTCGTATAAATGCCATCTGTTTTTGAAATGCCGTCTTCATATGAATAGACGCCACTTCCTTTTTCCTGTTGTCCTACTTTTTCAACATGATGATCATGAACTTGTTCAGAGCAAATCCAGTTTTCTAATGGCTTCTGTAACTTATTTGCTAAAATGCGTCTATTTTCATGAACGTTCTCCACGATATCATTCACATGTAATCCTAAATTCATCGCATGAAAGGAGCCCGTACTTACCCCACCATCTTTTGTCGTAAATCCAGCAGTAATGTTTCCAAGTTCTTTCCACGCTTGTAAATACAGTATACCGTCCACATATTTAAATGGTTCTATCATAACAGCGGCTCCTTTTAATTAAAATAACATAAAAAAGCATGGTACTTCCTGTCTATTTTACCATACTTTTATTTTTTCATAATGCCAACAGAAAAAAAAGAGGAATTTGTAATATTCTTTATGAAATTGTCGGTGTTTGTATTGTTTCTGTTACAGAATTAACAGTATTTACTCTAACAAGTATGACATCCTCCCCAATTTTCACAATTTCCTTCCAAAGAATTACAATTTCTACATCTTTCCCAAAAATACCTAACATACGTGCCTGTTTGGAAATAATTATAGATTTGATCTTCCCTGTGTTCATATCAATTTCAATATCTCCAATATTCCCAAGCCTTTTTCCATCTGAAACATTTATTATATCTTTCATCTGCAATTCCGAAATTCTTATCACTTTCATCCTCTCCCTTATATATGACGAATTGAAAAACTGTTTCTTAAATGAACAGGAAGTACCCTACTAACCACATATTATTTTCATTATATGAACATCCCTTTCCTACTATGAGCGCAAACAAACTATGTTACATATAAAAAGGTTTCACCATAAATGGTGAAACCTTACCCTTGAATCGTTTTATTCATTTGTTTAATAGCTGATTTCTCTAAACGTGACACTTGTGCTTGAGAAATCCCAATTTCTTCTGCAACTTCCATTTGTGTTTTTCCTTGGAAGAATCGTTTTCGAATAATCATTTTCTCACGATCATTTAAACGCTTCATTCCTTCTTTTAGTGCTAACTCTTCAACCCACTGCTCGTCCTTTTGTTTTTCATCACTTAACTGGTCCATAACAAAAATAGGATCTCCCCCATCGTTATAAATCGGCTCAAATAATGAAACTGGATCTTGAATCGCATCTAAAGCGAAAACAATTTCTTCATGGGTTACTTCAAGCACTTTTGCAATATCCATCGCTGTTGGTTCTTTGGAATTTTCTGCAATCAACTTTTCCCTTACTTGTAACGCTTTATACGCAATATCTCGTAAGGAGCGAGATACGCGAATCGGATTGTTATCACGCAAATATCTGCGTATTTCCCCAATAATCATCGGCACAGCATACGTTGAAAATTTTACATTTTGGCCTAAATCAAAGTTATCAATGGATTTCATAAGTCCGATACAACCAACTTGAAATAAATCGTCAACATATTCTCCTCTGTTATTAAATCTTTGGATGACGCTCAGTACAAGACGTAAGTTTCCATTCACTAATTTCTCTCTTGCGCTTATCTCTCCACTTTGCATTTCACGAAATAATTTACGCATTTCATCATTTTTTAGTACGGGAAGTTTAGCTGTATCAACACCGCAAATTTCTACTTTGTTTCTCGTCAAAGTGTTCCCTCCTATCGGGAGTTGCTGTACAGTGTAAAGTATTTCCTTTGAAGGGGATTTTATGCATGCGGTTTTCTCTTCATTTTTCATTTTAGTTGTCTTTCCTGATACAACTAAATAGAATAAGACCAGCCTAGATAACGGCTGGTCTTATTCTTTACACCATTTTATTAAATTCTTTTCGTAATCTTTTTATGATTCTTTTTTCTAAACGCGAAATGTATGACTGTGAAATCCCAAGCATATCCGCCACATCTTTTTGTGTCTTTTCCTCTCCACCAGCAAGCCCAAACCTAAGTTCCATAATTTGTTTTTCACGATCATTTAATTGATGTAATGCTTTCATTAGAAGATGACGATCCACAGTTGCTTCTAAATCTTTTGTAATAATATCATCGTCTGTACCTAATACATCTGATAATAAAAGTTCATTTCCATCCCAATCGATGTTAAGCGGTTCATCAAAAGAAACTTCTGAACGATTTTTATTATTCCTGCGCAAATGCATTAAAATTTCATTTTCAATACAACGTGAGGCATATGTTGCTAATTTTATTTTCTTTTCTGGATTGAATGTATTCACCGCTTTAATAAGACCAATTGTTCCAATGCTAATCAAATCTTCAATATTTATCCCTGTATTTTCAAATTTTCTTGCTATATATACGACTAGCCGTAAGTTGCGTTCAATCAGTAACGATCTTGCCGCCTGATCTCCTTTTGGCAATTTATTTAAAAGAACTTCCTCTTCTTCTTTCGTTAACGGCGGTGGTAACGCTTCACTTCCACCAATGTAATAAATTTCATCGGTCTTAATTCCTAATTTCAGCAATACTTTATACCAAAGGTATACTAAATAAAATTTTAATTTCATCATATTATCCCGCCTCCCATTATTAAGCAATTACCATTTTTTGTGAAATTAACATTTTCGGATGCACAATACATTGATACTCTCCATTGGTTGACAACTGTTGTGTATTTAATCCAATCAATACTTTGTTCACGACAATAGAACTTCCTTCATGATAAATTTGTACACTGTCTGGCTTAATTGCCCATAAAAATTGACTCTCTACTCCCACTGCCCGGAAAGGAATTAAGCGTAATTTTGTCGCCCATCCAGAATCATTTTCTGGTATTTGAGGAATCTCTGTTTTGGAATAAATTTGTTCTGTTAACCAAGCTGGCAAACAATGTTCTAATGATGAAATATGCATAATCATAACAGGTGTTTTCGTCAACGGGTCGTAAAGTTGGTTCCCACTATCAATTAAACCTGCGAGTTCCAACTCCTCTTCAGCTAATCGAACTTTCAATTTCACAATTTGATCATAGTGTATTTTTGTAACCTCTACGCTTTCAATACGCTTTTTAGAAAAATAATAAATTACTGGAAAACCAAAAATTACAAATAACCAGCTAATGGGGTCACCATAAGAAATTGATTGAGATTGAACCAACCCATTTACCATTTCATTCGTTTGCAAAAAGAAATGAGTGCCCATTAACCCTCCACCAACCATAAAGGTAACAAAGTAAAAAGTAAAAACAGTTTGTGCATAATTTCTAAACGTTGTAAACCCAAATGCTGTATACACAATAAGTAACGAGTACAGTAGTTTCATAATTGGATGTGTCATCATAGAAGCAAAAGGAGTAAAGGCAAAAATAACAATGGTTGAACCTATAAATGCCCCTAACACAAGCCTCCATCTTTTGATCTTCTTTTTTAACACGGTGGCTGTTAATAAAAGTAAAAGAAAATCAATGCAGGCGTTTAACAACCAAACAACGTCGGCGTAAACAACCAAACAATTCACCTCTTTTTTTAAGTTGAGACTAGTATAATGCATATCCAATAGGAAAGTGTGTCAATTTGCGGAGGTGTTTTTTTGTTATTTTGTGCTTTCTAGACATAATCTGTCGGTAAAAAATAAAAGTATATGTTTCATAGAATACTATACTTTTTTGCTTACATATTAATTGAAATATATAAAGTGAAACTTTAATCAGTGGGGATTTTCTTCATCCTCCACTGATTATTAGCCCTCACCAATCGGACTTTAATGGGCAGCCCGACCCCCACCTAAATTCTTTGCTTTCGCTGAATTTTGAGGTAGGGGGTCTTACTGCCCATTAAAGCGGGATAAAATAAAAAAAGACCTGCTTAGCAGATCTTTTCCCTTTATAAAACAAAAAAGGAGCATGAAAGCTCCTTTTTCTTTTATCGTCTACGACGATTACGTAAAAATGCTGGAATATCGATATCATCTGAATCTGAATGACGCTCATGTACAACCGGCTCTTCACGCTTCATTTCACGTTTTACTTCACGTTGTTTTGGAGGCTGAGCTACTGGCTGTTGCTGTTGTTGCGTGTAATTCGCATTCGGACGAATAATTGGTTTCGGTGGTTGAGTTGCAATTGTATCATCAAAACCAGTTGCAATTACAGTTACAACGATATCATCTTTTAGTCCTTCATTAATAACCGAACCGAAGATCATATTTACTTCTGGATCTGAAGCTGAAGCTACAATGTCTGCCGCTTCTTGTACTTCATATAAGCTTAAGTTAGCTCCACCCGTAATGTTCATGATAACACCTTGAGCTCCATCAATAGATGTTTCTAATAATGGACTAGAAATCGCTTTTTTCGCAGCTTCAGCAGCACGATTTTCTCCATTACCAGAACCAATACCCATTAAAGCAGAACCTCTATTAGACATAATTGTCTTTACGTCTGCGAAGTCTAAGTTAATTAAACCTGGTGTTGCAATTAAATCAGAAATACCTTGTACACCTTGACGTAATACGTTATCTGCTTCACGGAATGCTTCTAACATCGGCGTGTTTTTATCAACAATCTCTAATAAGCGATCGTTTGGAATTACAATAAGCGTATCTACATTTTCTTTAAATGCAGCAATACCAGATGCCGCTTGTGTTGCACGCTTACGTCCTTCAAATGTAAATGGACGTGTTACAACACCAACTGTTAATGCACCTAATTCTTTTGCAACTTGAGCAACAACTGGAGCTGCACCAGTTCCAGTTCCGCCGCCCATACCAGCAGTTACGAATACCATATCAGCACCACGAAGTGCTTCTTGGATCTGTTCTTTACTTTCTTCTGCAGCTTTTTTCCCTACTTCAGGGTTTGCACCTGCACCAAGTCCACGTGTTAATTTTCCACCAATTTGCATTTTTGTTTCAGCTTTTGATAGATTTAATGCTTGTGCATCAGTATTCACAGCGATAAAGTCTACACCTTGTACACCGTGTTCAATCATACGGTTTACAGCATTGTTTCCGCCACCGCCGACACCGATAACTTTTATATTCGCTAATTGATCTTGAGTAGTATCAAACTCTAACATGTCGAAATCCCCCTAGAACCTCATTTTTCGTGTCCAATTTTAATCCCATAAATAACGGAATACACGTTTTACTTTTGACATCATACGGTCATCATTTTGATTATTATTGTTTTGATTACGAGTTTTTTGTTTTGCAGGTTGCTGTTGTACCGGCGTTGGTGCTGGTGCTGGTACTGGTTCAAAATGCTCTTGCTTCTCCTGCACATTTTTCCCACGTAATTTAGCTTTTTGATAAGAATGTTTAATTAATCCCACTCCACTTGTATATTGGGGCTCACGCACACCAATATAATCAGGAGTTGCTATACGAACATTTTCATGTAAAATATCATATGCAAGATCAAGAACACCTGGCATAGAAGCAATTCCACCTGTTAGTACATAACCAGAAGCTACTTGTTTTACTCCTAACTTACGTACTTCATCTTGAACAAACATTAAAATTTCTTCTACACGAGCCTCTATTATATCCGATAATTCCAATTGAGAATATTGTTCTGTTTGATCGCTTCCCATAATAGGAACCGTAAACATCTCTTCTTCAGATGCTGTATCATAAAAAGCATGTCCATATTTTAACTTAATTTGATCTGCATTTTCTGTTGAAGTTTTCAACCCAATCGCAATATCCTTCGTTATATGGTCTCCACCTAATGGCAATACGCTCGTCGCCTGTAACTCTCCATCTTTAAAAATAGATAAAGTTGTAGATCCTCCCCCCATATCAACAAGGGCTACTCCTCTATTTTTTTCATCTGAAGATATAGCAACTGTTGCAGCCGCTAAAGGTTGAAGACAAATATCAACAATTTCAAGACCTGCTTTTTCTACACAACGAAGTAGGTTATGTAGTAAAGTTCTCGACCCTGTTATAAGTGTACCTTCCATTTCTAATCTTACACCGATCATCCCACGTGGATCGTTAATCTCGTCAAGACCGTCTACAATGAACTGTCGAGGTACCACATCAATAAACTCACGTTCTGGAGCAATTGACACAACTTGTGCTGCATCTAGAACGCGTAAGACATCTTCATTCCCGATTTCACGATCTTCATTTGAAACAGCGACTACTCCGTGACAAGGAAGTAGCTGTACCTGGTTTGCATTGACACCTACTACAACTTGCTCAATGTGGATTCCCACCATGCGCTCAGCTTGTTCAATTGCTTTTTTAATTGATCGAACAGTCTCGTCTATATCAACTATCGATCCCTTCTTTAAACCATTTGATTTTACATTTCCAACACCAATAATGTTTAAGCTGTCATTAACCATTTCACCAATGATGACTTTAACATTGGATGTACCGATGTCAAGACTAACATATATTTCATTGCTGTTCATTCTTTGGCACCTCCTTCTTTATTTATACCATACAACTCAATATATGGAACAACAATCGCAACTTTACTATTTATAAGAAAAATATTCAACGTCTTTATACGTTTCCCTTTTTTAACCCTATATTTTTCTTATTTTTATTTAACATTCATTTAAGAATATCGCAGTAAACTGTGAATAACTGCTTATCTTGAAATAATTCTATTTCAAGTGTAAAGATTACCGCCAAGTATAAGTCTACACTAAGATGTACTCATAGAAAAGTGAAACTTGTCCCAATCCTAGTATGAATCTAAGAATTTTTACATATTTTTCATCAAATGAACCATTCTTGTAAATCCCTATGCATCAAGCAGAACATTCGTTTCGTTTTTTCTACGATAACGTAGTGAAAACTATCATTCTATTCTTTTTTTTCTTCCGCTCCTAATTCTTTCGTATACGCCCCTACTTCTAAGTCAATTAATACCTTTTTACCCGGCTCAATTGTTTTTAAGATAAGTGGATAAGCTTCCATACGTTTTGCGAAATTTTGAATCGTAGTGCTCACTTCATACCCTTCATTCATATATAAAGTAAGGTGGTCTTCATTGGCATTCGTCGGTGAATAACGAATTTCAGAAATAGACCTTAAAATAGTTGGTGTTAATTTTTCAAGCTCAGCAATTAACTCCTTCATTTTCTCCTCTTTAAAAGGTTCAAAAATCGGCGCTGCAACAGGCAGTTTTCCGTTCGGGAGTACATCAAGTGTTTTCCCATTCTCTAATAACGGTTGTAATTTCCCATCTTTGTTTATATAACCAATCGTTAAATATTCTTCAATATGAACATCGATTTTATTTGGAAAACGTTTCTTTACATTTACTGCTTTAATTTCTTTTCGCTTCGTTAAGTTTTCTTCTGCTTTATGTGCTGTCACTCGGAAATAACTTGTATCATATGTCACACCTGATTCCTTCATCACTTGTTCATCTGTCATATAATGATTTCCAAACACACTTATCTTTTTTATATTGCTAAGCGGAGACCGAAAATAAATTAAAAAGAGCACTAATAAAAATAAAATTGATATGTATAAAATCAACCGATGATTAACATTTTTCTTGTTTTTTTTCTGTTGATTTTTTAACTTTGGTACACGATCCTGTAGTTTAATCACTTTACTATTTTTCATGTACGATCCCCCTACGTAACATAAAGAACGGCATGTTCCTCATGCCGTTCTTATCTTCTTATTATAACATAAATGATAATGAGCGGAACGAATAACCGTTATCTTCCAATGATTTCTACTTCTGTATGCATTTCTACGCTAAATTTATCCTTGATTGTTTGCTTTACTAATGCAATTAAAGATAATACATCTTGCGCACTGGCTCCACCAGTATTGATAATAAAATTCCCATGCATTTCAGAAATTTGAGCTCCACCTATTTGATAACCACGAAGCCCCGCTTTTTCTATTAAATCTCCTGCAAAGTATGGAATTGGATTCCGAAACACACTTCCTGCACAAGGATGATTCCATGGCTGCGTTTCACGGCGATAATCTTTATTCTTTTGCATGACACTTACAATTCCCTCACGCTCTCCTATCTGTAATTGAAACTCAGCTTCCAAAACAATACCAGGACGTTTCCTTTGCAATACAGATGTACGATAGGAAAATTCCATTTCTTCATGCGTTAACCAGTCAATTGTTCCATCTTCAAACAAAATAAGAGCTTTTGATAATATGTTTGATATATCCGATTTATGTGCTCCTGCATTCATGTATACTGCACCACCAACACTTCCTGGAATACCACTTGCAAACTCCAGACCGGCTAACCCTTGACGACTAAGTAAAGTTGATAATTTAATAAGGGGATACCCACCACCAACTCTTACTCTATGTTTTTCGACTTCTAAGTGATCTAATCCTTCTCCTAAACGAATAACGACACCTTCTATACCTAAATCAGATACAAGAAGGTTCGAACCACGCCCAATTACATTCCACTTTGTTTTATATTTTTTTACTAACTGCAACGTTTTTTCAATACCGGCAACATGCTTTGGCACAATTAAAATATCAGCTGGCCCACCTATTTTCATAGTCGTATAACGCGCTAACGGTTCATCTACTAACACGCGGCCAACATTGGCTTCTATAAGCTCATTTACTAATTGCTCCATAAACAATCTCCCCCATACTAAGTATCCTTATTACAGTAGTATGCAGGGCGTTTACCTAACGTTATTTTTTTACAAGCTTATTCATTACTTCATATAGCTTATTTGCTGCATCTGGAATACCTAATTGCCCGGCAGCCAACTTCATATTTTGTAATGTTTGTGCATCTAATAAAATCTCATCAATATCACGAATAAGCGTTTCAGCTGTTAAATCTTTTTCAAGCAACATTTTTGCTGCTCCTTTATCGACAACAGAACGTGCATTTTTTTCCTGATGGTTGTTTGTTACGTAAGGACTCGGAATTAACACACTTGGCTTACCTAACGCTGTTAATTCTGCAAGTGTTGTTGCCCCAGCTCTTGAAACAACAAGATCTACACCTGTAAGGACCTCTGGCATATTATGAATGAAAGGTTTAATAATAACATTACTCGGATTTCCTTTTTGCTTCACTGCTTCCATCACTTTGTCGTAATGAACTTCACCTGTTACATACAATATTTCATAACTTTTATTTCCAAACTGTTCAATTGCCTCTACGAAAGCATCGTTAATCGGTCTAGCTCCACGGCTTCCACCAAAAATAAGCACAGATTTTTTAGGAAGAGATAAACCTACTGAACGTTTTCCTTTCATTCCATTTTGATCCATTACTTCTGACGCTCGTGGATTTCCTGTCATGACTACTTTTGACTGTGGAAAATGTTCTGCAGCCGCTTCAAAACAAACCGCAACTTTATCAACATAGCGGCTTAAAAATTTATTCGTTACACCAGGTACACTATTTTGTTCATGTACAATAGTTGGAATACCTAATTTTGCCGCAGCATATACAACAGGTCCACATACATATCCACCCGTTCCAATTACAATATCTGGATTAAAACGACGAATATATCGCTTACTATCTTGTACACCTTTTAGGAAACGCATCACCGTTTTCACGTTATCTAGCGATATTTTACGCTTAAATCCACTTATAACAATAGATTGAAACGGTATACCTGCTTTTGGCACGATTGTACTCTCTAATCCATTCTCCGTACCAATATATAAAAACCTTGCTTCCGGATTTAATTTTTTTATTTCTCTTATTAAAGCAAGAGCCGGATAAATATGACCTCCAGTGCCCCCACCACTTACTAATACACGCACTACTAACTCCTCCGCTTCTCTTTTTCTTATTTCAGTCGTATTTATTTCTATATACATATTGTTTCTTCGCACACATATGAAAAACCCTGTCTTATAAAACAGGGTTTAGTAGCGAGAATGGCGACTTATATTTAATAATACACCTACTGCCATTAACATTAATGTCAAACTTGATCCACCATAACTTAAAAACGGTAAAGTAATACCCGTAACAGGCATCAACCCTGTTACAACACCAACATTAATCATTACTTGAATCGCAATCATCGCCACAATACCTACTGCTAAAAACGTACCATATAAATCTGGCGCTCCTAAAGCTATACGAATCCCACGCCATAATAATAGACTAAATAATAATAACACAAATGAACCACCAATAAAACCTAATTCCTCGGATAAGATTGCAAATATAAAGTCTGTTTGCGGTTCAGGTAAATAAAGAAACTTTTGTCTACTTTGTCCAAGTCCAAGCCCGAATAATCCACCCGGTCCAATTGCGAGTAACGATTGAATAATTTGAAATCCACTTCCAAGCGGATCTGACCACGGGTCTAAATATGATGTTATACGTTTCATTCGATACGGTGCTGATGCAATTAGCCCTACAAATCCTGCTACACCAAGCAAACCAAACATCGCAAAGTGAAAGACCCTTGCTCCCGAGATAAATATCATAATGATACATGTCCCAACCATTACCGTTCCTGTACCAAGATCTGGCTGTAACATAATCATTCCGAAAGCAAGAAATACAAAACTTAGAGCTGGTAGTAAACCACGTTTAAAAGAGGTAATTAATTTTTGTCGTTCCGCTAAAAATTTCGCTAAAAAAATAATCATCGCAAACTTCATAAATTCAGACGGTTGAATGGAAAATGCTCCAATTCCAATCCAACTTCGCGCTCCTCCTCGAACAAGTCCTACACCAGGAATAAGAACGAGAATAAGAAGAATGAAGCAAACTAGCAAAATTACTTTTGAGTACGTACGCCACACCCAATAATCAATTTTCATAATTAAAAACATAGCCACTACACCAAGACCTGCAAATAATAATTGTCTTTTTGCAAAAAAGAATGAGTCCCCCATTTTATAAGAGGCCCAAACCGCACTCGCACTATACACCATAACCATTCCAATTGTTAACAACGCAAGTGTAACGATGATGAGAATAAAATCAGGCGTTTTCTTCATTCCCCATAAACACCACCTCTTTAGGCAGAAACTTTTGCCCTATGTAACAAAACATCAGTAGGTGTTAGCCTACTGATGTTTTGATTTACTTTATATAAGTTTATGCACAGCTTGTATAAAAATGTCTCCTCTTTCTTCAAATGTTTTAAATTGATCCCAGCTTGCACATGCTGGAGAAAGAAGAATTACATCGCCATCTGTAGAATGAGCATAAGCTTTCACTACCGCTTCATCTAAAGTATCGACACTTTCAATTGTATCTAATCCCGCTTTTTCTGCAGCTCTTACTAATTTTGGAGCTGTTTGTCCAAATGTTACAATCGCTTTAACATTTTTGAAATATGGAATTAAATCATCGAATTCATTTCCACGATCGAGCCCACCCGCTAATAACACAGTCGGTTGTGTAAACGCAGATAAAGCTTTCTCTGTCGCTAACATATTCGTTGCTTTTGAGTCATTATAAAACTTACGGTTATTAATAGTTGTTACATATTCTAAACGATGTTTTACACCTGTAAAACGTTTTAGCACCGCCGTAATCGCTTCATTAGAAACACCCAATAATTTTGCGATACTCATCGCCGCTAAAATATTCTCTAAATTATGTTGACCAGGTAAAACGATATCACCTACTTCAACAACTTTTTCACCTTTAAAATAAAGAGCATTATCTTTTATATACGCGCCATCTTCAATTTCTTTCGTTGTTGAAAATAGTATTTTTTGTCCTTTACTATAAGCAGATAAAGCCATAACATCTGCATCATCTGCATTTATTACACTATAATCATTTTCTGTTTGGTTCTTAAAAATATTTGCTTTTGCTAAACCATATTCTTTCTTCGTCCCATGATAATCTAAGTGGGCCTCAAATAAATTTAAAAACGCAGCAATTTTAGGTTGGAACAATTCTACTCCCATCAGTTGGAATGATGAAAGTTCTGTAACTACAACTTCATTTTCTTTTGCATCCTGTGCTACTTCACACGCTACAGTTCCAATGTTCCCTGCAATTATAGGATGCTTTTGTCCTTCTTTTAGCATTTCAAATGTAAGCATTGTCGTCGTCGTTTTACCGTTAGATCCCGTAATCCCAACAAAAGGCGCTTCTGAAATACGATATGCTAATTCAACTTCCGTAACAATCGGAATTTGCTTTTCTTTCGCAGCAACTAATATTGGATTAGAATACGGGATTCCTGGATTTTTTACTACAAGAGAAATATTTCTCTCTAACAATTCTAAAGGATGACCACCACATACAACGTCCATTCCTTTTGCTTGTAATTCTGCAGCAAGTACATTATCTGCTAAAGGCTTTCCGTCATTTACAATAACATTCGCCCCTAATTTTTGTAATAATGTAGCTGCTGCATAACCACTTTTTGCAATGCCTAATACAAGAATATTTTTATTTTGAAATTCAGTTACAGTTTTCAATTACATCCACACCCCGATATAAATTCCTAACACAGCTAATAAAAATCCTACAGACCAAAACGTCACAACAACACGCCACTCTGACCAACCACATAATTCATAATGATGGTGTAGTGGACTCATTTTAAAGACACGTTTTCCTGTTGTTTTAAATGAAATAACCTGAATAATAACAGATAAAGTTTCCATTACGAATACTCCACCAATGATTACAAGTAGCAATTCTTGTTTTAATAAAATTGCTACAGCTGCAATGGCTCCACCTAAAGCTAAAGAACCTGTATCTCCCATAAACACTTTCGCTGGATTCGCATTGAATACTAAAAATCCAAGTACAGCTCCTACAACCGCCATACAGAATATCGCTACTCCAAATTGCTCTTGCGCTACAGCAATAATACTAAACGCTCCAAATGCAATAGCAGCTGTTCCTGATAATAAACCATCTAAACCGTCAGTTAAATTAACTGCATTTGATCCACCAATAAGCATAAATAGTACAAGTACAAAATACGCCCAGCCTAATTCAAACTTAACATCCGTTCCCGGAATCATGATGTATGTGTGGAACGCTTGCCCTTTTCCAATTAAAAAGAACGCAATAGCAATAACAAGCTGACCTACTAATTTTTGTTTTGATGTTAAACCAAGATTTCTCTTCTTAACTACCTTTATGTAGTCATCTAAAAATCCAATCAATCCGTAACCAAACGTCACTAATAGTAATAATGAAACCTCTGCACCTAAATGATTAAACTTAATCGCCATAATAAGTGAAGTGACCATCATAGATACGTATATGACGATACCACCCATTGTCGGTGTCCCTGATTTTTTTTGATGCGACTTTGGTCCCTCATCACGAATACTCTGTCCGAACTTTAATTTTCTTAAAAATGGAATAAACAATGGCGAAAGGGCAACAGAAATTAAGAATGCTACCCCAGCCGTTACTAATAAACCTTGCTCAAGCACATGTAGTCCTCCTCTCACGTTGTTACTCTTCGTTGTTTAAACGCTCTGTAATTGCTTCTTTAGCGACTTCACGATCGTCAAAATGATGAACGTCTTTACCAATAATTTGATATGTTTCATGACCCTTACCAGCAATAATGATGATATCTTCAGCTTTCGCATTAGCAATTGCATGGTATATCGCTTCTTTTCTATCAATAATTACTTCATAATTATTTCCATTTGCACCCTGTACCATATCATCTAAAATTGCCCCTGGCTCTTCACTTCTTGGATTATCTGAAGTGTAAATTGCGTGAGTTGCATATTTTGTTGCAACACTTGCCATGATCGGTCTCTTCGTTCGATCTCTATCGCCGCCACAACCGACGATACAATATACGTCGCCTTTTGCAAATTGCTTTGCTGTTTTCAATACATTCTCTAAACTATCTGGTGTATGAGCATAATCAACAATAACTGTATAATTCTGTCCACCATCAACCACTTCAAAACGTCCTGGAACTCCAGCTAGTTTCTTTATTACATCAAGGATTGTTTCTAAACTTACACCAGAAACAAGTCCTGCCGCTGTTGCCGCTAGTACGTTATATACATTAAATTTCCCAATCAATTTCATCGTAACATTTACACTTTCATACGGCGTTACAAGCGTAAATGTAGTTCCACCACTCGTCATAACGATATCTTTGGCCATAATATCACTTGTTGTATCAATTCCATACGTTACAACAGTTGCTGCAGTACTTCTCATATATTCCTCTGTTACAGCATCGTCGTTATTCAGTACCGCATATTTTTCACGATTATGATTATAACTATTTCCCAGTTGTGCAAATAGCAACCCTTTTGCATGTTTATATTCTTCCATCGTTTTATGATAGTCTAAATGATCTTGTGTTAAATTTGTAAACACTGCTACATCGTAATCACATCCGTGTACACGACCAAGATCTAAAGCATGTGACGAAACTTCCATTACTGTGCTATCCACACCGTGTTCAACCATTTTTGAAAATGTCTGTTGAAGTGTTAGTGCATCTGGCGTTGTATTTTTCACCTCAAATGTTTCATCACCGATTTTCATATTAATCGTTCCAATTAGCCCTGTTTTATGACCATGTGCGCGCATAATTTCATCCATAATATGCGATGTTGTTGTCTTTCCATTTGTACCTGTAATCCCGATTAAATGTAACTTGTGTGTTGGTTGACCATAAAAATAATCAGCTAAAACCGCTAACGAACGAAAAGTGTTTTTCACAAGTACAACTGGAACGTCAACATCAATTGGTCTTTCCGCAACAATAGCAGCCGCTCCTTGTGCCGCTGCTTGCTTAGCAAAATCATGGCTATCAACCGTATATCCTTTCATACATACAAATAAGCTTCCCTCTTTCACTTTACGTGAATCAGCTTCTATAGATGTGATTTCTGGATTTTCTTTTGGAACAACTGGAAAATCATGCAAACATGATACAAGTGTATGCAACTTCATTTCACTAAACCCTCTCTACATTGTGTATTTATCTCTTTTTTAATAAGCAACACGCTACCTCCTAATTAAGTAAAACAGGAGGTACGTGCTACTATCGTCTAATAAATAGACCTATTTATAAATGAGACTCTTACGGCCTCAAATTAAGTAACTCTTCTTTAGAGAACTCACTTCCACCAATTGTACCATAAAACGTACTAGGTTACCTTTAATTCCCGAAGTAAATTCTAATTTTTGAGCCTTCTTTCACTTTAGCTCCTGCTTCTGGGGACTGTTTAATGACTTTCTCTCCGTCTCCGCTTATATCAAGCTTCAAATCGACGAGTTGCGTCTGTAAGTCTTTCTTTTTCATACCAATTAAATTTGGAACTTCCACAGTTGGTATATCGCCCCATTTATATTCTCTTTCAACTTGTTTTGTTCTCGGTTTCACTCCCATAACAGGAAGTGCATCCCGAAGAATATTTCCAACAATTGGAGCTGCCACTACTCCACCAAATTGCGTTACACCTTTCGGATTATCAACAGCAACATAAACAACAATTTCCGGATCATCTGCTGGAGCAAAACCGATAAAAGATACAATATAATTATTCTCTAAATATTTACCATCTTTCACTTTTTGAGCCGTACCTGTTTTTCCACCTACACGATACCCATCAATGAAAGCACCTTTACCAGATCCTTTTGCTACAACATTCTCTAATGCATACCGAACTTTTTCTGAAGTTTCCTTGGAAATAACTTTCCTTTTTGCTACAGGTGTCTTTTTGCTTACAACTTGATTGTTTTTCGGATCAATAAATTCTTTAGCTATATACGGTTGATACAAAGTTCCACCATTTACAGCCGCTGCTACTGCCGCTACTTGTTGAATTGGCGTAACAGAAACACCTTGACCGAATGAAGTTGTTGCTTGCTCGACTGGACCGACTTTATCTAAATTAAATAAAATCCCACTACCTTCACCTTGCAGATCAATTCCGGTCTTCTGTCCAAAGCCGAAATTACGAATGTATTTAAACAATCGGTCTTTACCAAGACGATCACCCAGCTCGATAAATCCTGGGTTACAAGAGTTTTGAACTACTTCTAAAAACGTTTGGCTACCATGGCCTCCTGCTTTCCAGCATTTCAATCTTGCTCCGCCAACTTCAGCTGCTCCATCATCATAAAACGTATCTTTCTCTAAGTCTACTAAATTTTCATTCAAAGCTGCGGCTAACGTAATGATTTTAAATGTTGAACCCGGCTCATACGTACTCCATACTGGTAAATTTCTATTATACACTTCTGGAGAAACACTTTGAAAATCTGCCGGATCAAAACTCGGTCGACTCGACATACCTAAAATTTCACCATTTTTCGGATTCATCGCAATCGCAATCATACCATCTGGATTATATGTCGACTCTGCGATATTCATTTCTCTTTCCATAATTCTATTAATACGTGCATCAATTGTTAAGCCTAAATTCAAACCAGCTTCTGGTTTTTTGAAATCATCGCCAACATTAGGCATCCTTTGCCCTTTTGCATCTGCAAAAAAACGCACATGACCTTCATCACCATTTAGCTCTTTATCATAATATTTTTCTAGTCCCATAAGACCTTGGTTATCACTACCAGCAAACCCTAATACGTGTGATAAAAAGTTACCAAATGGATAGTACCGGATAGAGTCCTCTGCGATATAAACACCTTTCAAACTTAATCCTCGTACCTCTTTCGCTTTATCATGTGATATTTTCCTTCCGCCTTTATCTAACCTTACAATCGATTCTTTTTTTGTAATTCTCTTATAAATCTCATCTTTTTCCACACCTAATACTGCAGCTAACTTCTCTGCAGTCTCTGCTGGTTTTTCAATTTGCCTCGGTACAACAAAGACAGTTGGAGCACTTTTATTCGTGGCAAGTTCCACACCATTTCGGTCTAAAATCTTCCCACGTTCAGGTTCAAAAGTAATATTACGACTCCATGAATCTTTCGCACGATCCGTTAACATATTCCCAAGAAAAAATTGCACATATCCAAGACGAATATCAATGATAGTGAAAATAAGTATACCTGATATAAGTATAAAAATAAGTCGTTTTCTAACTGTTACATTTGATACACGCATTTTGGAACAAGCCTCCCTTACGTCTAGCTTGTTCCAATATATGCTTGTACTTATTTAATTAGAACTTCTTCTCTTTTACCATTACGGCTTTTCTGCTTCTTGTTGTGGTTCAAGTGGCGGTACAAGTGTTACACCTAACTCTGTACCCGGTTGTAACAATGTTCCTTCTGGCACACTTTGTTCGGTTACATATCCTGTACCAGTAGGTTTTAGGTTAAGCTTTAATGTTTTTGCTAAATTCATAACATCACGAAGTGCCCAGCCTTGTATATTTGGCATTGTAGGTTTATCTCCCACTAAGAAGACTCGGTCACCCTTCAATGTTTGTTCAGTCGCTTTCGGTACTTGTTGCTGTACTTTCCCTTCACCTAATACGATCGGACGAAGTTTTGCTTTATCAATAGTTTTTTTCGCTTCTTCCATCGTTTTTCCGGTTACATCTGGAACAGCAGTTTGCTGCTCTTTCACATATTTCTTCGGATCTTTCACTTCATTAGGCTTAATCTTTAAATACTCTAAACTATTCTTCGTTACATATTTAAAAATATCAGCTAAAGGTTGCGCGCCGCTCTCATCATCTTTCAATTTTGGCTGTTTAACAGCTAGATACACAACAAGTTGCGGATCGTCCATAGGTGCCATACCTAAGAACGAGAATATATAATTCTCTCTTCCCGTCATATAGCCACCTTTTCCATCCGGAATTTGCGCTGTTCCTGTTTTACCACCAACTGAATATCCATCGACTTTATAAGCAGTTCCTGTTCCTTTTGGTGATGTAACAACGCGTTCTAATAACTGTCTTACTTGCGCTGCTGTTTCTTTTGTAACAGGTTTTCCCACTTCTTCTGGCTTATGTTCTAATTTTACTTCCCCTGTTATTGGATCTACAATTTTGTCAATTGTATAAGGTTTCATCATTTTTCCATCATTTGCAATCGCCGTTGCAGCTTGCACAAGCTGAATTGGTGTTACAGTAGAACCTTGTCCAAAAGCTGTTGTTACTTGCTGTATTTGCTGATCGAATACAATTGTATTTGAACCTTCACCAGGTAAATCAATGTTCGTTTTTTCATCTAATCCAAAACTATGAATATATTTTCGGAAACGTTCTGGGCCAAGTTTTTGATCCCCTAAAATTGCAAACGCTACGTTGGAAGAACGCTCTACCCCTTCATCAAATGTGATAGATCCCCATCCAGCGCCTCCATTATGATCTTTTATTTTTCGGTTTCCGACTTGATAAGTACCAGACTGATAATAATCTTGTCCCTTATACACACCTTCATTAATAGCTGCTGCTAGCGTGAATATTTTCATTGTTGATCCAGGTTCAAATGCATTTGCAATTGCGTCATTATAAAAATACTTATTATTCTCTTGGTTCGGATCATAACTAGGCTTACTAGACATCCCTAATATTTTCCCTGTTTTTGGATCCGCAACAATTGCTATTAAACTTTCTGGTTCATAATGTTTACTCGCTTCTTTCATTGCGTCTTCTAAATAACTTTGAATACGCTGGTCAAGCGTTACATATACATTATCTCCATTTTTAGGTGCCTCTACATTCACTTTCCCACCATCAAGAGACACACCTTTACGATCACCTGTATAAGCTACTTTTCCGTTAGAGGCTCCTAAATACTTATCTAAACTCTTTTCTAAACCAAATTGCCCTTTAGCAATCCCCTTATCATCAGGTCTCGCATGACCTACGACATAAGATGCGAAATCACCGTTTGGATATACCCTTGCATTTTCAGTAATAAAAGATATACCTGGCAATTTTAATGCTTCTATTTGATCTTTCTGTTCTTTTGTCAAGCCCCTACCTAATTTCCCGAATTCTACTTGACTTCTGCCTTCTTTATTTAACGTAGCTAAAATCTTCTCTTCATCTGTTCCGAGCACTCCCGCAATTTTCTTTGCAGTATCCTCTTTATCATCAACCTGATTCGCGCCTTTTAATTCCGCTACAAGTTTATAAGAGTTTGCGTCTTGCGCTAACACATGACCATTTTGGTCATAAATCGTCCCACGATTTGCTTCCAGAACTCCTGTTTTACTATGTTTTTGCTTAGCAAGTTCATCCAAGTCTTGATTATGGACTGATCCTGTTGCTTGTATGTAAAAAAATCGGGCTAATAACAGCAAAAAGAGCAGGAGGAATAAAATCATAAAATACCCTGCTCCCTTATTGGTATGAAATTTAGTCATAGTTCTCTTCATTTTCCCTTCACACCTATTGCCTTATTTGAGGCCTTTCACATTATTCGCATTAATTTCTAGCCCGTGTTTTTTTGCAACTTCAGAGATGCGTTCATAACGACTTAACTTCTCTACTTCAGCCTTTAATTCTTGATTTTCTTTTTGCTGCTGTACAATTTTTTGTTCTATCGTCGCAGCTTCTACATTAACTTGATAAAGGCCTGCTTTATTTCCAATAAACGCTACACAGGCATACAATAAAAAGCCAATAAACGCTACATACAACAGTTTTTCGATTCTTGTAATCTTCGCTTTAGCTTTTGGCTGAACCATCTGCTGTGGGGGCGTTTGAATCTGAACCTCTTCTTGTGCTTGTTGTTTGTACTTTACAGCTAAGTTACTCATACCTCTCTCCCCTTTTTATCGTTTTTCAGCGATTCTCAATTTCGCAGAACGCGCTCGATTATTTTCTTCTAACTCTATATCAGAAGGTAAAATCGGTTTTCTCGTAATAAGCTTTAATTTCGGCTTAAATTCGTCAGGAATAATTGGTAATCCTGGCGGCAATTGTGGCGTTGTACTATTTCGCTTAAACGTCGTTTTACAAATACGGTCTTCTAAAGAATGGAATGTTATAACACTAACTCTCCCGCCTGGCTTGACCATCTCAATTGCAGATTCCAACGCTTCTTCAAATACTTTCAATTCATCATTTACCGCAATACGAATTGCTTGGAATACTCGCTTCGCAGGATGTCCACCCGTTCTACGAGCAGGAGCTGGAATCCCCTCTTTAATTAGTTCTACTAATTCTCCTGTCGTTTCAATAGCTTTATTCTCACGATATGCTTCGATTTTCCTTGCTATTTGTTTTGAAAATTTCTCTTCACCATACTGGAAGAAAATTCTTACAAGTTGTTCATATGACCAGCTATTTACAACATCATATGCTGTTAATGGGGCATCTTGATCCATTCGCATATCTAACGGTGCATCATGATGATAACTAAAGCCACGCTCTGGTGTATCTAATTGCGGGGATGAAACACCTAAATCAAATAGAATACCGTCTACTTCTGTTATACCTAATTCCTGTAGTTTTTCAGATAAATATCGGAAATTACTCTTTACTGTTATGAACTGCTCACCGTATGAAGAGAATTTTTCTTTCGCATTTTGAATTGCTATCTCATCTTGATCAAACGCGATTAATCTTCCGCCTTCAGTTAATTGGGATAATAAATAAGAACTATGTCCTCCCCCCCCCAGTGTACAATCTACATATGTACCATCTGGCTTTATATCTAAGCCGTCTACTGTTTCCTTCAAAAGCACTGTTACGTGTTTAAACATTGTTGCACCTACTCTTTTTCCAATTAATTATGTTGAATGTATCTCTCCTTCTAAACGCATGTTTCACGATTAGAAAACGAAATACTATGAAAGAACGACTCATTTAACTTGCCTACAACGGCAGCATACTATACAAATCGCTATTTTCTTTTATTATATACTAAATTTTATCATCTTTTGCGGGAATTTAAATAAAAAACTGTCGAAAAAGATAATAATACGTTTACATTTTGTGCTATTTTGTCATATATTTAAGTATCCTGCATAATTGCGATATTCACTGTTTTCAAATTGATAATTCAGAAAAATTTCACTTCACAGTAAATTCAACGAGATAAAAATAAAATCCTGCTCCTAAGAGCAAGATTCTATAGTTTTATAACATGATGTTTTCCGTTCCAAGAAAACGGTTTTTCCATTACACGATCAACGAAATCTAAACCGTACTGATTTAAATAGTAACATATATTCCACACACGCTCTTGCGGCGCTCCTGATGGACGGAGTGCAAATTGTATACGACGGAATTTGTTTAGTTGCACTTCATGTTTTTTCTCAACATTTCTTTTCAACATTCTTTCCAACAGTTCAATTTGTTCATTAATTTTGAATTCATTTTTCCCTGCAAACGCACTTAACCCTGGATCTATTTTCTTCACAAACTGTTGTAATGACGTATGAATATTAATTATTTCTTTTTTCGCCTCTACAAATCGGTCATCTATCGGTTCCTCTATTTGATTAGATAACCAATCATCACGCAACTTATCTACGTTATTTAAAAACGGATCACTCTCTTGCAATTGTAAATCATGCAAATCTGTCGCTATATCCCTCTCTATATAAGTAATTGTAATACGCGGAACGACAGGCGGCATTCGGAAACCGATAGTATGGAAGACTTGTTGTAATTCACTCCAGTAAGCTAATTCTCCTGGACCTCCAATAAACGCCAACGTAGGAAATACATACTCTTGCATAAGAGGACGCGTTACAACATTATTACTAAAGCGCTCCGGGCTTCTTTCCATCTCTTCAATCAATTCCTCATATGAAAAGGAATACGCTCCATCCTTCCCAACAAACCTTCCTTGATCGTCTTCAAGCAACACTCGCTCATTATCAATTTCCATGAATATATGTATTGCATTAGACTTTGTTTCAATAATTGGTTTATATCCTAATTTTTTAATTACTTCCTGTTGGTTATGAAGTCCCTCTTGTACGTCTTTATACTTACCTACAATTTGTTTAAAAAACGGCACTTCTAATTTTCTTAATTCAGGATGATGCGAATCGACAAGAATTAAACCAGAATTCACGAACATTTTCATAATAAGATGACCAAAGAAATCTACATACGTATTCGATTTCCCCAAAGAATCATCAATAAATCGAAGTACGTCCTTTGTGAAATTCGTTTCAGGGTATGTTTTGAAAATTTCTTCAATCCACTTTCTACAGTCTTCCAAAGAAAGCTCAGACTCTGAAGCACTCGCCTTTTTCGGATTACGATCATGAAAAATAGTCTTTTTTATTTTTTTATTCTTTGTTACGAAAGTATGATTAATTTCATCCATATCATGATCTTCACCAGCAATCCAGAAAACAGGAACAACTTTCACACCTAAACTTTCTTCCTTTTCCTTCGCAAGCTGTAAAACTGAAATGATTTTATGAATCGTATAAAGTGGTCCTGTTAATAACCCAGCTTGTTGTCCAGCTATTACAACATATGTATTTTCATCTCCAAGCTCTTTTACATTTTGAATTGTAGCTTCTCCCGCTTGTAATTTCGTATTATATTCTAATAAATGCGTTACTAAATCTTGGCGGAAAAACTCCCTCTCACGCAAATCTTGTACACGCTGTTTAAAAGCATCTTCTGTTAACATATAATCAAAACACGACTGTATCTCTTTTTTACCGTTCATATAGTCCGCTACAACACCTTGTTGCGGAACAGAGATTTCTTTTATCTCCATATAATTCTTCCTTTCGTATCCTGTTCTCTCACCAATCCACATTGTAGTCAATGTTTCACGTAAAAGCAAAGAATTACACTTATACTTTTACTTCCAACCCTTTTATTGCATCAAACAAAAATTGGAGTGTCGGAACGGATCTTCGCTGTTTCCTAGCTTCTTCTAATACATATCCAACAATCGCACCAATTTCCGTTTGTCTATTCGCTCTTACATCTGCCAGCATAGATGATGTATTATGAGACGTTCTTTCACATACGTGACGTACCATTTCCCATACTATTTCTTTTTCTTCTTTAACAAGAAAAACGACTTCGTGAAATACTTGCTCCATCATCTGATAAAAAAATGGGTTCGTAATCAAATCTCCGTTCTTGACTTGTAATAACGCTGTTAATGGATTAATACATACATTTACTACTAATTTTTTGTGCATAACACCCTTCCAATCATCTTCTATTTGAATCGGAAAATGAGGAAAAGGGAAGCAATTAAACATTTTTTCAAAATGTTTAGACCGGCCGTGCACAATTCCAAACTTTGTTACACCTATCCCAGTATGATAAACGGTATGTCTTTCTTCTTTTTTCGCACCATGCTCTACAATTCCAACTGCAATATTTTCATTCTCTATTTTCTGCATAGCATGAAGATGTGACATTCCGTTTTGCAAAAAGATTAATGAGGATTCCCCTCGTACAAAAGGTAGTATGTCAGTTATATGATATTGCTTAACAGCAATAAATATATAGTCTAGCTGTTGGTCTAGCATACTTTCTATTGGTAAAACAGGCGGGAATACCGTTTCGCGTTTCCCCTCCCTAATACAAGTTACACCCGTTATATTCAATTCGCCAGCCTGGCTAGCTGTCCTTGTAAACAACGTAACATCTTGATTACTTTTTTGTAAATAAAATGCATATAATAGACCGATAGCTCCTGGTCCCACAACTCCGATTTTCATTTTCACACAAGGAACTCATATAAACACGATACATAAGTCCCTTTTTCCCCTCCCTTTTTATCCCGCAATCACCCGATTGGTACGGACTCATAATTAACTAAAGAGGAACAAACGCCACCTCTTCTTCCAATATGTATATACTACTTATTAATATGCTCCTACTCTTAGTTTAGCAAATCCTCAAAAAAATAATAAAAGAAATATACTATCATCTTCATAAAAATAAAAAAATGAGTTATAATATTATTATAAATATTTTTACTTTTCTGCATTCAACGAGACAAAAAAAGGATGTGATGTTATGGGATTCCCAAAAGTTGAGCGCTTGCTCATCAATTATAAAACATTAGACGAGTTTAAAAAATTTAAAGGTTGCGGAGCTCAAGAACTCTCCATGTTAGAAGAATTACAAGCAAATATTATTGAAAACGATAGTGAATCTCCATTCTACGGTATTTATTATGGCGGATCACTCATTGCACGTATGAGTCTATACATGAAAAGGGACGGCGGAGAACCATTCGAAATTACAGGTACTTACCTAGAACTCTATAAACTTGAAGTATTACCAACTTTCCAAAAACAAGGATTCGGAGAAATGCTTGTAAATTATGCGAAGGGGCTTCAATTCCCAATTAAAACGATTGCACGTATCCATTCAGCTGGTTTTTGGGATAAATTAAATTTCCAACCTGTATCAGTACCTGATGGTGATTTTTATGTTTGGAACCCAGAGACAAATTTGAATGCGGTTACAAACGAAGAGTCTGCATAAGAAATAAAAAAACAGCTACATAGCAGCTGTTTTTTTATTTCTTTAACTTCTCTAATTTTCCATTCGAACGAGCACTATTTCTTTCTGCTACCATTACACTTCTTTTTTGATCGATATAATCAAGCAGTGTTCTATATTCTTCCTCATATACTGACAATCGCTCCAACAGGCTCTCTTTCTCCGTTTGTAACGATTCAATTTGCTGTTGCAACACCATTAAAGAGTTTTCATCTTTATAATTTTGCAAGAAATCAATAACATCATTCAATGTAATTGACGCAGGCTCTAGCACCTTCGTCTCTTTCACTTCATAATTTTCCACTTTACGCAGTTGCTTTGCTTCTTCAATACGTTCTTTGTATTGCTTTCTAACGTAAGAATTCCATCTAAATCCACATGCTGCTGGTGTACGAGATAAATGTCTTCCCACTTCTTTAAAGGCAGATAATTGCGTTCCACCTTCTCGAATATGCCGGAGTACTACTTCTGCCAGAAGCAAATCTTCATCATCAGTCCAAGCATCTTGTCTTGTTGTCGCCATCTCTCTAGTCCTCCCTATGCATTTTTTATTAAACATATGCAGTTACTAGAAAAGATAGAATACATCAAATGAAGAATAAGACAAAAAAAAATAAACGTAGAAGATATCTTCTACGTTTATTTCCCGCAATTACTTGCTGATTACTTCTTTACCTTTGTAAGTACCGCATGCTTTACATACACGGTGAGCTAATTTCGCTTCACCACAGCTTGGGCACTCTACCATACCAGGTACTGATAATTTGAAATGCGTACGACGCTTTCTTTTTACTGTTTTAGAAGTTCTTCTAAAAGGTACAGCCATTCTTCCCACCTCCTTAAAAGAAATAGTTATTTTCATATGAAGGCCTGAACCAGTCTTCCGATTATTTGTCAAAAAACTTTGCAAGTCCTGCCAACCTTGGATCAACAGGCTTTTCTTTGTCTTCTTCCGAAATCACTTGCCAGTCTTGACCTTGCGTCGGTGCTCCACCAGAAACATCATCACTGAAAATTTGCATTGGAATCTCCAAAAGTATATTTTCCTTGATTACGGGCAGTAAGTCAAGTACTTCTCCTTCTAAACAATGAATTTCAGCTTCAGTTTCAAATTCTTCTTGTGAAGTTTGGAACACCTCAGTTGTTTTAATGTCAAATGGTAATGTCACATCTACTAAA
Organism: Bacillus paramycoides; assembly: GCF_038971285.1. NCBI lineage: Bacteria > Bacillati > Bacillota > Bacilli > Caryophanales > Bacillaceae > Bacillus > Bacillus paramycoides. The sequence continues at coordinate 3,844,185 of NZ_CP152427.1, forward strand.
GAGCGAGAACATGGTAAAACCATGCTTCCAGTTATATGTAGATGGAACGTAAACTTACCGGAGCCAAAATCAACTCTTCCTGTTACGTGAACAGGATTAATTTCACGAATATCTTTCTCGACCTCTTTTAGCTCACTTACATCTACCATCTCATCCAATGTCAATCCTTTATTTCTCAATTTATTCAATTGATGGATGGACCATTTCATATCATATCACCTCAAGGCAACAAACAAAATTATAGCTAGCCATTTTATATTTGTCAATGTTTTTTCTTTACACTATAATGAAGTCATCATAGTAAATAATATATAGAGTATCACGTTTTTCAAAAAGATGCTACATCGAAAGGAGAGATTACCATAAAAGCCAGTGGTATTGTCGTTGAATATAACCCTTTTCATAACGGTCATGATTATCATGTGCAACAAACAAAAAAGTTAACACACACTGATATAACAATCGCTGTTATGAGTGGCCCTTTTTTACAACGTGGTGAGCCGGCACTCGTATCCAAATGGTATCGCACCAAAATGGCCTTAGCATGCGGTGTAGACCTCGTTGTAGAGCTTCCTTATGCCTTCTCAACACAAAAGGCTGAAACCTTTGCAAATGGCGCTATTTCTATTTTAAACGCCCTACACGTTTCTGAAATTTGTTTCGGTAGTGAAGATGGACAAATCAAAAATTTTTATAACACGATCTCTGTGCAAAAAAATGAAGAAGAAACTTACAATCGTCTTGTAAAGCAATTTATGAACGCAGGTAATAGTTACGCAAAAGCTACCTCTGAAGCTTTCCGCCACATTTTACCTTCCGAAAAAAACATAGACATGTCACAACCAAATAACATTTTAGGCTTTCAGTACATGAAAGCAATTCTGTCGCAAAATAGTTCTATGCAAGCACAAACGATAAAAAGATTCGCATCTCATTATCATGATGAAACTTTTAACGACCAACATATTGCAAGCGCAACAAGTATTCGCAAACAACTTTTTAGCGAAAATAGTTCCTTTACAGAAATTGAGCCTTTTATCCCCGAAGCGACTGCTTCTCTTTTAGCAAATTATAAACAAAACTACGGGACATTACATAATTGGGAACAATATTTTTCATTTTTCAAATACAAACTTATGACGATGTCTCCAGACGACTTACGACATATATATGAAATTGAAGAAGGTTTAGAGCATCGTATTTTATCAAAAATACAAAGCAGTTCCTCCTTCCATTCATTCATGGAAGCATTAAAAACGAAGCGTTATACGTGGACTAGACTGCAAAGAGCTTGTACACACATTTTAACAAATACAACAAAAGAAGAAATACATAGCGCAAATATTGAACAGCATGCACCGTACATTCGTCTACTAGGCATGTCACAAAAAGGACAAACTTACCTTTCAAAAAACAAGAAAAAAATAGAGCTTCCAATCCTTACCCATACAAAAACATTTGATCATCCTACTTTACACATTGAGCGAAAAGCCAATTCTGTATATTTCTCCATCATGCAAGAACCGTTACGAACACAACTACTAAAACAAGATGCAACATACCATCCAATTCGGTATGATGAAACAACTGCAAAATTCCTATAAAAAAACCTCTCTTTTTCAGAGAGGTTTTTATTTCTTGCCCATTTTTTCCAAATACATTAATGCATCATCCAGCGTATCAACTGGTACAACCTTCATTTTTGTTTTAATATCTTTCGCAGCCTCAAGTGCATCTTTATAATTCGATTTCTCCGCACCTTTTTCATTTGGTGCAAAGAACACTTCAGCACCCGCATCACTCGCAGCGACCACTTTTTGCTGAATACCACCAATCGGGCCAATTTCTCCCTTTTCATTAATCGTACCTGTTCCAGCTATTTCATGCCCTCTTGTTAGATCCTCTTCCACCAGTTGATTATATATTTCTAATGTAAACATTAAACCTGCCGATGGCCCGCCTATTTCATGAGAGTCAATTTTCACTTTCGGATCAACCACTAATTCTCTTTCCGTAACGATAGAAACACCTATACCAACACGACCATTTCCATTCGGAATAGTCTTTACATTTAAATTTTCTTTTAGCTGTTTTCCATTCCTCTTATATTCAATATTTACTGTATCTCCTTCTTTTTTCCCTGTCATATATTCAATAAATTGCTCCGTCTTTTCAAATGTTTTTCCATCAACGGCAATGATGACATCTCCAAGTTTAAGCTTCCCTTCTGACGGCATCCCTTTCGCTACACCAGCAACCAATACACCTTTATTTTCAAAAGAAACAGTACGATTTGCACGTTTATAAGCATTATAAATCGCCGCATTTTGCGAATCTTTCATCGCATAATTTTGACGAAATTGATATTCTTCATCACTTTCACCTTTTTGCAATATTTCTTCCGCTTTTGAAATATGTGTATATTTATTAAACTGTGCCGCTATTAAATTGACCACATTTGCCGGTCCCATCGAAACCGTAACAAGCATAAAATCACCAGATTCTTTCGTTCCCCCTTCAACTTGAACGTAAGGCTCTAATTTGGCAGCCATTCCTGGTTTTGTTACATAATACGGTAAACGTACGTAAACAAGTAATATCGCCAATATAACCCCTATTAAAATTGCATATATAAACCGAAAACGCTTAAACATTATGTTTCTCCTTCCACTGCTCAATTAATAAATGAATATTTGCAACATGTTTTTCCGCTTCTACCTCTCCAACCCGAATAATATCTTCAATGTTCGTAAAGGCACGAGAACTAAATTGTTCCACAGCTGGGCGCATCATTAAATCAGATGCAATTTGCCGATTCATCACAAGCTCATGTTGCATAATTTCAATACTCTGCATAATTACATCATAAATAGACGTAACTTCTCCATTTACTTTAATTGGGGATACATCAACAGCAATGACAATATCGGCACCTAACTCTTTCACAACCGATACCGGGATGCGATCAATTACTCCGCCATCTACCAATAACCGTCCATCTATTTTCTCTGGTACAAACACTCCAGGTACAGATATGCTAGCTCTCACCGCCTCCGCAACAGGACCACTTGTAAAAACTACTTTTTCCCCCTTCAAGATGTCAGTAGCCACAACAGCCGTCGGGATATCTAACTCTTCTAAATTTTTATTATATGTAAACATTTTAATCATATCTTTGACACGTTTTCCAGCAATAAATCCCATTTTCGGAACCGTAAAATCTAAATAATATTTCCGCTTAAACACATTTGCCAGTTTATACAGTCTTTCAATGTTTGAACTAGCTGCATAAAATGTACCTACTAAAGCCCCCATACTACTTCCTGCAATCATATGAATCGGTATATCATTTTCCCTTAAAACTTTTATAACACCAATATGAGCAAAACCCTTTGCGCCCCCAGATCCAAGAGCTAAGCCAATTTTCGGTTCTTTCATTTTTCTCACCCTTTAATTTTTTTCATTCCTTTTTCATACTTATGGTCTAAATTCACTACGTATCCACGTATACTGAAATGAACGTTTTTTGGGACAAAGGGGGATTTACTTACATGTATGAAAAATGGAAAACGGCTTTCCTTACCATATCAACACTGTTTTTAACCTTTTCTCTTGTACTCCACCCCCAAGCTGCTCTGCAAGCTTCCATTCGAGGGTTAAATATATGGTGGGAAGTTGTATTCCCTTCACTTTTACCTTTTTTCATCATTGCCGAACTTCTCATTAGTATTGGTGTTGTAAAATTTATAGGCGTTATATTAGAACCACTCATGCGACCACTTTTCCGCGTGCCAGGGATAGGCGGATTTGTTTGGGCAATGGGAATGGCTTCAGGATTCCCCGCTGGCGCAAAATTAAGCGCTAGACTGCGTAAAAGCAATCAACTAACACAAATTGAAGCAGAGCGCCTCGTATCTTTTACAAACTCATCCAATCCACTTTTTATTTTTGGAGCTGTTTCTATCGGTTTTTTCAATAATCCGAAATTAGGAATTGTATTAGCTGCTTCACATTATGTAAGTAACCTTGCCGTCGGGTTACTGATGCGTTTTTACGGTCATAACAACATTTCCATGCATGATAAACATACTACTAAAAAACGCCATTTTCAAAACCCATTTTCAATCCTACACGAGACACGTATGCAAGAAAAAAGACCAATAGGAAAATTACTTGGGGACGCTATCGTTTCTTCTATTCAAACGTTACTTATGATTGGTGGATTTATTATTTTATTCTCTGTTTTAAATAAAATGATTACTGTATTTCATATTACAGCAGCTCTCTCTTTTATTATGCAACATATTTTATCATTCTTCCAACTAACTACCGAATTTAGTATTCCGATATTATCTGGCATTTTTGAAATGACACTCGGCAGCCAAATGATTAGTCAAATAAATGAAACACCCCTCCTGCAGCAAGCGATGGTAACAAGCTTTATTTTAGCATTTAGCGGCCTTTCTATTCAGGCGCAAGTTGCTAGCATATTAGCTGAAACAGACATACGATTTAAACCCTATTTTTTCGCACGAATTATCCAAAGTATCCTTGCTCCTATTTTCACCTTTATATTTTGGAAACCATTTTATGAAAAAGTAAGCTCTTTTTCACCTATGCAAAAAGATATCCCCGTCTTTTTATCGAATCATTCTTCTATACTGCATGAAATTTGGACATCTTTTGTACACTACGGACCAATATTTACATTATTTTGTTTATATGTATATGTCATCTTATTATTTTTTCGGAACAACAAAGAAAAACCCCGTTCACTTTAACGGGGTTTGAAACTTTTCTTTTAAAGCACGTTCTACAACAGGAGGTACAAGGTCTACTACACTTCCTCCATATCTCGCAACTTCTTTCACAATGCTCGAACTTAAAAATGAATATTGGTTATTTGTCATAATAAAAAAGGTTTCAATGTTTTCATCTAATTTTCGATTCATAGAAGTAATTTGCATCTCATATTCAAAATCAGAAACCGCTCGTAACCCACGTAAAATCGCGTTCGCATTACGCATTTTCGCATACTCGACTAGTAGTCCACTATGTGAATCTACTTTTACATTCGGGATATCCTTTGTTGCTTCTCGAATTAAATCTAAGCGCTCTTCAACTGAAAAGAAAGGTTTTTTTGACGAGTTGTTTAAAACTACTACGTATACCTCGTCAAATACTTTTGCTCCCCTTTTAATAATATCTAGATGCCCAAGGGTAATTGGATCAAAACTTCCCGAAGAAATAGCTATACTTGTCATTCCGTCCCCTCACCTTCATACTTATAAATCGATATTGCTGTAATGCCGTAATTTTCAGCTCGTACTTTTACAAGTCTTCCTATTGACTCGGGTAAAACTACATCATTACCATGCTCTGCCATAATTAAACCATCGTTATGTAGCAATCCATGTTGATCCATTACACTGATTAAAGATATAATTTTTTGATCTTTATATGGAGGATCAATTAGTATAAGATTGAATGACATTTCACGTTTTATAAGCGCTTTTATCGCACGTTCTGCATCATTTCGATATACTTCAGCTTGTTCCTGTATTCTACAACTTTCTAAATTTTGATGGATTACCTTTATCGCTTTATTGTCTCGATCAACAAAAATCGCTTTATCAATCCCTCTACTTATAGCTTCGATTCCAAGACCACCGCTACCGCCAAATAAATCAAGCGCGATACCACCATCAAAATAAGGGCCTATCATATTAAAAATTGATTCTTTTACTTTATCTGTCGTTGGACGTGTTGTATTACCTGGCACCGCTTTAAGCGGGTGTCCTTTACATTTTCCTGAAACTACTCTCATCTGTTGTCACTACCTTTATTTCAATCTATGGAGCAATTATTGAAAACCTTTCTCCACTCAGTAACCGCTACCAAACTATACGATTCCATTCATCTTTCAACGAACACTAGAAGAACTTAACTTAAAATAATCGCTCCGTATTTTTATGTATCCATCTCACCATTCGCTAACACGAACTATTCGTTTCACTTTACCTTTTTTATCCTATCATAAAATAAAAAAAAGAAAAATAAAAAGCCCAACATAAAATTTAATTTCATAATGTATATCTTCATTTAGATTGGACATAAATAATTATAACAACATCACCTTCGATGTTGTTGCCAACCGCGGAGAAGACTTACGTTTCCCCATAAGTTCTTCCTCCGGTTTCTCCTCTCCCTTTTCCTTCTTACTAGTACATGCTAGTATAAGAAGGGCCCTGCTTTGCAGGGTTTTTTTTCGTTGTCTACTTTTCATTTAAAAATTGAGATGGTACAGTAAAAGAAAGAGGAGGAAAAAATATGATTCAACGCTTTATAGAACTCGGAGAAGGCTACTCTGATTTATATGAATTACTTGAAATTGCCAAAGCAAATCAAGAACGTATAACACATATGTTACAATTTGAAACGATTAAAAACGAAAAAAAAGTGTGCTCACTTGTTGTAATATTAAAACCAACTACTACTGGTGATTTCCAACCATTATACATATGTCGCGAAGGCATTCCTGTACTTGAAAATAAAAAAAGTAAACGCGTCATCTTATTTGAAGACACAGCAGAACAACTTGGAAAAAAAGTAACTACCTTTACGGTAAAACCATCTACAACTTTCCCAGAAAAAGAACTATTTTTCAATCATTTAATTGGTATTTTACGAATGAATAATTTCATTCCTCCAATGAAATAAAGTGTTATTTTCAAGTGAAAAATCCCCCGCTAAAATTAGCAGGGGATTTTTCTATTAGCTATAATCGTATTCTTTTGCCCGATCAGGACGTGAATTTTCAAATTCCGTTTTTAAATACGGGCGGTACGACTGTTCTATCTTTTTCACAAAAGGAAGTTTGTTCAACTTTTGCATCATATGCTCAATTTGTTCCATATCACAATATACTACTGCATATTTTAAACGTTTTGATATGTAATGTATGTTACCATATTTTCTTAAAATCTTGGCATGTTTCAATGAATGTAAATAAACAATCATACTTTGTCGTTGCCCGAACATAATCTTCTCCATCTTCTCCTTTTAAAAACATATATTTTATGAAAACCAATCAAAAATTTATGACATTACAGGACAAACTCTGTATACGTTTTCTTCTATCTTCTAAAAAACGGGGTGATTTACCCCGTTTTACAGCCGCAACCTCCGCCGGTACCACAACCGCCACCACAGCCACCAGCATCGAAAAATGGATTTCCTGTTGGAACTTTGATGGAAGAAGACACCTCAGAACCGATTGCTACACTAACTTCATCTAACAGCTTTTGTAAAGCCGTTTCTACTCGTTTAAAAGCTGCAATCTTATCATGTAAGTCTACAGAACGCTTTAACTCCCTCATTTTCGTCGAAACGAAAGTATAGTCAGGATGGTGTTTACCGAAACGTTGTACTTCCTCATATCGTTCTTTCATCGCTGTAAATTGCTGAATCAACGTCTGAACTTCCATATCTTCATGCAATTCTTTATAACACTTACGATAATCTTCTGCTATATCTGAACAGATAATCGCTTTTGCAAGCTGCTCTGCCTTATCTAATATTAATACGCTTTCCAGCGTCGCTACAATCATGAGTGACACCTCCGAGTATTCATCATACCACATTTAGAATAGAACTACTAATTGAAGTGTCTCACTAAACAGAAAGAAATCATTCTAACTATTTTTTATATAATGTCCACACAAATTTATACATTAATATGTTCTGCAATATTATATTTAAGAACATCCCATTTCCCACTATTTTCCTTCACATAGCTAATACATGCATTTTTTAACGGGGTCTTAAATGAAATATCTTCCGGAGCAATTGCATGTAAAATTGCTTTTATCGCATGTGAATGGGCTACAATGATAATACGTTTGCCAGAATGAGTTTCTGCAACATCTTTTACAGCAGCAAAACAACGAGCTACAATCTCTTCATCTTGCTCCATACCTTCTACTTCCCCTGCTGCAATTAATTCCCTAACAGTCGCAACCGGCTTCCCAGAAGCTTCACCAAAATTACGTTCCACAAATCGCTCATCTAATAAAATTGATTGTAATCCAGTTGCCCCTGCAATTTCTTTAGCTGTTTCTTGTGCTCTAGTTAGTGGGCTACTTATAATTACATCCCATGCCTCCGTTTGCAAAGCAGCTGCACTTTGACTCGCTTGCTTCTTCCCCACTTCATTCAGCGGAATATCTTCACGTCCCTGAATAATCTCTTGAAAATTCCAATCAGTTTGTCCATGTCGAACTAAACAAATTTCCGTCATGCTCATGCTGCAACTCCTTTTTAAATAATCCGCTTCTATTGTATCAAAAGTTCTGCATGACGGACATAGTTTTCCCTTCCAATTATGTTGTATTTTGCTGCTTCATATACTGAAACATATCAATCATAATGGAGGCAACTGCCAATTGATTTTGGAATTTCTCAACTTTATCTGGTATCGTTTTTTTGAAATGTTGCATAGCCGCTAACTCAAACGCCTCTTTTTCTTCAGGGTTTCGCGTTAGCTTTCTATACCAGTACGGTTGCTCCCTAATATAGCGAGATAAATCCTCATCTGCCTTTATAAACTCCATAATTTCTGCTCTCATCCGCTTTCCCCCTAATCCTTCTGAAAGAAAAATGGATTATTTTCGGAAGTACTCTCTTCTTGCTGCGTGCGTTTTCCTTGAAATTGTTGAAAAACTTGTTGAACACTACCGATAGCACTTGTCACATTGGCTAAATGATGTTGCATTTGTTCCACATCTAGCTTCTTAAAGAAAGAAAGCATTTGTCCCATTACATCAGCAGTTTTTTCTTCTTCAGTTCGAGTATCTTTTTCTTTTCCTTTTTCTGTTTTCTTTTCTTTTACCGAAGAAAAAGCAGGTGCTCCATCCGGTCTAAAAGTTGCCCATATCGGATCTTCTTCACCAAGTAAGTACCATTCTTCATAAAACTGTTGCCAAGTTTTATGACCACTTCTAACTTCATGAACCATTTTAGGGTGATGGTTTACAAACTCTTTAAACTGTTGAACCGATGGATGTAACGGTCCTTTTGTTGTCGGCATAATCCTCACCTCTTCATGTATATCTACTATATAATAAGAAAAAAAAGGCGCATGGTTCGCCTATTTTTAGACGATTCATGCACCTTTTTTCCTTACTATTTGCATAGGTTCAGATTCCTATCTATAATTCATTGAAAATGAAGTAAATATCTAGGAAGTGTTCCATCCACAACTTACAGGTTCACTTTATTTCCGAATAAAATTTTGTGTATAAAACTTATCGTATACGCCAACACCTAATCCTGTAAATTGTTCATTCAATAAATTCTTTCGATGTCCTTCACTATTTAACCAACCTTGCAACGCCGCAATTCCGTCACTATGTTGCGCCGCTATATTCTCACCAGCAAGTTGAAATCCTACTTTCCCGCGCTGCAAACGATCTCCTAACGTACCTAATGTAGGTGAATCATGTGAAAAGTAATTATTATCCTTCATATCTTTACTATGACCGATAGCCACATTTGCCGTTTGTTGATCCCATGTTAACAACGGCAACTCATGACGACTTCGAATAATATTTGTTAAATCAAAAATTTGTTGCATATTCCCATTCTCTATTTGTTTCATTTTATCTGGAGTCAATGGTTGTTCAGCTAGTAATTCACCTGAATAAACAAGCTGATAAGGCCTTTGGCGTAACAACGTTTCGTCATCCATATAACGAACGCCAACAAGCTCATGTGTAAAATGATCAAAATATAATTGTGCCCAGCCATCTTCTACAGGTATTAATGGTTGCTCCATCACTTCGGTATCAGATAACTCAAATTGATAACTATTCTTTCCTCTTTTTAACGAAATCTCATGAGAGAGTGGATTCTTTTTATACACATCTTCATACTTTTCATTTATATAATAAGGTGGCACCTTAACTTCTTCACCAGCAACATACGCCGTTACAACTTTACGTTCAGCAACCCCAAATTGAACATACTGAGCTAAATCTTGATTGTATACCCACCATTCATACCCGTAAGCAGATGGCTCTATTCGAGAAGGTTCTCCCCATTTTGCTAATAAATTTTCAGAGTCCCCGCCAATCATATTTAAAACAGTATCGGAAGAGTCTTCGTTTACTTGCTTTTTCTTTTTCACAATTTTATTTTCTTGCTTTGATTGAGATGGGGTTAATATATATTGTGAAACGAGTAATTTCCCGTATAAATCAACAGCTAAAATTAAAAATGTAATCATTACGATACGCAATAATTTCTTCAATCGATATACCTCCTGCACAAAACATAAAATTGAGATATACACAAATCCTTTTCTTTCCTTTTTTTGTGTGTACCGTACTCTTTTCACTATATCATATTTTTGCAAAAAAAGTCTGTATTATCCCTTTTCTCTCAATATGAATTGCACTTTCTTATTATTCATACTATTATAAAAATAATGATGTAACATTAAAAAAGGAGGTATTATATGCAATTTACAAATACGAAATTTAATGGGGCAGTCGTTGATTTAACACTATTAACAGAGATTATGGAGAAAAACCATTTTGTACTTGCTGGACAGTGGGACTATGAAAGAGTTACATACGATTATAAATTCGAAATATTAAACGATGTCTATTATTTACGCGTACAAGGTTTAGCTGTTGAAGGTGACATTGGTAGTAGACATGCTGAAATAAAACTACTTCCTCCCTTATTAGGTAAACATTATTATCCTCACGGCGTTGAATATGGTGAGGGTGAAAATTTCCCAACGAATGTACTTCAAAAAAGCGAACAACTCCTACAAAATGTCGAAAAAGAGTTAAAAGAATTTCAAATCATTGAGTAAATAGAACAAGCGCATCATATTGATGCGCTTGTTCTATTTATCTTACTTAAGAATGAATCGTCTTTTTGACTGGATACCCATAAATAGTTCCATCCTTTACTTTAATCTCATCTTCCCATGGAACCTTATATTTACCTTCAGCTAAATCTTTTACAAACGTATACGGGTTTTCTTTCACCCCACCAGGAGTCGCTACATATCCCCTTGAACCTAAATTATATATATTGTTTTCGAGACCCCATCCTAATCTAGCTTGATCTGCTAACTCTGGATATACTTCGGCAGTAACAATCTCCCAAGGATTTCGGTGTCCCTGCACTAAAGTAGTCCCATCAAAATTACATACTTGTCCTTCACCAAAGTAATAAAATACACCATCATAACCCGCTAAGTTCACCGACAATGTATACATTAAATTTTGCCATGCATTCGAACGATTAGTTAACATCCATTGTTCACTAACTTGTGTGCTATATCCAGAAATACGAATCAAGACATTTGCACCTTTATAAGCTGCTTCACGAGCTACTTCAGGAAACATACCATCATGACAAATACAAACAGCTAATTTACTTCCTCCAGGTCCATCACAAACTGGTAAGCCTAAATCTCCAGCTTTCCAAGGTTCGACTGGCACCCAAGGATTTAGCTTACGATACTTCAAAATCATTTCACCTTGTGGATCAATAATTATTGCTGTATTATACGGTTCTCCACCATCAGGGTTTCTTTCCATTATAGAAAAAACACCATATACTTCAGACTCTTTGCATGCCTCAGCAAACAAGTCTGTTTCTGGCCCAGGGACTGTACATAAAAACTCTTCTGTAGTCCATTTTTTTGTATTAAGCCCTTGCGTACTATATTCTGGAAATACTATCAATTCCAATCCAGGATACCCTGCTTTAGTTGAATGAATTGTTTTTATGATCTGTTTAATTTGTTTATTAATGTCTGCACGTGACTCTACTACCGGTACTGGATATTGTATTAATGCTGTTAAAAAACCACTAATTGGCTTTACCATACTTCCACTACTACCCATTTAAATTCCCCCTTAAAATAGTCCTTGTTTATTAAAGATAACAATATAAATTTGTAACTCTCTAAAAAACTTGTACTATACGTGGAATTATTACGTATTAAAGCTAGTAGTAAATCTTATATCCACTTTTAGTACATGCCTACACTAACTTAACACAAATAATTAGAAAATTCAATTTACTTAAGTTTACTAAAACTAAAAAAGTGTATGGAAACCCATACACTTTTTTACTTAGTCTGTAAATATGGCGGTAATTGCTGCAACTGCTCTTTATCTTTTTCACGTTCTCTACGTGCCCACCTAAAAAATACATAGCCAATAATCGTACCGTACACTATTTCCTGGACAATTTTCATAATGATTCCACCTGTTTGTTGATCTTGTACGACGGGCATCCAGTGTAAAAATTCCGGTCCGGTTATATTTAAATCAGATAAAGTTCCCGCTGGTACACATAGTTCCATCGCCTTCATCCAAGCAGCCGGATCCGTATACGTTGCAAATAATGGTGCCGTCGCAAAAATGATTAACGCACAAGCTGGTGTTAATAATATACCGTTAGCAAACATATAACCAAGTTTCTTTATATCACTTAACGTTTGATATTCTGGTAATGGATTTAGCATCGGCCACCACATCATGATTGCCGTAAAGAACAATATAGCGAGACAAATAGGATGAGCAATTTGACTTTGTTTTACTGTATCAAAAACAACTGGTAAATGATAAAAAGAAAACAGGCCATTAAATACAAACAATGCAATAAGTGGCTTAGCAAATATCTTCAATATAATTTGAACGAACTTAAAAGAAGTAATATAACGATATAACCAAACTGGTATACCAAGCAATAATAACGGTGGAACGGCAATATACATGACTGCCATTTCAAACATATGTGCACTAAATATAATATGACCAATTAAATCAATAGGCCCTCCCTTTACAAAATACAAAAGAACAATCCCGGTCGTAAAATAAAAAACCTGCTTCTTACTTACCTTTGTTGCATGTTCAAATCGCACTCTATATGGCCCAATAATTAAAAAGTACCCGATAAGGATTGAAAGCATAAATAGTAAAAAGATTGGACTCCATAGAGCTTGAAAACCAAATATCCACAAGTTACTCATTGTCACACCTACCTTCTTAAAGTTATCCTTTCACATAACATGAAGAGGGAGCTGTGCCGACACAAGCTCCCTTATTCTTCACTTTTCAAATCCACACAATTGTCATAAAAGCTAAAATTGTAATTAACCCGATCAACAGACCAGAATAAAGAAAGAAACTTGCCGCTTCATGTCCTTTATGACTCATATGCATAAAATAATACAATTGAAAAATTACTTGTACCACCGCTAATAGTAAAATAAATGGTACTGAGAAAGTCGGACTAAAAGTTTTCGGATATGCTACCGCTGCAAATGCAACTAATGTTAAAAAAATCATTAATGCAAATGTAATAACTTGATGCTTCATCTCCTCCGCACTTTTTCTTTTCCGATAAACAAGATCAACTTTAGGATTATTCGTTTGCTTTATCGCCATTGTTTATCCCACCATTCCCATCAAATATACTACAGTGAAAATAAACACCCAAACTACGTCAATAAAGTGCCAATAAATCGATGCAACATAAAACTTCGGTGCATTGTATAAATTTAGACCTCTCTTCGCATTCCTAAAGATTAATGTTAAAATCCAACATAATCCAAACAATACGTGGAGTCCATGTGTACCAACAAGAGCATAAAACGCGGAACCAAATGCGCTACTTCTCATAGTATGCTTAAATTCATGCGTATAATGATAAAACTCATATATCTCAAATCCTAAAAACCCTAAACCTAACAGCACTGTTACTAGTAGCCAAAGTTGCATTTTTTTTAAGTTAAAGTTTTTCATATGGTACATCGCATATACGCTCGTTAAACTACTCGTTAATAAAAGCATCGTCATAATGAAGACAAGTGGCATTTGGAACATCTCTTGAGATGTTGGTCCACCATTTGTAGAATTCTTTAATGCTAAATATGTGCCAAATAAGGAAGCGAACAATACTGTTTCGCCTCCAAGAAATAACCAAAAACCGACAAATTTATTTTTCCCCTCAAGGGTTGCTTTTTCAGGCTCTGCTGGAAATGTTTCATTTGTTAACTTTTCATCTACATGCATTATGCCTTGCCCCCCTTATCTTCTAAATCTTCCTTATGAATATGATATCCATGATCATCAATTACTGAACGTAGGAACATTGCGCCAAATGTAATGATTAAACCGATAATTGCTACTAATAACCAAAACTTATCTTTTCCACCCTGCATATACATTGCACCGAATGCCGCTATAAACAATCCTAAAGAAATGATGAATGGTGAAAATGATGGATTTGGCATATGAATATCACCAACTGGTTCCGCTGCTGTCATCTCTTTATTCCCTTCACGTTTTTCAATCCAAAATGGATCTAACCCGCGAACAAATGGTAATTGTTTAAAGTTATATTCTGGTGTTGGTGCTGGCATTGTCCATTCTAGCGTACGTGCATCCCATGGATCACGACCAGCCTTTTCTTTTGAAACCGTCGTTTTAATTACATTGAATAGAAGAACGATTGTTCCAAGAGCCATAAATACCGCTCCAATAGAACTAATCATATTCCCCATTTCCAACCCTTGACCTTCAAGATATGTGTAGTAACGACGTGGCATACCAATTAACCCAAGGAAATGCTGTATGAAGAACGTTAAATGGAAACCGATAAAGAATAGCCAAAATGTTATCTTTCCTAACGTTTCATTCAATACTTTATTAAACATCAGTGGCCAATAATAATGAGCTCCTGCAAGTAAACCAAATACAACACCGCCGACGATTACATAATGAAAGTGAGCTACTACGAAATAGTTATCATGAAATTGATAATCCGCTGGTGCAGATGCTAGCATAACACCTGTAACTCCTCCCATTACGAATGATGGAATGAAAGCCACCGCCCACATCATCGGTGTCGTAAAACGAATACTTCCTCCCCACATTGTAAAGAGCCAGTTGAATATTTTAATACCAGTCGGTACTGCAATCGCCATTGTTGCAACTGAGAAAATAGCATTTGCAACTGGACCAAGCCCAACAGTAAACATATGATGCGCCCATACCATAAATCCTAAGAATCCAATTAATACTGTCGCGAACACCATTGATGAATAACCAAATAATCGTTTTTTCGAAAATGTCGCGAAGATTTCTGAGAATATTCCGAAAGCTGGGAGTATAAGAATGTATACTTCTGGATGACCGAAAATCCAGAATAAATGCTCCCATATAATCGTATTCCCACCCAATGCCGGATTAAAGAAACTTGTTCCAAATAAACGATCTAACATTAAAAGTCCTAATCCTACAGTTAATGGCGGAAAAGCGAATAATATTAGCGACGATGTTACAAATGTCGTCCATGTAAACATCGGCATACGCATATACGTCATCCCTGGCGCACGCATATTAATAATGGTTACAAGGAAATTAATACCTCCAATTAACGTACCAATACCGGAGATCTGCAAGCCTAATACATAAAAATCAACACCATGACCTTTAGAAGCTAACGCTAACGATGCATAAGATGTCCATCCTGCATCAGGTGCTCCACCTAAAAACCAACTTAAATTTAAAAATACTCCACCAAAGAAAAATAACCAAAATCCAAGTGAATTCAAAAACGGGAACGCTACATCACGTGCACCAATTTGAAGTGGTACAGCGGCGTTCATAAATGCAAACACGAGTGGCATAGCTGCGAGGAAAATCATTGTTGTACCGTGCATCGTTAATACCTGATTATAAGCATCCCCAACAAGAAAAGCATTGTTAGGAATCGCTAATTGAAGGCGAATAAATAGAGCTTCTATTCCGCCTATGACAAAAAACAATCCACCTGCAATTAAATAGAGAATGGCAATCTTTTTATGGTCTACTGTCGTTAAATAATCCCATATGACAGCACCCATCCCCTGTTTTTTTGCTACAGAACTCACGTTTTCAACCTCCCCTTCGCGAATAATCCCTCTTTACTTTTCAACTTTTAACGTTTGTAAGTATGCATTTAATGCATCAATTTGATCATCCGTTAAGTTGCCATATTTACCAGTCATTTTATTTCCTGGTTTCATATTTTCAGGATCTTTCAACCATTTTTTTAAGTTTTCTTCATTGTTTTCGGCAATGCCGGCAACTGTATCGCGATCCGCAAAGTTTGCTAAGTTTGGTGCGATACGAGCGGAAGGTGGTCTACTATCATTAGATCCAACTGCGTGACAACCAATACAGCTTTTATTAAATATTTCTTGGCCTTCTTGCGCCTTCGTTGAAGCTACTTCTTTCTTCCCATCAATCTTCTTCATATCAGCAAGCCACTGTTTGTACTCGCTTTCATCTAAAGCTTTCACTTTAAATTGCATTAAAGAATGTGATGGGCCGCAAAATTCTGTACAAAAACCATTATAAGTGCCCGATTTATCTGCCTTTAACCACATTTTGTTCACATTATCTGTATTTGTATCCATTTTCCCAGCTAAAGATGGAACCCAAAACGAATGTTTAATATCGGCACCCTTCAAATTCAAATACACTTTCTTACCTGTGGGGATGACTAAATCTTGAGAAGTTACTATCTTTTCTGATTTATAAGAAAATTCCCACCAATAAAGATTCGCTGTTACATCAACAACGATAGTATCTTTATCAATATTCTTTTTCTCCATCGCACTTACATCAGCAAGTTTGAATGTATATGTAACCGTCGGAACAGCTAAGATTAACAAAAGAATAATCGGAATAACTGTCCATATAATTTCTAGTTTGTGATTCCCTTCAACTTGCTCTGGAATATAATCTTCCTGACCTTTCTTTTGTCGGAAACGCACAATTACATATAAGAAAATAATAGTAACTACTAATACTACTCCTACCATGATTGCACTTGCTAGTAAGAGCAGATCATATTGCATTTTTGCTACTTCTCCTTGCGGAATTAAAGTAGATTGAAAGGCTTTACCGCATCCCCCTAACAGTAAAGCCAGCAGTGAAACGAACGAAAGCAGTCGCCACTGTTTCTTCATACAAACAACCCCCACTTTCCTTGTGAATTAGATTGTACTTTATAGTTAAGTAAAGTAAATCTCAACGTAAAGAAATCCAATTATGTCGTTGTCTTAGAAGAATGTAACTACAATCATTGATACAAATAAGATTGTTAAATAATTTAGGGAATAAACAAACATTTGCACAGACCATTTGATGTCATCTTTCTTACGGAAGCCATAAAATCCTAAAACGATCCATCCGATGTTAAGCAGTGTTGCAATTACCATAAATGTTATCCCTAGTCCACTCATATAAAATGGTAGTGGTAATAAACATACTGTCCAAATCATAATTTGGCGTTTCGTAATTTCAAATCCATGAACTACAGGAAGCATTGGAATTCCTGCATTTCGATATTCATCAACACGTTTCATTGCTAATGCAAGGAAATGTGGGATTTGCCAAATAAACATAATCAAAAATAGCATCCAAGCAATTGGATGACCTAAAGATGGATCGATTGCTGCCCATCCAATTAAAGGTGGAACTGCACCAGAGATACTACCTACTACAGTATTTAGTGTATACTTTCTCTTTGTCCATAAACTATATAGAACAACATATGTGAAAGCACCAATAAACCCCATTAACACTGCCATTGGTGTTGTTAATAATAAAAATACAAATCCAAGAAGTAATATAACTAATCCAAATGTAAGTGCAAATCCTGGTTTATACTTTCCAGTAACCGTTGGACGGGTCTTTGTTCTTTCCATTAATGGATCGATGTCTCGATCAATGTAGTTGTTTAAACAACATACCCCTGCCATAACTAATCCAGAACCAACGATTGTAAAAAATAACTTATCCAGATTGTCCATCACACTTAATCCATTAAAGTGTAATGCCAACCAAAATCCTGTAAATACAGTAAGTGTATTTGAGTTTACAATCCCCATTTTAACGAGTGCTTTTAAATCTTGTAACCGAGTTGTTTCCGGTACACTTGTAACAGCAGACTCATCATGCAGCTCACTTGTTGCATGGTTCATCACTTTAACCCCCTCTTAAAACTTTCATCTTTCTTTTTGCGCCTATTTCGAATGAAATATTTCGCCTCTATATAGCAATATTATTACAGTAGAAACATTGTTAATCCATTCTACTACTAATCTACGCCCATACTCCAATATATTAAATCATATTTCCCGAACATTTTGTGAAGAAAACATGAACTTTTTGTGTCGAATATAAAAAACGTAATTGTTACTTATCCATATCATAACATGATGTTACCTTCTATAATAAACCTTTTTGTCATATTTAACACGTATTCTCCCCATTTCTTTTCAAAATAGCCTATTTTCCACCTAAAAATTTCCTTATATATCCTATTTCCACACCCATTTTCTCTCCCCTGTCTTCCCCCGCCATTTCTTTGCTATTTTATTATTTTTTATATATCATAGGAACTAGCGCGTTTTATTCTATACATAATGGAATGAAAATATTTCGCAATAACTTCATAGAAGAAAGATGGTGAAAGAGATTGCAACGCTTTATTAAATGGTTAGCAGTCATTACGAGTCTTGATTTATTAATAGTTTTATTAGGAGGCGCCTTAGTTACAAAAACAGGTTCTGGCCAAGGGTGCGGTAAATCATGGCCACTTTGTAACGGTGAATTTGTTCCATCTAATTTATCAATGGAAACTATTATTGAACTAAGTCATCGCCTTACATCAGGATCAGCAGGAATTCTTGTTACTCTCCTTTGTATTTTGTCCTGGAAATATTATAAACATGTGCGCGAAACAAAAACGTTAGCAATTTTATCCTTCGTATTTTTAGTTGCACAAGCATTAATGGGAGCCGCAGCGGTTGTTTGGGGGCAAATGCCAGCTGTACTTGCTATCCATTTCGGTATCTCCTTAATTTCATTTGCTTCTGTCATTTTATTAACGTGTCTTATCTTTGAAATCGATCAAAAATTTGATGCACGTTCACTTATTATGGACAAAAAAATGAAATTTCATATTTATGGTGTAACAATTTACAGTTATATTGTCGTCTACACAGGAGCTTTAGTACGTCACGAACGAGCTAGCTTAGCCTGTCCAGACTTCCCTTTATGTAGCAAAAACAGACCTATGCCAACTCAACTACATGAATGGGTTCAAATGGGACATAGGGTTGCAGCGATGTTAATTTTCGCTTGGATACTATACGCAATGATTCTTGCTATTCGCCATTACAAACAGCAGCCTGTCGTCTACTGGGGATGGATCATTTCATTTATCCTTGTTACACTTCAAGCTATAGTAGGAATTTTAGTCGTATTTACAAATGCTAGTTTATCAATGGCATTATTACATTCATTATTCATTTCTTGTTTGTTTGCTGTACTATGCTATTTAGTTATGTTAGGTACAAGAAGTAAAGTGAATGCAAAAGAAGCTGCATCAACTTCTAAACAAACAAAATAAAGTTAAATGAAAATACCTTGCCGAATCAGCAAGGTATTTTTTGTAATATAAAAAAAGAGCTGTAATGACACAGCTCTTTTTTTATTTTAGTGATCTAATTCAATGAGTAAGTCACCCGTCTGAATTGCATCTCCATCGTTAACATATACTTTTTTCACTTTACCATTGAACGGCGCTTGAACTGTCGTTTCCATCTTCATCGCTTCTGTAATTGCCATAGAATCGCCTTTTTTCACTTCATCGCCTTCTTTTACAACTACTTTAATAACCGTTCCTGGCATTGTTGCGCTAATGTGTTTTGGATTTTCACGGTTTCCTTTCACGCGTTGTGCAACTGTCGCTTTCACACTTTCGTCTTTCACAACAATCTCACGTGGTTGACCGTTAAACTCCAAGTAAAGAACACGATTTCCATCTGGCTGAGGCTCTCCAATTGATACTAGTTTAACCATCAACGTTTTACCTTGTTCAATTTCCACATCGATTTCTTCACCAAGTCTCATACCATAGAAGAATGTCGGTGTATCAAGCACAGATACATTTCCATAAATCTCAGCAACTTTTTCGTAATCCATAAACACTTTTGGATATAATGCATATGCAACTACATCAAAAATCGTCACTTCACGTCCAAGTTTATGGAATAGCTCTTCTTTTAATGCGTCGAAATCCACTGGCTCTAATAATTCACCTGGTCTTACTGTTAACGGTTCTTTCCCTTTTAAAATAATTTCTTGTAACTTTTTCGGGAAACCACCATATGGTTGTCCTAAATCTCCTGAGAACATTTCAACAACAGATCCTGGGAAGTCCATAGAATGCCCACGCTCTAAAACATCTTGTTCTGTTAAGTGATTTTGAACCATAAATAATGCCATATCACCGACAACTTTTGATGATGGTGTTACTTTAACAATATCACCAAACATGTCATTCACGCGGCGGTACATTACTTTTACTTCATCGAAGCGATCTCCTAAACCAACCGCTTTCGCTTGTTGTTGTAAATTACTATATTGTCCGCCTGGCATTTCGTGCATATATACCTCTGTATGAGGAGCATTCATACCACTTTCAAACGGTGCATAGTATTTACGTACATCTTCCCAGTAATAAGATAGTTTTTCTAGTGAATCTATATTAACATCTGGCTGTCTTTCGTTTCCACCTAACGCATAGTATAGCGTGTTCGCACTTGGTTGTGACGTTTGACCAGCCATAGAACTTACTGCTACATCGACAATATCAACACCTGCTTCAATCGCTTTCGTATACGTTAATATACCATTCCCACTCGTATCGTGTGTGTGCAGGTGAATCGGAATCGATACCGTCTCTTTTAATGCTGAAACTAAATCATATGCTGCATTTGGTTTTAGTAAGCCCGCCATATCTTTAATACCTAAAATGTGAGCTCCTGATGCTTCTAACTCTTTTGCTAAGTTTTTATAGTAATTTAAATCATATTTACTACGTAATGGATCATGAATATCTCCTGTGTAGCACATAGTTGCTTCTGCAATTTTACCAGTATCTCGTACAGCAGCAATTGCAACTCTCATACCTTCTACCCAGTTTAAGCTATCAAAAATACGGAACACATCAATTCCAGCTTGAGCAGAACATTCCACAAACTTTTGAATTAAATTATCCGGATAGTTTTTGTAACCAACTGCGTTTGAAGAACGAAGTAACATTTGGAATAAAACGTTTGGCATTTTTTCACGAAGATCTAGCAATCGTTCCCATGGATCTTCTTTTAAGAAACGATATGCAACATCAAACGTTGCACCGCCCCACATTTCTGCTGAGAATAAGTTCGGTAACATTCTCGCTGTCGGCTCTGCAATTTGATGTAAATCTTTTGTACGAATACGCGTCGCAAGTAATGACTGATGCGCATCACGGAATGTTGTATCCGTTAAAAGTACACGTTTTTGATCTTGTACCCATTTTACTAATCCATCTGCTCCATGCTCATCCAAAATTTGTTTCGTACCATTTTGGATTGGCTCTGAATGTAGTACATTCGGTATACGAGCATCAGGGAAAATTGGTTTCTCTTTTTTTCCTACTCCTGGGAAGCCATTTACTGTTACTGTCCCAATGTAATTTAACATTTTCGTTCCACGGTCTTTACGTTTCGGGAACAAGAATAGTTCAGGTGATGCATCAATAAATGAAGTATCATATTCCCCTGATAAGAAGTTTTTATGTTTTACTACATTCTCTAGGAATGGAATATTTGTTTTAATACCACGAATACGGAATTCTTTTAAGTTACGTTCCATTTTTGCAGCAGCTTGTTCAAAAGTAAGCGCCCATGTTGTAACTTTTACAAGTAAAGAATCATAGTACGGTGTAATAACAGCGCCTTGGAAACTATTACCTGTATCAAGACGAACTCCAAAGCCCCCACCTGATCGGTATGCCATAATTTTTCCTGTATCCGGCATAAAATTATTTAGTGGATCCTCAGTCGTTACACGAGATTGTATTGCAAATCCATGTACAACAACTTCCTCTTGCTTCGGAACACCTACTATTTTGCTATGTAATGCATGTCCATCAGCTATTAAAATTTGTGATTGAACGATGTCTACTCCTGTAATCATTTCTGTAATCGTATGTTCTACTTGAACACGTGGATTCACTTCAATGAAATAGAAATTATCATCTTTAACCAGGAATTCAACTGTTCCTGCGTTTAAATAGTTTACATTTTTCGTTAACTTCACAGCAGCATCACAAATACGTTGACGCAAATCATCTGAAAGCGACACACTAGGTGCAATTTCTACTACTTTTTGGTGACGACGTTGTACAGAACAGTCTCGCTCGTATAAATGAACAACATTGCCCTCTTCATCTGCTAAAATTTGAACTTCTATATGTTTAGGTTTTTCAACGAATTTCTCTACGTATACTTCATCATTCCCAAAGGCTGCTTTTGCTTCTGACTTCGCACGATTATACGATTCTCTTAATTCTTCACTATTTCGTACAATACGCATACCACGACCGCCACCGCCAAGGGAAGCTTTAATAATAATCGGGTAATCATACTTTTCAGCAAATTCTTTGACTTCTTCTAACGAATCTACTGGCCCATCACTACCAGGAATAACTGGAATTTGTGCTAGCTGCGCTTGTGTTCTTGCTTTCACTTTATCTCCAAACATATCTAAATGCTTACTTTTTGGACCGATAAAGATAATCCCTTCTTCTTCACAACGTTTTGCGAATTGAATATTTTCTGACAAGAAACCATATCCAGGGTGGATTGCATCTACATGATTACTTTTCGCAATCTCAATAATGCCCTCAATATCTAGATAAGCATCAATTGGCTTTTTCCCTTCCCCAACTAAATAGGATTCATCGGCTTTATAACGATGATAAGAACCACTATCCTCTTTAGAATAGATTGCAACTGTTTTTAATCCAAGTTCCGAACAAGCTCGAAACACACGAATTGCAATCTCTCCACGGTTAGCTACCAATACTTTTTGAATACGTTGCAGCTTTGTCATGATCTTCCCCCTCTACTTTCCTACCACTCTAGAGATAAAATATATACACACCATAAAGAGCGTGAAGTTCTTCACTTTCTACATTATATTATATTTAGAAAGCTTCACTTTATTTTTATCCATCATACCTTATTTTTTAACAAATGATAAGTTTTCTGATTAATTTGTTTCACAAAAATAGTATAGCATACCTCTTCCTTTTCTAACAACTTAATTGTATATCACATTAGATTTAATGTGATATATTTTTTATTATAAATACCAATTAATACATCATATTTAATGTTTCTAAAAAATAAAAACACATCGCGCTCTAAAGCACAATGTGTTTTTATTTCACAACAACAAGACGTGGTCCATCTTGTTCTCTTTCTTTCATTTCCTCATTTTGCTGTTTTTCTTGTCGTTTTACATGACTAGCAACATTTAATAATATACCCATCGCAATTAGATTTGCTAATAGAGAACTACCACCATAACTAATAAACGGTAAAGGTACCCCTGTAAGCGGTATTAATCCAGACATACCACCAACATTAACAAATGTTTGTATTCCAATTAAACTTGCAATTCCGATTGCAAGTAAACTTCCAAATGGGTCTTTACATTTTTGCGCCACTCTAAACGAGCGAATGATAATAAGTAGTAAACAGATTAAAATGATAGCTACACCTATAAAACCTAGTTCTTCAGATATAATCGCCATAATAAAATCCGTTTGCGGCTCTGGTAAGTAGCCATACTTTTGTATACTATTTCCTAGTCCTCTACCATTTAACCCACCTGAGGCAATTCCAATAAACGAATTAACTAATTGGAATCCATCATTTTGAGGATCACTAAATGGATCAAGAAAAACTGAAAATCGCGCTTTTTGGTATTTACTTAATTTATAGTCCCCAATAAAATACAACGCCGGAATCCACACGACAGATGTTAATAAAAATCTTTTTATCCACAAGTTAACATTAACTCCTGAACAGAAGAACATAATTAACACTGTTCCACCTATTAATATGTCAGTCCCTAAGTCATTTTGTAATAAAATTAATACCATCGATCCACCGACAACAAATAGGGGAGGTATTATCCCTTGGAAAAAAGGGGTTTGCCTCTCTTGTTTCTTAGCAAAAAAACTTGCTAGCGTAATAATAATTGCTATTTTTACAAATTCAGCTGGTTGTATACCTAGTATCCATCCTCTTGCACCATTGATTACCTTACCGAAAAGGAGAGCTGCTGTTAGTAATCCAATACTCCCTAACCCCATCGCTGTAAGAACTATTTTTTTCCTCCACAATTTGTAAGGGATTATAACGACAATCACAAGTATTACCGTTCCAATAGCAAGAGCAACTAATTGTTTTTTAAAAAAGTAATCTGCTGGCCAGTTATATTTCGACGAAATCGCGACAATGGAACTAGAACTATATACCATTATAACTCCCAACACACATAAGATAACAAGAGGAAGTAATAATGAATAATCCATTGATTTCCATACTCTTTTCATTTCATTTCCTCTCTCTGTTTCAATTTAATTATTGTTGTATTCCATATGTACATTGATTCTTCCTGCTTTATTATACAAATAAAAAGCCCAAACTTTTTCAGTTTGAGCCCCCTTATTTGAACCCGTTATTGTTGTTTGTTTGTAAATGCTTCATGAAGTGCAGATAACTCACGTTCAAGCTCTCCTAACATTGCTTTCCCTTGTTCTTCTGCAATAAGACCAAGGCGAACTGCAAAGTCGACCTCGCGGGATAGTCCAAACATTTGTGTGTCTAACACTTCTTCATATAATGGACATTGCGGCATTGTAAGATGGTCCATTTGCACCTTAATAAGTCTTAAAATCTTCTCCGCATCCGCTTGTAGAAGGGCTAGTGCCTTTTCCTGATGATTTGATACTGTCTCAGACGCCAAATTGATTCCCTCCGTTTCCGTCCTACTCTCTCCTATCTATTAATATTAGCGATAGTTTTAATAAATTGCAATAGAAACATTTTTTGTGACAATAGTGTCTAATACTATTATACTGAAAAGTGGGAGTATAACACAAATGGGGGAACAACAATGAGCGAAATTTTATTTATTAATGGAAAAGTTCGGTTTCCAATCACTATCGATCCAACGGTTTGGATCTTTGATGATCGAAAAGTAGATTTGACAACTTACTTTGATGAAACGAGAGAAAACATATCAGAACTAGAAGCTTATTTAAAAAACACTTCAGAGCATTGGGATCGCGAAATCCGTGATGGTGCTGCTTTCCCGCCGATACAACAAAGTGTAAAGAAATATAAAAAAGAACAGCTAGTTACTGGAACGTTCGGTATGCCATTTCATCCTTTTCTTGCTAACGCTGAAATTTCAGATGACGCTACGCAAGTCGAGGTCGAAACAGTGGATCATACATTTACGCTTCCATTAGAAACCGTCAAAAATGCTATTCTTGGTTTTTCGAAAGAAGGGAAACCATTAAAAGAAGATGGACCTGTTCATCTATATTACAATGATGGATCTAATAGACAAAATCCAATCCGTAACATTCGTAAATTTACCATTATTTAATGTGTATATTTGAAAGAAAAAAGGAGTGAGCCAAGGCTCACTCCTTTTTATAATAAATCTGCTGCCAGTTGAGCTAAATTAGATCGCTCTCCTTTAACAAATTTCACATGACCACTAATACGTTGCTCTTTAAATTTCTCTACCACATATGTTAAACCGTTATTATACTCATCCAAATACGGATGATCAATTTGCTGAGGATCTCCCATTAATACGATTTTACTTTTCTCTCCTACCCTTGTTAGTATCGTTTTCACTTCATGCTTCGTTAAATTTTGTGCTTCGTCAATTATAATGAACTGATCTGGAATACTTCTTCCGCGTATATACGTAAGAGCTTCTACTTCAATCGAACCCATTCCAGCTAAAATCGCATCTAGCTCTCCTGGCTTTTTCGTATTAAATAAATACTCTAAGTTATCAAAAATCGGTTGCATCCACGGTCTTAACTTTTCTTCTTTTTCTCCTGGTAAATAACCGATATCTTTTCCGACGGGAACAATTGGTCTTGCAACGAGTAATTTTTTATATAGTCCTAAATCTTCCGTTTGCATGAGTCCCGAAGCTAAAGCTAGTAATGTTTTTCCTGTACCAGCTTTCCCCGTTAATGTTACTAGTGGAATATCTTCACGAAGCAACAATTCTAATCCCATAATTTGCTGCACATTTCGTGGTCGTATCCCCCATACTTGTTCATTGTGAAAAATAAGTTTCTTTACCTTCTTACCTAAGTGATCCACAATGCCAAGTGCTGAACTAGATCCCCCTAATGCATCTTTCATTACTACAAACTGATTTGGATAAAAAGGATGATTTGCAATTTCGGATAAAGGCAATTCACCTTTTTCATAAAAATAATCCAATTGCTCTTTTGATATATACCCTTCTAAAAATCCTGAATATATATTTTCTACTTCAATTACGCGATCGCTTAAATAATCTTCCGCCTTCAAACCAATTGCATCTGCCTTTACCCTCACGAGCACGTCTTTACTTACTAAAATAACAGATTTCCCATCCTCTTTTTCTTGTTCTTCTAAAGATAGATTTTTTGCTACAGCTAAAATTCGATTATCATTTGTCTTTTCTATAAAAATATCTTGTAGTTGGACAAATGAACGATGGTTTAATTCAATACGAAATGTACCGCCGTTTTCTAGCGGAATACTTTCATGCAGCTTTCCTATTTCTCGAAATTTGTCTATTAACTTAGATACATAACGAGCGTTTCTTCCTACTTCATCCATGTAACGTTTTTTCGAATCAACCTCTTCTAATACAACTGCTGGAATCACTACTTCATTGGTTTCAAATGAAAAAATAGATAAAGGATCCTGCAAAAGTACATTCGTATCTAACACATAAATTTTATCCAACCTGTTACCCCCTGACTCCACTTTTAAATTTGTAGAACAAGGGTTTCATCCATAAAATATGGACGAACCATTGTTATAATTATATGTACCGTATAAACGAGGTAGAATCGAAATATATCGCCATTAAACCTTTTATTTATTTTTTATTCATTTCTATTCAATATATTACTTTTAATTATAATTATTAACATAAAATCACAATAACTGATTACAAAAGTTAATAACTAACTTTCTTATTGATCGCATTTATAATTCTTTCATTCCTACCAATACTTGATTATCGAGCTTTTTTGCTGCCCGAAGATCATATGTTTTTTCATATGTTGGCTCAGTTGCAAGTTTTGCACCATAAAACATCACATCACGTACTTCTTGTACATTTACTTCTATTACAGTTAATTTTAGAGGAATGCCTTCCATTCTATCAGTCAAAATTTCGCCTGCACCACTTATGGAAAATACGGATTCATTCGCCATTATAGTCAATACCACCCCAGTACTATGCCGTATATTTTCCACAATACGAGAACGTTGATCTACTGCAAATCGAATACTAGTTTTACTCACCGCATACACCCAAGAAATAGCACTTACGTTGGGAACTTGTTTTTCAAAATCTGTTGTTGCTACCATGACAATACACTCTTTACGTAACGTTTGTACTAAATCATTTGTTAATGTAGGCTCTACTACATTCGCCATATTTCCACCTCCAAATATACTTAATATATCCTTATCATAACTTATTTTTCGAATTGCGAAAATATTATTTTTTCCCGCTATTATTCAAAAACATTACACTTCCATGATATACTTATACTGATAGAATTCGTATTGAGGTGACGAAATGAGAGTCAAATGTATGATTTGTGATAAAAAAGATATGTTAGATGATGAAAATCCTATGGCAAAAAAACTGCGTAATCGCCCTATTCATACATATATGTGCATGGAATGTTCAGAACGAATTGCAGAACGTACGCTGGAACGTCATGCAAGTGGTAACTTCCGACTATATCGTGATAAAAAAGTCGAAGACGATTGGTAAAATGTAAATAAGTCCTTAATCATATAGATAAGGACTTATTTATATTTTTCAGGTTCACGATTCATTTGATCCAAGAAACAATCAATAGCTTCTAATGGAAACCGTGCAGATTTTCGTTCCCCATTCATTTCATATGAAATCAAATACATTTCTTCGTTCTTTTCAACTTCCACATTCTTTAATTTGTGCTCTTCATATATCATATTTTGAAATAGTAAATATGTTTCTTTTGCTGCATTATCATCTGGACGTGCTTCGGCAACTGTTTTAATTGTTAACCAATTATATAATGCATCTTGCACTGAACGCATAAAACTTCGCCTCCCTCACCCTGCTTTTTGTTGTCTTGCTTGATGTAATCGCAATCTATAAATCCCAAGCACAATTGCCGCTACAACAAGTCCCTCTCCAACAGGTAAAAAAACTGCAAAGAAAGTTAAAACTGTACATCCAATCACTAACGATATATATATCACTATATTTTTTATTATGGATAGCTTTCTTGCAAAACCTAAATTATACACAATTGCACTTAATATTATAATGATGCCATACAGTAACCACATCCCTAGTTCTGGATTTTCATCAACTTTACATAATTTCGCAAAAAACGACATTCTTTCTAACACCATTTATCCCCCTTCCTCATAAATCAAACAATTTTTCTTCATGTACTTAATACAAGAGTAACCTGTGAAAAAAATACTGTCCACAAAAAAGAGTAAATATTCTAAAAAATAAACATAAAAAAACAGCTACCTTAATTAAAGGTAGCTGTTCTACTATTTTACGCTTCTACAGATTTCTTTTTCTTAGCAGCTCTTTCGCGCTCGCTCTTATCAAGAATCTTTTTACGTAGACGAATTGATTCTGGAGTTACTTCACAGAACTCGTCATCGTTTAAGTACTCTAATGACTCTTCTAAAGTCATTAAGCGTGGTTTTTTCATTGTTGAAGTTTGATCTTTCGTTGCAGAACGAATGTTAGTTTGTTGTTTCATTTTTACAACGTTAACTGTTAAGTCATTCTCACGAGTATGTTCTCCAACAATCATACCAGCATATACTTCTGTACCTGGTTCAACGAAGATTACACCACGGTCTTCAACTTGCATAATACCGTATTGTGATGCTTTTCCTGTTTCAAGTGAAACTAGAACACCTTGGCGACGTCCACCAACTTGTCCAGCGTGTACTGGTTGGTAGCAATCGAATGTATGGTTTAAAATACCGTAACCACGAGTTAATGTTAAGAATTCTGTTGTGTAACCAATTAAACCACGTGCTGGAACCATGAAAGTAAGGCGAACTTGACCGTTTCCGTTATTCACCATATCTAACATTTCACCTTTACGTGCACCCATAGATTCCATGATTGAACCAGTATATTCTTCAGGTACATCGATTTGTACACGCTCTACAGGCTCACATCTTACGCCATCAACTTCTTTAATAATTACTTCTGGCTTAGATACTTGTAGTTCATAACCTTCACGACGCATGTTTTCAATTAAGATAGATAAATGTAGTTCCCCACGTCCAGATACGATCCATGCATCAGGAGACTCTGTATTATCTACACGTAAACTTACATCTGTTTCTAATTGTGAACGAAGACGCTCTTCAATTTTACGAGATGTAATGTATTTACCTTCACGACCTGCAAATGGACTGTTATTTACAAGGAACGTCATTTGTAGTGTCGGCTCATCAATACGTAATAATGGTAACGCATCTTCATGCTCAACTGGACATACTGTTTCACCAACGTTGATGTCTTCCATACCTGAAACGGCTACTAAGTCACCAGCTTTTGCTTCTTCAATTTCTTGACGTTTTAACCCAATGTAACCAAATAATTTTGTTACACGGAATTGTTTTACACTTCCGTCAACTTTCATTAAAGCAACTTGTTGTCCTACTTTCATTGTACCGCGGAATACACGGCCAACCCCAATACGTCCAACATAGTCATTGTAATCAAGAAGTGCTACTTGGAATTGAAGTGGCTCTTCGCTGTTATCGATTGGCGCTGGAATATGTTCGATAATTGTATCAAATAATGATTTCATATTCTCTTCTTGATTTGCTGGGTTTGAATCTAAGCTTGCTGTTCCGTTCATTGCTGATGCAAATACAACTGGGAACTCTAATTGATCTTCGTTTGCACCAAGTTCGATGAATAAATCGATTACTTCATCAACTACTTCATCCGGACGAGCGAAGTCACGGTCAATTTTGTTTACAACTACGATTGGAGTCAAGTTTTGCTCAAGAGCTTTCTTTAAAACAAATCGTGTTTGTGGCATACAACCTTCATATGCATCAACAACAAGTAAAACACCATCAACCATTTTCATGATACGTTCTACTTCTCCACCGAAGTCAGCGTGACCAGGTGTATCTAAAATGTTAATTCTTTTATCTTCATAGTGAATCGCTGTATTTTTCGCTAAAATTGTAATACCGCGTTCTCTTTCTAGATCATTTGAATCCATTGCACGTTCTTCAACGTGTTCGTTCGCACGGAAAGTCCCCGCTTGACGTAATAACTGGTCAACAAGTGTTGTTTTACCATGGTCAACGTGGGCAATAATTGCTATATTACGTAAATCTTGTCGTTTTTTCAACATGTCCAACTCCTAATGTCTTTTTAATCCTTCTCTATTATAAGAGCGAAGGGGATACAATAGCAATTAAAATAAAATCAAGAATGAAAATATAGTTGTATTCTTACTTTTGTGAAAGTAAAATGAGATTGGAGGGTGAAGAAATGGAACACATTCAATATCGCTTTTTATTAACCGCAATTATCGGTGTTATTTTCTTAATTGGTATCGGCATTATGATTGCTGAAAATAGTCCCATCGGTATTATTATTTGCATTATCGGCACATTTGTTAC
This sequence comes from Bacillus paramycoides, assembly GCF_038971285.1. NCBI lineage: Bacteria > Bacillati > Bacillota > Bacilli > Caryophanales > Bacillaceae > Bacillus > Bacillus paramycoides. The sequence continues at coordinate 3,875,119 of NZ_CP152427.1, forward strand.
AGTTGGATACGGTTTTGTAACAAAAAGAAAAATGCGCAAATCACAATAACGCTAAAAAGTAAGAAGCTTATATACAGCCTCTTACTTTTTTTGTTACTCCGATATAAACGATAACACTTCTTCATACACCCCTGGTTTTGCAACTAACACGCTACTCTTCTCTACAATAGAAAGCGTGGCTCCAGAGAAGGTTGTCACCTTGCCTCCAACTTCCTCTACAATTATCTGTCCCCCGCCAAAATCCCATGGTGATAATCTCGGCGTTACATATGCATCTATTCTCCCTGTTGCAACGTATACCATCTCTAACGCTGCACAGCCATATGATCTCGTGCCCCTTGCTTTCTTAACAAGTGCCATCATACTTTCCATATTAAGCAATGGATTGTCGGTAAGCCATATCGCATTTAAAGCTACAATACCTTGCTCTACAGTCCCTTTTTGTAATAAAGGTATTGGCACTTCATTACAAAAAGCTCCAGCACCTTTTAATGCATGATATAATTCATCATGAACTGGATCATAAATAAGTCCAATCTTTCCGATACCGTTCTCATAAATTCCAATTGAAATAGCAAAATTTCTTTTTTGATGGACAAAGTTCATCGTGCCGTCAATTGGATCAATTAACCAAACAATCCCGTCAGAAGAAGTTACCTCATCTCCATAACCCTCTTCCCCTAAAATATTATGATGTGGAAATGTTTCTTTAATTTTCCCAATTAAAAACTGTTCTATTTCTCGGTCCATATTTGTTACTAAGTCAGCTGCATTTGATTTTGTTTCTATAATAAGTGCCTTTTTCATTGATGCCATTAAACGCTCCCCCGCATCCCGAATCCACTGTTTGGCGTGTGCATCGATGTCTTTCCATACTTCTTGCATGTTTAAACACTCCGATCTATACTGTTCACAGAAAAAACGAACCCTTTATAAGGTTCGCACCAACTAATTTTTTATACATATACTATTATTACGCTTCTAAACGAATCATTTCAAGTCTTAACACTTCTAACTTTTGTACACACTCTTCTTTTTTCTGTTTATCATTTTCCATCATCGCATCATATAAAGTCGCTAATTCATAATCTAGCTCCAAACGTAGCACCGGAATTCTCTTTTCAGCATCTGTTCTCTTTAACGCATTAATCACCTGTCTCATATTATTTGCCTCCTCCCAATATTCGTCTGCCCTCGGACTATAATTGACTCAATTTTCTGATTTTTTGTTTTATACTATACTATGTTGGATAAATCATCTATGCAACAAAATTATATTTTTTTATTTAATTTTTTTTGTGCTGTTTTTTTTATGAATAGTACAAGCTATGCTAAAATAAAAGCAAAATAGGAGTTGGAGGAACAATCATGACACTACAAACATTCAAATCAACTGATTTTGAGGTCTTTACAGTTGATGGTCTCGAAGAACGAATGAGTGCAATTAAAACGAACATTCATCCTAAGCTAGAAGCTTTAGGGGAACAGTTTGCTACGTATTTATCCAAACAAACTGATGAGAACTTTTTTTACCATGTAGCAAAACATGCACGTCGTAAAGTCAATCCACCAAACGATACTTGGGTTGCTTTTTCAACAAATAAACGCGGATATAAAATGCTACCACATTTCCAAATTGGATTATGGGGTACTCATGCCTTCGTATACTTTGGTTTAATCTATGAGTGTCCACAAAAAGTGGAGACGGCTCACGCCTTCTTAGAACATTTAAATGATTTAAAAACAAATATTCCAAATGACTTCGTTTGGTCCATTGACCATACTAAACCAAGTGTAAAATTACATAAAACACTTGAAACAGAAGACTTACAAAAGATGATTGAACGTCTAGCTACTGTGAAAAAAGCAGAATTATTAGTTGGTATTCATATATCACCAGAGGAGTTTTCAGCAATGACCAACGAACAATTCCTTGCTAAGATTGAATCTACGATGCAATCACTCCTTCCTTTATATGCACTTTGTAATCGATAGTAGAAAACGGACAATTTAAATTGTCCGTTTTTAGTTGTTATCACATTATATCACTTCAGTTTTTATTTTTCAAAATTTTTTTACATTTTCACAAGCTTTTGTTCTTCGGTTTCTTTAGCCCTTTGAATCGCACGGTATATAGAATACCCACTTACTTCTTGAAATTCTTTATCAATTTTCTTTTCTTCTGCTTTCGATGGAACAATCTCTTTAAAACGACGATATAATCCCATTAATTCTTCTCTTATAATGCCTTTTTCATATGCTTTCTCAATCGCTTCATAAAACTTCACAATTGCAACCATTTCCTCATTTGACCAATCATAATCTAACGGATATTGATATTCCATTTTGCACCTCATTTACCATTTCTTCTTATTTTAATATGCTATCTTAAAGAGGCTTTTTCATCTTCACTATAGCCACTTTGCATTATACACTATTTATTCCTTATGACGGAATTATCTTCCTCTTATAAGTTAATTGGGAATAACTATTTAACATACGCACTGTAATAATATTTTTTTCTATACATCTATAATTATTGGTGATATAATGCTTTTGTTTTATAGAAAATAAAGTGAACCTACCATCTCAAAAACGCTTTTGTGATTGGCAGAAAAACAAGCCTCGTACTAAAAAAGGACTTAGCTTTTTTAGTACAGGACTATATAAAACAAATAATACCAAATATTACTAAATATTACGAAGAAGAAGGAGTGTATAGATTGTCCCAATACGAAACACCATTGTTTACCGCTTTAGTTGAGCACAGTAAGCGAAATCCAATCCAATTCCATATTCCTGGTCATAAAAAAGGACAGGGCATGGATCCTACATTTCGCGAATTTATTGGGCATAATGCATTAGCAATTGATTTAATTAATATTGCGCCGCTCGATGATTTACATCATCCAAAAGGTATGATTAAAGAAGCACAAGATTTAGCAGCCGCTGCATTCGGTGCAGACCATACCTTTTTTTCCATTCAAGGCACAAGTGGTGCAATTATGACAATGGTGATGAGCGTTTGCGGTCCTGGTGACAAAATCCTAGTACCACGAAACGTGCATAAATCAGTAATGTCAGCGATTATCTTCTCAGGTGCAAAACCGATTTTTATGCATCCTGAGATCGATCCAAAACTCGGTATTTCACATGGAATTACAATTCAATCTGTCAAAAAGGCTCTTGAAGAGCACTCAGATGCGAAAGGCTTACTTGTTATTAACCCAACATACTTTGGATTTGCTGCGGACTTAGAACAGATTGTACAATTAGCACATTCTTATGATATCCCTGTACTCGTTGATGAAGCTCATGGTGTTCATATTCATTTTCACGATGAATTGCCGATGTCAGCGATGCAAGCTGGAGCAGATATGGCCGCAACAAGCGTTCACAAATTAGGAGGATCTTTAACGCAAAGTTCTATTCTTAATGTGAAAGAAGGCCTGGTGAACGTAAAACATGTTCAATCTATTATCAGCATGCTTACGACTACATCAACTTCTTACATCTTATTAGCATCTCTTGATGTTGCTAGAAAACGTCTTGCTACAGAAGGAACTGCACTCATAGAACAAACAATTCAATTAGCAGAACAAGTTCGTGATGCTATAAATGATATTGAGCATCTTTACTGTCCTGGGAAAGAAATGCTAGGCACGGATGCTACTTTTAACTATGATCCTACAAAGATAATTGTATCTGTAAAAGATTTAGGTATTACAGGTCATCAGGCTGAAGTATGGCTTAGAGAGCAATATAACATTGAAGTAGAACTCTCAGATTTATACAACATACTATGTCTTGTCACTTTCGGAGATACAGAAAGTGAGACGAATACACTTATTACAGCATTACAAGATTTATCAGCAACATTTAGAAATACAGCTGATAAAGGTGTTCAAATACAAGTAGAAATTCCAGAAATACCAGTGCTAGCACTTTCTCCTCGAGATGCTTTTTATTCGGAAACAGAAGTCATCCCATTTGAAAAGGCAGCCGGTCGTATTATAGCTGATTTCGTTATGGTTTATCCACCAGGGATTCCAATCTTTACTCCGGGGGAAATTATTACACAAGATAACTTAGAGTATATTCGTAAAAACTTAGAAGCGGGTTTACCTGTACAAGGTCCTGAAGATATGACATTGCAAACATTACGTGTGATTAAAGAGTACAAGCCTATCAGTTGATAGGCTTTTCTTTCACCCTTTTTCCCTTTTCTCATACGATATGATGTAATGTAACGTATAGGTGGGGATACTATTATGATTGTAATAGGCCGTTCTATTGTGCATCCTTATATCACAAATGAATATGAGCCATTTGCAGCTGAGAAACAGCAAATTTTATCTATAATGGCAGGAAATCAAGAAATCTATTCCTTCCGAACATCAGATGAACTCAGCTTCGATCTAAACTTGCGTGTAAATATTATTACATCCGCATTAGAACTTTTTCAAAGTGGATTTCAGTTTCGAACATTTCAACAATCCTTTTGTAACCCTCAGTATTGGAAAAGAACGTCACTTGGAGGATTTGAACTTCTTCCAAACATACCCCCTTCCATTGCCATACAAGATATTTTCAAAAACGGAAAACTATATGGAACTGAATGTGCCACTGCGATGATTATTATTTTTTACAAAGCTTTACTATCGTTGTATAAAGAAGAAACTTTCAACCGTCTCTTTGCAAACCTTTTACTTTATACGTGGGACTACGATCAAGATTTAAAACTCATAACAAAAACGGGTGGCGATCTTGTCCCAGGTGATCTTGTTTATTTTAAAAATCCACAAGTGAATCCAGCTACAATCGAGTGGCAAGGAGAAAATACAATCTATTTAGGGAATTTCTTTTTTTACGGACATGGCGTAGGTGTAAAAACAAAAGAAGAAATTATATACGCGTTAAATGAACGACGAGTTCCTTACGCTTTCATTTCGGCTTTCTTGACCGATACTATTACCCGTATTGATAGCCGTCTCATGAGCCACTACGCTTCTTCTAAAGCCCCACAGACATCCATAGGATTTATTCCGATTAGAGATGATGCAATCGTTGCAACAGTTGGCCATACAACTACAATTTATTAAAAAAGCGCCTACATATGTAGGCGCTTTTTCTTATTTAAGCTTTTGTATATTCTTTATGGTTACAGTCGCAATGAGATCCACATTTTCCGTATAGTACTGTTGATTTTTCATCTTCAAAATGTCCGATTGTTCCTTCACATACTTGGCATACGATTGTTCCCATTTTTCATTTCCCCCTGAGTTTTAATAATAATCTACTTATTTATAATTAAGCTTTCGCCTTATCTTTATTCGCACAGTCACAATTTGCACCACATTTCCCGTAAAGCACTGTCGTCTTTTCATCTTCAAAATGACCGATTGTTCCTTCACATACTTGGCATACGATTGTTCCCATTTTTCATTTCCCCCTAAGTTTATGGTCCTAAAAACTTTTAGCTGTCCATTTCCTATCAATTATTGGGCTTTTGTATGCTCTGTGTGATCACATCCGCAAGATCCACATTTCCCGTAAAGTACCGTTACTTTCTCATCTTCGAAGTGTGCAATTGTACCTTCACAATCTTGACATACGATTGTTCCCATTTTTCATTTCCCCCTAAGTTTATAATCCCAAAAACTTTTTTGTAACCGCTTAACTTTCTGTCTTTATTTTAATATGCTATACTTTTTACGTCAATAGGTTTTTAGTATAACACATTAATTATTTTTAATTTAAATTAGTATACGATATTCAAATAAAAAAACAGCCATATTTATACGTACGACTGTTTTACATTATTTATTCTTCATATTCAGCATGCAAAGATGTAGAGGGAACTAGAAATGAGAAAAACTGAGCTAACTCCGCTGCTTCGTCTTCTGATCCTAATTTAAAAATTTCCTGCAAATATTGAACATTCTCTACATCATCTCGTCCAAGTAAAGTAGATCTTCCTGTTTGCATACAAACAATGAGTGGCTTCCCAAAAAACATATTTGTATAAATAACACCAAAATCATAACGAGTATCATGTGTCATAAATCCCAAAAATCGTACCTTCACACTTTCATGCTCATCATACAATTTTTCAAACATCGGTTTCCACCTTTCTCCATCACCTTTCATTAGTATATTAAACAAAAAAAGGAATACTCCTTTTAATTGTCAAAAAATTCAGTAGGATGTAGAATGAAAGTATTCTACTAAGTTAGGGGGAACTTATATGCAACATGCCTTTATTACGCTTGTACCTAAATCCAATCAACAATCTGTTTCAATAGATGATATAAAACAACTTTTTCATAATTATCAAACAGTTACTTCCAAAACTGGTGTTCAAATTAATTACGCTTATACAAATACCGCTTTTCCTTATGAAATTTTAGATACATCAGCAACAACATTAAAACTACAATCTACTCACGATCGATATGGCTCCATTTATGTTGGCGTCGGTATAGAAAAAGAACAATCTTTCATTCAGATCTCGTTACCACCTAATGCAACATTTGGTGATAAAGGAAAAGCAAATGAATTTTGCCGTTTTCTAGCGAAGAAGTTAGAAGGAGAGTTACAATTATTTAATGGAAGAACAATGTATTTCTATAAACGTTAATCTAAAAAATAGAAAATATGATTAAGAAAAGTATGCAATTTGAACACGTAAGGAATAATGCCTGCTTTCTAATTTGCAATACAAAATATGCGATCACATATGCTAAATAAAGAAATACAAAAAATAGAATTACTTTATAATGCAACTTATCACCATTTGACAATGATAATACAACGGAAAAACCACTCCATAATAAAATATGATAAAATATAACATGTAATATTTTCATGGAACCTTCTCCTTTGACATGCTCTATTTTATTACTATATGGGATTAAGTTTGAATCAATTACATATTATACGAAAGCATATATATGGCTTTTGGATTAATATATGTTCTAACAATCCAAATAAAGTATTATATATTCATTCGACAAGTACATATAAAGACCTTGCAAGCCATTTTTATTAAAATAAAAAATAGCCCATCTCTTATTTAAAGAGATGGGCTATTTTCATTACTTAAATTATTTTACAATGTGAATTGGCATTCCAAGAGCAACTTCAGCTGCTTCCATTGTGATTTCACCTAATGTTGGGTGAGCGTGGATTGTTTGAGCGATATCTTCTGCTGTCATTCCAGCTTCGATAGCTAAACCAATCTCAGAAATAATATCTGAAGCGCCTGCACCTGCAACTTGAGCACCTACAAGAAGACCATCTTCTTTACGTGTTACAAGTTGTAGGAAACCGTCAGTGCTGTTTAATGATAACGCACGACCGTTAGCAGCGAATGGGAACTTAGATACAGTTACAGTCATTCCAGCTTCTTCAGCTTGTTTCTTAGTGTAACCAACAGATGCTAATTCTGGATCTGTGAAGCATACTGCAGGAATTCCGATGTAATCGATTGCTGATGCATGGCCACTAATTGCTTCAACAGCTACTTTACCTTCGTAAGAAGCTTTGTGAGCTAATGGTGGTCCAGGAACGATATCACCGATTGCATAGATATTTGGTACGTTTGTACGACATTGCTCATCGATTTCGATGATGCCGCGGTCAGTCATTTTAACTCCAACTTGCTCAAGACCGATTTCTTGAGTGTTTGGACGACGACCTACAGTTACTAATACGTAATCTGCTTCTACAGTTTGGATTTCACCTTTAACTTCAAAGCTAACTTTTACGCCAGTTTCTGTTTCTTCAACGCCTTTAGCCATAGCTTTTGTATGGATATTTACGTTACCTTTTTTCTGTAGAGCACGTTTAACAACAGAGCTCATAGCTTTTTCGAAACCAGCTAAGATTTCGTCGCCAGCTTCTACTACAGTAACTTCTGTACCGAAGTTAGCATATGCAGTACCTAATTCCATACCGATGTAACCGCCGCCGATTACAACAAGTTTTTTAGGAATTTCAGGTAAGCTTAAAGCACCTGTAGAGTTGATAACACGTTTAGAGTATTTGAATCCAGGAATTTCGATTGGTGTAGAACCAGTTGCAAGAACAGCATTTTTAAACGTGTAAGTTTGAGCTGCATCTTCAGTCATTACGCGTAATGTGTTAGCATCTACGAAGTAAGCTTCACCACGAATGATTTCAACTTTGTTACCTTTAAGAAGGCCTTCAACACCGCCAGTTAATTTCTTAACTACGCCGTTTTTCCATTCTTGAACTTTTGTAAAGTCAACTTTTACGTTCTCTGCAGTGATACCCATGTCATCAGAATGCATTGCATTCTCATAACGATGACCTGCATTGATTAACGCTTTTGAAGGAATACATCCAACGTTTAAGCATACGCCACCAAGGTTAGCTTTTTCAATAATTGCTACCTTTTGACCTAATTGTGCTGCACGAATTGCCGCAACGTATCCACCAGGACCTGCACCAACAACGACTGTATCTAATTCAATTGGGAAATCTCCTACTACCATTGTTATTACGCCTCCATTACTAATAATTGTGGGTCATTCAATAGACGTTTAATTTGGTTTAATGCTTTTTGAGCAGTTGCGCCGTCAATTAAACGATGGTCAAAGCTTAGAGATAATGCTAATACTGGAGCTGCAACGATTTCACCGTTTTTCACAACTGGTTTTTCAGCGATACGGCCGATACCAAGGATTGCTACTTCTGGGTGGTTGATAACTGGAGTGAACCATTGTCCACCTGCAGAACCAATGTTTGTAATTGTGCAAGAAGCACCTTTCATTTCAGCCGGAGCTAAGCGACCTTCACGTGCTTTACCAGCAAGATCATTGATCTCGTTAGAAATAGTGAAGATTGATTTACGATCTGTATCTTTAACAACTGGTACTAATAGACCTTTGTCTGTATCAGCTGCGATACCGATGTTGAAGTAATGTTTATGAACGATTTCTTGAGAAGCATCGTCTAAAGCAGTATTCAACATTGGGAATTCACGTAATGCAGATGTTAAAGCTTTAACAACGTATGGAAGGTAAGTTAATTTAATACCTTTGTCAGCTGCAACAGCTTTGAACTTCTTACGGTGAGCAACAAGCTCAGTTACATCAACTTCATCCATTAATGTTACGTGAGGAGCTGTGTGTTTAGAGTTAACCATTGCTTTTGCAATCGCTTTACGGATACCACTCATTTTCTCACGAGTTTCTGGATATTCACCAGCTGGGATTGGTTGTGCTTTTGGTGCTTCTTCTTTCGCTGCTGCTGGAGTAGCTTCTACTGCTGCTGGAGCCTCAGTTGCTGCTACTGCTTGTCCACCATTTGCAAATGCATCGATGTCAGCTTTTACGATACGACCGTTCTTACCAGAACCAGCTACTTTATGAATGTCTACGCCGTTTTCACGAGCATATTTACGAACAGATGGCATAGCGATTACGCGCTCATTTACTACTTCTGCAGTTGCTGCTTGAGTAGCTTCAGCTTTAGGAGCTTCTTCTTTCACTTCTTCAGCTTTAGGAGCTTCGTCATGATCGTCACCTTTAAATTTAAGGTTTTCGTATCCTGGAGCATCAAATTTAATTAATGTATCTCCAACTACTGCAACCGTACCTTCTTCTACAAGTACTTCAAGTACTTTACCTTTAACAGGAGAAGGGATTTCTACTACTGCTTTATCATTTTGTACTTCAAGAAGTACGTCATCTTCGTTTACTTCGTCGCCTGGTTTAATAAACCATTTTACGATTTCACCTTCGTGGATACCTTCACCGATATCTGGTAGTTTAAATTCAAATGCCACGGAATTCAGCCCCCTGATTCATTTCTTTATTATGGAATATGGCAAAAGAAATCAGCATGTGCTGATTTCTTTTGCACATGAATAACTAAAAATTAGAAGTTCATTACTTTGTTAACAGCTTCAACAATATCTTTGTGGTTTGGTAACCATACGCTCTCAGCTTGAGAGAATGGGAATACTGTATCAGCAGCTGCAACACGTACAACTGGAGCTTCTAAGTTTAAGATTGCACGGTCATTAATTTCCGCTACAACGTTAGCTGCAATACCAGCTTGTTTTTGTGCTTCTTGAACTACTACCACGCGGCCTGTTTTTTCAACAGAAGCGATGATTGTTTCGATATCTAATGGTTGAACTGTACGTAAGTCAACAACCTCTAAAGAGATACCTTCTTTTTCAAGTTCTTCAGCAGCTTTTAATGCAGCGTGAACCATAGCACCGTAAGCGATAACAGATACATCTGTACCTTCACGTTTGATATCAGCTTTACCTAAATCAATTGTGTATTCGCCTTCTGGTACATCTTGACGGAATGAACGGTACAATTTCATATGCTCTAAGTAGATAACTGGATCGTTGTCACGAATCGCAGAGATTAAAAGACCTTTTGCATCGTATGGAGTAGATGGAATAACAACTTTTAGACCAGGTTGTTGAGCCACTAATCCTTCTAAGCTATCAGCATGTAGTTCAGGAGTATGAACACCGCCACCGAATGGAGAACGAACTGTTACAGGAGCAGTCCAACGTCCACCAGAACGGTAACGCATACGAGCTAATTGACCAGAAATTGAATCCATTACTTCATATACGAAACCGAAGAATTGGATTTCTGGAACTGGACGGAAGCCTTCAAGTGCAAGTCCAACTGCAAGTCCACCAATACCAGACTCTGCAAGTGGAGTATCCATTACACGGTCTTCACCAAATTCAGCTTGTAAACCTTCAGTAGCACGGAATACACCGCCGTTTACACCAACGTCTTCACCAAACACAAGTACGTTAGGGTCATTTTTCATTTCAACGCGTAAAGCATCAGTGATTGCTTGAATCATTGTCATTTGAGCCATGGCTTACTTCGACTCCTTTTCTTTGTAAATTTCATATTGTTCAGCTAAGTTGTAAGGCATTTTTTCGTACATGATTTCCATTAAATCAGTAACTTTTTGTTTTGGAGCTTGGTCAGCCTTAGCAATTGCTTGTTTGATATCTTCTTTTGCTTCTTCGATTACTTTCTCTTCAACTTCTTGAGACCATAGGCCTTTGTTTTCTAAGAATGCACGGAAGCGTACGATTGGATCTTTTTGTTCCCATTCGTTCTCGATATCTTTTGTACGGTAACGAGTTGGGTCATCACCAGCCATTGTATGTGGACCGTAACGGAATGTTAAAGTCTCGATTAAAGTAGGGCCTTCGCCATTTACTGCGCGCTCACGAGCGAAAGCAGTTGCTGCGTATACAGCTAATGGATCCATACCGTCTACTTGAATTCCGTAAATACCTGCTGCTACTGCTTTTTGAGCTACAGTTTTAGCTGCAGATTGCTTTTCTACTGGAGTAGAGATTGCATAACGGTTGTTTTGAACAACGAAGATTGCTGGAGCTTTGAATGCACCCGCAAAGTTCATACCTTCGTAGAAGTCACCTTGTGAAGCACCACCGTCACCAGTGTAAGTAATTGCAACAGATTTTTTACCACGTAGTTTCATACCTAACGCAACACCAGCAGTTTGGATGATTTGCGCACCGATGATGATTTGTGGAGCAAGTGCATTTACGTTCTCAGGCATTTGGTTACCCATGAAATGTCCACGAGAGAATAAGAATGCTTGGTATAATGGTAAACCGTGCCATACTAATTGTGGCACATCACGATATCCTGGTAAGATGAAATCTTCTGCTTCAAGTGCGAAATGACTTGCTAATTGAGAAGCCTCTTGTCCAGCTGTTGGTGCGTAGAAACCTAAACGTCCTTGACGGTTTAAAGAAATAGAACGTTGATCTAATACGCGAGTATACACCATACGACGCATTAATTCTTTTAATTGATCATCAGATAATTCAGGCATAGCTGCTTCATTCACAACTTCGCCTTTTTCATTTAAAATTTGTAATGTTTCAAATTGAGCTGCGATAGCTTTCATTTGCTCATCAACATTAAATAGGGTCTTTTTTGTTTTAGTACCCATTCCGTTCACCTCTTCCTCTCTTGAACCATATTCTGAAACGCTTTCACTATCTATTAGCTAGACTGAAAACGCAACAATGTAAACCAACAAATTTATTTGTCGGTTGAGAATAATTTTGTGTACCTAACAATCTGTACTAATGTTTTTTCAGAAACATATTAATACAATCTTGATCACGTTTTTTAGTTTACAACTATTCTAATTACGATGTCAATTACTTTGAATACGTTTTTTTATAAATAATCTGCAGGTTTCTTCTACACAAACGTGTTTTTATTTTTCACATCTGTATTAGTAAGCATTAACCCGCTGTTATATTATTCCCTTTTTAACTTGTTTTTTCTCTTAGAATAATATGTAAACGATTTAATTCTCTTTAGTTTTTCTCCCTTCTTAGCAAAAATATACAAACTCCTCTTCCTTTTATAGGTAATTACCCATACATTTCTACCCTTCCCTCCATACATTATAGTAACCGCAGTATTAGCGGGAAATGATAAAGGAGGTCATCTCATGTACGGATACTCATATTGCTATCCAACTTGTTCATATCCTTCCTACGGTTATGGCGGTTCTTGTGGCGGGTCTGGACGCGGCTTCGCCTTAATCGTTGTGTTGTTTATTCTTTTAATTATCGTTGGTGCTGCTTGCATTCGCTAATGTAAAATGAAACAACTATGGAGAGAAACAGACGGCTTTGCCGTCTGTTTCTTTTTATTACATACAATAGTACTCTTTCCAAAGCGCTTCCCCCTACTTGTCGATGACTTTTTTCGGCTCCTTTGGTAGACTAAAAGGGAAAGGAGAGATTACATATGCTTACAATGAAAGATGTAATTCGCGAAGGAGATCCTATTTTGCGAAATGTTGCAGAAGAGGTAGTAATACCAGCAAGCGAAGAAGATACAAATACACTTAAAGAAATGATTGAATTTGTAATAAATAGCCAAGATCCTGAAATGGCTGAAAAATATAGTTTACGCCCTGGAATCGGATTAGCGGCTCCGCAAATCGGTATTTCAAAGAAAATGATTGCGGTTCATGTAACAGATACAGACGGTACGCTATATAGTCATGCATTATTCAATCCAAAAATCATTAGTCATTCTGTTGAGCGTACATATTTACAAAGTGGTGAAGGCTGCCTATCAGTAGACCGCGAAGTACCTGGTTATGTCCCTCGTTACACAAGAATTACAGTGAAAGCAACATCTATTAACGGCGAAGAAGTAAAATTGCGTTTAAAAGGTTTACCCGCAATTGTATTTCAGCATGAAATTGACCATTTAAATGGTGTTATGTTCTATGACCACATTAATAAAGAGAATCCATTTGCTGCTCCTGACGATTCAAAACCTCTAGAGCGATAATAAAAAAGGCGGGAGTTAATCTTCCGCCTTTTTTATATGAAATGGGTTCCATATTCACTTATAGTAATCCAGCCCATTTTAAGCCATGATATATGCCGTCTTCACTAACATCCTTTGTCACATGATTTGCAAGTTTTTTCAAGTCTTCATGACCATTCCCCATCACAATACCTGTCCCAACTGCTTCGATCATTTCTAAATCATTTAAACCATCTCCAAATGCATACACTTGTTCACGGTTAAACCCTAATTTTTCAATGAATTTCTCAATCCCCTTTGCCTTAGAACCACCATTTGGAATAATATCCATGGAATACGCATGCCAGCGAATAAAATGAAAATCTGGGTATTGATTTATAAACTTTTCCTCTTCATTCACTTCACAGAAAAGAAGTGTTTGATAAATATTACGCTTCTCATAAAAATTAGGTTCATATGTCGGATGCTCAAAATTCAAGCTTCCAAAACCTTCTTTCACATAATCATGATATTCAACTGATGCTCTCATTTCTTGATGATCAAGATATACAAGTGGGTATCCTTCTTGATTTGCAAACTGAGTAAACTTATGTAAGGCAGCTGGTTGTAACGGGTTATTAAACACTACCTCGTCTTCAAATACAACGTACTGTCCATTAAAACTAACATAATTGTGAATATTAAGTTCCTTACGAATATCTTCAAACATAAATGGCGCACGTCCTGTTGCAATTGCTACATGCACACCTTGTTCTTGTAACTGTCTTACTGCATCTCTTGTAGATTGCGAAATCTTCTTATCATGATCTAATAATGTTCCATCAATATCAAAAAAGACAATTTTATCATTCATTTGTCAAAATCCTTTCTGTTACTCTATATTCCTATTTTGATTATCGCTTTTCAAATTCTAAAAAAAAGTATAACATATTAAACATCTGTGAAGAAAGCGTTCACTTTCTGACCTTATTTATGAAACCTGCATATATATATTAGTAAAAAGTGTGGATACTTGTTCGTATGAATTTTCTTTTCTATTCTTTCTCATACTATACCTATAACTAACGGCTACTAATCGTTACTATAGAATAACTTTCCCTGTATGAGAAAGGACAAGATTCAACATTCACTTTTGTCCTCTTTCTTATAGCAGAGACGGCGTTTTCACTAGTAATATGCATGTTTAAAATAAGGAAAGGAAGGAGTAATCATGCTGAAGAAGCTGAAGAAAAAGCTCAAGCGTTATTTAAAAGATCTAGTCGGTAAAAAGACGATCGCTTAAATTGTGCCCATTTCGGGCTTTTTCTTCATTCTCATTCGAAAAAACATGAAAATCGTGACTGTTTGCTTTATAATAAGTAACAGATAATGCAAAACATAGACAAGGAGAGGTTTTCCAAATGATTTTTAAAGTATTTTATCAAGAAAAAATGACTGAGGTTCCAGTACGTGAAAATACAAAAGTTTTATATTTAGAGGCTACGTCTGAAAAGGATGTTCGTAAGAAATTAAATAAGTTCGCATATAATATCGAGTTCGTTCAGTCTGTTACTGGCAATCATCTTGAATATGAAAAAGAAAACGCTGATTTAACATTAGCGGAAATCGTATAGTCATATGAAATTTCTAAAGAATGATCAAGCAGCCGTTTTTGCTTTAGGTGGTCTTGGTGAAATCGGTAAAAATACATATGCTGTTCAATTTCAAGATGAAATTATTATAATTGACGCTGGAATTAAATTCCCAGAAGACGAACTCCTCGGAATCGATTATGTAATACCAGATTACACTTATTTTGTGCGAAACGAAGATAAAATTAAAGGATTATTCATTACACATGGTCACGAAGATCATATCGGTGGAATTCCTTACTTATTACGTCAAGTGAACATTCCTATTTATGGCGGTAAATTAGCAATTGCGCTAATCAAAAACAAACTAGAAGAGCACGGATTACTTCGTAAAGCAAAACTTTATGAAATTCAAGAAGATGATGTTATTAAATTCAAAAAGACATCAGTTTCATTCTTCCGTACAACTCACAGTATTCCAGATTCATACGGAGTTGTTGTGAAAACACCTCAAGGACAAGTGGTTCATACTGGAGATTTCAAATTTGACTTCACACCAGTTGGTGAACCTGCGGACTTAACAAAAATGGCCGAAATCGGAAAAGACGGTGTACTTTGCCTCTTATCTGACAGTACAAACAGTGAAGTTCCAAACTTTACAATGTCTGAGCGCCGCGTTGGTGATAGTATTCAAGATATTTTCCGCAAAGTAGAAGGTCGTATTATCTTCGCAACCTTTGCATCAAATATTCATCGTTTACAACAAGTTGTTGAAGCAGCTGTTGAAAACAATCGTAAAGTGGCTGTATTTGGCCGCAGTATGGAAGCAGCGATTGAAATCGGACAAAACCTCGGTTATATTCGCTGTCCGAAGGATACATTCATAGATGCATCTCAACTAAATCGCCTACCGGCTAATAAAGTTGTTATTTTATGTACAGGTAGTCAAGGGGAGCCAATGGCAGCACTTTCACGTATTGCCAATGGTACGCATCGTCAAATTCAAATCATCCCTGGCGACACAGTTGTTTTCTCTTCTTCACCAATCCCTGGTAATACAATTAGCGTAAGTCGTACAATTAACATGTTGTATCGTGCTGGTGCTGATGTAATCCACGGAAAACTGTCAAACATTCATACGAGTGGACACGGCGGACAAGAAGAACAAAAACTAATGCTTCGTCTAATTAAACCAAAGTATTTCATGCCAATTCATGGTGAATATCGTATGCAACGTATGCATATGAAGTTAGCTAATGATTGTGGTATTCCAGAAGAAAACTGTTTCATCATGGATAATGGCGATGTTCTTGCCTTACGTTCAGATGAAGCAAGCGTAGCTGGTAAAATACCATCTGGATCTGTCTATATTGATGGAAATGGTATTGGAGATATCGGTAATATTGTATTACGCGATCGTCGCATCCTTTCTGAAGAAGGACTTGTTATTGTAGTTGTAAGCATTGATATGAAAGAATTTAAAGTTGCAGCAGGACCTGATATTATCTCACGTGGTTTCGTTTATATGCGCGAAAGTAGTGATTTAATTAATGATGCTCAAACATTAATTACAACTCATTTAGAAAAAGTAATGGAACGTAAAACAACACAATGGTCTGAAATTAAAAATGAGATTACAGACACATTGGCACCATTCCTATATGAGAAAACGAAACGTCGTCCAATGATTTTACCAATCATTATGGAGATATAAGAAAAAGGACAATACCTTCATGGTATTGTCCTTTTCTCTTATCTCAAAAAGTGTTTAAAACGATCTACTTCATCGTCATGACCAATTACAATTAATATATCTCCCGCTTGAATATTTTCCGTAGCTCGAGGAGATACAATCACTTCTTTACCACGTTTAATCGCTACAATATTCAATCCAAATTTCGCACGAATATCTAATTCAATTAAAGAATGTCCATCAATTTTTTTATTTGCAATAATCTCTACAATACTATGCTCATCCGAAAGCTCAAGATAGTCTAATACATTACTTGATGCTATATTATTAGCAATCCTTTTTCCCATATCACGCTCTGGGTGCACAATGTGATCTGCTCCTATTTTACTTAATACTTTTTCGTGGTAATCATTTTGAGCTTTTACAGTAATATTTTTTACACCTAACTCTTTCAGAATTAACGTTGTTAAAATACTTGAATTTAAGTTGTCTCCAATCGCGACGACTACATGATCAAAATTACGAATACCAAGACTTTTCAATACCATCTCATCTGTTGAATCTGCAATTACAGCATGTGAAGCTATATTTGCAAATTCATTAATTTTATCCTCATCTGAGTCAATTGCCATTACTTCCATACCTAATTGAGCAAGTTCTCGGCAAATACTTCCACCAAAACGCCCAAGTCCAATGACAGCAAATTCTTTCTCTTTTTCACCCACAGGAATTCCTCCAATAACATCGAATACTATGTATTTTTATTGTAACATACTTTAGATTTGCTACAAAAACCTGTATATCATTCTTATTTTTGTTTTTGTATATAAAAATACTGTTGTAAATAAAATGCGATACTGAATATTAACATACCAAATACAAATATGTTTCCAAATGAACTAAATGTTTCAAAAACGAATAATAACGTTTCTTGTCCGAAGAAAGCAAATAATAGTTGTGTAAATGCAAATAGTAATGCCAATATGTAATGATGTTGATGGAATAAATAATGCGTTGCACCTAAAAAAGCGATAAACGAAAGGATGAAAATCCACCAACTTTCTAAAAACAGTTGCCAATTCGTAAATTGATACCCATTTACTAATATCGCAATTATTCCTATAACCGCCATCGTTGGCACACTCCAAAATAATGCCCGCCCTCTAAAGAAGCGAGTTCCTTTAACATCACCTTTTTCATGCGCAATGTATGTTAGTACTACTGTACTTATGTACAAGACCGAAAGAATTGTTAAAACGATAATGAGCCAAAAATGTAATTCATAATACTCATGCTCTATGTTTGTCACGATAGCTGCTAACATACACGGAATTAACATTCCAGTCCAACCATCTACTTTTCTTTCATTCCAAAACACAGTGTTACCAATCCGTATGCCTAACAACATAAAAATAATGATACCTAGTACAAATAATGTTGTTTTATTTCCTACTAAACTCGTTGAGAAAGCAATTAATCCAATAAATAAAAAGAGCACAAACCCATTCATAATTTCTAATACAGGTGATAAATATCTCTTCACCCATTTATATGTTTCATCATATTCATGATTATCGACTAAACGGTAGGCATAAAAACTTATCCCAAAATAAATCGCCGCAATAATCACATACGTATATAAGACGAAACACAACATTGCACTGCTAATTTGCACGTAATTCCCCACCCTTTTTTCTATGTTTCACCTTGATTTTACACACTTTCTACACGAAATGTAAACATATATAAGCTAGTTAACTAATCATCTGCTCAATGAATAATGAGCAGCGGCTCAAAACCACTGCTCATTATTTTATCCATTTGTATGTCGATTTGCCTCCAAAATAAATGTGAAAGATGTTTTCGTCCTTGAACTAACGGGCCCCCACTTTAAATGGTTTCACAGTCGGCGGGCCAGTTCACTCTCTAGTTCCCTTCCACTTCACATATTGATCTAAAAATACAATAGCTTTCTCAATAGCCTCTTCATCTGGTTTTAATTTTGCATGGTGTAAACCGTATTCTGAATTTACTCCCAGCCAAAACATAAATCCAGGAATCTCTTGAAGCATATAACCAAAATCTTCACCTGTCATCGCCTCTGTACATGTAATGACATTCATATCAGTTTGTTCACTTACGAACTGCATAAACTCTCTCGTTAATGCTTCATGGTTATATACTTGATGATACATCGCTCCGTAGTCAATAGCCGCTTCACATTGGAAGGAAGCTTCTATCCCCGCAACAATTGCCTCAATCCTACTTTTCACACGACTCATTGATTCTACTGATAACGTTCGGATTGTTCCTTCTAACCGAGACTTTTCTGCTATGATATTTTGAACTGTACCACCTGTTATTTTGCCGATTGTAATTACTGCACTATCAAGTGGATTCACATTACGACTAATAACGGATTGGAGTTGTGTAACAAGATGACTTGCTGCAATAATCATATCATTTGCAGTATGAGGGTAGGCTGCATGTCCACCTTTCCCTTTTAAATCAACATATAACTCTGATGTATTTGCAAATAATAGCCCCTCTTTAGTGGCGATTGTTCCTACAGGGTATTCAGGTGCAATATGAAGACCGAGAATTATATTTGGCTTCCATTCTTTTAACTCTTCGCTCTCTAACATAGGAAGAGCCCCTCCTGGACCTTCTTCAGCTGGTTGGAATAGAAACACAAGATCATCATCTATCCTTTTTGTTACAGCTGCTGTTAGAAGGCCTAAACCGATTGTCGTATGTACATCGTGTCCACATGCATGCATCATTCCTTCATGAATAGAAGCAAATTCATATCCAGTTTCTTCTGTAATTGGTAAACCATCTATATCTGCGCGATAACCTATAATTTTTTCTGGATTTTTTCCATTTACTTTAACAATGACACCCGTTTCCCATACTTTCACTTCCACATGTTCATTCGAAAGCGTTCCAATGTAATCTAGAATATACTGCTGTGTTTTCCACTCTTTAAATCCAATTTCCGGTATTTTGTGTAAGTCTCTACGAATTTGAATGAATTTGCTTACTGCCATTTTTGCACCTCTATCTATAAAAAGCGTAAGAGCCTGTTTATGCTCTTACGCTTTTTTGTTTTTATTTCTCTGGGTTTAATTGACGAAGCTCTTGTTTAATTTCAGTTTTTGCTTTTGTCTTCTCATCAATCTCTTTAATTACACGCGCTGGAGTACCTGCAACAACTGTATATGGAGGTACATCTTCTGTTACAACAGCTCCTGCTGCTACAACTGCACCTTTACCTACTGTAACTCCCTCTAACACAACTACGTTAGCACCAATTACAACATCATCTTCAACGATAACTGGTTTTGCTGAAGGTGGCTCAATAACACCTGCAAGTACTGCACCAGCACCTACGTGACAGTTCTTACCAACAGTTGCACGTCCACCAAGTACTGCGTTCATGTCGATCATAGAACCTTCACCAATTACAGCACCGATATTAATTGTTGCATTCATCATAATAACAGCGTTGTCACCGATTTCAACGTGGTCACGAATAATCGCGCCTGGCTCAATACGAGCTTTAATACCTTTTAAATCAAGCATTGGAATCGCAGAATTACGACGGTCATTTTCAACAACGTAATCAACGATGTGCTTGCTATTTTCATCAAGAATTGTCTTAATTTCAGACCATTCTCCAAATAATACACCAGACTTTTTATTTACAAATGCTTGTACCGTTTCAGGGAATGTTACTTCTTTTAAATCCCCTTTTATGTATACCTTTACAGGAGTTTTCTTTTCACTTTTTTGAATAAACGAAATAATTTCGTTAGCGTCCATCATTTTCATTCTTGTTGCCTCCTAAATCCATTTATAATGTTACTCTACCAAACGATAGAGCGAGTAGCAAGATAATAATCCTATTTTTCCATTTGAATTTCTTCTATAATTTCTAAAAATGCTTGTACTTGCTTCAATTGTCTAGCTGATTCACTCGTCAATAACCATGTTTCTCTCGTTAATTGCACAGGTGTTTTATACATGTTTTCCTGTACTTCTTTTAAAACAGTAGAAGGTAATAGAGCATAACCTATACCATTTAAAACGAGTTGTTTACACGTCTCAATTTGATCAACGACAATTGTTCTCTTAGGTGGATTAGAAAATAAACCGTACCACCAATTTTGTATTTGTCCATAGTAAGTCGAATCACTTTTAAATTGAATAAAAGGTCTATTTGTTTCTTTTAACATTGAAATATCTTTTATTTCTTTATCCACTAAATAAAGTTCATCTTCAAATAATTGTTGCTTCTGCCCTTTATATTCTTGTGTTCCTCTTAATATAGCAACATGAACGTCGCCTTCATAAAATTGCTTTTGCACTTCGCTACTCCAGCCAGTAAACAGTGATATTTTCACAGAAGGATATTTATTCACAAACTTCTTCAAAACAGGAGGAAGCCAATATTGACCAATAACTGATGCAACAGCTATTTTTAACGTTCCGTGAGTTTCTGTTCTAAAAACAGCTAACTCACTTTTAATATTTTCTTCCCTTTGTAGCATTTCTTTTGCGTAATTTGCAACTTTTTCCCCTTCAGGTGTAATTGTCAATCCTTTTTGTGAGCGAATAAAAAACTTCATTCCCCATTGTTTCTCCATAGATTGTAATCGTTGACTAAGCGCAGGTTGTGAAACAAATAAACGTTCCGCCGCTTTTCTCATATTTGATTCCTGTGCTAACACAACCATCATTTGAAAATCATCAATTTGCAACTTTCTCCCTCTTTCCTCAGCTTCCATACACCTTATCTCAATAAGCTTTTCATCCTTAATTTAACTACATACTCATATATTTTTTTATCTTTTTAAATATAATACATACACAACTGATATGCACGAAAAAAAGTGACTTCCCCGTTTCTATGAAGCCACTTTTTTCACATTATCGATTATGTTGCCTTACTTTTTTATTCAACAATTTTAAAATCGCTCGACGTGTTAAAATCCCCTCAAAATACCCTTCTTCATTGACAGCGCAAATAAAAGGATGATCAATTGTCATTTCTAATGCTTTTGCAAATGAATCTTCTAACTTAAGAACCGGAATATCTTCCTTCATCACCTGTTCTACTTTCATTTCGTCAAGTCTTTCAAACTCAATACGTTCTAACCCTAGCATACCGTCTAAAATCATAGCAGTACTAATTAACCCGTGTAATTTGTACATCGGGTCCAAAACAGGTATCGCCGAATATCCAGATTTCACAAGTACGAGTAAAGCATGCTCTAAGCCATTCCCTATTTGGACGTGCGCTACTTTTTCTGATGAAATCATTAAATCTTTCACAAAAATTTGTTGAAACTCGTCTTTTGGAATACTAATCATATTACATCCCCCATTTTCCCTTTTTCCTGCTTATAATCACCGGCTCTATTCATATTTTATGACAGCGTTTTCACATTATTATTTTGTCCTTACATTATTTCAGTAAAAAACAAAATCACACAGCTATTTTAGCATATAACGCAAAAAAAAGACTACCATTCCGGTAGCGCTTAATACCCTTTATTTTTTAATCTGTAAAATAACCTTGTGATTTTTTTATATTGCATCACATCTGTCTTTTTTAAACCATTCTCAATATCTGTAAGTTCCACAGCTAAAATTTCACTCGCATAATTTTGCTGAAATAAAATATCCAGTAACAAACTTTCCTCTTCTTCCGTTAAAACAAATTCCCTTTTCATATACCCCTCTCCTTATACTCGCATCGTTATCCTTATTATATAAAATTTTCAGCCTATTTAATAGATGTAATATTCAGTTTTTAGTGAGAGATATATAAAATTTGTTTTTATTTCGTATATCGATTCGCATAACTAAACGCAGCATAAGCATCTGGCTTAATTTTTGCAGTTAATCCCATCGCTTGAATTTTCGCTGTCATATCTAGAATAAATTCTTTTGTTAAACCATCATTTCCGATATCTAAGTGAATTTCCATTATAAATCCAGCTCCATCTTGAGCGTATGGATGCAATAAATCCCATATTGTTTGTATGTGATTTGGAGTAAATAAGCATGCAATTTCTTGACTAAACTGCGTTTCTAAATATATCTTCTCACGTAAAGTTGCTGGCTTATCTTTTACTGATTGATGGTGTAAACATCCCCAGGCTCCTTTTCCAACGCGATGAATATGAATTGCCGTAATAAACCTCGTATCCTTTTGATGTGCTTGTGAGTCTGTCCCAATGGATAAGCGATATAAATTTCGTGGATTCTTTTCAATGAAATTACAAATACGGGTAAAGACCATATCAAAATTTAAATGTCTCTCTGAAACATTATAAAATTTATGTTCACCGGCCACATAGTCACGTCCTTTCAATTAGACAGACTTTTCGTATTCTCATTGTATGGGACAAAAACAAAAATTATAACTTCCTACCCTTTATTCGTTTCAATATTCCGAATTACATACTGGCAAACTTGGCACGTATAAATTACATTTTGGTTCGATTGAGCCGTTAATACATGAATAATCTCAGCAGCATTGTGACAATTAGGACAAATGACAACCGGTAAACGCTCCATACAACACACCTCCTCATTATGTTTATCCCCCAATCTACTATGTGTAAACACCCAATTGGTGATAGCTATTAATCAGTATAGAAAGAAGAATCTCCACTGATTACAATTTCACTTTATTACCATTGTAGGAAAAATGAAAAATCCCTATACATATATGCGCAAAAGTAATAGAACTAAAAAAGGTGTTGCCATTTGGCAACACCTTTTTTATATGTATCAAGAAATGATATCGTAAATCTCAATTGCAACCATGTCGATATTATCGAATTGATACACTTGAGGTTTTTCACCTTGTTGATACACTTCTAACTCATACATTTCACTTTTATCGAAAAATTTCACGCTACATTTGCGCTCACCGTTCACTTCAAAATAGCGTTGTGCTACTTCACCGCTTTGAGCTTGTTCTTGTAGACTAACAAGTCGAGTTAAAATTCCTTGGAGTAGAGACATGAAATCTCTCCTTTCTCTGATCTTCCTACCAATAGGTTTTACAGCTATACTCATTCTATCCGTCATAGCAGAAAAAATGTTCCACACTCTAGGATAAAGGTTATTGGCCAGAAACTCAACTAAAAATTTGTCGAAATACGAAGGAAAAAACAGAAAGAACATCTTTTCCCTTCTTTATTGCGATTTTTATACTGGAAGAATATAATAAAAAACAGTAAAAAGGAGGCATTACAATGAAAAAAATTGAGGTTTACACACAACCTGATTGTCCGCCATGTGTCATTGTGAAAGAATTTTTAAAGCATAATAACGTTGTATATGAAGAATTTGACGTAAAAAAAGACGCCTCTGCACGCAATCGTCTTTTATATAACTATGATTCTTATTCAACTCCAACGGTTGTAATTGACGGAGAAGTTGTTGCTGGTTTTCAAATTGAAAAATTACAACAACTTCTCAATATAGAATAGGAATAGGTAAAGACCTATTCCTATTCTTATCCTGCTATTTTTTTGGATGTAAACATTCAATTGTAGCGGGCTAATAATCAGCGGAATATGTCCCCTACTAATTAAAGTTTCACTTTATAATTGTTGTAACCTTTTTATTTCAGTTAAAAGTTCTTGGCTTTCATGATATCCGGCCAATTTCCATTTCCCTTGATCTCTTTGCAAAGTTACAATTTGATATTGTCCACTTTTCGCCCGCTCATATACATATAAAATTTTATGCTCTTCATCATATGACATTTTCGTTTCTGAATTAAAAGAAAACGGCGCTTCTTTTGCTGGAAGTAAATATTCACCACTTTGTTTATCACTTCTACTATTTTCATCTGTAAATACTTGAAGGAAATTCTCTGTAAAATACGGTGATAACGTTTCTATCATCTTATTCATTGGCAAATGCTTCCCACGAATTGAAAATTGAGTTTCATAGCCCTTTTGTATCGTTGTATACACTTCTTTCCGATCGACTTTCACTTCCTCTTTTCCTAAAACAGTTGTAACACTATAACCAACTAGAAAGGCAACGCATACAAATAGAACTAACCATATACCATATTTCCTCATTTTTTCACCTTCCTTTTAAGAAAACTTGTCTTTGTAGTATTCATTGTAACAATGATTATGCAAAGAAAGGGCTGATTTCGTTCGTAAAATCTTTACAACGATAGACAGCATTTTTGGCACCATTTTCACTATTACCAATTTATGATAAAAACAAACAAAAAATGCACGAATCTCTTCGTGCATTAAAATAAAACATCTTCTTCATATAAATATTCATACGATAAATCTATAAATAAAAAGTTTTCATCATCAATCGGGAAAGAAAATGTTCGTACCATCTCACCGGTTTCAATATCAGCATATAAATCTGAAAGTCTTGCCTTATTCTCAAAACGCATTTTCATAATATTCTCTAGAAAATACGGGCGCCAACTCCAGTTCTTCATATAATATTCAGGCATTACAATCCATTCCCCATCTTTTTTCATAACGTTTCCTGATTGTTGAAAACCATCTTCGTTACAAATAAATATGCGAAAACTACATTGTGATACACTTTGGCTAAATTGTAATAACCAATCATTTATATCTTCATTCTTTTTCTGCTTGGCTAAAACATCACCAATTCGATCACGTAACATTTCTGTTAAATTATAAATTTTTTGTAACTTCTTCTTCTCATGTTGAATGAATTGATGACACTCATTACCAAGTCGTTCTTTCAAAACGTTCGTTTCAATAAAATCAGGTAAGCATTCTTTCAAATAATTCCCTTGATAGTATCTACCACCGTTTTTCCAAGCATATTGTAGCTGGTAAAAAGCATCTATTTCTTCATATAACAATGTTGCACCAATTCTTCTAGCAAGTAATGATAAAGAATATAAAATATCTTGATAAGATTGTAAAAGTGCAGTTTGCCTTAAGTTTGTTAAATCTACTTTTAAAATATCTGGTGCTAACACGCTAATACGTTCTAAATTACTTGTACCCGTTCCGACTTTATTAATCGAAATTTGAATACCATATGTACGATAATACATAAGCAAATGATTAAATTGCTCTATATCTTCTTTACATTCATGTTCTGTAATCTCTAAAACAATGTGTTTCAAATTTAAACCTTGCTCTTCATACATCAATAAAAGTTGAAGTAAACTTTCATCATCATCGTTCATTAATACGTTAGCATTCCGATGTATAAATAATAATAGTTTTTGATCACTTTCTAAATAACGATTTAAAGCTTTTTCTACTATAATGTTATCCGCTTCTAGTTGAAACTCACTTGGAATAGAATCATCGTGAAAGAAAGAAGCTAAACTTTGTATGCCCTCTTCTGTTTGAATACGTCCTACGACTTCATATCCAATTACAGTATGCTCATCAGCACTAAAAATAGCTTGATAATAAGGAAGGACTTTATCCAAGTTACTCATTACATCTAATGCATCTATCAACGTGCTTCCCTCCCTTTACTTTTCAAAAATTATAACATGATATTTACGGAAAAATAATAAAAAATCCCTTCAGTTTTCCTGAAGGGATTAGAGGGGTAAAATGCTAAGGGGAATTAGCAATTCTACTATGAAGAAAAAAGAGGTCTTAAATATACCGTATATATGACCTCTTGTAAACACTTTTCTTTCATATGTCACAATTCCGTCACATTTAACCGTCGAAAAATGAATCAAACATTCATTTTCTTATCCCTTTTAAAATGGATATTGATGTAAATGTTGTCCTCCATCCATTGTCATGCAAGTTCCATTTATATACGCAGCTTCATCTGAACATAAATAATAAGCTAAACCTGCAATTTCTTCTGGCGTGCCCAGTCTTCCAAGCGGAACACTTTGTATCGTACGCTTAGCCATTTCTTCTGAAATCCATAATTTATCAGCACCGCCCGTACGTTCAATTGGTCCTGGCGCGATAGCGTTAACTCGTATTCCATATTTACGGCCCCACTCAACAGCGAGTGTCTTCGTCATTGCTAATACTCCAGCCTTCGCTGCAGCCGAATGAATAACTCCCGGACCTGCATCCCATGCATATGTTGCTACCATGTTAATGATATTTCCTTTTATACCTTTTTCAATCCAGTATTTCCCGACAGCATGGCTGCAATAAAATGTACCGTTTAATACAATATTAATGACTGAATTCCAGCCATTCACGGATAAATCTTCAGCTGGACAAATAAAGTTTCCAGCTGCATTGTTTATTAAAACATCAATTCGACCAAACTTCTCATCAATCTGTTCAATCATTTTCTGAATATCGTCCGGATTTCTTACATCCATTTGCACAGGTAATATTTGCCCTGGAAATTGTTCAATTTCCAACTTTGTTTCCTCAAGCTTTTCCTTTGTACGTCCTGTAATAACAACTCGTGCCCCTTCTTTTGCAAAACGAGTCGCCATTCCTTTTCCCATTCCGCTCGATCCACCTGTTATAATAACTACCTTTTCTTTCACATACATCCCCTCCAAAAAAATGAATACACATTCATTTTATCATTTTATTTAATAGAAATCTTTATATTTTTAAACTTTTCTGATATTTTAACGTAAAGAGGTTTCTATTCACTCGTTTTTTTCGTAATATATACTACTTTTGTATTATTTAAAATATATTTCAAATAAACTGAAAGGAGATTTGAGTAACCTATAAATGCAACATAAGTTAAATAGGTGTACTCATATTTTTATGAAGGAAATTACAAGAAGAAATTTTTTAAAAACTGGTATACGCACTTGTTTATATTCATTTATAACCACTAGTATCGGATACTATTATGCTAAATATATTGAGCCTCATTTACTTTCTATTACAGAACATACACTACAATCAAAACTCATACCAAAAAGCTTTCATGGTATGAAGATTCTTCAATTTAGCGATTTACATCTCGGATACTATTTCTCTCTTCACCATTTATCTCAAATCGTTTCTAAAATTAATGCTGTAAAACCCGATATCGTCCTTTTTACCGGTGATCTCATTGATAATTATCAAACATATACTGACACTCCTTTCGTTGCATCTATTTTAAAAAATATACAAGCACCCTTCGGTAAATTTTCTATTTATGGTAACCATGATCACGGCGGATATGGAACAGAGTACTACGAACACATTATGCGCGAATCTGGATTTGAACTGTTACTAAATAGCGAAAAGAAAATTCGTCTAATAGATAATAGTGAAATTTCAATTTTCGGTCTTGATGATATACTACTAGGCAAACCAAAAATAGAGGAGACACTACATCACGCGAAGCAAAATACTTATAACATTGTTCTTGTTCACGAGCCAGATATCGCACCCCAAATTGCTCAATATCCAGTTAACTTACAGCTTTCTGGTCATAGCCATGGTGGACAAGTACAAATTCCCTTTTTAGGAGCAATTATTACCCCATCACTTGCTAAAAACTATGTAGAAGGGTTCTATACAATTCAAGATTTAGCCCTATATGTCAATCGAGGCCTTGGCAGAACACGCGTCCCATTCCGATTTATGTCAAAACCTGAAATTACGATTTTCACACTCCAACATTCGTAATAATTCGCCTATTTTCTTACATAACCTTTCTTGTACGCGCTCATCCATGTTTCATTTACCATATGATAAAAGTGAGTCCAATAAAGGAGGTTTGTCATGTATCCATATTATCAACCAATCCCAGTCCGTTCAGCACCTATTGGTCCAGTAGGCGACTCACGCTTTTTTCCGTTTTTTGGCGTCCCATTTCTAGCTGGTATTGCTGGCGGACTAATTGGCGGAGCATTAGCTTTCGGTCCTAGACCGTATTATCCACCATATCCACCACCTTTCCCACCGCCAGCACCTTATCCTTGTTATGGTGGACCTTGTCAACAACCATTCTATTATTAATGTACCGCAACAATTCTACTAATGTTATTTCCTTTCTTAACCGATTCATGATCCATTAACATCCTTATAATAAAAAGTATTCTCTCTACGCATCCTTTATAATAAGTAGAGAACAAAGTAAAAAACCTCTTAAAAAAGAGGTTTTTTACTTTGTTCTCATTATTCAGCATCCGTGTTTTGATACGCCATCTTAAATAACTTCACTTGGCTATCAATCTCTTCTGCCCCATTATTGATAACATAATAATAGTCACCGTCTTTATTTTGTTCACGCGTTTTCACATTATCAGCTAAAGTAAGCTGTAAAATCGCCTTAATTCTCGCCTTCATTTCAATATCTAATATCGGGAAAGATATTTCTACTCGCTTCTCCATATTTCGTGTCATCCAGTCAGCTGAAGATAAGTATATTTTCTCTTCTCCATTATGGTGGAAATAATAAATGCGGCTATGTTCTAAATATCTCCCAACAACACTAACGACACGAATATTTTCACTTACATTTGGAATACCAGGCCTTAAACAACATGTTCCTCGAACGATGAGCTCTACCTTTACTCCAGCTTGTGAAGCTTCATACATTTTTTTTATTAACGGTTTATCTGTTAATGAATTCATCTTGGCGATAATATATCCATTTCCATATTGTCTATGATAACGAATTTCTTCATCTATTAAATCGATAAATTGCTCTCTTATATCAAATGGCGCAACCGATAAATGGTGAAAATGTGGTTTTGTTGTATAACCACTTAAATAATTAAAGAAATTTGTTGCATCCACCCCAAAGTCTTTTCGTGATGTAATATAACCGAAATCAGTATATAACTTTGCTGTCGCGTCATTATAATTTCCAGTTCCAAGATGTACGAACCTTTCAATTTTTCCGTTTTTTCTCCTTACAACTAGCGTAATTTTACTATGTGTTTTCAAATGACTTACACCGTAAATAACGTGACAGCCTGCCTTTTCTAATTCTTTAGCCCAATGTACATTATTTTCTTCATCAAATCTTGCCTTTAACTCAACTAATACCGTCACTTGCTTTCCTTTTTCAGCCGCTATCTTGAGCGCCTGAATAATCGGCGAATCCCCACTTACTCGATATAAGGTTTGTTTGATTGCAAGTACATTCGGATCGTCTGCTGCATCACGCACAAAATCAACTACTGGCTGAAACGACTCAAACGGATGATGTAATAAAATATCATGCTCAATTGCTTTTTCAAATACATCTTCCGCATCCCCTAAGTCTTGAGGTCGTTGCGGAATAAGAGCCGGATATACTAAATGTTCATATAATGGAGCCAGTTTTTTATATAAAGAGAAGAGACATGTTAAATCTAGCGGTCCATCCATTATATATACATCTTCATCTTTTACTTCCAACACCTCATATAATAATGCTAAAACTCTTTCATCAATATGCTCTTTGCCAACTTCTAAACGTACAGCAGCTCCCCACTTACGCTTTTTTAATTCTTTTTCAATTACTTTTAATAAATCTCTCGCACCTTCTTCATGAATCGTTAAATCCGCATTGCGTGTAATACGGAAACGAGTAACAGATGATACTTTATATCCAGTGAATAATTTATGAGTAAAACCACTAATTACATCTTCTAATAAAATAAATTTATGCTTTTGCCCTTCGCTCGGCAAAAATATGAAACGTTCAAGTAATGAAGGAACTTGTACAATTCCTAATTTCGTGCGGTTTTCTTCCTCAACTTGTTTCTCATCATATAAAAGTGTAGCTAAATTCAAACTTTTATTTAATAACATTGGAAATGGACGATATGCATCGATAGCTACAGGTGTTAAGACCGGGAAAATTTGTTCATCAAAATACTCTTCTATAAATTCTCTCTGTTCTTTCGTCAAATCATGGAATGTTAAACCCTCAATTCCCTCTATCCCCAGCGCTGGCAATATATAATTTTTAAACGTATCATATTGTACAGTCATTAATTCGTGGGCCTTTATCGCAATTTTATTTAATTGCTTTTTAGGTGTTAAGCCAGCCTTATTTTCTGGTTGGTTAAACCCAGCACTCACTTGATCCTTCAATCCTGCTACACGTACCATAAAGAATTCATCCAAATTTGAGCTGAAAATGCTAATAAACTTTAATCTTTCCAAGAGCGGATTCGTTTCATCCTGTGCTTCTTGTAGTACACGTTCATTAAATGCTAACCAACTTAACTCTCGATTATTATAATAAGCTGTATCATTTAAATTTACTATGTTCCCCTTAGATAATTCCATTCTCTTCACACTTCCCCTTGAAACTTTTTTACTATAATTTAGTTACTTTCATTTTAGCAAATTACAATATTATAAAGTGTAAATTTTTCGTAAAGACATCCGTACAACTTAGTGTTTTGATTCGAAGAATAAGTTAATAGTTGTTTTCAATACTCTTTCCAGCTGCTTTTTTTGCTTTTCAGCTTGCACTTTTTCCGCTAATGCCGCTTGCTCACATACAATTTTAAATGTTAATCCTTCTTTACTTTCTGTTACACATATCGATTCAACAAGCGATCTTTTTCTTATATTTAGAGCTGCTGAAAATTGTAAAACAGCCCCTAATAGGCGAATTTTTTTTTGTTCATTTTTATCAAACCATCCTTCAAACGGGGATAAATGTTGTTTGAATAACATTTTTGATTTATAAGATGCAATAAGCGCTAATCTAACTCGATCTTTATGCATCATACCATCAATTGTTTTATTCGCTAATAAATAAAACGTATGTAAGCGGCTCGCTTCATCGTCTATATATTTTCCTATATTAAATACTTTCGCTGCTTGCTGGAATACTTCCCAGTCTTTTTCTGACATAGAAATAAGACCTGTTTCTTCAAGCTGTTGACAAATGAGTCTTCCATGTTTAATAAGCTGCATTACAAATTCCATATCCATTTCATATTCATGTGATAATAAATACAAACTTTCTTCGACTACGTTCGGATAATATGAAATCCCCAAATCTTTTGTCAACTCTTCATAGAAAACACCTTCTCGTAATCCTTTTCTACTTAATACAAATGCCGGTGCCTCTATAACGTTAACAAGCCTATGAAATACTTCGACTGCTGGAATAATTGTATCTGCTCGATCTTTTGCCAATCCTTCCAATTTTTGAAGCTCTGTGAAAGACAATGCTTCCAATTCTTCTTTCACATTTTTAATATCTTCTTCTTTCATCTTATATAGATGTACCCCTGCTATAGGATAACAAATTAAATTTTGATGGATTTTCACTAAGTTCCTCGCACTACCACCAATTGCAATAAGAGGCAATTTTTTGTTAATTAACCATGGCAATGTTCGAAATTGATATTCTAAGTACGTTTGAATCTTTTCCAACTCTTCTTCAGTAGGTATATTCTCTTTAATAAATTGTTGCTTTAAAGAAAGTGCTCCAAAAGGAAAGCTATGATACTCTAGAATCTCTCTATTTTGAAAGTATGTGACTTCCGTACTCCCTCCACCAATATCTACTGTAATTCCTTCAGAAAACGAAGTTGAATTCATAACTGCTAAATAGCCGTAACGTGCTTCTTCATATTCTGATAATACTCTAAGAGTAAAGTCTGTTTGTCCTTCAACAAGTTTTTTAATTTCTTCTTGATTCTCAGCCTGCCTAATTGTTGCTGTTGCAACACAAAGTACATGATGCAACTTGTGGAATCGTGTACTTTCTTGAAATTGAAAAAATGTTTGTAACAATACCTCTATTCCTTCTTCATTCAACATGCCATCGACTAAGTAGTTCCTTAACCGAGCAACCACTTTGGTGTTTTCAATTTCCTTATAAAAACCTCCGTTTTGCTTTTCATAAATAACTAAACGCATTGTATTAGACCCAATATCTATAATGGCATATTGCTGTTTTAATATTTCTTTCAAACTTCTCACTCTTTCATTATCAAATTTCTAAAACACATTCTATTACTATTATACAAAATAGTTGTTTTTTGTAACAATATTGCTTTAATATTGAAAATATATACAATCACTTTTTGCATATAATAAAAATCACTTTTATTTATGGTATAATAATGAAAAATTGAAAGGAGATTCAATATGAAACCTTCACAACCACAATCTCAATCACAAAACCAACATTCTATTAATCGACTAGCTCAATCTATTTTCGTTGTGAATCGTCATGCTAAAGCTGCAACTAATCCGAAGTATTTATACTGGTTAAAAAAGACGGCTTTAGAACGCTTAATTGCCGAGAAAAAAGCTATTAAAGAAGGATTACATTTTTCTAGAAATCCACGTTTTAGCCAACAACAATCTGATGTTCTTATACGTTTAGGTGATTATTTTTTCCATATTCCTCCTACCAAAGAAGATTTTCGAATCCTACCACACCTTGGTCATCTTGAATCCTCCTATCGAAATCCGAAAACAACCTTATCTTTAACAGTAGCAAAAAAGACGCTTCAAGATTATATTGGTCCTGAAGCACTGAAACAAGAAAAAAAATTAAGTGAACCTGTCCCATGGTATAGTCGTACTTATACAAAAAAATAAAACAGTTTGGCCCATAATGGGCCAAACTGTTTTATTTTTTCTCTTCTTTAATCTTAATATTTGCTTGTTTATAAAAAGCTATTTTTTCTGTATTATAAGTTTTTGTAAATTCATTAAACTTATCTTTTTCTGATTCAATATCTTTATAAGACTGATTTACTACTTTTACTTTTTCACTAATATCTTTTAATTTTGTACCTTTATCTTGTAACATTGTATATAATTCTTTTTCTTGTTTTAGCGATTTATTATAGCTATCATACATTTTGTTAAATGAATCATGTCGTTTCTCATATGTGCTCTTCACTTTATCCGCTTGATCTTTCAATTTCTTATCTTCAATTTTCTTCACATATTTATCTGCTGACTTCACTTCTTCTTGTGCCTTATTTAAAGATTCTTTTTCTTTTTTAAGCACTTTTTCTCTTTCATCTGTATTTTTCACTGCTTGGTTCAGTTTTTCCTTAACAGTTTGATTATTATCTTTTCCTTCTTGAACAATCTGGTTATATAATTCCTGTCCCTCTTTTTCTAAAGTTTCAAGTTTCTTCGCATCTTCAAACATTGTTTTTTCTTGCTTTGCAGCATTTTCAAACGCAACATATAATTCCTCTTCTGGTTTCGGCCCGAAACAACCCGCTAGTAAAATCATTGATAATGCAGTTACAATTGCTAATTTACTATACTTCAACATCTTTTCCTCCTACTTATATACGATCATCGTGTAAAAAGCTATGAAATTATTTATCCTTTTATTAACTCCATACTCGCACCTTTTTTTACGAAAATCATTCATATTGTTTATAATGCTTGTACAAATTGTATTACTCAAAATTACATTTTCGAACTAAATAGCAGTTTCATCTCTACTTTTTACTTGGCACTTTTTAAAACCTATTTATACTATGTATTACATAAAAGTACAACGGAATTCATCACAGCCATAATAATTTGGAGAACAACAGTAATAATTCACCTCATAAAAGATGGTTGTTGTTCTGTCACGTCTATCATTCTATCATTCCCTTTCCGCTTTCTATCAAATAATCTCTTTGTTCATTTTACACAGTGTAAATGTCATCTTGCAACAACTTACAATTATTCTTGTCATCCCCTAAAAAGGAAAAGTGTAGAGCATGCTTTCCTCTACACTTTAAAAATGAAACACATTGTGCAAAATGCATTGACACATCCAACATAATTATATGCTTATTCCATATATTTTTAAAGACTTTTATTACAATAAAAGTTATTTTTGTAATAAAAGTCAAAAAAATGTTACATTAAAAACTTCTTCATATCATATTTCTTTAAATCAAAGTTTTAATCTTTCTCTTACAAATTCCTATGCTGATACAACTGATTTTGTGCTTTTTTTAACAATTCTTCAAAAGTTTTTCCTTCTAGCGGATAACTAGCAGCTCCAAATAATAGATTCATACTTAACAAGCCATTTTCTATTTCACTTTCAATATTTTTCATTAATCGGTTTGTTATTGTCGACTTTTCATGTCCGTTATCAATTGCCACAATTACATACTTATTTTCATCCCACTTAGTAACGACATCCCCTTTACGAATTGTCTTTACAATCGTACTCTCCAATTTTTGTACTAACACCTCCAATCTTTTTTCTTGCACTGTATCTTTTAGTTCTTTCCATTCTTTCACAGAAAGAATGTACACTGTAATATTATGAGAATCCCGTTCTGATAGAGCAGCTACTTTCTCAAAGAAATCAACTACAAAATCATTACTCGCCATTCCCCCTACTTCCGTATCTGTATTCTCATTCGCTCTTTTATCATACCAATGTCCAAAATAATAGCTGAGTACCATTTGCAATATATAAATAATAAAGACGGTATAAAATGATCGCGAATCCAATTTTGTAATTACATCCTGAAGCGCAATCCATTCTGTAACTGCCACTGTATTCCCAAGTAATAATCCACTTATTTTTCCTTTATGTTTCATACTTCTCCTCCCTTCTATACCAATATATGTTTCTATAACAATTATGTTTTTCTACAAAATAAAAAATGTACATATTGAGTGTACATTTCCGCTTAAGCTTGTCTACCATTTCTATTCTATTTCATATATATACTATATATCGTTTTAGAAAGGTGGTGACCTATATGCTACAAAAAGAAAATCTATCAGATATTATACGTTTACTAGCTGGTTTTCTGTTATCGTTGAAATTACTATTTAACTCTTTCGGTGTAAACTTTATTACAAACGATCAAATTGACGCTATTGTAAATGTTGTTTCCTTTCTGTTCATTCTATATTTTGGTTATAAAAATAATTATGTAGGAAAAAAAGGAATTGAGCAAAAAAAAGTACTCAAAAAGCACAACCTTCACTAAAAAAGGAACCTTTCATACAGGTTCCTTTTTTTCATTGTCGCACAACAACTTCATTTGTTTGCAGCGGACCATATGATACTCCATTATATTGAAATGTATATGTAGCCTGAAATAATGCGCTTTTGAGTGCTTTATCTTTATTTGCTTTTATTTTACAAATTAATTCTACCTTCTCATTTGGTAATAAATTATCGATTCGCCACCTTACAAGCTGAAACAAAAATTCACTCATCCCCTTATCAGCCTTTAGTGAATTTGGGATATATGCAAAATAATCTCGAATCATATGACTTACTACAACTCGTGAAATCATTTCCAGTCCTTTATTTTCAACTTCAATTCGTATAATAAGTATGTCGTTTACATCATAAGTCAGTTCATATGAAAATTTTTCTTTATACATACTACGGATTTGTAATGTAACTGCTACATTCGGACATTCGTTTTCCTTTTTTGATCCATCAATCCACAAGACCGGTTGTAGTGGTATTGAACGTCTTCCTTGATCCGAAATTCGTTTCCATATTTTCATAATAATATTCACCCCATTTCAGATGCATCATTCATACGGCTTTATTCTGCCTCTCTACACAACTTGTTACAAACGATATATAGTTATTACTCTTCCTTTTATCCTATTCGACAATATAAAGAAAAAACCATTTTTCCTCTGTTAACTGAAGGTATTCTTACTGAAATATTTTTTTACAATTTCCTTCATTGACTTTATACCAATATTAAGTATT
This sequence comes from Bacillus paramycoides, assembly GCF_038971285.1. NCBI lineage: Bacteria > Bacillati > Bacillota > Bacilli > Caryophanales > Bacillaceae > Bacillus > Bacillus paramycoides. The sequence goes on from NZ_CP152427.1 coordinate 3,911,364, forward strand.
ACTCACTCTTTCGCTGCCCATACAACAGAATATTTTGACGGAAGAAAAAGTTTGCCTTTTAGTCAAATTTGACTATAATATTCTTTATGGCTTGTGCACTTGTGTAAATTGATTTGAAAGAACTATACTTTACATTTTTATGCGCTGCACTCAAAACTTAATATAGTTTACTTATTTTTAAAGGAGGGTTATATTTGGAATCTCAATTATCAAAAAAAGACTCCAACAAGACAAAATTTGTTGTTGCTGGTTTACTACTTGGTATTTTAATGGCGGCAATGGATAATACAATTGTTGCAACAGCAATGGCAACTATCGTTGGAGACTTAGGGGGATTTGACAAGTTCGTTTGGGTCACGTCTGCATATATGGTAGCAACAATGGCCGGCATGCCTATCTTCGGAAAACTTTCTGATATGTACGGACGAAAACGCTTTTATATTGGTGGCCTTATTCTTTTCTTGTTCGGTTCTGCACTTTGCGGAACAGCATCTAGCATTGAGCAACTAAGTATTTATAGAGCAATTCAAGGAATTGGTGGCGGCGCTCTTATGCCTATCGCATTCACAATTATGTACGATATATTCCCACCAGAAAAACGCGGGAAAATGACAGGGCTATTCGGTGCTGTTTTCGGGACATCTAGTGTATTCGGCCCTTTATTAGGCGCATATATTACAGACTATATAAGTTGGCACTGGGTCTTCTATATTAATATTCCATTAGGACTTATCTCCTTCTTCTTCATTACGAAATACTACAGTGAGTCTCTAGAATTTAGAAAACAAAAAATTGATTGGGCTGGCGCTATTACACTTGTTATTAGTATCGTTTGCTTAATGTTCGCCTTAGAACTTGGTGGTAAAGAATACGCATGGAATTCCACTGTAATTATCGGCTTATTTACAACAGTTGTTATTATGCTTATTATTTTCTTCTTCGTAGAACGAAAAGCAACCGAGCCTATCATTTCTTTCCATCTATTTAAAAAACCTTTATTCGCAGCTAGCCAAGGTGTTGCCTTTTTCTATGGTGCCGCTTTTATCATCTGTACAGTTTATATCCCAATCTTCGTTCAAGGTGTTCTCGGTGGTTCGGCCTCAAATGCTGGATTAATTTTAACACCTATGATGGTTGGCTCTGTAATTGGAAGCCAAACAGGTGGACAGTTAGCTTCTCGAACAAGTTATCGTAACATTATGATGGCATCTGGAGTTTTCTTCGTTCTTGGTATTTATTTACTAAGCACTTTAACAATGGACACACCTCGCCTACTCGTAACACTATTTATGGTTCTCGCTGGACTTGGTGTTGGTTTCTCGTTCTCAGTTTTAAGTATGTCTTCGATTCACAAATTAGAAATGAGAGACCGTGGTTCTGCTACATCAACAAATTCATTCTTCCGTTCGCTCGGTATGACTCTTGGTGTAACGATTTTCGGTACCATTCAAAATCATATTTTTACAGATAAACTAAATACTCTCTTCCCTCCTGAACTAGCAAAACTAGCTCCAAAGGGTGGAGACACAAGTTTCTTATTATCACCAGGTGCTACCGATAAAATACCAGCTGAAATATTAACTGGTATTAAAGAAGCTCTCGCTACATCTATTGCCAGCACATTCTTCTGGGCACTGATCCCGGCTGTACTAAGTATTATTTGTATTTTACTTATGGGAAATGAACGCCTATTTACAGGTCCAAAAACGAAACAAAAACAAAAGCAAGTAAGTTAGTATAGAAAAAAGAAACGGCATATCCCTTTGTAAAAAAGGATATGCCGTTTATAATATATAAAGTAAAACTTTGATCAGTAAGGGACCATTCTCACTGATTATGATCCCTCACCAATTGGGATAAAGTTTCTATATACAGGAGTTGAGATAGAATGAGCATGAAATTAGTCATTCTCGGCTTGCTACTCGAAGGGGATAAACATCCATATGAAGTGCAACACATTATGAAAGAAAGACAAATGGATTGTTATATTAAATATGCAAAAGGTTCCCTTTACTACGCCTTCGAGCAATTAGAAAAGCAAGGTGCAATTAGTATTACCGCAATTGTTCGAGATACGAATAGACCAGATAAAACAATCTTTCATATAACAGAAGAAGGTAAACGGTTATTTCACACGTTACTATTAAAACAATTCGAGGCAAAAAATCAAATATACAAACCCATTTATTCAGCACTCTCTTTCGCTCAGTTTGGTGATGAACAAGAGTTAGTTCCCATTTTAGAAAAAAAGAAAAATGATACCATTCAATATTTACATAAAATGCAAACTATTTATGATTGTAGCAAAGGACAAATTCCACGTGCACAACTATATATTTTACAAAGCGTTATTGAACATATTACAGTTGAATTACAATGGTTAAACACCCTCCTTACAGATGCAGTTGCAGGACGCCTTTCAGAAATTGATATAGATGAAGGTTAAAATTATAAAGAAGAGGTTGTAAAAAACAATCAAGTTATTTCATGTTAAATTTTAAAACAAGCATAGCCCCGTTCTAATTTAGGACGGGGCTATGCTTGTTTTATTTTCGATATAAATTGAATTTATTATTAAATTGCATAACTAGCATCTTATCTTTGTACAAGTATATATTTCTTTGTAGGTTTAATCGCACTTCCTTTCAATTACCCTTACTTTTCTTCGTTCTATAAAAACCAGAATAATCGGAATAATAAAAACGAAAAACTTTGGAATTTTCTTATTTTAAAACAGTAGACAAAATTCCAAAAATTGTGTTAGAATTTGTTTCAATATCATATCGCTTGTTAACTTCCTTTCAAAAGGAAAATAGGTACACGAAAATTTCTTTTCGTGTTTAAAAGGGAAGATTGGTGAAACTCCAACACGGTCCCGCCACTGTAAATGCTGAGATTTCTTTTCTATGCCACTGTGAAAACGGGAAGGTAAAAGAAATTATATGAAGCATAAGTCAGGAGACCTGCCTGTTTTAACAACACTGATAGATTCACGGATGATGATGAGGTGTTAAAACAAAAAGGAAGGCTTATTTTCTATGCCTTTGTGCTTTTTGTTATAGGTATTTCCTAGTAAACGGAAATGCTTACTTTCAATTAGGGAGGAATTTAAAATGGCAATTCAAACAAGTAATTTAGGTTATCCACGCATTGGACTACAACGAGAGTGGAAAAAAACATTGGAAGCTTTTTGGTCTAATAAAATTGATGAAGAACAATTTTTAACAAAGATGAAAGAGATTCGCCTTCAACACGTCAAAGTACAGCAAGAAAAAGGGATTGAACTCATTCCAATTGGCGACTTTACATATTATGATCACGTTTTGGATACTGCTTATATGCTAGGATTTATCCCATCACGTTTTTCTGAGTTTACATCTTACCTTGATGTATATTTCGCAATGGCCCGTGGCTCTAAAGATCACGTAGCTTCCGAAATGACAAAATGGTTTAACACAAACTATCACTATATCGTTCCTGAATATGAAGAGGGATTACAAATCTCTTTAAAAGATAATCGTCCACTTCGCTTATATGAAGAGGCAAAACAAGAATTAGGAGTAGATGGAAAGCCTGTTATTTTAGGACCATATACTTTCTTGAAATTAGCTAAAGGTTATACACAAGAACAATTCGCGACTATTTTAAAGCAATTAGTTGCACCATACGTACAACTGCTTTCAGAACTACATGCAGCTGGTGCACAAGTCATTCAAGTTGATGAACCGATTTTCGCTTCTTTAACGAAAGAAGAAATTCAACAAGCAAAAGAAATTTATGAAGCTATTCGTAAAGAAGTTCCAAATGCGACTCTTCATTTACAAACATATTTTGATAGTGTAGAAGAAAACTATGAAGAAATCATTACATTCCCTGTATCTGGTATTGGATTAGATTTCGTTCATGGTAAAGAAGGTAACCTACATGCTATTTCAAAATATGGATTCCCAGCTGATAAAACTTTAGCTGTCGGTTGTATAGATGGCCGTAACATTTGGAGAGCTGACCTTGATGAAGTTCTTACGTTATTTACAACGTTACAAAAACAAGTCCAAACGAAAGATTTCATCGTTCAGCCTTCTTGTAGCTTATTGCATACACCAATCGATAAAACAGAAGAAACTCACTTATCGACTGAGCTATTTGACGCGTTAGCATTTGCAAATCAAAAATTAGAAGAGTTAGTTCTTATTCGTTCCGCTCTGACTCAAGGTACAGAAAGCATTAGTAAGGAGCTAGAAACATACCGAAATGTACATCATACAATTCGGTCATCTGCTGCACGTAACCGAGAAGATGTTAAAGCAGCACGAACAGCACTAAAAGAAGAAGATTTCTCACGTCCTCTTCCATTTGAAAAACGATACGAATTGCAACAAGTTGCCCTGGAGTTACCATTGTTACCAACAACAACTATCGGTAGCTTCCCGCAAACAACTGAAGTTCGTCAAACGCGAAAAGAATGGCGTAACGGTGTTATTTCAAATGAACAATATGAACAATTTATTGAAAAAGAGACAGAAAAATGGATTCGTTACCAAGAAGAAATTGGTCTTGATGTCCTTGTACATGGTGAATTTGAAAGAACTGACATGGTCGAATATTTCGGTGAGCGCCTTGCTGGTTTCTCATTCACTAAAAACGGTTGGGTACAATCATACGGTTCACGCTGCGTAAAACCGCCTGTTATTTATGGTGATGTAGCCTTTATTAACGGAATGACTATTAAGGAAACTGTTTATGCACAAAGCTTAACAGAAAAAGTAGTAAAAGGAATGTTAACTGGACCTGTTACGATTTTAAATTGGTCCTTCGTTCGAAATGATATTCCAAGAAAAGAAGTTTCGTATCAAATTGCATTAGCTCTTCGTCACGAAATTGAACTACTTGAATCTTCGGGGATTCGAGTGATCCAAGTCGATGAGCCAGCACTTCGTGAAGGAATGCCGTTAAAAGAAAAAGATTGGGACGCTTATATTACATGGGCAGTACAATCCTTCCTTTTAGCAACTTCTTCTGTAGCAAATGAAACACAAATTCATACTCATATGTGTTACAGTAACTTCGAAGATATTGTTGATGCGATTCGCGCATTAGATGCAGATGTGATTTCTATCGAAACATCAAGAAGTCACGGTGAATTTATTGATACATTAAAACATACAACATATGAAAAAGGCATCGGTCTAGGTGTATATGATATTCATAGCCCACGTGTACCGAGTAAAGATGAAATGTATAAGATCGTAGAACAATCTCTACAAGTATGCGATCCTAAATATTTCTGGATTAATCCTGATTGTGGGTTAAAAACGAGAAGAACAGAAGAAGTTATTCCGGCTTTAGAACACATGGTGCAAGCAGCGAAAGATGCTCGTTCCCTTCTAAAAACAAACGCATAACAAAAATGGGTTATCCTTGTTGAGGATAACCCATTTTTTATTCTTTACTTTCAAAAAAGAATTCATATTGTATTTTATATAATTCATCATCCGTTGGTTCTTCAAGAGGCGTTGCTTGTAATACAACCGTATACTCACCATTTGGAATAGGGATTTGAAATTTATTTGAAAGAATACTTGTTACAACGATACATTCATTTTCAACTGTAAACGGAACTGTAACGGTTCTAATCACTTCTTCTTTCTCAATATGTTTCCCGCAGGTCACTTTTACTTCACAAGTATAATCAGAAAGTGCTTCAAAAATAACAGTTCCATCCGCCTTCGCATAACCTCTTTCAAAATCTTCATTCGTCCAGTCAACGTAAGGCTGATCCCCGTCATAGTTCATCAACATTAATTGCGAATACGAAATTGTTAACTCCATAGTTCCCTTCTCCTTCATTATGAAATATGCAACTACTACTTCACATCAAACTTCACACGCGTACCATCTGGGTATTTATCTAACTTATTTCCTACCCAAGAGCCTGCTCCGCGGTTATCTGCTGGACTTATATATTCAATATGTGCTCCTTTTCCGCCTTCTTTACACATCGCCATTGGCCATTCATCACGATCATATCCTTTTTTTGATGGATATGGAGCTAACGATAATTTTCTTCTATCCGCAGCGCCACCACGGTCGATTGTACAAACTTCTGAATGCCCTTCTTTTATCGCATCCGTAATATGTTTTCCTGTCTCTGGATATCGCTCTTTCGGAAATTCTAGAACTTGATCATACGCATTTGTTTTTTTGATACTTGTTTCCTCTGGAACAAGTACTTCATACACCGCTACTACAATAGAAAGAATTGCAATAATTGAAATGATAATACCTTTTAATTGCTTCATGTATACCTCCATGATTCTACCAGTTTCTTTTCCTCAGTTATTATAACAAACTTCTCCTGTATATGTTTTCAGACATTATTTTAGCTCTTCTTCGCCATTCCGCCAAAAACTCTCATTTTTCTTCATCTTTTCACTAATGCTGTAGAAAACTAATAACCTTCCGACATTCTTTTTCAAAGGAAGTCCTCATAAAAGATTGAAATGATATATACGATACTTTTTGGGGAGGAAATATTATGGAAGCTACCTATAAAACGAAAGATGTCACGAATAAAACAGGCATCCCAAAACATATAGTTCGCAAATATAGTCAACTGTTAGAGGAACACGGTTATATGATTTCCAAAACAGCTGATGCTCGTATTTATAAACTAGATGATTTAAAACTATTGAAATCTATACATGAAAGAGCTGCTACATTGCAAGAAGATATTTCAGAAACGATACCAATTATTTTAAAAGAAAAAGAGGCCCCACCTGTACCAGTTATACAAGAGAAGCAAGAAATACAACCGAAAGAAAAAGAAGATGGGCGTAACTTTGAGGAGTTCATGTTAAAACTTGAAATGCTCGCTCAATTAAATGAAGCAATTATTCATCAAAACTCTACCCTTATTACCCAAAATCGTTTAAAAGATGAAAAGCTAGATGAATTGATGCAACAAGTTTATGTAAAAGAAGGCTCTCAAGAAAAAATGCTACAAGAGTTAGTAGATCATGCCGCTCAAACAGATGCCCTTCAAAAAGAAAAGATGGACTTATTAATGAATCATATGTATAAACGAGAATCTAAGCAAGAAGAAAAAATGAATAAACTCGTAAATCAAATTTATAATAAAGACAGCAATCGTGATGCACAACTTATGCAAGTAATTCGCGAAATTCAAGAAACAAAAAGATTAGTCGCAGCTTCAAAAGAACAAAGCTTTTTCCAATCATTTAGAAGTTTATTTAGCCGAACAAAACAAGAAAAAACAAATGAATAATATATTTTTCCTATATAAAATAAAAAGTTACCTTTCATCGGTAACTTTTATTCCTTATTTCTTACAGCTGGCAATATAATAATCGCTTCAGTCCCTTTTCCACTTTCGCTTTTATATTCCAGTGTACCATTATGCGCTTGTAAAATACTAAATGTTACCATAAGCCCTAATCCTGTCCCTTTTTCTTTTAAAGAATAATACGGTTGTCCTAGCCTTGCTAATTGTTCTTTCGTCATTCCAACGCCACTATCTTTAACTCTTATTACAATCGTTTCATCTTTTTGCATAGCCGTTACTTTTAAATATCCTTTATTTCCTTGTATTGCTTCAATACCATTTTTAACAACATTCATAATAGCTTGCTTCAATTTTGTCTTATCACCGATCGTATAAAGACTTTCTGAAATCTCAACTTGCAAATATACACCTTGCATCGCTGCAAATGATGACATAAGAGTTGTCATTTCTATTAATTGAGCTGATAGGCAAATATGTTCTTTCTTCTCAATTTGTGGCCTTGCTAAATTCAAATAATCTGAAATAATTTGTTCTGCCCGGTCCAATTCAGCTAATACGAGACGCATATAATCCTTATTCTTCACATCTTCTGTACTTTCTAGCAATTGAATAAAACCACGAACAACGGTGAGCGGGTTTCGAACCTCATGTGCAACACTTGCTGCTAACTCACTTACAATATTAAGCTTTTCTGACTTTTGCATCTCCGTACGCAGTATTGCATTTTCATTTAAATATTCTGTTAAGTACACCTGAAATACCATTGTCATGACCATAATAAGCGAAGCAAATATATATCCGCTATATACGTGGGAAACATACGGTGTGAACCCCGTTTCTAACAGAACGTTAATCATGCCGATCACTAAAGAAACAAGTACGTACAATGATGAAATCATAAATGCCAAAATTAGCTTCTTATCCCTTGAAAATAACGACCATTTCTTTGATAAAAATAATGGAACTATCAATAGAAATATTACTTCTATGACTGGAAGAAGGTTTATTCCTTTTAGCGTCCATTCATATGCAACAAAAATAACGGCCGGGAGTAAACCAACAATCCCACCATATAGAAAACCACTAACAATCGGGATTGGGTGAAAGTTATACCCACAAACATCACCAAAACAAATAGAGTATGTCATGGAGAGAACGAGTGTAATGCTAGATAAAAACATAATAAAGTAGCGGTTCGGCTTCGGAGGCATTTCTTGATAACGATTTAAACGAATCGCTTCATATAAAAATAGTGGCAAAATTATGATGGCAATTTGGATCATTAAATCACGGATAAGCTCCATAGCCTCTCATCCCCTATATGTATTTTGATATGATTATATCATTTTACAGACACATTTGTTGTAAGATTTTGATTTTTCTTAACATATTTGTTAATTCTTTGTTAACAACGCATAATAATTGTTACAGATTTTCGAAATGAATGTAAACCCTGTACCAAATTTCTACCTGGCAGTATACAATGAATACGGATTACAAAGAAAATAAAAAATACTTCATGAGACGGACAACTATAGCAAAATACAGCATATAATCCATACTATCTATGTTTACAAATAGTGATCATTATTTTAGTAGGAGGAAGATAAATATGGCGGGTACTACGCTTGTTTTAAAAGAAGAAAATTTGGTCGTTCTAGAGAATGTTGAAAAATCAGTATATGAAGAGTTGCAGCATAAAACAGGAGATGAAAATTGCACATGTGCTGTGAATGAATCAGTTGTTCACCTTGGCAAAGTATCCTCTGTACTTTGGAATGAAGATGAAATAGATTGGGAGTACGGATATTAAAAGTCGCTGACAGCGGCTTTTTTTCTATTATCTCTCCCTTTCTACATAACTTATACGCAAGCGAAATCATAGAAAATATGTTAAAATGAACTTAATTTTCAAACGGAAGAAAGGGAGATACAATGGAACAATTCATTAACCCTAGAGTGAAGGACATCCAAATTTCTGGAATCCGTCAATTCTCTAACATGATTCAAAACTATGATAATCTTATCTCTTTAACAATTGGACAACCTGATTTTCCTACACCTTCTCTCGTAAAAGAAGCGGCAAAACGGGCTATTACAGAAAATTATACAAGCTATACACATAACGCTGGTTTACTAGAATTACGCAAGGCAGCTTGTAACTTTGTAAAAGATAACTACGATTTACATTATTCACCTGAAAAAGAAACCATCGTTACAATCGGTGCCAGTGAAGCAATTGATGTTGCATTTCGAACGATTTTAGAGCCAGGAACAGAAGTCATTTTACCTGCCCCTATTTATCCAGGATACGAGCCAATTATTCGATTATGCGGCGCAACACCAATTTTTATCGATGTACGTGAAACTGGCTTCCGTTTAACAGCTGAAGTACTAGAAAATGCCATTACAGAAAAAACAAGATGCGTTGTACTGCCGTACCCTTCTAATCCAACTGGTGTAACTTTATCAAAAGAAGAACTACAAGATATTGTAGATGTTTTAAAAGATAAAAACATTTTCGTCCTTTCTGATGAAATTTATAGCGAACTTGTATATGAACAAAAACATACATCTATCGCTCATTTCCCAGAAATGCGTGAAAAGACTATCGTCATTAACGGTTTATCAAAATCTCATTCTATGACTGGCTGGCGTATCGGTCTATTATTCGCAACAAGCTATTTAGCAGGACATATATTAAAAGTCCATCAATACAACGTAACATGCGCTACTTCAATCGCTCAGTACGCTGCAATTGAAGCATTAACAGCTGCTAAAGATGCACCAAAAATGATGCGTCATCAATACAAAAAACGCCGCGATTACGTATATAATAGACTCATTCAAATGGGCTTAACAGTCGAAAAGCCAACAGGTGCATTTTACTTATTCCCATATGTTGGCCATTTAACAACTTCATCCTTTGACTTTGCACTTGATCTTGTCAAAGAAGCTGGACTTGCCGTCGTTCCTGGAACAGCATTCTCTGAATATGGTGAAGGCTACCTCCGCTTATCCTATGCGTATAGTATCGAAACTTTAAAAGAAGGCTGTGACCGTTTAGAAGCCTTTCTACAACAAAAAGCTAAGAGTTAAACTCTTAGCTTTTTTATGCATAATGATCACAAGTTTGACGCTTCAGTAATTTATGCGGAATAATGATACACTTTGCAGTAGACTCTGCATTCTCTACTTTATCAACTAAAGCTTTTGCAGCTTCATATCCTAGCTGATATATATTCACATCAACTGTTGAAAGTGGCGGACTCGAAATTTCTGATAATAAAGCATTATTAAAGCTTACAATTGAAACATCCTTCGGTACAACAAATCCTTTTTTAGAAAGTGCACTTAGCACACCAAGTCCAATCAGGTCATCCGTTGCCATAATTGCTGTTGGTGGTTGCTTCAGCCCCATTAATTCCTCCACGGCTTGTTGACCACTTTCTCTTGAAAAATCAAAATGTAAAATATACTCTTTTGGTAATACAATGTCTGCTAATTTTAAAGCATCACTCATACCAGCCAAACGATCCCGCGTTACAAGTAAATCTGATCCACCGCCGATGAACGCGATTTGTTTATGGCCTAATGAAATCAAATATTCTGCTACTTCTCTTGCAGCTGTATAATTGTCATTATCTACATATGTAATTTCATCTTTTCGATCATATGGTTTCCCAATTAAAACAAACGGGAAATTTTGTTCATGCAAGTATTGAATAATCCGGTCGTTCTCTCTTGAGTATAAAAGAATAATGCCACCAATTTGGCGTCCCTGCACCATCTTTACAACACCATTAAAAATTTCATCTTCCGTTTCACCTGTCGACATATAAAGCGCATACCCTTCCACATGTGCAAATGAACTAATCCCTCTTATAACTTCTGGGAAAAACGGATTTTGAAAAGCTTTACTTGCAGAACTTGGCATAACAAGACCAAGTGTTTTTGTTGTTTGATTAGCTAGGTTTCTTGCGTTTAAATTGGGATGATACCCTAGTTCACTCATTACTTTCCGCACACGACGCTTTGTTTTTTCACTTATACTTGGATTATCAGCAATTACACGAGAAACGGTAGATGGTGCTACATTCGCCTTCTTCGCCACATCTTTAATTGTAACTGTCATAAAAATCCCCCTCCTTTCACTTCTCTGCCATTTTATATATATTTTTAATCTTGCACCCGTTGCAAGTAATAGGAGAAGTCATAAACTTTTATTGATTCTATCTTGCAAAACCTATCATATTCTCCCTCTCCATGTATTGTAAGGGATATAGCTCTTTTTTCCTATACTATAATATACTATTTATTTCACTTCTTTTCATAGGTGATGTCAAATCCCTTTTCATCTCCCTATAAAATTTTTTATAGGGAGATGAAAAGAAAAATGGGACGTAATGTCCCATTTTTCATCCTTTCGTACCTCCAGCAGTTAAACCAGAGATAAAGTATTTTTGTAGTGATAGGAATAAAATTGAAATTGGGATTGCAATCAATACCGAACCCGCTGCAAACGTTGTAAATTCATTACCAAATTTCTTCGCTACCATTTCATATAACCCAACTGCTAACGTATAATTTTCCGGTGTGCGCAAAATAATACTTGCTAAAATGAAATCTGTAAATGGACCGATGAAAGTGAATAACGCTACAACTGCTACGATCGGCTTTGCAAGTGGCATAATGATTTGCCAAAAAATACGGAAATGTCCTGCTCCATCCATACGAGCTGACTCATCCAATTCTTTCGGAATCGTATCAAAATACCCTTTCATTAGCCATGTATTCATCGGAATGGCTCCGCCTACATAAATTAAAATTAATGCAAGATGTGTATCAAGTAATCCTGTTAACTGAGCTAATATATATAGTGCGATTAACGCTGCAAAGTTTGGGATCATTTGCAGAATTAAAAATGTTAATAAACCATTCTTTCTTCCAACAAAACGATATCTCGAAAATGCATAAGCAGTAAAACTAATGGCTAGTACAGAGAAAATCATCGTCATTACGCTAACTTTCAAAGTATTTTTATACCAAAGTAAGTAATTACTTGAATCGAGATCAAGTAGCTTGCGATAATGATCTAATGTGGCATTTTTCGGAATAATACTTGACCCAGATAAACTATCCCCTGGATTAAACGATGAGCCAATTATCCATAGTAATGGATAGAAAATAATTGCACACATTATGAAGATAACTAAATAACTTAATGAAAGACGTAGCATCTTTTGTCGTTTAATATTCATTTACATCATATCCTCTTCTTGGAATGATTTTGTTCTCTTAAATTGCCATAACGCAACTGTAATAACGATTAACGATAAAATCATTGTAAGAGCTGCTGCTTTGCCGTACTGAGCCGAAGTCATCGTTAACTTATAGATCCATGAAATTAAAATATCCGTTCCACCTGCATTTTGTCCAGACACAGCAGGTCCCCCGTTATTAAATAGATAAATAATACTAAAATTATTAAAGTTAAACGTATATTGCGTAATTAATATTGGCGCTGTTGCGTATAACACAAGTGGCAATGTAATTTTGCGGAACTGTTGCCAAGCAGTTGCTCCATCTACTGTAGCCGCTTCATATAATTCTCCTGGAATCGATTGCAGTATACCTGTTGTCATTGCAAAGACGAACGGGAAACCAAGCCACGTTTGAATCATAATTAAAGCAATCTTTGACCAAAACGGGTCTGTCATCCAAGCAATCTTTTCAATCCCGAATAAAGCTAATACTTGGTTATTAATTGCTCCAAATGTTTCATTAAACATACCAGCAAATACAAGAATAGATACGAATGCTGGAACAGCCCACGGTAAAATAAAGATTGTTCGAATAATTGCCTTCCCTTTAATACCAGGCTGATTTACGATAATCGCTAAAAAAATACCAAGCGCAACTTGTAATGTCGTTGCAACAAATGTCCAAATGACAGTCCAAGAAAATACACTTAAAAATGTCTCTCTCCACATCGGTAATGTAAAGATATCAATAAAGTTTTTAAATCCTACCCAATCTACTAATTTAGCTGGAGGAGAATGATATAAATCATAGTTCGTAAATCCAATTAAAATTACGAAGATGATTGGAAATACAACTACAAAGATAAGTAATAGAAAACCTGGTGAAACCATTAAATATGGAAAACCTTGATCTAGTAAATTACGGTATTGCTCTTTTACAGAGTTTAATGGTGTTCCTATATCACGTTTCTTCCCGTTTTGGTATGCATCATATAAATTAAATGCATATATTCCGAGCCCAAATACGATGACAATGAGTGCCAAGATTCCTTCTACTAATAGAAAGACAGAATGATCACGTGGAACTTCTGTACCAAGCGTTACAATTCCCCATAATCCCATATTTAATAAATCAGCAAAGGCTACAATAAATGAACCTGTTAATACAAGAAAAATAAGACCTTTTACAAATTGCTTATTATACATTTGGCCCACGCCTGGAATGATTGATAACATGGTTGCCATTTTCCTATGCTTTGAATGGTTTAACCCCTTTGCAGGTTCCATAGATGTTTGCATGTTCCTTCCCCCTTTTTTCTTCCCACATGGAAGGGAGAGAATTCGTGCCCCTCATATGAGAGGCACGAATTTCACCTTATTTTTTCTTACTATGATTTGCCTCAATATTACCTTTAATTTGTTTCACTGCACTATCAAGTGCGGATTTTGGTGCTTCTTTATCTGATACAACTAATTGAAGCGCATCTCCAGCTGGTTTCCAAACTTCTTGCATTTCTGGAATGTTTGGCATTGGAATTCCATTTTCAGATTGCGTTGCAACTGCTTTTGCAGCTTCGTTATCTTTAATAATTGGATCTTCCATTACTGATTTTACTGGAGGAATTTCTTTTGTTTTCTCAAATCGAATTTTTGCGTTTTCTTCATTCGTTACCCACTCAGTGAATTTTGTAGCTAAATCATTTTGTTTAGAGAAACTTGTTACATGCCATCCTTTAACTCCAACAAACGTTTTCATTGGTTGACCATTTGGTAATTTCGGCATTGGAGCAACACCATAATCTATTCCAGCCTTTTCCATCGCTTGGAATGCCCATGGACCATTCATAATAGATGCTGCTTTTCCTTCATTAAATAATCCATCTGCAGCTGAACCACCAGATTCACCGATAATACCTTTCGGGAATAACTTTTCTTTGTACCATTTTTGAATGTATTCAGCACCTTGTACTGCACCGCTATTATTTAATCCAATATCATTTGCATTTGGCTTTCCATCTTTTTCACCAAATACATAACCGCCCATACCTGCCATAAATGCATTAGCGAAGTAGAAATTATCTCCTAGTGCTAAAAATCCGTATTTTCCATCTTTCGTAAAGTCTTTTGAGAAGTTAAACAGTTCATCCATCGTTTCAGGTGCTTTTTGCATCAATTTTTTATTATAAATAAAGATTGGTGTTTCAATCGCTTTTGGTAAACCGTATATTTTTCCGTTATATGTTTGTGCTTCTATTGATAAATCTGTAAATTTACTTTTTACTGTATCATCTACTTTCACTTCTGAAAGTAGTCCTTCTGTTACCGCATTACCAATATGATCATGTGGTAATGTTACAACATCTGGCCCTGTGCCAGCTGGACCATCGAGACGAAGTTTTTCTATTTGTTTCGTCATCTGAACCTCTTCAACTTTTACTTTCACATTATATTTCTTTTCAAAACTTTTCACAGCTTGCTCTAGACCAACACCCTTTTTCTCATCTTCCCAAACAAGAAGATCATAGTCTTTTTTCGCTTTACTTTCCTCTTTTTTCCCTGAATCTTTCGGTCCACATGCAGATAACATACCAATTGATAATGCTGAAACCGTTAATAATGATAATGCTTTCTTCATCCCAAAAACCTCCCTGAATTGTATATGTACCTTACTAATTGAAAACGTTTGCATTTAATGGTTTAATAGAAGCGCAAACAATATCTCAATCTATGAAAACGTTTGCGCTATTTGTCTATCATTATACATTCTTTTATTCATTTTGCAAATATTAATTTTAAAATATTATTACTACACTCTTTATACATTGACTTTATATGAAATGAATACTACTCTTATAAGCAATATTAAATCTATGCAAAAAGCAATCGTTTGCAACATATGCTTTGTTATTATACTTAAGGGAACAATATGCATGGAGATATTAAAGGGGGGATTTTCTATATGCTTAAAGAAGCCATTTATCATAGGCCAAAAGATAATTACGCATACGCTTACGATGAAAAAACAATTCACATCCGAATACGTACGAAAAGAGACGATGTTCAAAGCGCCACTCTTATTTATGGTGATCCTTATGATTGGAAAGACGGGAAATGGATTACATCAAGTACACCGATGAAAAAAACTGGTTCTACTGCATTGTTTGATTTCTGGTCCATTTCCATTGAACCAAAATTTAAGCGCTTACGTTATGGATTCGAATTAAACACGGAGACAGAAACGCTTATTTATACAGAGCGAGGATTTTTTTCTAGCGTTCCAAATGATGACGTTGGTAACTTTTTCTGTTTCCCATTTATTCATGCACATGATGTATTCAAAGCGCCTTCCTGGATTAAAGATACTGTCTGGTATCAAATTTTCCCAGAACGGTTCGCTAATGGAGATTGTGCACTAAATCCAGAAAACACCCTTCCTTGGGGCAGCGCTGAGCCTACTCCAACTAATTTCTTCGGGGGAGATTTTGCTGGTATTATTCAAAACCTTGATTATCTTGTTAAGCTTGGAATTTCGGGAATATATTTCACACCTATTTTCAAAGCACATTCAAACCATAAGTATGACACAATTGACTACATGGAAATCGATCCTCAATTTGGCACAAAAGAGACTTTCAAAGAACTCGTTCAGGCATGTCATACACACGGTATAAAAGTAATGCTCGATGCCGTATTTAATCATAGCGGATACTTTTTCGATAAATTTCAAGACGTACTAGAAAAGGGTGAGCAATCAGCATATAAAGAGTGGTTCCATATTCATGAGTTCCCAATTAAAACTGATCCACTTCCAAATTATGATACTTTCGCGTTTACACCGTATATGCCTAAATTAAATACAGCACACCCAGATGTAAAAGAATACTTACTTGAAGTAGGGCGTTATTGGGTAAGAGAATTCAACATAGACGGTTGGCGCCTTGATGTAGCAAATGAAGTCGACCATAGCTTTTGGAGAGAATTCCGAAGTGAGATAAAAGCATTAAATTCTGAAGTATATATTTTAGGTGAAATTTGGCATGATGCACTTCCATGGCTACAAGGAGATCAATTTGATGCTGTAATGAGCTATCCCGTTACAAATGCTCTACTGTCTTACTTTGCTAACGATTCCATTAAAGCAAATGAATTTAAGAAACAAATCACAGAATCTCTACATTCCTACTCTATGAATGTAAATGAAGCAGCGTTTCATTTATTAGATAGCCATGATACACCAAGAATATTGACAACATGTAACGGAGATAAAAATAAGTTAAAGTTACTTTATGTATTCCACCTTTCTTTCATCGGCTCTCCTTGCATTTATTACGGAGACGAAATTGGTATGGACGGCGGTATGGATCCAGATTGTCGCAAATGTATGGTTTGGGATACGAAAGAACAAGATCATACATTATTTACACATGTACAAACATTAATTTCATTACGAAAGCAATATAAAGCATTTGGAGGACATGGTACTTTCCAATTCATTGAAGCAAATGATGAACATAATTATATTTCTTATACGAAAACGTATGAAGATGAAACGATCTTTTTCGTTTTAAATCCGACTAACAGTGACATTACAGCTTCACTCCCTCTCCATGTTACTGGAAAGAAAATCATTAACATTTATACAAACGAAGAATTTTCAGCGGAAGCAAGTGTATTACAAGTTACACTTCCTCCATACGGATTCTCCATATTAAAATGGTAACCAAAAAAGCCTTATACCGAAGTGGTATAAGGCTTTTTCTTATTTCAATTTGAATACCATCGCTTCATACGGACGTAATGTCATGTTTTCTATCGATCCACTCACTACGTCGTAATTGTGTATGAATAACTCTGCCTCACTATAACTAATGTCCTCAGGTAATTCAAACACACATTCTTCCGCAGTAAAGTTTGCAATAACAACAAGTTTTTCTTCTCCATATGTTCTTACGTATGCAAAAATAGATGGATTATTCTCCAATATTAAATCATATGATCCATACACAATAATCTCATTATTTTTACGTAACTCAATTAATTTTTTATAGTAATAGAAAATTGAATCTTTATTTTGGATTGCTTGTTTCACATTAATTTCTTTGTAATTAGGGTTTACCGTAATCCAAGGCTCACCTGTTGTGAATCCAGCATGATTCTGATCGTCCCACTGCATCGGTGTTCTAGCATTATCTCGTCCTTTTATATAAATAGATTGCATCACTTTCTCTATATCTTCACCGCGCTCTATAACTTTTTCCTTATACATATTTAATGTTTCAATATCTCGATATTCATCAATCGATTCAAATCGAACGTTCGTCATTCCGATTTCTTCTCCTTGATAAATATACGGTGTTCCTTTCATCATATGAAGCACCGTCGCTAACATTTTTGCAGATTCAATGCGATACATTTCATCATTACCAAAACGAGATACAACGCGAGGTTGATCATGGTTATTCCAATACAGACTATTCCATCCCGTATGCTCTAATGCTTTTTGCCATTTCGTTAAATTATCTTTTAAAGTAAGGAGTGAACATGGTTTTACATCCCATTTTCCGCCTTCTCCTGAATCTAAATCCATATGTTCAAATTGGAATACCATCTGCAGTTCTTTACGTTCTTCCCCAGTATACAATTTTGCTTCTTCCGTTGTTACACCAGGCATTTCACCAACCGTCATAATATCATAATAAGACAATACTTCTTCATTCATTTCATGTAAATATTTATGAATGTTTGGGCCGTTCATAAAATACTTATGACCTGAAACATATCCCTCTTCTTCTGTTTCAACCGTCGGTAATCCCTCTTCTTTAGAGATAAAATTAATCACATCCATACGGAAGCCATCAATTCCTTTTTCTAACCAAAACTTCATCATTTCATAAACATCTTGTCTTACCTTTTCATTATCCCAATTTAAATCTGGCTGTTTTTTAGAAAACAGATGTAAATAATATTCATCTGTCATTTCATCATACTGCCATGCTGATCCACTAAAAGCTGCTCCCCAGTTATTCGGCTCTTTTCCTTCTTTTCCAGGACGCCATAGATAATAATCTCTATATTTATTATCTTTTGATTTACGTGATTCAATAAACCAATTATGTTCATCAGAAGTATGATTCACAACTAAGTCCATCATAAGTTTCATATTACGTTCATGCATTTCATGTAATAGCTCATCCCAATCTTCCATTGTTCCGAACTCATTCATAATTTTACAATAATCACTTATATCATAACCATTATCGTCATTTGGAGATTCATAGACTGGTGATAACCAAATTACATCAATCCCTAATTCTTTTAAGTAATCTAACTTTGAAATAATACCGCGAAGATCCCCAATACCATCACCGTTACTATCCATAAAGCTACGAGGATAAATTTGATATACTACACTTTCTTTCCACCACTGTTTTTCCATTATGCTACCCCATTTCATTCATAATTCGATTTTCTCTTTTTAAGGCGCAAGCGTTTTCATTAATGAATGATAACAGATTCTCTCTTAATTTAAAATAGCGCTTACAACTTTTATTCTTATTTTTCTAGGAAAACATACGAAAATTACTAATATTCCTCTCACGTATGAAAACGCTTTATTTTTTTGTTTATTTTTTGAATCTATTAGTTTATAATGAACTCAAAGAAAACGTTTGCATAATTATTTCTAGGGGGAAATACCATGGCAGAACTGAAATTAGAAAACATTTATAAAATATATGATAATAACGTAACAGCTGTAACAGACTTCAATTTACACATTCAAGATAAAGAGTTCATCGTATTTGTCGGTCCTTCTGGATGCGGAAAATCTACAACATTACGAATGGTTGCTGGACTTGAAGATATTTCAAAAGGAGAGTTTTCAATTGATGGTAAGCTAATGAATGATGTCCCTCCAAAAGATCGCGATATCGCAATGGTCTTCCAAAACTATGCTCTATATCCACATATGAGTGTGTATGATAATATGGCATTTGGATTAAAACTTAGAAAAATACCAAAAGATGAAATCGATCGTCGTGTGAAAGATGCAGCAAAAATTTTAGGACTGGAACAATATTTAGATAGAAAACCGAAAGCTTTATCCGGTGGGCAACGTCAACGTGTTGCTTTAGGGAGAGCAATCGTTCGAGACGCGAAAGTATTCTTAATGGATGAGCCTTTATCTAACTTAGACGCTAAATTACGTGTTGCGATGCGCTCAGAAATTTCTAAGTTACACCATCGCCTTGGAACGACAACAATCTATGTAACACATGATCAAACTGAAGCAATGACAATGGCTTCTCGTCTTGTTGTTATGAAGGACGGAAAGATTCAACAAATTGGAACTCCAAAAGAAGTATATGAAACACCTGAAAACATTTTTGTTGGTGGATTTATCGGCTCTCCAGCGATGAATTTCTTCCGTGGTAAATTAACTGAAACCGATTTCGTTATAGACAATGCAATAAAAATTAAAGTAACTGAAGGCAAAATGAAGATGTTACGTGAACAAGGCTATGTAAATAAAGACATTGTTTTAGGTATTCGTCCTGAAGACATTCATGATGAACTATTATTTTTAGAAGCTTCACAATCTACTGCCTTTACAACAAAAATCGAAGTTGCTGAATTGTTAGGTGCTGAATCTATTTTATATATGAAACTGGGAGATCAAGATTTTGCAGCACGTGTTGATGCAAGACATACATTTTCACCTGGTGACCAAATTAAACTAGCATTTGATATGAATAAAGCACATTTCTTTGATAGCCAAACCGAACAACGTATTCGTTAAAAAATAATTTTCAACAATATAACATACAAAAAAACCGTCCACATATATTGAGGGCGGTTTTCATTATTATACGAGGGCTTCTACTGTATGAAATGATTGTCCTTTCGTGCCAATAATACCAAGAATCGGTAAGTCACTCAGCACCACTTCTTCTTGCTGTTTCATAAAAGATGACGTTAATTGTTTTATCTCTATCCATACGTCATTAATACAAAGTACATTGGAATCGTTCTCTTGTTGGCGTGAAAAAATAGAATCTATTTTATATAAACCAGCATTTTGAAAAAGCATATCGATGCGACTGAATGCATTCAAAGTAATGCTGATTACGCGTTGCCAATCTCCTTGCTTTTCCATGTCATAGGATACAAAAAGTGCTTCTCCGCCTAGATTCGTAATTTCCTCCACTGTTGCTTGTCCACTTTCTTGATCAATGTCCGTCACAATTACTTTTGCGCCTTGTTTAGCCAACAAAAGAGCTGTATTACGTCCAATACCGATGCCACCGCCAGTTACGATAGCAACTTTTCCTGCAAGCTTCATTTTCATTACCCCTTCTATAAGTCTTACCGTTATTCAGTATACTGCTTTATGAGATTAGTCTGCAAGCAAGAAAAGTTGCTTATCCATTTGTAAGCGGTTACTTTTTTACCCCTTCTTTTTTCTTACTATTACGCTGATCGAAAGCTAAACCGATGAAAATTAAAATTCCCCAAAAGATTACGCTACCTCCAGTCATTTCAATTTCCCCCTTATTATATAAAGATATTATTTTAATTATTATAACACTTTCTTAATTTTCAATCTATTAAAACTAAAAATGATATTATTATCTATCCTTTAAAATGTATTTGTATAACAAAAAAGACCTTTTATATAAAAAGGTCTTTTTCCATTATACAAGACTTATCACTTTCGTTTTTGTAATTAAATCCTGAAAACCACAATTATCTTTGCGGAATAACATCATATATACGTTACATAATATCGGAATTCCAAGTAGTACTATGTTTGGTAATAACAATACAAAAAACCGTATCGTTAATGTTTGTATTGTTAACTTTTCACTCTTCAATGAAATTAATTTTATTCTTGTTACCTTTTTACCAAGTGTTACACCGTTCCAAATAAAGGGTACCAAAATAAAATATATTGCCATTAATATAAAAACTACTGCAAGATCATATCTATAATCGCCAAAACTAATATTAAAGCGATTAAAAATAGCACTATAATTTCCAGTCATAACAGCTACTACTGCACCATACATAACCGAAATTAAAAACATGTCAATTAGGGAAGCACCTATGCGATTCATTACAAGCGCTGGACGATGCATCTTTACCTTCATTTTTATGTCGACTCCTTCATATCCTTCTTTACCCGTCTCATCGTACCACTTCTAAAAACCATTGTAAACTAGCGTTTCTCTTACTTTTCT
Organism: Bacillus paramycoides; assembly: GCF_038971285.1. Classification (NCBI taxonomy): domain Bacteria; kingdom Bacillati; phylum Bacillota; class Bacilli; order Caryophanales; family Bacillaceae; genus Bacillus; species Bacillus paramycoides. The sequence goes on from NZ_CP152427.1 coordinate 3,933,170, forward strand.
TGTACAATGTGTTACAACAGCATTGTAAAGGAGGTTCCCATATTGAAAAAATGGATAATCCTATTCGTCGCATTCCTATTAGCCGGTTGTGCTGGAAATACAAATCATATAACATATACGATTAACGATGAATACGAACTCATACGTACTTCTGGAAATGCATTTGAACTTTTCCCCACGCAAGATGCTGTATATGCCACACAATACATTCCTGCAAAAATTACAGACATAGCCTGGGATGATAAATACATTATTGCAAAACAAACTGAGGAAAAGTCAGATCCGAATAATCCTGACGCAGCAATTGCAAATAAAAAAAGTGAGCATTATTGGATTATTGACGTAAAGCATAATAAACGCTTTGGTCCCTATAATGAAAAGCAATTTAATGAACAAAAAGATGCGTTTAAAATTAAGGTGCCTTTTCAAAGTGTAGACTCATACATAAAAGAACAGAAAAAACAGTCAGCATAATATTTTCAGTGCTGACTGTTTTTTCTTACATATATTTAAAAACAAATTACTCAGAAAGTGAGATGTTAAAAGTTTGTGGCTCTGTTACAACATCTTGCATTTCTGCATCTGCTGCGACTACATTATCTGTTGTAAACTTAATATCCTTTACCTTTTCTTTTCCATCATCAAGTATTAACCCGATAATACCATCTCTTGTTTCACCTGGCTTATAGTCTTCTCTAGATACATTCTTTGTACCAACGAGCGTATCTTCATCATATAAAAAGTTTTGAGTTGCTACTTTAAAATGTTGCTTATCATTAATCGCAACATCATTCATAGAGAAAAATTGGATATTTTTATTCCCGCTATTCTCCACCTTATATGTAATTTCAACGTAACGAATCGTATCACTAATCTCTGTTCCACTTAGCGATGCATATAACTCTGCATCTTCTTGACTTACTTTATCTCCTAATCTACGCTTTACTTCTTCAGGAGTTAATGCCGTATATACTTTTAATGTATCTTTTGCATCTTTACTCATCTGTGATAAAGAGATTACTTTCACACCTTGTACGTGAATTTTCATTGGTGCTACTTCAAATGTTTGATTCACCGTATGAATCTGCTCTAACTTAAAAGTACCCCAACCTGTTTCTTTCACTTTTTGTCCTACTTTTTTCAGCTCACGCCCGCCGTATTCTTTTGTTTCAGGAATAGATTCTTTCTTCTTCGGTTCAACTTTCTTTTCTTCTTGATGGAAGCAACCACTTAACATAAGAAGAAAACTACATAAAACAAAAATACTTTTCCATGCTTTCATCATATAATTTCTCCTAACACTATCATTCATTAATATTAATTAGTCCTTTGCTTTGTAAACTACAGAAACAATGAGCAGTCTACAAAACGAACTTGTCAGTCCAGATACTATTATACCCCCTATTTGGAAAATATGAAAATAGGGATCTGCGAACGCGTGAACGACAAATATAAGAGCTGCCACAATGATTGCCGAAATCCAATACTTCCTTTTTTCTGAAGCTATCATAATATCTTTCCCTGTTTCATCTTTATACTTCCATAGTACGTACAATAGTAATAATAAACCAATACATGTACTCCCGTGTTGCATATATTTATACACTGGAATACTATGTAATTCTCTTTGTAAAAATGGTATTTTCATAACGAAGTAGCCCGTATTATGAGTAAACGCATCCCAAACGACATGCGTGAGCATACCAAATAAAGCAGAGTAGCAAAATACAAAAGAATCCTTCCATGTATGAAGCCCCCACCTCTTATCTACTGCATATGTATAGTAGCCAGCAAACGGTTTAGGTAAATGTGTTATAAACGGCTTTTTTAAAATGTAATGATACATATATGCGAGCAGAAATACAAGTGGTAAATTTAAATACAAGAACCCAAGCCATGTATGCCCAATAACACCATACGGTCTAAAGTGTAAAAAATATTCAAAATCAGGCGCCATACTCCCTAATATAAGAGCCGTTACTGAAATATATTTGGACTGCTTTTTCACAAAAGGAAGGACTGCTGCTGGATGTGCAAATGTAAATGGCATGTTTTGACTCCTTTTTATAATTACAATAGATTACATACTATCATAACGACATGAATAATCTACATGCAATATTTATTTTCACATTGGAATATGATAGTTTAAATGATATAATCCACATAAAATATTCAGAAAATAAGAAGGAATTCATGTGTCATTAACAATTGTATTTGCTGCTTTTTTAGAATCAAAATCCGTTATGAATTGAGGTTTATATATTGATTGACGTACCCTTTTTAAAAAATATCACATTAAAAAAAGAAAGTATCCCTAGTTTTTCCGCATATCCTTACTGTCTACCCGCTATCAGAACATTACAATCACTAGCTTTCCACCCAAATGTAACATTCATTATTGGAGAAAATGGAACGGGTAAATCAACATTACTCGAAGCAATTGCACTTGCTTTAGGATTTAATGCAGAAGGTGGAACGAAAAACTTCCGCTTTAGTACAAACGATTCACATTCATCTTTACATGAATACCTTCGAATTTCCAAAAGTTTCAATACACCAAACGACGGTTTCTTTCTTCGTGCTGAATCATTTTATAACGTTGCTTCTTATATTGATGAAATAGATGCTATAAAATCTTATGGCGGTGTTTCACTTCACGAACAATCCCATGGTGAATCATTCTTTTCATTATTTATGAATCGTTTTTCAGGACAAGGTTTATACATTTTAGATGAGCCTGAGGCCGCTCTATCACCAATGAGGCAACTTTCCATGCTTATTCGAATGCACGAACTAGCGGAACAAGGTTCACAATTTGTTATTGCGACGCATTCTCCTATTTTAATGGCTTACCCTGAATCCACTATATACTCTTTAACACAAGAAGGGATTCACGAATCCGCCTTAGAAAACACCGAGCATTACCAAACGACGAAACTTTTCTTTGAAAATCGTGATCGATTATTTCATCATTTATTCAATTCTTAAAAAAAAAAGAAGCAGCGATTGCTGCTTCTTTTTATAGTGCTTCTATAAATAATGCTACCCCAATACCGCCGCCGACGCATAGAGAAGCAATTCCTTTTTCTAACCCGCGTCTCTTCAATTCATGAATTAAACTTACAGTAATACGAGCTCCTGTACAACCGATTGGATGTCCAAGTCCTACACCACTACCGTTTACATTCACTTTTTCACGATCTAAACCCAGTTCTTTCTCTACAGCTAAGTATTGCGCAGCGAAAGCTTCATTAATTTCCAGTAAATCTGCATCTTCTAATGACCAATCTACTTTTTCTAATCCTTTACGAATTGCTGGCGCTGGTCCAATACCCATAATTTTCGGATCTACTCCAGCTACTGAATATCCAACAATTCTAGCTAACGGTTGTAAGCCTTTTTCTTTCGCTTTTTCTTCGCTCATTAATACTAGAACCGCGCTTCCGTCATTCAGGCCAGATGCATTACCTGCAGTTACTGAGCCGTCTTTACGGAAAGCTGGTTTTAATCCTGCTAATTTTTCTGCTGTAATATCAGCACGTGGATGTTCATCCTTTGAAAATACTACTTCTTTTCTACGTTCTTTTATTGTAATAGGAACAATTTGATCGTCAAAGTTTCCAGACTCGATTGCCTTCAGTGCCAATGTATGACTGCGAAGAGCAACTTCATCTTGTTCCTCTCTTGTAATTTCATATTGTTCAACTAAATTTTCCGCTGTTTCCCCCATCATAATATGATGAATCGGATCTTCTAACACTTCCCACACCGTATCACGAATTTCTCCGTGCTGTAGACGTTGTCCCCAGCGGTGTTGTTTCAATGCATAAGGGCTTGAACTCATTGCTTCTACTCCACCTGCAATAACAACATCACTTACACCTAATTGTATTTGCATTGCAGCTGACATAATTGCTTGCATACCTGAAGAACATTGGCGTTGGATTGTATACCCTGTAACTGTGTCAGGAAATCCTGCCGCTAATGCAGCTGTTCTTGCCGTATTTGCTTCATCAGTTCTTTGAATACAATGACCTAAAATCACTTCATCAACTTCGTGTGGTTCTACCCCGCCTCGTTTTACAGCTTCCTGAAGTACAGGAACAGCTAATTCTACTGGCGTTACATTTTTTAGCGCTCCCCCAAAAGTTCCAATTGGCGAACGAACTGCAGCTGTAATAACAACATTATGCATTTTGCACTTGCCCCTCTCTTATGTACCCTAGTCAGTTTTTAGGTGAAATTCCATAAGATGTATATCTACAACTATCATACTATAAACATACTAAAAAATCAAAATATTTAATATAATAAAAATAGAAGGAATTAACCTTCTATTCTGTCAATGCATATAAAAATTTTTGTAAAATTTTCTCTGTCGTTTCATTTAATTTTGGTAACTTGTCTACCGGAAAATATTGAAGCTTCAATCCCTCATGATCAAGCCTTAATTCTCCACTTACATGATGCCCCTGATACAGATGAATGACATTAAAAATTTCATCCCCATTAGGATAACGGAAATATACTTCTTTTCCTGAAAGGACACCAAGAAATTGCATAATTTTTGCTTGTAGCCCCGTCTCTTCGAATAATTCTCTACGAGCAGTTTCTTCTGTCGTTTCTCCTAGTTCCATCGCGCCGCCAGGTACACCCCAATCATATGTATCTGAACGATATTGAAGCAATACTTCTTGATTATCATTTAATATAATTATTGCTGACCCAACGAGAATAAGTGGCCTTGTCCCAACGACTTTGCGTAACTCCTCAATATACCCCAATATGTAAACTCTCCTTTCCTCACCCTCCCTTATCATAACAAAATTTTTCTCCTTTTGTTGATGTAATTTCCAAGAAAAAAAAGGAAGCTTTCACTTCCTTTTTTTCCACTTCTATTTCTTAAAACTTTCATATTTTACAGCTTCGAAAGCTTCTTCAATTTCATCATTACGATAATGGACGTATGTAAAGCGCCCTATTTCTACTAATCTTGCTATTTCTTGTAACGCTTTCTGTTGCTCATATGTTTCCTCCAGCTTAATATGTACATAAAATTTCATTAATGGATGTTCATATAAAGGTTCTCCCACCTCTACATATACATCTTCCACCCCTTGTACAACTCTTACATAACTTGCAAATTGATAAAGAGCTTCTCTGTCTGAAACGATTTTTAATGTATACATATATTCTCCCCCCTTTTCTTTACTATATCAAAAAGATGATCACACTACGTTATAGAACTATGAAATTTTTTTGTCTTGTAATAAACGAGGCGTTTATCCATACATAGGGTCTTTTCCCAACATATATTATAGGAAGAATTTTTTCAGTTGAGGTGTTCCTTATGGATCCATACGTCAATATATGTATTTGCATTACTCCAGGCGCCGATATTTCTAATGATCGTATCGCAAAAGATTTAGCAGTTGCAGAATCAATTTGGCACCCGATTACATTTCAAATTAAAGAAGTAATTATTTTAAATGAACTTTTTCGTTTTTTTGACCGCGAAATTAGTTATAAAAATTCTATTCAAAGTCAGGAAAAATTAGCATCTTTTTTCCAAACATGTGTAAATGAAGCTCCTGAATGCGACCTTTATATTTGTTACATTGGCAGTGATTATTTCAAAGAAACAGCAGTAATTGCCTGTGCTTACTCTTTAGCAAAACAACAGCAACTTACTGGTTATATCGTTTTAACAAATTCAGCTGCTCCTATGAAAAATATATATACGCTCGCTCACGAAATCGGTCATATTTTATTTACAAGACGTGTTCACGGAAAACTGACTCACGCAGATCCTCATTCCCCAACTGGCTCAGAGCACCATCCTTCTCCATCAAATCTTATGTACCCTATCGTACCTCGTCCTGAAAATGTCCACATTCAATCCCTATTAACGAACGAACAAAAAGCACTCTCTTTACAAAGTTCTTTATTACAAAGAAAAAAACAGTAACAATTTTGTTACTGTTTAAAACAACTTATTCCAATCCATAAACCCAAGCCCGGCTGCTAGGAATAAAAATAAGCAACTAAACATAAACATAATACCTCTGAAAATCCCTATATAATATTTCTTTGGAAATAATTTTTTGCATATCCAAAGCAGCCCTTTTCCTATTAAACCGGAGAACAAAACATAACCCGATGTGTCATCTAATAAAGTATCGAAATAATCATCGTGTACCTTTTTCGAAAAGGTAGTATATAGCCCCAAAATCGTTAAACCTAAAAATATAGTAGATAATATACCTAGAAATATACTTTGCATGTTTGTTCCCCTCTTAATAAAAAATTTAGTTCGTTCACTAGTAATATAAAACTAACTTACAGTCTTTTTCTCCTCATTTTTCAAAGACCATCGCATTAATACATATAAACTTCCGTACAGAAGTAAAGATTCTAACATGCCCCAGTATGGACTCTTCTCTCCCAATCCCTTAAATACAAACATAATGAATAGTGGTACGATAACAGCCAATATTCCAATCCATCCAAGTATGTACGCTTCCCCAATTAACAGTACTAACAAGATAACTCCAGCTAGTATATAACTTTGTATAGTCGTTAATTGTAATACAGGTGTCCCATACCACTTATTCATAAACATTAATAATACTAGTAATAAAATTGGTAGCAAAGCTGCTACATAAAGAATGCTAAATTCTTTTATTTTGCTCTTAAATGATGACATCTTAAAAGCAAATATAATTCCTACAATCGTAATCATTAAAACAATTGGGTATCCAATTAATTGTACATTCGTTAATATAAATTCATGATTTGGGCTTTCAAATAAAATATTTGTAAGTAACCAATACCCGCCAATACCAATAATCATTCCTAAAATACTTTTTATACTCCCGCCTTTATCCTTTTCCATCTCTTTCGCTAATTCTTCCGCATATTCTTTTGGTGAATCACCGAATATATCACTTACCGTCTTTCCCTCTTTCTCGCCTTCTATTAAATGAAGTTCTGCATCTTCTAGAAAAGCATCCACATCTTCTTCTTTCATTCCTTTTGTTATTAAATATACTTTCGTATCGATTAATAACTTTTCACCTTCTTTAGAAATTTGCATGGTAATCCCTCCCTCATTTAACCGCTTCTCTTCTATTCGTCTTCATCATAATTTCAAGGAAGATTAAAATAAACAAACTTCCGTATAAACATATAACTTGAAATAACATTGGCACGAGATCTTCTAATGTAAATGTTTTAAACAGTAACATAATCGAAAGTGGAATAATTAAATATAAGTTTTTAAACCATCCATCAAAATACATATTTACCGCTACTGTAATGATAAAAATACCACCAGCTAATAAATAACTTTGCATTTGAGTGAATATAAACATTTTTGTAGGATATATCACATCTAGTACCGTAATAACTCCCATTAAAAACATTGGCGCTATCATAACTAAAAACCACATAGAAAACCACGTTTTTGAAAAACTTGTTATAAAAGTCATTTTGCGAAGTAGAAAATTAGGACCTATCACAACTAAAATCAACGAAAAACTATACCCAACACACTGAATAAGTGACATCTGTAACAATCCGTTATTCACTATTAGAATAGAAGCAATAATCCAAAATGATACGATATTCATTACTGTAAAACCAATTTGCTTCCACGTTTCCTGCCTATCTCTTTCCATTACTTTTACAAGTTCATTTGCATATTCTTTCGGTGAGCTTCCGAAAACATCTTCTACACTTTTCCCGTCACTCTCACCCTCGATTAAATGAAGTTCTGCATCTTCTATAAAATTTTCAATATCGCTTTCTTTCACACCCTTTGCCGTTAAAAATAATCTCATATCTAATAAAAACTTTCGTGCTTCACTTGATAGCATTATTTTTTACTCCCCTTCCCTTCAAGTAGACGCTCTACACTACTTTGCATCGCTTCCCAGCGATCCATAAATTCATCAAGTGCTTCCTCGCCTTTTTCTGTTAATGTATAATATTTTCGCTTTGGGCCAGATGGAGATTCCTTCATTACACTTGTTATTAGCCCTTCCTTTTGCATTCGTATTAATAACGGATAAATACTTCCTTCACTCGCCATTGTAAAGCCATACTTCGCTAGCTTTTCACTCATTTCATAACCGTATATTTCACCTTCAGAAATAATAGCAAGTAAGCATCCTTCTAAAATCCCTTTCAGCATTTGACTTGTCGACATAATTCAAATCCTCCTACTATCTTGTTTTACAAGATAGATAAGCGTAAGTATCTTGCTTTACAAAATAGTATAGCAAAGACTATTTTGCAAAACAAGATAGCTAACAATATTTTTCCAAATCTTTGCAGGATTTTTATTATCTACTCTCTAAATAGAGCACTATGAGAACTTTATTATGAAGGGATGTTTTTCATCATGGTTACAAATCGAGTTGTTTTTTTAACAGGCGCTGCAAGTGGTATTGGTTATGAAATGGGAACTGCTTTTGCAAAAGAAGGTGCAAAAGTCGTTATTACCGACCGTCTTGAAGAACGCGCAAAAGAAGCTGCTGAACAATTGCAAAAAGAAGGCTACCAAGCTATCGGTTTAAAATGTGATGTTACATCTGAAGAAGAAATTAAAGCTGCAATTTCTCAAACAGTTAATCATTTCGGTTCATTACATATATTAATTAACAACGCAGGCATGCAACACGTTTCATCAATTGAAGATTTTCCAACCGAAAAGTTTGAACTACTTATTAAAATTATGCAAATTGCTCCTTTTATCGCAATTAAACATGCCTTCCCAATCATGAAAAAGCAAAAGTATGGTCGTATTATTAATGTCGCATCCATTAATGGCCTCGTTGGATTTGCAGGGAAATCCGCCTACAATAGCGCGAAACATGGCGTAATTGGATTAACAAAAGTTGCCGCTTTAGAAGGTGCTACTCATGGAATTACCGTTAACGCTCTTTGTCCTGGTTATGTCGATACCCCTCTCGTACGTAATCAACTACAAGATTTAGCTACAACACGAAATGTACCTCTTGAAAATGTTTTAGAGGATGTCATTTATCCACTTGTACCACAAAAACGCTTATTACAAGTACAAGAAATCGCGGATTATGCTATATTTTTAGCGAGCGAAAAAGCGAAAGGTATAACTGGTCAAGCTGTCGTTATCGACGGTGGTTATACTGCTCAATAAAAAATAAAGTTTGCTCTTTGTGAGCAAACTTTATTTTTTATCCCAGGGACCTTCCTACTTTAGTAATTGTTTAGGGAGTTTCTCGATTGCAACAATTACCCCATCTAATTTACTTTCAATACGGTGGAGTAAATATAGTGTTACAACAATCGGAAACCCTACATTACCTACCATCCTGATCCACTCTTCCATCTTTTCCTCCTCCTTCCATTATATAAATAAGAGAAAAGAAAACATTTAGGCATAAAAAACAAGCTATTATGTATTAGCTTGTTTTTCAAATAATAATGCAATTTCTCGTTTATAATCCCCGCGTATAATACCTCGCTCAGTAATAATGCCTGTAATTAATTCGTTTGGCGTTACATCAAATGCTGGATTATAAACAGTAGTTCCAACTGGCGTTACTTGTTTCCCAAAAATTTTCGTAACTTCTGTTTCGTCTCTTTCTTCAATAACAATTTCAGTGCCTATTTGTTTCGTAATATCAAATGTCGATAGCGGAGCTGCAACGTAAAACGGGATATCGAAATACTTTGCTAATATAGCTAAATTCATTGTTCCGATTTTATTTGCTGTATCTCCATTTGCGACAATTCGGTCCGCTCCTACAATAATTGCATTGATTTTTTTCGTTTGAATAGCATGAGCTGCCGTATTATCTGTAATAAGTGTTACATCAATACCTGCTTGTTTTAATTCCCAGGTCGTTAAACGCCCACCTTGTAAAACCGGTCTCGTTTCACACGCATACGCATGTAACCGTACACCTTTTTCTTTCCCAATATAAAACGGTGCTAGTGCAGTACCATATCTAGCAGTTGCAATACTGCCAGCGTTACAAATTGTTAAAATGTTATCACCGTCTTTAAAGCATGATAATGCATGTTCTCCAATACTCCGGCATACCGCTTCATCTTCTTGCTGAATGAGAAGCGCTTCTTCTTCTAATATTTTTTGTGCTTCTTTTATTGTAGTAATTTCTTGAATAGATTCTCTCATACGATCGATTGCCCAAAATAAATTGACTGCTGTCGGGCGTGACGTCCCTAAATAATTATAATCTCTATTAAACTTCTTTTGAAATTCTTCAATATTTACAGTGTTATATTTTTTTGATGCAAGCGCCAAGCCAAATGCAGCTACAATTCCAATTGCAGGTGCTCCTCTTACTTCTAGCATGACAATACTTTTCCATACCTCTTCAATCGTCGTTAATGTTTTGTATTCTGTGCTATGCGGCAACTTTGTTTGATTTAATACTGTAATGGCATCACCTTTCCAACTGACAGACCTCGGAATAGTAACAACTGTACTCATGCTTTTACCCCTCCAGAAACTGTCTGTTGAAATAATGTTCGGAACAGTTGAATATCAGCGTTCTTAGATTCATATTTTATTAGTTCTTTACCTAAGGATAACGCTTGTTTCTTGGCTTGAATTCTCTTTTCTTTATTCGCTATTCCATCTAAATCAGCTACATGCGCTAAGCCAATTGTTCTTCGGATAAGCTCACACCCAGCAAATCCGACTACATCCGTAAAAATATTTTGCAAAATAATCGGCAACCATTGTTTCTCTTTCGTATATGCTTCTACACCTTCTCCAATCCATAACTTCGTAAAAGTATCTACGAAATAACTCCATGTTTTCTCAATATGGAAAAATAGCACCCTTCTCTGTTCTTCCTCTCTAGATAGAGCATTTAATAATAGATTTGCAATAAATTGACCAAGATCAAATCCAAATGGGCCATATGTTGCAAATTCCGGATCAATCACTTTCGTTTCAGAAGTTGATGAAAAAATACTACCAGTATGTAAATCACCATGAATAAGTGCTTCTTTTCTCGTTAAAAACTTATATTTATATTGCGCTACTTTTAATTTTAAAGTTTTATCACTCCACAATTCATCAACCGCTAGTTGTAACTCCGGCTCATAATCATTCGTATCGTAATGGCCAAACGGATCTGTAAACACTAAATCTTCTGTAATTTTGCAAAGGTCCGGGTTTACAAATACACCTTCTAATACCCTTTTCTCTTCTGACTCTAACCCGAAATCTGAAGTATAAAATAAAGCATGTGCCAAAAAACGACCAATATGCTGAGATAATAGTAGGTACTCTTCTCCTTCTATTAATCCTCTTCTTGTAATTGTAAGTCTTGATAAGTCTTCTATGACTGTTACGGCTAACTCTTCATCATGACTGTACACGACCGGCACGTATTCCGACACATACCTCGCAAAAATTTGCAGTGCCTTACTTTCAATCGTCGCTCTTTTTATAGACAATGGCCAGCTCTCACCAACTACTTTTGCATATGGCAGTGCTTGTTTTATTATAATAGACTTCTCTCCATCATCTAATTTGAACACGTAATTTAAATTTCCATCTCCAATTTCATGACAAACTACATTTGCTTTCTTTTCAAAATAACCATGTTCTTTCGCATATTGTATAGCTGTCGTTTCAGTTAATGAATAATATCCCATCGTCTTCTCCCCCTTTTTTAAATTCAGAGGTTTTTCTGACGTAGAAAAACCTCTTTCCACTAAGAAAGAGGTTTGAAGTTTATCTTCTCCCCTCTTATCTGCCAGAAAGTTTTACTTTCTGCTGGAATTAGCACCGTGCCTTTTGGCGTAAATAAACGCCCCATTTCACAATGGTATTACGGTCGGTTGCTGGGCTTCATCGGGCCAAATCCCTCCACCTGCTCTTGATAAGAGTTGTATAATTTTTTGAATTTTTAACTTTATGTTGAAGACTATACCAAGAATAAAAATCACTTGTCAACATTTTATTTATATAATTCTGGACGACGATCTGCAAAAACTGGAATTCCTTTGCGAACCTCTTTAATTTTCTCAAAATGAAGCTCTCCAAATAAAATTGATTCTTCTTCATTCGCTTCTACAACAACCTCGCCCCAAGGATCAATAATTAAAGAGTGACCGGCAAACTCATTATTCGGGTCCTTTCCTGCCCTATTACATGCGACAACATAACATTGATTTTCAACTGCTCTTGCTTGCAATAGTAAACGCCAATGTGCTAAACGAACTAATGGCCATTCTGCTACAACAAATAAAACTTTTGCACCTTTAGCAGTATGAACGCGCATCCATTCCGGAAAACGAATGTCATAACAAATTGTGCCGGCGCACTCTACATCATCTAACTTAAATTCACCCGTACTATTTCCGGCTATTAAATATTTATGTTCATCCATAAGCTGAAATAAATGTACTTTACTATATTCATTGACTAGTTCTCCTTCCTTGTTTACAACATACATTGTATTTGTAACACCTTGTTTTGTTTGCTTCGCTATGGAACCACCGACAATATGTACACCATATTGTTTCGACCATTCTTTCAACTTTTCTTTCGTTTCCAATCCATCCCTATCTGCAATTTCAGAGAGTCTTGTTAAATCATATCCTGTTGTCCATAGTTCTGGTAACACAATAACATCTGGTTTTTCCTTCATCGCTTCGCTTATTTTATTTTTAGCATTCTCAATATTTTTTTCTACATCTCCAAAGACAATGTCCATTTGAATACATGCGACTTTCATTTTGTCAGCCCCATTCATAATTTTTTCTTTACAAAATACTGGAAAGATTATATCATTTGTCACTAGAATTGTAACAACTTTCAAAAGAGGTGGAAAGTATGAAATTATTTCAACCTTCTGAGATAGTAACATCATTGCCGACACAATTTTTCGCTTCACTTGTTGCAAAAGTTAACAAAGTCGTAGCAGCTGGTCATGATGTTATTAATCTAGGTCAAGGTAATCCAGATCAACCAACACCGCAGCATATCGTAAAAGCTTTACAAGATGCTGCAGAAAAGACCATTCATCATAAATATCCGCCATTTCGCGGACATGAAAGTTTAAAAGAAGCCGTGGCAACATTCTATCAACGTGAATATGATGTAGTAGTAAATCCCAAAACAGAAGTTGCTATTTTATTTGGCGGAAAGGCTGGATTAGTAGAATTACCAGTTTGCTTTACAAACCCTGGTGATACGATTCTCGTTCCAGATCCAGGATATCCAGACTATTTATCAGGTGTTGCTTTAGCAAAAGCACAATTTGAAACAATGCCGCTTATTGCAGAAAATAATTTTTTACCAGATTATACAAAAATTGATGAATCTATTGCGAAACAAGCAAAGTTAATGTTTTTAAACTACCCAAATAATCCTACCGGTGCTACTGCATCAAAAGATTTCTTTGATGAAACCATTCATTTCGCGAATAAACATAATATATTAGTTGTTCACGATTTTGCTTACGGTGCTATTGGGTTTGATGGTCAAAAGCCCGTTAGTTTCTTACAAGCAGACGGTGCCAAAGATACAGGAATTGAAATTTACACTTTATCGAAAACTTTCAATATGGCTGGATGGCGTATTGCTTTTGCAGTAGGGAATGAAAGTGTCATTGAAACAATTAACTTATTACAAGATCATATGTATGTTAGTATTTTTGGTGCAGTGCAAGATGCTGCCCGTGAGGCACTTTTAAGTTCACAATCTTGCGTCGTAGACCTTGTAAATAGTTACGAATCTCGCAGAAATGCTCTTATTTCAGCGTGTCACTCAATTGGTTGGAATGTAGATATTCCAACAGGATCATTCTTTGCATGGCTTCCTGTACCAGAAGGTTATACATCTGAGCAATTTTCTAATATTTTACTAGAAAAAGCGCACGTTGCAGTTGCTCCTGGTGTTGGATTTGGTGAGCACGGCGAAGGGTATGTCCGCGTTGGTCTCTTGCATACAGAAGATAGATTACGAGAAGCCATTAATCGAATCGATAAATTGAATTTTTTCAAAAAATCATTGACAACATGAAAATTATCTGACAAAATTCAGTTATCTTAAAAATTTAAACATTTCTAAATACTTCTTATCAAGAGCAGGTGGAGGGACGAGCCCGACGAAACCCGGCAACCGATCTACAATTGTAGACACGGTGCTAATTCTCGCAGCATTACGCTGACAGATAAGGAGCTGGTTGTAAAAAAACCTCTCCTTAGCTGAGAGGTTTTTTTATTTAACTAGGAGGTTATAACAATGAGCGGAATTATAGCGACGTATTTAATCCATGACGATTCACATAACTTAGAAAAAAAAGCTGAGCAAATTGCACTCGGTTTAACAATTGGATCTTGGACACATTTGCCAAATTTATTGCAAGAACAATTAAAACAACATAAAGGCAACGTCATTCATGTTGAGGAATTAGCTGAACAAGAACATACCAATTCGTATTTACGTAAAAAAGTAAAACGCGGGATTATTAAAATCGAATATCCTTTATTAAACTTCAGTCCAGATTTACCAGCTATTTTAACAACTACATTTGGAAAGCTATCACTGGATGGCGAAGTAAAATTAATTGACTTAACTTTTTCAGACGAATTAAAAAAACATTTTCCTGGTCCAAAGTTCGGCATAGATGGTATTCGAAACCTTTTACAAGTGTATGAGCGCCCTCTTTTAATGAGTATTTTTAAAGGGATGATTGGACGAAATATTGGGTATTTAAAAACGCAATTACGCGATCAAGCAATTGGTGGTGTAGATATCGTAAAAGATGATGAAATATTATTTGAGAATACATTAACACCACTTACAAAACGCATTGTATCTGGAAAAGAAGTTTTACAATCCGTATATGAAACGTACGGACATAAAACCTTATATGCCGTAAATTTAACCGGACGAACTTTTGATTTAAAAGAAAATGCGAAACGTGCAGTGCAAGCTGGGGCTGATATTCTATTATTTAACGTATTTGCTTACGGACTAGATGTACTACAATCACTTGCAGAAGATGATGAAATCCCAGTTCCTATTATGGCACATCCTGCTGTAAGTGGTGCTTACTCAGCATCCAGGTTATATGGAATTTCATCTCCATTATTACTCGGAAAGCTATTACGTTATGCTGGCGCTGACTTTTCATTATTCCCCTCTCCATACGGGAGTGTTGCGCTAGAAAAAGAAGAAACTCTTGCTATCTCAAAATATTTAACTGAAGACGATGCATTTTTCAAGAAGAGCTTCTCTGTTCCATCTGCTGGTATTCACCCTGGTTTCGTTCCCTTTATTGTACGAGATTTCGGTAAAGATGTTGTTATTAATGCTGGCGGCGGGATACACGGACATCCGAATGGAGCGCAGGGTGGCGGTAAAGCCTTCCGTACTGCGATTGATGCTACTTTGCAACATATACCTCTTCATGAAGTAGATGACATAAATTTGCATAGTGCACTACAAATATGGGGAAATCCCTCTCATGAGGTGAAATTATGAGTATTCAAGTATTTTGTGATTTTGATGGCACGATTACAAATAATGATAACATTATGTCCATTATGGAAAAATTTGCACCACCAGAAGCTGAAGAAATAAAGAATAGAATTTTATCACAAGAGCTATCTATTCAAGAAGGTGTTTCTCAATTATTTCAATTCATACCTACTAATCTACACGATGATATGATTCAATTTTTAATAGAGACTGTTGAAATCCGTAGTGGTTTTCATGAATTTATACAATTTGTAAATGAAAATAACATTTCTTTTTATGTTATATCAGGTGGGATGGATTTCTTCGTCTATCCACTCTTGCAAGGACTTATTCCAAAAGAGCAGATTTACTGTAATGAAACAGATTTTTCAAGTGAATACATTACCGTTAATTGGCCTCATCCTTGTGATCATCATTGTCAAAATCATTGCGGATTATGTAAATCATCTTTAATCCGTAAATTAAGTGATACGAATGACTTCCATATTGTAATTGGAGATTCCATTACTGATTTACAAGCTGCGAAACAAGCAGATAAAGTGTTTGCCCGTGACTTCCTTATTACAAAGTGTGAAGAAAATCATATCGCCTATACACCTTTTGAAACATTTTACGATGTTCAAGTTGCATTAAAACATTTGTTGGAGGTGAAATTATGAAACAACTTTTTCGTCAATGGTATGACTTAAGTGAGATAAAAAAAGAATTAACAACACGACATTGGTTTCCTGCAACGAGTGGTAATATTTCTATAAAGGTTAGTCATGAACCACTCACTTTTCTCATTACAGCAAGTGGTAAAGATAAAACAAAAACGACTCCAGATGATTTTCTATTAGTAGATCATCTAGGAGTTCCCGTATTAGAGACTGAATTACGTCCTTCAGCAGAAACAATATTGCATACACATATTTATAACAATACGAATGCCGGATGCGTACTTCATGTTCATACAACTGATAACAATGTCATCACAAATTTATATAGTGATGCAGTCACCCTTCAAAATCAAGAAATTATTAAAGCTCTTGATATTTGGGAAGAAGGTGCAACAATTAATATTCCTATTATCGAAAACCATGCCCATATCCCAACGCTTGGAGAAAACTTCCGAAAGCATATACAAGGCGATTCGGGAGCAGTATTAATCCGTAACCATGGTATTACCGTATGGGGACGAGATAGCTTTGATGCAAAGAAAAGATTAGAAGCTTATGAGTTTTTATTCCAATTTCATATAAAACTATTATCAATTCAAGGAGGCGTTTCTAATGGCGCAAATTCGTATTCATGAAGTAAATACTCGCATTGAAAATGAAGTGGAAGTATCTAAATTTCTACAAGAGGAAGGCGTTTTATATGAGAAATGGAACATCTCTAAGCTTCCTACTCATTTAAATGAAAATTATTCTTTAACAGATGAAAACAAAGCTGAAATATTAGCTGTGTTCTCAAAAGAAATCGCTGATGTTTCAGCGCGCCGAGGTTATAAAGCACATGATGTAATTTCACTTTCAAATAGCACACCTAACCTTGACGAATTATTAATTAATTTCCAAAAAGAACACCATCATACTGATGATGAAGTTCGCTTTATTGTTAGTGGTCATGGCATCTTTGCCATTGAAGGAAAAGATGGAAAGTTCTTTGACGTTGAACTTGAACCAGGCGATCTCATATCTGTTCCTGAAAATGCCAGACATTATTTTACCTTGCAAGATGATCGTCAAGTTGTAGCTATTCGTATTTTTGTTACAACTGAAGGCTGGGTTCCAATCTATTAAGGTAGTCAGTTGAATAAAAGGTCTTGGACCCCCTTTTCCAACCTTTTATTCACTCTACATATATACATCCTCCTATGGAACAGGCTTATTTCAAAAAATGAAATAAGCCTGATTTTTTATTTTCTCAAACATATGAGTCCTTCTATTCCAAAACAATCTCTCCTTCTATTTTTCAAGTGAATTTTTAACACTTTTTGAACATTTATTGAACTTTTTTTGAATTTTTTCTGAAAATTCTGTTTTGTATATGATATACTACAATTAAATAAGAAGGAAAAGAATATGGCAAACAGAGGGGGAGAATCATGAGTTTACTTATCGCACTTATACTAGGGGTTACATGTGGAGCACTTCCTGTTATTTTAGGAGCTATTATGGAAGAGTTAGAGGTTGGTGTTTTAGGTTTTGTCGCATCTTGTGTAAGCGCTTTATTTTTTGGTTTATTCGGTGCTATTCCTGTTTCAATTCTCTGTGCATTTTATATAATACGCCATGCTCGTACAAAACAATTTGGTCCTAATCACACTGCGCAAGTGATTCCATTCCCAATTGAACGATGCCGCCGGGCCTCTAGCTTATAATTATAAAATTAAAAATAAATAAAAGTCCTCACATGAGGACTTTTATTTATTTTCTTCTAGAAATTGAAATAATTCTTGTAAATGCAGGGCATCTTCACTATAGCTAACAGATACGTGGCTTATACCGTCGATCTCTGCTTGCATATAAAGGTCCACTCCATCTCGATCATATTTCAATGCCAAATAAAATTCCATTTCTTCCAGCATCTTTTTTGAAGTTCGAATAACGTAATGCCCTTTTTCATCTTTTCCATATTCGAATTCCGGTTCAAAATCATATTTTTGTTTAAACGCTTCTTTTTGTTTTTCGTTAATTTGTATACAAGTTGCTCGTTGCACAGCATCAATCATCTCATCAAATTTTTGAAGATCCATTTCATTTACCCCCTTATGTATTTTTTGTATAACACTTGTGTTCCGCTATTTTCTTCCCCATCTTTTATTAGCTCTTCATACAATTCCTTCGCCAAACTTAAACCTGGTACTGGTAATTGCAATTTTTCAGCCTCATCTAAAGCAATCTTCATATCTTTCATAAAATGCTTTACATAAAAACCTGGTTCAAAATCTCCCTTTAACATTCGAGGAGCTAAATTACTTAACGACCAGCTACCTGCTGCTCCCGTTGAAATACTCTCTAATACTTTATCAGGATCTAATCCAGCCTTTTTCGCATAAGCAACAGCTTCACATACTCCAATCATATTAGAAGCAATCGCAATTTGATTGCACATTTTTGTATGTTGTCCACTTCCAGCTGGCCCTTGCAACTGAATATTTGTTCCTAGTTTTTCAAATAACGGTAAACATTTTTCATATATTTCTTTCTCTCCACCGACCATAATTGCGAGTCTTGCTTCTTTCGCACCAACGTCTCCTCCAGATACAGGTGCATCTAACGTATATACATTCTTACTTTTACCAGTTTCATTAATACGTTTTGCCAATGTTGGTGTAGATGTCGTGAAATCAATTGCTATCGTGCCTTCATTTGCATTCTCCAAAATTCCATCTATCCCAAAGTATACTTCTTCTACATCATGTGGATACCCAACCATCGTCATTACAACATCAACTTGCTTTACTAACTCTTTCGGTGTATCACACCAATGTGCACCATCTTGCACTAAAGAATCTGTTTTTGCTTTCGTTCTATTATATACATATACTTTATGACCATCTTGCATTAAGTGATAAACCATACTTTTTCCCATTACGCCAATACCAATGAAACCTATTGATAAAGTTTTATGTTCCATTTTCTCATCCCCTTTGTTCTAATAAATCATTTACCATCTTTCGGAACTCTTTATTAAAATCATCATTCATACTATTTTTCACATTTGAAAATAACATAACAAAAGTTCCTTTTTCTTTATTAAAATTATTGAAAGTGTTCCAACCAGATAATACACCATGATTATGAAAATAATCTGGATATATATAAAAACTAAATGCATATTTCCGTTCTGCTGAAGGTGAAAACATTGCTTGTATACTTTGTTCAGAAAGAAGTTTTCCATTTATAATTGCTTCGTCTAATTTCTTCATATCTCCAACTGTCGTATACATCTCACCACAACCATATAGCCAATCCATGCCTAACTTCTGCGCTGGTACAAGCTCTTGATTTTTTTTCACATAACCCTTTGTAAAATTTTTATCTCCAGGTACCATATTTCCCATACCAGATTCATGCATATCTACTTTTACAAATATGTTTTCTTTTATGTAATCTCCTAAAGGTTTTTTCGATATATGTTCTATTATATAAGCAAGCACCATATAATTATAATCTGTATATCTCCAACCTGTTCCTGCAGGAAATTCTAAATTTTGACGTCCAATCCAATTAATTAACTGTAAACGGGAAGCAGCATTAACATTGCCTTTTGCGTGTTCAGGTAAACCAGAGGTATGCGTTAATAAATGATATAGCGTAATATTTTTATTCTCCGGAAATGAAGGAATATATTTATTTACATTATCTTGAATATTCAATTTCCCTTGTTCTTGCAGCTGTAAAATAGATGTGGCAACAACTGTTTTCGTAATAGAACCGATACGATATTTTGTGTGAGGCGTATTTTCTATTTTATTTTGAACATCAGCATACCCATATCCTTTATTCAATATAATATGCTCTTTATCTGTTACCAAAACTGTTCCATTGAATTGCTTTCCGACTAAATATTGATCTAATTTTTGAGATATGCTAGCATAATCAATTTGTTGCTCTTCTTTTTCTTCTATATTCCCTTGTACTTCCGATTCAATAGTAGGATTCACTTTAGTTGTTAATACAGTGTTTTCCTTTATATTGGGGTTAACAAGAAAATAGTATACTCCGCCGCCAACTATAGCAGACAGTGAAGCCATGCCCATTACTTTTTTTATCATATTAATCCTCCATAATTCCTTCGCTAAAAATTGTCCCCCTATTCTATTATCAAACAATAAAAAAAAATCGCAACAATTTGTTGCGAAAAATTACATTTTTTCTTTTCTATACACACATACTTGATTTTTTCCATTTTTTTTCGCTTCATATAATGCAATATCCGCTCGTTGCATTAATTCTTCTCTTGTAATCCCTTTTTCATATAATGCAACTCCAAAACTCGCTGTTAATTTCGAAATTCCTGAGAATTGCTTTGTTTCAATGAAAAAGCGTAATGATTCCGCAACCTGAAATGCTTCTTTTTCTACTGTATTCGTTACTAAAATAATAAATTCTTCTCCGCCCCACCTAGCAAATACATGTTGCTCCTCCACTTTAGATTTCATAAGCTCTGCAAGCTGAATTAACGCTAAGTCACCAAAATCATGGCCATACGTGTCATTTACTGCTTTAAAATTATCTATATCAAATAAAATAAGTGCTATGTTTTCATTATTACGCATCGCATTATCCCATTCTGACTCTAGTATTTGTTGGAACTTCAAACGATTATAAATCTCTGTTAATGAATCTATCATAGCAAGTCTTTCTTGTTCTTGATAGATTTCATCTAATTCTGTAATCTCTGTACACTTCACAATAAATCTTGATAAATCTTCTGGCAATGGTGTCGCACGCAATAAAAAAGTTGAAACTTCTCCTTCATAGTTGGACATCTTAATTCTTCTATCATATGATAGTGTATCATCTAACCATGTTATATCATGGGTTGTTGAATAGTATCCATTTTCTCTAATAAAATGTTCAGCAAATACTAAATGTTGCTCACGATAGGCAAACAAATTTTCATATCCGAAAAACTCTAAAAAATTTGTATTACAATCAACAATCTCATCGTCTTCTACTATGAATAATAGATCATTGCGAAAATCAAACATCGTTTGAAGAAGTTCTTGTTGCAAACTTACTTGTCGCACTAAAGAAAGCTGATATAAACTTTTATTCACTTCCTCTAATACCATTTGTGGAGTCACAGGTGCTATCACAATATTACGTATTCCTAACGTAAGCAACTCTGCAAACTCGCTTGTTATTTGTTGATCCCAAATGACAATAAATGTACTCTGTCGATTATACATATTCTTTATATATTTTATTTGAGAAAAATCTGTTACATACATAATTACAATATGTGGTTGAGTCCTCTGAAACAATACTTCTCCTTCTTCAAAACTATTTGCTATAAACATACATTTTGGATGGATATTTTCTATCGTTTGTTGATGTGTGCATCCATTTTCTATATAAAGGACATTTAACTGAAGATCTTGTAATACATTTTGGAAAACCGTATTCTCTAATAAAAAATGTAGTATGTTCATCACTAGTCTTCACTCACTTCATATATCTTGTTCTACTGAATTCCTCACAAACATTTTATAAAAGGCTGTTCTCTAAAAACTTTAATGAGTGAGGAATACATGTTAACAAGCTAATTGAGAATGTTATCTTCGCTTTTTCACTCTATAAATTCCTTTTTTAGTGTATGATTATAGGAATTGTATCGTTTGTATGAATGCCCTAGCTTCCGCTTTAAAACTTGACAATTAAAATAAAGATATTATATTCTTAAATTCAACAACTTACAAAATGTAAGTAGAATATTTTACATATATTTTTTCATTATTTGATATGTAATTTGGAGGATATATAATGACAAACGATAACTTTTTTAACGTCCTATATGAACGCACATCTACACGTGCATTCAACCCAGAGAAAGAAATTTCATCTACAGAGTTACACGAGATTTTAAAGGGAGCTGCTCAAGCACCTTCTGCTTGGAACTTGCAGCACTGGAAATTCCTTGTATTCCAAGGTGAAGATGTACAGAAACGATTACATCCAATTGCTTATAACCAACAACAAATTCTTGATGCTTCTGCTGTAGTCGCTATTTTAGGTGATTTAGAAGCTTATAAAAATGTTGAACCAGTTTATGGTCCAATTGTAGAACAAGGATTTATGAAAGAAGAAGCAAAAGAGCGCTTAGCTAAAAATATTGAGTCTGCATATGCTCGTAAGCAATTCCCAAGAGATGCAGCCTTTTCAAATGCATCTTTAGCAGCAATGCAACTTATGCTTGCAGCTAAAGCAACTGGCTGGGATACTTGCGCTATTGGTGGCTTCAATCCACAAGCACTTACAGAAGAATTCAACGTTTCATCTCGCTACGTACCAATTATGCTTATTACAATTGGTGAATCAACTTTAAAAGGCCATCCTGCACCACGAATGAGCGTAGAGCAAGTGAGTGAATGGGCAAAATAATAAAGTGAAACTGGAATCAATGTGAGGGTTTTACTGCCCTTTCATACGAATAAAAAAGAAACGAAGGTAATTTTATTACCTTCGTTTCTTTTTTATTCTGTCACACATCCGTAATATTACAATGTATGATTCGACATCTACACATAAAAAAACAGTAAATTTTATGCTATTTCCATATACACAAATGGCGTTTTGTGTCGAATTTTGTTAAATCATCGAAATATAACCGTGTGTTTTTGTTACAATTATGATACAATGATAACAAATAGATAACAAGAGAGGGATTTTCATTGAGTTCATACGGAAGCTTTATTGCACTTTTATGTTACATAGTAACTGTACTGCTTCTATATTTTATTGGGGATGCTGCTAATATTTCAGTATTACAATTTCCTAAAGAAGAAGCGTTCCAACTAGAATCAGAAAAACATACTGCACGATCCATCGTACCACTACTCCTAGCTCTTCCTGTATATATCATCGTTTTATATAAAAGCAAAAAAGTGTAAAGGCTACCTATTTCATTCATTTCGGTGGTCTTTACATTTTTTTGTGATATCTATCCTATTTTAAACATCATCCCGTAGTAAACACCCAGCTAGTCTTTTAAAATGAGAAAATCCCCTAGAAAAAATTCCACTCTCTGTCCAGTCACTCACTACCGAACTTACATAGATTATAAGTGTGAAGGGGGTGATGAGGATTATGTTTGGATCATTTGGATGCTGTGATAACTTTAGAGACTGTCATCATCGTGAAAGAGAGTGCGACCATCGTGACCATCGCGAGAAAGAGAGAGAGGTAAAACCACAACAACCAGCTGTATGTAACGTACTTGCTAGCATTTCAGTTGGAACAGAACTTTCTCTTTTAAGCATTAAAGGTATTGGATCTTTCCACAATGTAATTTTTGAAGGTTTCGCTAACGGCGTTGCTCTTTTCTCTGCTTTAGCTCGTAACAATAATGATAAAGATAATAAAGACAACGACAAAGATGATAAGAACCGCCAACGTAATACTTTTAATGGTATTTTACGTGTATGCCCAACTGATATCGTTGCTATCGCTATCTAATTCTGTTCCTTATCCTCTATAGTAAGAAAATAAGATTTACTTTTCTCATAGAAAAAACCTGAGACCGATTTCAAATCGACTCAGGTTTTTTTATTACTTATATGCTTTTAACTAGTTCAACAACTTCTTCAGCAGTTGACATCATTAATGCTTTTTCTGCTAATGTTTCCATTTCTGCTTTTGACAACTTGCTTAGTTGTGTTCTTGCAGGAAGAATAGATGTTGCACTCATACTGAACTCATCTAAACCTAATCCTAATAATAATGGGATAGCAAGTGAATCGCCCGCCATCTCACCACACATACCAGCCCATTTGCCTTCTTTATGAGCAGCATCGATAACCATTTTTACAAGACGTAAAATTGATGGGTTATATGGTTGGTATAAGTAAGATACTTGTTCGTTCATACGGTCTGCAGCCATTGTGTATTGAATTAAGTCGTTTGTTCCGATAGAGAAGAAATCAACTTCTTTTGCGAATTGATCTGCTAATACTGCTGAAGCTGGGATTTCAACCATCATACCAACTTCAATAGAGTCAGAAACAGTTGTACCCGCTTCTACAAGCTTCGCTTTCTCTTCTAATAAGATTGCTTTTGCTTGACGGAACTCATCAAGAGTTGCGATCATTGGGAACATAATTTTTAAGTTACCGTATACGCTAGCACGAAGTAATGCACGAAGTTGTGTACGGAACACATCTTGCTCATCAAGACATAAGCGAATTGCACGGTATCCTAAGAATGGGTTCATTTCTTTTGGTAAATGTAAGTATGGAAGCTCTTTATCTCCACCGATGTCAAGTGTACGAACAACAACAGGTTGACCTTCTTTTACACCTTCAAGAACTGCTTTATACGCTTCGAACTGCTCTTCTTCTGTTGGAAGATTGTCACGGCCCATGTATAAGAATTCTGTACGGTATAAACCAACGCCTTCTCCGCCATTATCAATAATACCTTGTACATCATTTGGTGTTCCGATATTTGCAACAAGCTCAACGTGATGTCCATCACTTGTTACAGTAGCTTGGTCTTTTAATTTTGCCCATTCAGCTTTTTGCTCTTCAAATTTCGCTTTCTTTTCTTCAAACGAGCGAAGAGTTTCTTCTGATGGATTTACAATTACTTCTCCATCTAAACCATCGATGATTACGATATCGCCGTTTTGGATTTTCTCCATAACAACTTTCGTACCAACAACAGCTGGAATTTCCATAGAGCGAGCCATAATCGCAGAGTGAGATGTACGTCCACCGATATCAGTTGTAAAACCTTTTGCATACTTACGGTTTAACTGAGCTGTATCAGATGGTGTTAAATCTTCAGCAATGATGATTACTTCTTCAGAAATTGTACCTGGATTTGAGAAGTTAATACCTAGTAAATGTGCAAGAACACGTTTTGTTACGTCACGAATGTCCGCAGCGCGTTCTTTCATATATTCGTTATCCATGTTTTCAAACATAGAAATAAACATTGATGCAACTTCATCCATTGCAAATTCAGCATTTACTTTTTCGCTATTTACTTTATCTTTTACTGGGTTTACTAATTCTGGATCATTTAACACTAACAAATGTGCTTCAAAGATCGCAGCTTTGTCAGCACCTAGCTCAGCAAAAGCGTGGTCCTTAATAGCTTCTAATTCAGTTTTTGCTTTCTCAAGCGCAGCGTCTAAGCGTGCAATTTCTGCAGCTTCGTTTGTAATTGATTTCTTTTCGATGTTAAATTCAGGATTCTCAAGTCTGAAAGCCTTTGCAATAGCAATCCCACTTGATGCAGCGATCCCTTGAATGTTAAGAGTCATTATTCTCCTAATCCTTCGTTTTTCATAGTTTCTTCGATAGCTGCTAGTGCTTGAGCTGCATCATCACCATTTGCAGTGATTTTAATTTCTGCGTTTTGTTGAATGCCTAAAGACATAACGCCCATGATTGATTTTAAGTTAACGTTCTTTCCGTTATACTCTAAGTTAATGTCAGAACCAAATTTGCTTGCAGTGTTTACAAGTAGAGTTGCTGGACGAGCATGAATTCCTGAGTCGCTAGTTACTTTAAAGATTTTTTCCATGATAATTTATCTCCTTTAAATTACAGTATTTTTTAGTTGTATAGACGTGAGTACTACATCATCTATTGTATATAATAGGCGATGTTCGGTCAACCACATCGCCTATTATAATTATAAACATTTTGCGTCAAATTCCTACTGAATGTCAATAATGGCGTTTTCGCCCTTCTTAACATTTCCATCTTTTTTCAATTCAACTTGTTGCCCTTGTTGTAAATTCGTAAAGACAATTGGTGTAATGATAGATGGTGCATTTTCTTTTACAAATGCAAGATCTACTTTTAATAATGGTTGTCCTTGTTTCACTTTGTCTCCTTGTGCTACAAGCGCTTCAAAACCTTCACCATTTAATTTTACTGTATCAATACCGAAGTGGATTAAAATTTCTTTTCCGCCTTCAGATTGAATACCAATCGCATGCTTTGTAGGGAATACGTTAACGATCTCACCGTTAACTGGAGAAACTACTGTTCCTTCTGTCGGCTCGATTGCAAATCCGTCTCCCATCATTTTTCCTGAGAATACTTGATCAGGTACTTCTGTAATCGGTAAGATTTTCCCTTCAATTGGTGAAACAATTGTTTCATTTTCATCAACTTTTTGAGGAGCTTCTTCTACTTTTACAGGCTCTTCTTTTTCAATATGAGGTGTACGACCTGACATAATATCATGAATTTGTGATTTTAATGTGTCAGATTTCGGTCCGAAAATAGCTTGAATGTTATTTCCGACTTCAAGTACACCAGCTGCTCCAAGCTCTTTTAAGCGATCTTTGTTTACATTCTTTTGTTCGTTAACTTGAACACGTAAACG
Organism: Bacillus paramycoides; assembly: GCF_038971285.1. Taxonomy (NCBI): domain Bacteria; kingdom Bacillati; phylum Bacillota; class Bacilli; order Caryophanales; family Bacillaceae; genus Bacillus; species Bacillus paramycoides. The sequence goes on from NZ_CP152427.1 coordinate 3,959,747, forward strand.
AGTAATACAAGCGTCTAAAGAGGCAATGTTTTCTTTACCACCAAGTGCTACTAATACTTCACGAGGAAGTTCACCAGCTTCTGTTTTTCCTGCGCCGTCATTCGCATTTGCTACTTCACGACCAGGTGTTTTTAAATCCCATTTACGAATTGCAAAGCGGAATCCGAAGTAGTAAATAACTGCTAGTACAAGACCAACAACAATTACCCACCACCATGCTGTACGACCTGGTAGTACACCGAATAATAGGAAGTCGATTAAACCACCAGAGAATGTCATACCAATTTTAACACCTAAAATTTGCATTGTCATAAATGATAGACCAGCGAATACTGCGTGAATTCCGAATAATACTGGTGCTACGAATAAGAATGAAAATTCAAGTGGTTCTGTAATACCTGTTAAGAATGATGTTAATGCAGCGGAACCTAAAATACCAGCTGCTAATTTTTTATTTTCTGGACGTGCTTCATGGTACATTGCTAATGCTGCTGCTGGAAGACCGAACATCATGAACGGATACTTACCAGTTGTAAATGTACCTGCTGTTAATTCTACACCGTCTTTTAACTGTGCCATAAAGATTTTTTGGTCACCACGGATTAATTCGCCAGCTGCATTTGTATACTGACCGAATTCGAACCAGAATGGTGAATAGAAAATGTGATGTAATCCAAATGGAATTAATGAACGTTCAATTAAACCGAATATAAATGCTGCTAACGTTCTATTCGCATCAATCATTTGATGTGAGAACGTATTTAAGCCACCTTGAATGTATGGCCAAATGAAGCACATGATAATACCTACTACTAAAGAGAATGTTGCAGTTGCGATCGGTACGAAACGCTTACCTGCGAAGAAACCTAAGTATGATGGTAATTCAATATTGAAGTATTTATTATAGCAATATGCCGCCACTATACCGACGATAATACCACCAAATACTCCCGTTTGTAGTGTTGGAATTCCTAATACGTTTGCATATGCTGGATCAGTAAATCCAATTTTCACTGGATCTGCTCCAGAACTTGTTACTTTCACTAGCTTGTCTACTTCTAAGAACACACTCATCGTTTTGTTCATAATTAAGTAGCCGACGAATGCTGCTAAACCAGCTACTCCATCTCCACCAGCTAAACCAATTGCTACCCCAACTGCGAATAATAATGCAAGGTTAGCGAAAATAATATCACCAGATTGTTCCATAATTTTTGCTACCATTACGAACCAATCGGCTTTTAAAGCAGGAATAACATTTGTTAACTGTGGATTCTGAAATGCATTACCAAATCCAAGTAAAATACCTGCTGCCGGTAAAATCGCTACTGGAAGCATAAGCGCTTTTCCGACTTTTTGAAGAACACCAAAGATCTTCTTAAACATGGAAACCCTTCCTCTCTTATCTATATTGATACCTTCCGACAAACGCCAAAAAGGCATGAGGAAAAAAAGATAGAACGATAGCTATACAAAGGGTAGTATATCCCTTTCTCTAGCTTACATTCCTTACTTTTCTCCACTCATGCCTGATCGAATCAGTAACACGTGTCAAAAATAGGTTTACGTATAAGTTCACTATAATTAAGGCAAACGTTTTCTTTATTTACCTTAATGTGTTTGTCGAAATTTGTATAACTTTGCAATAGTTATTATACATAACTATTGTAAGCGATTCAATGATTTTTTTTAACGTTTTCATTTTAGACAAAACTATATGTCTTTTTACACATGCTCTGCCTTTACTAAGCGCTGCAGATGCATCGTTAAATATATGCTCTCTGCTTCATAAACAGGAAGTTGTAATTCTTTTTGCATGACCTTAACTAGCTTCCAAGCTAAATTATAACAGACAGGATATTCTGCCTTCAATAAATCAGCAAAACTTTGTGATTCCTCTACTTTCTCCCCTTTTTTCACCCGTTCAATCGCATATTGTAAATGACGGATAAGGCGTAAATAGTGGATACTTTCTTGGTCTAATGTAATTTGTAAGTTTGTCTCAATTAAAGATACAAGCTGTGCAATGAGACGGGAGTTTTGATTAACTGAAGATAAATCTGAATTTGTAAGTGAACTATAAATATGGAGTGCAATAAAACCAATTTCTCCTTCTGGCAATGTAATTTGCAAACGAGAATTTAAAAGGTCTACAACACCTTCAGCAATTTCATATTCTTCTGGATAGAGCATTTTCGTTTCAACTAGAAAAGGATTATCAATGGTAAGTCCTTGTTTTAATCGCTTAATCGCAAAAGAAATATGATCTGTTAAAGCGATATGAATATGTTCATTTAATGGTGATTTTGCTTTTTCTTGAATATAGAACATAATATCATTCATTAATTCAATTAATTTTTCACTCACATGCGGCACTAACAGTTTGTATTGTTCACGATCGCGTTCATTTTTTAAAACAAACATTTTTTCAATTTGTTCTTGCTCCAATACATCTTTCGCTTTTTTTCCAAAGCCAATTCCTTTACCAATCACTACTACTTCCTCGTGTTCAGGATGGCTAGCAATGATGACATTATTATTTAAAACTTTTTTAATTTCTAGATAATTACTCATATAACACCACCCTCGTACTTAAATAGCCTGCTTTTATGTTACAGAATATTCTTCTTTGTCGTCAATGTAAAACATCTACCATTTCATAAAAATTCATTTTTTAGACATGTTTATATATGATGCGTATAATGTAAGAGCAACTGTACATAGAAAGGGGTTAACAACATGATTAAAATGTTTGTAAGTGATATCGATGGTACAATGATGCAACACGGAGGGTTAATTGACGAACAGGATATTGTAGCACTTCGTAGTCTCGCTGAGCAAAATGTTATTCTTTGTTTCGCTTCTGGCCGACTTGATAATGAAATTGCAGACTTAATGAAAGCTGTAAATACAAATTTCCATCGTATTAGCGTAAATGGTGTTTTCGTATACACGCACGAAAACAAGCAACTATTATCAGCAACATTCGATTCGAGTATTCTACCTGATTTATTAGCAATGACAAATGAAGATCCTTATTTTCGTTATGTAAGTGATGAGCATAATTATTACATTGAAGAAAAAACACCGTTTATTCATGAACTTGAACAACAAGTAACGATGACTTCCGTTGAAGAACCGCATCTGTTAGAAAAAATTGATGATACTATTTTCCCAAATAAAATCTCTGTCGGTGGAACAAAGGAAAGTTTACAACTCCTTCAAAAAAAAATTGATGAAAAATTCCATGGAAAAGTGAGTACCTTCATTTCAGCCGAACAATGTTTAGATGTAATGCCACCTAATATTAGTAAAGGTTCTGCTATTTCTGTTTTATTAAAAGAGTTTCAATTACAACCAGAAGAAATTGCTTGCATAGGGGATTCTTATAATGATATTCCAATGTTTTCTTTAACTCCTCACAGTTTTGCTATGTCTCAAGCTGATGATGCAGTAAAAGAACACGCTCACTATGTAGTAAATACAGTTAAAGATGCTGTTAACCACGTAATTGCTCATAATAAAAATACGACTCACTCCTTATAAGGATGAGTCGTATTTTTTCTTTACATGTTAAACAATTTGACATTTACTGTACTTCACAAACTGAAATATATTATTTGTTACGTGCGATGTTTGTAATAAACTTATAACGATCCCCACGGTAAATACATTTCACATACTCTAACGGTACTTCACCTTCTGAATATGACCATTGACGCATTACAAGCACTGGCGCCTTTTTAGGAATATGCAGATGTTCCGCTTCATTATCGGTTGCAATTGAAGCTTCAATTGATTGAGTAGCGCTAACAAGTTTAAAGCCCAGTTTTTTCTCTAAATGTTCATATAAAGATTGTTGCAATATTTCTTCGTTAATATCTTTTACAAGAGCTGGCGACAAATATGTCGTCTCAAAAGCAATCGGTTCATCATCAGCTAAGCGAATACGCCTCACTTCATAAACCGACTCTCCCTCCTGTATTCTCAGCCGGTCTGCTATTTTCGCAGTAGCTGGAACGAGGCGGAAACTTAGTAATTGACTACTCGGGTTCATCCCACGAGAAATCATATCTTCTGTGAATCCCGTCATTCCTTGCAATTTTTGTTCCACTTTCGGAAGTTGGACAAACGTGCCGATTCCACGTTTCCGATATAAATAACCTTGTTCCACTAAATTATTAATCGCCTGTCTGATTGTCATACGACTCACTTCGAACTTATCACAAAGTTCATTCTCAGATGGGATTTTATCTCCCGGCTTCCATTCGCCGTCCTCAATTAGCTGTTTCACCCACTCTTGAATCTGATAATAGATCGGAAATGGTGAATACTTGTCGATGTTCATCAGCAATCGCCTCACTGCATAAAGATAGAGCTTCTTGATCAGCGATTACGGTTACATTCGGATGACGTTGTAAAACTGTAGCAGGACACGCTTCACTATATTCACCTTGCAATAATTCTTTAACAGCTTCTGCCTTTTTAGCACCCATAGCAACAAGTAGAATTTGTTTCGCTTTCATAATACTTCCAATTCCCATTGTAATTGCATGAGTTGGCACATCTTCTTCTTTTTCGAAGAAGCGAAGGTTTGCTTGGCGTGTAGATTCTGTTAATTCAACAATGTTTGTTGGAGAATTAAACGGTGTTCCTGGCTCGTTAAATCCGATGTGACCGTTTTCACCGATTCCAAGAATCTGTAGGTCAACTGGGTTAGCAGCTAGAATGCCCTCATAACGTTTGCACTCTTCCTCTAAATCACTTGCCATCCCGTTTGGTACATAAGTTTGTTTAAATGGAAGATGATCAAACAACTGTTCTTGCATGAAATAATGATAGCTGTTTTTATCTTCATGTGGTAAATTTACGTACTCATCTAAGTTTACAGTGGTTACACGGCTTGTATCAAGTTTATTTTTTCGCATTTCTGCATAAATACCTAATGGAGAGCTTCCTGTAGCCATTCCTAATGTTGGATTTTCTTTTGTTTTTACAACTTCTTCAATTAATTTATAACCTGCTTCTGCTAGTTCTTCTGGAGTTTTTACAACAAGAATATTCATTTCATTACTTCCCTTCCTTCATATGAATTCCTAAACGAACTGTATCATATACATATAAATCTTCATTCATCACAACAAAGTCTGCATCTTTTCCTACCGCTAACGCACCTTTATTATTTAATCCAAACTCTTCTGCTTGGTTAACTGATGTCATTAGTACTGCATCTTCGATTGAACAACCTGTAAATTCAATTACATTTCGGAAAGCTTGATCCATTTTTAGAATACTACCAGCTAACGTTCCATCTTCTAATCGAGCACTACCATCTTTTACATGTACAGGCTGTCCGCCAAGCTCATATAATCCATCTTCAAGACCTTTTGCACGCATTGCGTCAGTAATAACACTTACTTTTTTCGGTCCTTTTAATTTATATGCTAATTTCACCATATCAGGGTGAATGTGAATACCATCTGTAATTACTTCAACCATTACATCTGGATTTAATAACACATGACCAACAACTCCTGGTTCACGGTGATGTAATCCACGCATTTGGTTGTATAAATGCGTTGCATGTGTAATGTTTCTATTTTTTAGTTGCGCATCAATCGCATCTGTATGCCCCATTGTGCCAACAACACCCGTTTCAGCAAGATACTGCTCAAACTCTAACGCACCTTCTTCTTCAGGTGCATATGTTACTAATTTAATTAAATTCCCGCTTGCTTCCTGCCATTGTTTAAATTGTTCAATATTCGCAGGAACAATATGTTCAAGTGGTTGTGCACCTGCACGTTTTTTTGAAACATACGGTCCTTCTAAGTGAATGTATTCGAAATGCGCTCCTTTTTCTTTCGCTTCCTTCGCAGCATGTAGTGCTGCTTCGATTGCTTCTGGAGCTTGTGTCATTGTTGTTGGGAAGTAAGTTGTAACTCCTTCTTTTAACATTTCTTTACCTAGAGTTACTAACCCATCGCTATTTGCATCCATCGCATCAATATCGTATCCACCATGAATATGAACATCAATCATACCTGGAATCACAATCTTCCCTGCCGCATCTAAAACTGCTTCATTTTCTTGTGATACATATTGAGCCATCAAACCAATTTCTTTAATTGTTTCTGCGTAACGAATAAATCCGTTTTCCACTACTTCTTGACCTGTATAAATTTTGGCATTGATGACAACTTGCGTTTTCATTTTCATCGATCCTTTCCCATGAAATACCTACTTGTTATTATTACCTTATTCGCCTAATTCCATCTTAATATATGCACGAGTAGTTGTCTATACATTCAAACGAAATTTCCTCTTTGTTTAACAAAAAGGAAGCTTAATACGTCTCTCGCAATTATAATATATGTTATTCATTTTTTCCAAAAAGGAACAATATCATCTATCGTATGAATTACTTAAGTAATGGCATTAATCCACTAGAGCCTATTGTAATATGTTCACCGTCTGTTTCCATTTCTACTGTACGTTTATTCGTTCCATACATCATTATACCATGTCGTTTTAACCGTCTCACAACACTTTGGTGTGGATGTCCATACGGATTTCTGCTACCGTAAGAAAGAATTGCGAACTGCGGTTCTACCTTCTTTATAAACCTTTCACTTGTTGAAGTATAGGAGCCATGATGTCCTACCTTTAACACATCTGCATGTACATCAAATTGCTTTAATATTTCAGTTTCCGTCCGCACATCAGCATCACCCATTAGTAAAAAATCTGCCTTACCATACCGAATCTTTAATACAATTGAAGATTCATTATTTTCATCTTTGGACTTCCCGTTGTTTAATACTTGTATGGAAACATGCGGATCTAGCGGTATGTGTTGACCCTCTTTTACTGAAATGAAAGGGATTCCCCTTTTCTTTATATTATTTCGATACGTATGATAAGTAAGAGAACTATATGTTTTTCCACTATCTAATATAAGTGATACCGGCATTTGCTCTACAATCGGAATGAGCCCTCCTATATGATCCATATCAGGATGAGTACTGACGATAACATCTAAATGATTAATCCCTTTTTCAATTAATTTTTGGATGATAACCTCACCAGCTTCATAAGGTCCCCCATCTATTAACATCGTTTGTCCATTTGGCAATGTAATAAGTGTTGCATCACCTTGTCCTACTTTTAAGAAACTCACTTTCATTTTACCAAAATGTTGCCGCTGCATATGTAAAGGAGACGCAGTATGAATAGACATCATATACCTTTTGGCTGATGCACTATTTAAAGAAAAGCATAACAAAATAGAAACTAATAATAAAACACTTCGCATACCTCTCATAACTCGTCTCCTTTTTTCAATTAGTATGGCACGGTATATGATTGATATACAAAAAAAGCTTAGCAAAATGCTAAGCTTTTATTTTGATATCTCTTGTAAAGAACCGAAGAATAAATCCGCTTCATTCATTTCTTCATTTTCTTCAGAAAGCGGAGGCAAATCATCTAATGTTTTTAATCCAAACGTGTCCAAAAATTCTTTCGTTGTTCCATATAAAATAGGACGCCCTGGCCCTTCTGCTCTTCCCATTTCTTTTATAAGTAAGTGTGATACTAACGTTTGTAACGCCTTATCAGTTTTTACTCCTCTAATCTCTTCCATTTCAGTTCTTGTAATCGGTTGGCGATATGCAACAATCGCTAACGTTTCTAGAGCAGCCTGAGAGAGTGAAGCAGCTGTTGGGATCTCTATTAGTTTTTGATAGTAAGACGCATGTTCTTTCTTTGTAGCAAAACGATATACTTTTGCATACTGTACAATTTGCAAACCGCGGTGTGCACCTTCACATTCTTTTTGCATTTCTTCTAAAATATCGATTACTTCGTTTCCTTCAATTTCAAGGACTTTCGCTATTTGTTCTGGATAAATCCCTTCATCACCAGAAACAAATAAAAGCCCTTCAATGATTGATTTCTGTTCTGTTCTATCCATTTTACGAGCTCCTTCCTCCTATTTTCTCCATAAAAATACACATCAAAAAACCGAATCACAATCAATGCGTTCGGTTCAATATTTTTTCTCTTGTTCCAAACGATACATTCAAACCTAGCATGAGATATCATATTTCTATCTCATTTTCCATACTAACTCTATGCTGATTTAGTATAGCTTGATACGAAAATCTCATCAAAATTATGTTCTTGTTCAATTATGATTTGTTGATTTTTCATAAGCTCAAGAACCGCTAAAAATGTTACAACCATTATTTCCCGTTCATCATCAACAAACAAATCATAAAAACTTTGACGACCACCTTGTATTTCTAACTGATTTAAAATATCAGTCATGCGCTGTTCAATTGGTATTTCTTGACGAGTAATACGTGTTGTTACAGGTTTCTTTGCTTTTTTTCGGCGCATTAATTTTTGAAATGCCGCTAGCATATCATATAACGTAACATCAAGAGGCAAGTTCGTCTCCTCTTCTTGTTGCAACGATGTAAAATCAATTGGCGGACGTGTATATAGCTGTGCTCTTTCTTGTTCTCTTTCTTTTAGCTCAGTAGCAACTTGCTTATATTTCTTATATTCAATTAACCTCTCCATCAATTCTTGACGAGGATCATCTATAAAGTCATCACCGTTATCAAGTACATCTTCTTCATGTTTCGGCAACAACATTTTACTTTTAATTTGTAATAACGTTGCAGCCATTACTAAATACTCACTTGCAACATCTAATTGTAGTTCTTTCATCGTATGAACATAAGATAAATATTGCTCTGTAATTTCCGCTACAGGAATATTATATATGTCAATCTCATAACGATGTATTAAATGTAACAATAAATCTAAAGGCCCTTCAAAAGCCTCTACTTTAAAATTATACTGCACAAAGCATCCCACCACATTTTTTCTATAACAACATAAGTATAGAGCATACTCATGTTCTATCCAACCTTTTTAAGAAATTTAATTAAAAATAGACCGATGCCTATGTCATCATGCCCACCACTTCATATGATAACAGTGTAGTAAGAACAATGTAGGAGGTCAAAAAACTATGGGTCACGTTGATTGCGGTTTTAGCGGTGGGTTCGCATTACTTGTTGTATTGTTTATTTTACTAATTATTGTAGGGGCAGCTTGCTTCTGCTAATATGAACAATAACGGCTAGGGAAAACTCCCTAGTCGTTTATTGTTCATATTTCTATGATACACTTGTATTTATAACCGTTAAACAGGGGTGAAGAGCATGTATCCTACCGAATACATACAATTTTTAATTCATTTTCACGGAGATTATGATTATTTTGAATGTCACGAAATACTAGAAGAATATTGGAAAACGAAACCAAGAGGAAATCGTGACAATTACTTAGTCGGTCTCATTCAAATTGCAGTTTCTTTATACCACCAAAGACGCTCTAACTGGAATGGCGCAGAGAAGATGATGAAAAGCGCCATAACGATTTTAGAAAAAAACAATGAACCTTTACTACATTTAGGAATCAATCAGACACAACTTCTATCTTTACTCAAGGATAGATTACAATCTATACAGAAAGAAGAAGGGTTTACACCATTATTTTTACCATTATCAGATACTGCATTAGAAAAGCACTGCATGGAATTATGTCAGAAACAAAATCTCCCTTGGAAAGACGTGAATGCTACTTCTAATGAATTTATAATACATAAGCACACATTACGTGATCGAACAGAAGTCATCGCTGAACGAAACGAACAATTACAAAAAAGAAAGCAGAGATAATAAACTACTTATCTCTGCTTTCACGAATGTATATTTTGTTCAAGCCCTTTACACTTTTTGCAAAAACTTGCTGTTTGCTCATTTCCGCAAATTGTAAACTCAAGAAATTTACTCTTTAACTCTTGAACCATCTTCGTCCCAATACCCATATGACGGTGAGACGGGTTCACACTCAAATGTTGAATTTCCAAAACTTGATTTTCTTTTTTTACAATCCCCATTATCCCAACAAAATCTTCGTTTTGTTTCCACAAATACAATTGCCAATCATCTTTTGCTTCATAATCTTTCATAGTCAATTGTAATGTTTTCACATCTTTTTCTGTTGGCATAAATGAAAGAAGCCCCATTGCAATCTTTTCATAACTTTTTTTAAAACGAATTAACATAACCCTTATCCCTTCTTACAAAAGTTACAAACTATTAATCCCCTCAACCACTCTTTTCATATCACATTCATTTTACAATATTTTCAACAGAGTGAGAAGGGCTTAAAGCAACTTGATAATCATACAAAGCGAAAAGAAGAAAGTCAAATATATGTTTCAGTACTATTTTTCTAAGTAGATAAAAGAAGAAACGCTGTTATATAAAAGTGAAAAGACACATCCATCGCTCCTTATCACTTCACGATTCATCACCTTAGAGCAAATGAATTCTAGCAAAATAAATGTAATAAAAAAGATTTATTGAAACGTGTTATCTAATGTATTCTATGTAATTTGTTAAAATTTTGTTCTCATAAGCGACATATTTTCACTACAATAACAGTACTACTTGTATCATGCACTGTAAACAAAATACCGATTCCTATCAAAAAAAACAAAAAAGAGAGCAATAGCTCTCTTTTCTCATTAACTTATTCTTCCCAAACTTTAACTTCTTTCATTACATCACCTTGACGCATATTTAATACTGTTTCAATACCGCTTGTTGCTTTACCGAATACAGTATGTACACCATCTAAATGCGGTTGTGGCTCATGAACAATAAAGAATTGGCTACCACCTGTGTTACGGCCAGCATGAGCCATAGAAAGTGATCCTACAAGGTGTCTATGAGGATTTCCATCAGTTTCACATGGGATAGAGTAACCTGGGCCACCTGCACCTGTTCCTGTTGGATCTCCACCTTGGCTTACGAAGCCAGGAATAACGCGGTGGAATGTCACACCATCATAAAATCCTTGATCTGCTAGTTTTTTAAAGTTTTCTACTGTTTTTGGTGCCTCTTCTGGGAAAAATTCTAAATCGATTTTTTCACCATTTTCCATTAATATGTATCCTAAAGTTTTCATATGTATATGTCTCCTTTCAACTATCTCAGCACTATATTACCACATTCATGACTAGAAACAAAAAGAATCCGACAATCTACATACTTCTTTTTTGAAATGTGGAAAAAGCTAGGTGACAAATAAGAAATATATACTATAATAACTGTGTTGCCCGAAAATTTTAGAAAGAGAAAGGGAGCGATTTTTCGTGAAAACGAAATTACTAGCTCTGCTATTAGCTGTAGCTGTATTTATTATGCCAACAGCTTCGTTTGCAGACATCATCGAGGGAGAATCAATTGTTACACTAGGAGAAAACTTGTCTGAGCAACAAAAACAAGATCTGTTAAAAGAAATGAAAGCACCAAAAGATGCTACAATCATTACTGTGTCTAATGCGGAAGAACATAAATTTCTAGAAGGGATTGTTCCAAAAGCACAAATTGGTACAAGAGCAATTTCCTCTTCTATGATTACATACACAAAGCCAGGATCTGGCCTTATTGTACGTTCAAAAAATATTAATTCGATAACAGATGCGATGTATACAAACGCACTTATTACAGCAGGTGTGAAAGATGCAGAAATTCAAATCACTGCACCATTTAAAGTTTCAGGAACTGCTGCTTTAACCGGTTTAATGAAAGCTTATGAAACAACATCGAACAAAGCAATTCCTGAAGAAGTAAAAAAAGTAGCCAATGAAGAAATGGTGCAAACAGCCCAACTCGGCGATAAAATTGGTGAAGAAAAAGCAGTTCAACTTGTTGCAAAAATTAAAGAAGAAATTGCCAAAGAGCAACCAAAAACGACAGAAGATTTACGTTCATTAATTAAAAAAATTGCGGACCAACTTGGTATTACATTAACGGATGAACAGTTAGATAACTTAGTTGCGCTATTCGATAAAATGAAAAATCTTAATATCGATTGGAATCAAGTCGGCAGTCAGTTAAATAAAGCAAAAGAACACGTTTCTGCCTTTTTAGGATCTGAAGAAGGGCAAAGTTTCCTAGATAAAGTGAAAGATTTCTTCTCAAGTATCATTGATTTTGTTAAATCGTTATTTAAGTAAAAAGAAGCTCGTCACTGACGAGCTTCTTTTTTTATACAAGTAACGGTAATTTCATAATTGCTTCTTCAACCGAACGAACAATATGATTTGCCTTCTCCTTCACATATGGATGAGCATGGTGCAAAGTAAATGAATGCGGAGTTACTTCAAACATAGAAATATCATTAAAAGAATCTCCAATGCATGCCACTTCATTTGCTTCAATTTGCAAATGCTCCATTAGTCGTCTTAAAGCACTCCCTTTACTTACTCCCCTTGGCATAATGTCAACATAACGTTTACCAGACATAAAAACTTCCGCTTCACTTTGAAATGTATCTCGTAATTCTTGATCTAATGCTGCAATCGTCTCTTCTTCCCCAAAAACAAACAATTTCGCAGGATGTACAGTCTTACCAAATTCCTCTTCTAACGCTTCAATCTCTGCAATATGCACGCCCATATACGTTTCAAAATTATGATGATGTTCATTCTTTCTTTTTGTATACCGTTGCTCATTTGCACAAACAATATCTGCTAGTCCCTTTTTATGGATATATCGATATATTTCCTGGGCAATGCCATCTTCAAAACTTGATTCATGAAATATTTTTCCATCCGGCAGTAACATCGTCGCTCCATTTAAACTCGTTGTGTAGTATGGGAATGCAAACCTATTTACGACTTCATCAATTCGATGAGTAAAACGGCCAGAGGCAAAACAAATATTTGTCCCTTTTTCAGCTAACCAACAAAGTGCACGTTCATCTTCTTTTTGCATATGATTCACATTGTAAACGAGCGTGTCATCTAAATCACTTACAAATAATTTAATCATGTCCTCTTCCCCTTCCATACACAATATCTACTCTAAGTGTACATGAAAAATGTTTGATTTTTGTTAAAAAACAATAAATTTTTGCTAAAAAAAATAAACGGGTGTATACTCCCGTTTATTTTTGTCTTTTTACATTTTGAGGTCTTACGATACTTGGTCGTACTTTTAAACTAGACATCGTCGGACGGAGTAGAATTTTTGTTAATGCGCCCCAATCAAATGGTAAAAACGGCCATAAATAAGGTGTTTGTAAACTTTTTATAGATGTTAAAAATAAAATCAATATCGTCATACCAATTACAAATCCCATCTCATGGAAGAGACCCGTCAAAATAATAACAAACAATTTTCCAACCTTATTTCCGAGTCCCAATTCATAACTCGGTGTTGCATATGCACCGATCATAGAAACCGCAACATACAAAATAACTTCTGGTACAAACAAACCTACATCGATTGCTATTTGACCAATTAATATGGCGGAAATTAACCCTGCTGCAGACGATAACGGCGTTGGAGTATGAATGGCTGCCATCCTTAAAAACTCAAGTCCGACCTCTGCCATTATCACCTGTAATAAAATTGGTAAATGTGTCATCTTAGTCGGTCCAATAAAAGCAAGGTTTTCTGGTAAAAGAGTTGGGTCAAATACAAACACTAACCAAAATGGTAGTAAAAACAAGGAGAATAAAACACCTAAAAAGCGTACCCAGCGTAAAAATGTCCCAACAGCTGGATTTTGTCTAAACTCTTCTGCATGCTGTAAATGATGGAAATATGTTGTTGGCGTAATCATAGCACTCGGTGATGTATCAACTAGTACTAACACATGCCCTTCTAATAAATGATTTGCTGCTACATCTGGTCTTTCTGTATATCGAATAAGCGGAAATGGGTTATAGCTTTGTTTCACAACAAATTCTTCCACTGTTTTATCCGCCATCGTAATTCCATCGACATCGATGTTATTTAATTCTTGTTTTATAATCTTTACTAAATCAGGATTTGCAACATCTTGTACATATGTAATACAAATATCTGTTTGTGATCTATCTCCTACTCGAATAATTTCATTTCGAAGACGTGGATCTCGAATTCTTCTACGAATTAATGCCGTATTTACAACGATATTTTCAACAAATCCATCCCTCGCACCGCGTACTACTTTTTCAGTATCTGGCTCTGTCGGTGTTCGCCCTGGATAACTACGAACATCTATCGCAAATGCTTCTGTTTCGCCCTCCACAAATATAATAATAAGCCCTGATAGTGCTTGAACCATTACTTCATCCATCGTTTTCACTTTACTTACTTGCTGATGAATTAAACGATTCTCTAAAAGCTTTACTGTATCTTCTTCAACATCCCGAATTTCATTTGTATCTACAGCTTCTTCTAAAATAGGAATGATATAATTTGTATCACAAAGTCCATTTACGAATAACACGGCAATTTCTTTATTCAAAATTTGAAATTTACGAATACCAACATCAAATGTAACGCCTAATCCAACCGTTTGTTTTAAATAATTTTCATTGTCACTTATGAAAGTTGAAATAGGAATATCTACTTTTTTAGGCTTCGTCATAAAACCCACTCCTTTCCAAGATTAACTGAATTGCTTTTTTAGTAATTGGTGATCCTCTCTCCCATTCATCGTTTCCACACATCTTACCAATATCACCAATTCCAACGATGACAGGCACATTTAAATCATCTAAACAATAAATTGTATCTCCGCTAATTCTGCCAATTTCACCATCTGGAAGTCCAAATTTATCAACACCATATTCCGTTAAGTTCCCATTCCGATCTACATTTACATCTACGCGTGCCCATTCCCAATGATGTGTATTAGACGCTACTGCCAAAATCCCAAGTACATCAATTTGTTTATGCGTGGCTACATATTTTAAAGCTTTTTCACCAGATCCTTCTCCAATAAATCCGCTGTCATCAAACATGACAAATACAGGGTCATATGGCGTTTGCATAATAAGCTCAACAACTTTCTTCCCTGTCAATTTGGTTGGATTACTTTGTGACGCCGAAATACACCTTCCCCCAAATTCCTTCGTTAAAAGCTCAATTGTTCGCTTTGCATATTCATCTCCATCTGTGACCAAAATAACCCTTCGTCTCATTTGATTTATCCTTTCGGTTTACATATAAGTGCTACAAAAAATGAAAATAATATCGCTGCAGAAATGCCTGCAGACGTTAAACTAAACATACCTATACCAATCCCTATATATCCGTGTTTTTCCGCCGCATGCATTGCTCCGTGTAATAGTGAATGTCCAAAACTTGTAATAGGAACTGTCGCACCAGCACCAGCAAACTTTATAAGCTTATCGTACAATCCGAATCCATCTAACACTGCTCCTATGACTACAAAGGTAGCCATCAAATGAGCTGGTGTTAACTTTGCGAAATCTAATAATATTTGTCCAATGACACAAATAGCGCCTCCTACAAGAAATGCATATATAAAATCCACAATTCACTCTCCCTTCACTCTCTCAAATACGACACCATGCGCAATGGTTGGAATTGTTTCTTTCTGCTGCATCATCATCGGACTTAATAACGCGCCAGTAGCAACAACAAAAATTCGTTGTAAGTTCCCTTTTTGCATCTCTCTTAATAAATGACCATATGTGACAACAGCCGAACAAGCACACCCACTACCACCGGCAAATACTTCTTCTTGACCGGAATCATAAATCATTAATCCGCAATCATTATATATGTGCCCAATATCATACCCTTCTTCCAGCAACAGTTGTTTCGCGATTGGTGTCCCAATAGCTGATAAATCACCGGTAACAATCAAATCATAATCATTGGCACTTCTCTTCAAATCTTCAAAGTGTTGCTGAATTGTATGAGCAGCAGCAGGTGCCATCGCTGCCCCCATATCTAAAGGATTCGCAATTCCTAAATCTTGTACTTTTCCAATCGTAGCTGCCGTAATTTTAATGGCACTTTTTTCTTTACTAATTAATATGGATCCCGCACCTGTAACAGTGGAATTTGCTGTTCCTGGTTTTTGTCCTCCATACTCGGTTGGATAACGAAACTGTCTTTCAGCCGTTGCATTATGACTACTTACCGTCGCTAAAACACGATTTGCAAATCCACCGTCAATAAAGGCTGATCCGACCGCCAAAGTCTCCATCGAGGTCGCACAAGCGCTAAACATGCCTAAAAAGGGAATCCCCCACTTACGCGCAACATAATTTGCCGTCACTGTTTGATTTAATAAATCACCCGCTAAAAAGAAATCAATTTGTGATGTTTTTACATTTCCTTTTTGCACGACTTGTTGAATCGAATCTGACATTAATCTTCGTTCAGCAAGTTCCCAGTTTTCCTCTCCGCAATGTAAATCATCATATGAAATATCAAAATCCTTTCCAAGAGGGCCTTCAGCTTCTTTTGGACCGACAGCAGTACCAGTTGCATTCACATAAATATCATTTTGAAATACCCACGTTTGTTTTCCTGTCAACCTCATATTAGCCCCTCCTTTAAGACATAAAAATTTTAAACGTATATCTTATTAACCCAATAATATATGCCCCAACGACCCCAAAAACGATAACACTTCCCGCTAGCTTAAACATGTTTGTAGCAATCCCTAGCACAATGCCTTCACTCTTATGTTCTAGCGCAGCACTCGCCATAGAATTCGCAAATCCCGTAACAGGTACGGCCGATCCAGCCCCAGCGAATTGACCGATTTTATCATATACACCACAACCTGTTAAAATCGCCGATAATAATACAAGAGTTGCAACCGTGGGGTTTCCTGCCTCTTGTTCACTGAAATGAAAATAATGTATATAAAATTTCATCAATACTTCCCCGATTGTACAAATGAGTCCACCTACAAGAAATGCTTTAACGCAATTCATGAAATGATTTGGTTTCGGATGGTACTCCTTCACTTTATTTACGTAATCATCCTTTAGTTTTCGCCCTGTCATTTATATATTGCCTCCTACTTTACGAAATAAATCCAGTGAAACAACGAGCCTATTACTTTCCCAAGTACAAGAGCAACGAGTAAAACAACAATCTTCCCCTCTACCCCTACTCGTTTCGCTAAAATAGGTAGAACATTTAATACTTCTGTTAATGCTGCTGCAAGCATTCCAATAAATGTGCCACAAAATATACCTAATATAACAAGCCAATATTGCGATGTTTGAAATGTAATGTTTTTCAAACTACACCAAGCCCCTGTTAACGTACCTGCAATAACCGCCCACTCAAAATATTGAATGTGCTTTCCACTTCTCGTTAATTGAGCTAGCCGGGGGATTATACCAAGTACAGCTAAAAATGCGACATATCCGCTACCTACTGCAATTCCTCCCGCTAAACCAATTAGAATAACAAATCCAGACTCAATCATCGGCAAGTTGTTTCATATTGTCCTTGTTTTCATGAACAATTACATATTGGTCAAGTGATTGCTGGTATTGGAACATCTCCACTTCTAACGGACTCGGCTCTTCATTAATTCGCTTTTGAAATACATGATTAAAAAATAAGACCATACCTAACCCAAGACCTAATGAATACGGAATTTGAAATAAAAGTGGTTGCGCCTTAAATTCTCCCGTAATCATGTAATATAAACGTTGGTGTACTTGTTGCATACTTACATCTTCATGAAAATAAATGATCGCAAGAGCCGCTCCAATGAAAAGTAACAACCATACAAGTCCGAAGAAAATCGGATGTACTTTCTTTTTTTCATATATAATTTCAACAAGAGTTTGTCCAGAACCGAGTATATTAATTTGTATATCGGCTGCTTTCCTTTGAATAATTTCAATTATTTTCATAACATCAATTACAACGTGCGTCTTATCATGCGCTGTTATTTTGTATACTATCTCATCCTGTAACGACTGAACTACAAGAGCATCTCCTGCAAGTTGAGCAACATCACTCAGCTTTACTTCATACGTAGGAGAAACTTTTAATCGATTACGCATTTTAATATAAATTGTTTGTTCCAATTTTCATTCACCTCTTCACTCTTCCTCGTAGTTGTAGTATGGTTATTGAATTTTTTTCTAATACAATTTTTTCATAAAAAAACATCTGTACCATTTCGGTACAGATGTTTTTTAGTTTATGCCTTTTTCTTAAATAAATTTGCAATACTTAATGCGAGTCCTCCCCAAATGACTACAATACCAATAATCATCATCATAATCGCTGATCCACTCATTATGAAACACCCCGATCTTTCCATTCTTTTTCAAGCTTAGCAGAATCTGAATGTATTTGTGCATTCCATTTCTTTAAACTAATAATTAGCGCAACGATAAGAAACGCTGCTGCAATTGACCAACCGTACGTTACAACAAATTCCGTTGGATAATCTCCGTAGTTCTTTTTAATATTTTGGATTGTACCGTCAATTAACATGTATCCTAACATAAGCGGAGTAATAACGAGTAAACTTACTCTCCAAAACGTGCCTAACTTAATATCAGATACGAAGTTTGCGTGATTTTGATAAACTGGTAAACGGCGTAAAATGAGCCCTATTGTAACTACTTCCACTAATGCAATTGTAATTAACCCGAAGTTATTAGCGAAATAATCAACAACATCTAGGAACATAAGCCCGCCACGTGTTGCAAAAACAAGAGAAACTAGCACGAGAAGCGTCCCCATAATTCCAATTGTTTTTTGGCGGCTTAAGCTGAACTTTTCAGATACGGCAGCAAAACATACTTCCGCAAGTGAAATGAGAGATGTAATTCCAGCAACCGTTAATGATAAGAAAAATAATACGCCAAATAACGGCGACATCGGTAATTCATTAATAATTTGCGGGAATACTACGAACGCGAGCCCTACACCAGCACTTGCTACTTTATCAACCGGTACTCCCATATTGTTTGCCATAAATCCAAGAGCTGCAAAGACTCCAATCCCTGCTAATAATTCAAATCCTGAGTTTGCAAAGCCAGTAATAAAGGCGTTATTTGTTGTATCTGAGTTTTTCGGTAAATAACTAGAATATGTAATCATAATTCCAAATGCTAAAGATAAACTAAAGAAAATTTGACCATAAGCAGCAAGCCATACTTTCCCATCAAAAATACGACTCCAATCTGGTTTAAAGAATGCATCTAATCCTTGCATTGCACCTTCCATCGTCACTGCACGAACTACGATAATAAGGAACATAACAACTAGTAAAGGAATGAAAATGCGGTTAACCACTTCGATTCCTTTTTTAACTCCTTTAAATGCTACACCGAGTACAATAATCCAAACGAGAGCTAACGGAATTAATACTTCCGGTACGAGCCCTCCAAACTGCCCTGGCTTATCAGCAACATGCAAATACTCTTTAAATAAAAATGTTTGCGTGTCTTTCCCCCACGCTCCAGTAATTGAAAAATACGTATACGAAATAGACCAAGCAATAATTACTGCGTAATATGTTGAAACGATAAACGTTACACACATTTGCCACCATCCGATGAATTCAGCACGCGGACTAATACGGAAGAACGTAAGTGGCGCGGAACCACGATGACGATGCCCAAGAGCAAATTCAAATGCCAATAATGAAATACCAGTCGTTAATAATGCGAATAAGTACGGTAAAAAGAATGCGCCTCCCCCATTTTCATACGCTGTATAAGGAAAACGCCATATGTTTCCTAATCCAACGGCAGAGCCGACCGCTGCAAAAATAAATCCAGCCCTCGTTCCCCATTGTTGCCTCGTTTCCATATTTCCTTCCCCCTTTGTGACAAGTTCATAATTGGATTATATTTTAAATTTACTAAATTATCAATAAATTCTGTTAATTTTTGCGAAAGTTTACAATCTCCTCCTATTAAAGGCATAAAAAAAGATCGAATAGCTATTCATCTATTCGATCTTTCATCTGTTTTAATATTTTCTTTTCAAGTCTTGAAACTTGTACTTGCGAAATGCCTATGCGTTCTGCTACTTCTGATTGGGTTTGATCTTTATAGTAGCGTAAATACACAATTAAACGTTCTCGCTCATCTAGTTCTCTAATTGCTTCTTTTAAAGCAATTTTATCAAACCATTTCGTTTCAGATTGATCTGCAATTTGATCTAAAATAGTAATCGGGTCCCCGTCGTTTTCATACACCGTTTCATGTATGGATGAAGGAGCTCGACTCGCTTCTTGCGCCAGAACCACTTCCTCTGGCGTTAGTTCTAACGCTTCGGCCACTTCATTAATCGTTGGAGCCCTTCCAAATTCTTTCGAAAGCTCGTCTCTCATCTTTCGAATTTTATTTCCTGTTTCTTTTAAAGATCTACTTACTTTCACTGATCCATCGTCACGTAAAAATCGCTGTATTTCCCCAATAATCATTGGAACTGCATATGTTGAAAATTTCACGTCGAAAGATAAATCAAATTTATCTACCGATTTTAAGAGCCCAATACATCCAATTTGAAATAAATCGTCCGGTTCGTATCCTCGATTAAGAAAACGCTGCACAACCGACCATACGAGACGCATATTACTTTGAACGATTGTATCTCTCGCTTGTTGATCTCCATCTTGACTTTGTTGAATTAACGCTTTTAGCTCGTGGTCCTTTAACTGAGGTTTCTTCTTCTCATTTTTGACCTCTATGTCCATAGGCTATTCTCCTTAATTGCATAGAGCGTTACTATTTGATAAGTATTTTGTCAAATGGATTGTTGTCCCGAAAGATTCGTTTGAAATAACTTCTACTTCATCCATAAAATTTTCCATGATAGTAAATCCCATTCCGGAACGCTCTAATTCAGGTTTAGTTGTAAAAAGGGGTTGCCTTGCTTCATCTAAATCAAAGATGCCAATCCCTTCATCTCGAATCGTGAGTTTCACCATTGCTTCTTCCAAAATTACAGAAATATAAACAACACCTTCTGCATTTCCTTCGTACCCATGAATAATTGCATTTGTAACTGCTTCTGACACAACTGTTTTAATCTCCGTAAGTTCTTCCATCGTTGGGTCTAATTGCGCAATGAAAGCAGCTACTGTAACGCGAGCGAACGATTCATTTTGACTTAATGCTGAAAATTGAAGGTTCATTTCATTTCTCATTTATGCCACCCCCAACGTCGCGAGCGCATGCGCTTCACTTTCTTCTAAACGAACAATTTTAAATAAGCCCGACATTTCAAATAAACGTTTAACAGGCGGTGAAATTGCACAAACAACCATTTCTCCACCTAATCCCTTTACATGCTTATATCGGCCTAATATAACACCTAAACCAGAACTATCCATAAAGGATAAGTTCTCTAGGCTCAAAACAATATGATGAACACCACGTGTCTCAATCATATCTGTTACTTTCGTTCGCAACTCTTCAGCAGTATGATGATCTAATTCACCCGCTAGTCTCACACATAGGACGTCACGTTTTACTTCTAATTGCATGGAAAGACTCACACGATTTCCTCCTTATGCTCAAACTTTACTCATTTACATACATAAAGATTTTCGTGATACAACACAAGAATCCTTCCTACTGACAAAAGAAGAACTATTTCGCCATAAAGTGAAACTATTCAGCAATTATTTACTTACATACGAATAGAAAAGCGGCAAAATGTTTGCCGCTATTTTGATGTTGAAAACATCCCAAAACTTCTTTTAAATAACTCCCACCAGCTCGCTGCAGCAACATCTTCTTTCGCTACAATGGTTTGTTTTAATAAAACGTCTTTATCTTTTTTAATAACAAGTGTACCAAGTGCATCGCCCTTTTTAATCGGCGCTTTCACTTTCTTTTCAGCAATTACTTCTTGCTTCACTTTGTCCATATTTTCGCCCTTCTTCATAAGAAGAGACACATTGTCAGACGCAACTAAATCTACTTTTTCTTTTTTCCCTTTTCCTACTTGGACAGTCTTAATTTTTTCACCCCGTGTATACAACTTCTTTGTCATATATTGACCAAATGCGTAGTCAAGAAGCTTCGTTACTTGATTGTTCCGTTCTTTCGATGTAGGTGCTCCCATAACAACTGAAATAACACGCATCCCATTCTTTTCAGCCGATGCTGTTAAACAATATTTTGCTTCTGTCGTAAAGCCCGTTTTCACACCATCTACTCCAGGATAAAAACGTACTAATTTATTCGTATTCACAAGCCAAAACTTCTTATCCGTATCTTCACGTAAATAGTCTTCGTATTTACCTGTGTATTTGCGGATAAGTGGGTACTTCATTAATTCTTTCGCCATTATAGCCATATCATTTGCTGTGGAATAATGGTCTTTAGCCGGAAGACCTGTTGGATTTTGAAAATGAGTGTTTTTCAGTCCTAAATCTATGGCTTTTTTGTTCATCATATTTACAAAACTTTCTTCTGAACCAGCGATATGCTCCGCTACTGCAACAGACGCATCATTTCCAGATGCAATTGCAATACCTTTTAGCATTTCATTTACAGTCATCTCTTCCCCAGGCTCTAAAAAGATTTGTGATCCACCCATTGAAGCTGCATGCTCACTTGCTCTCACTTTATCGGTCAGTTTTAGTTTTCCTTTTTCAACTTGCTCCATAATTAATAGCATTGTCATAATCTTCGTCATACTAGCAGGTGGTAACTTCTCATTTGGATTTTTATCAAACAAAACTTTACCTGTATCTTGTTCAATTACAATTGCTGATGACGCTTGTTCCGCTAACTTCGGCGTTGTTTCTTCTGTTTTCTCCTGCTTCGTCTTTTCAGATTGTGCGAAACTAACTGAAGTACCAGAAAGCAATAACATGAAACAAACAAGTATTCCAAAAACTCGCTTCATGACTAACCCTCCATTCTATATCAAACCTATTTTTTCCAATTTATTATCTTTTAATACCATATTTTTCTAATATTTTCAGTTGACAAATACATTCATCAACTATATTGTATTAAGTGTATTACACACAGTAGTACACTTAATACAAGTCAGAAAGGAGACATTGCTCTTGCATATTCAACTTGATCCAAGAAGCAACACTCCGATATGGGAACAAATTGTTCAAAATATAAAAGAACTCGTATTGAAAAACATGTTAGCTCCAAGTGACAAACTACCTTCTGTACGCGAACTCGCTTCTTTACTCGTTATAAATCCAAATACAGTGAGTAAAGCGTATCAAGAGTTAGAGCGACAAGGGATTATTGAAACATTACGAGGAAAAGGAACATTTGTATCCCAATCGATTACCCCAACATTAGACGAAAGGAAAATCGCTATGGTTGAAAAGCAATTTCATCAATTACTATTAGAAGCCTCTTATCTTGGTGTTACGAAAGATAAAATTCATGATTGGATAAATTCATATTACAAAGAGATTGGAGGAAATGCGGATGCTGAAAGTGACAAGCTTGAAGAAGACAATTGATAATCAAACAATTTTAGACGATGTTTCTTTCACATTACATAGAGGAAGTATCATCGGATTACTCGGAAGAAACGGTGCGGGGAAAACAACTTTATTACGAACGATGGTCGGCATTTTAGACCCTGATGCAGGGACAGTTACATATGAAGATACAAACATTCACCAGTGTCCTGAAATAAAGCAAAAAATCGTATATGTTCCGGATTCTACTAACATACTGAACGGCTATACGGTAAAAGAAATTGTAAAGTTTTATAAAGAAGTTTATACCGCATTTGATGAAGCATACTTCCATGAACTGTTAGAACGTTTTAACTTACCAAACAAACGAATTCGTAGTTATTCAAAAGGAATGAAAGCACTGCTTGCCATCATTTTAGCCGTTTCTACAAAGGCAGAATATATCATTTTAGATGAACCGACAAATGGACTTGATCCTATCGTGAAAAGGCAGATTTTACAGTTTCTCGTTGGAGAAGTTGCAGAAAAAGAGATTACCATTTTCATCTCAACTCACCATTTAGATGAAGTGGAACAAATTGCAGATACAATTATTATATTAAAAGACCATACTATCTCGTCTATTACATCACTAGACGATGCAAAATCACGATTTGCTAAAATACAAGTTGCTTACGAACGTTCATTACCTCAAAAACTAGAAAACTTGAGCAATATTAAAATATTAAATCAAACAGGAAAAGTATATACAATCTTAATTGAGGGAAATGTGGCTACAACACTCGAGAAGTTTTATAAAGAACAACCTATACTTATTGAAGAATTAACAATGTCACTTGAAGATGTCTTCGTTACGACACTGGAGGAGGATGGGTATGTTTCATAAGGCGTTGTGGATGTGGAATTGGAAGCGCGGGAAATATGCTGTGTTGCTATTCTTCTTTAGTTCGCTTTACTTGTTATCTTTTGGTTACTATAAAAGTGCTCAGCAACAACTTGATGCGTATTATGAATTACAAGAAAAAGGGAAACAGTATTATTATTTTTATACCTTTTCTTCAGGAGACGGTAATAGTTTTTGGTTAACTGTTCTTATCATTGCTTTAGCCTGCTTATTGATAGGATGGGAGCGTAGCAACCAATCTAATACACTACTTATGACAATGCCGTTTAAAAGAAAAAATGTTTTCTTATCTAAATGGGCTTTCGGTTCCTTTTGTATTGTAAGCTCGTTACTTATAAATTGGATCCTTATGTATGTTATTTATAGAACAACTATTCATTTTGATTATCAATCATTTAGTCCGTTTCATCGATACTTTCTTTATGCGATTGTTTCTTATGTTGCAGTATATACAGCTGCACTATGCATCGGTACTTTTACTGGAAGTGTTGTTTCGCAGGTTGTTTTTTGTATTCCGTGGTTACTAGCAGGGGTTACATTTATTACATTACTATACACTTTTACAACAAACCATTTATACGCTGCAAATATTAAAAATGAAAACTTATATCGACAACTTTATGAAATTAATCAAAAAACAAATATAGTTGCACCAATTTATAGATTTTCTATTAATTATAACTACGATCTAGAATACCGAAAGCAGGACAACGATTCAACTGCTTTAAGAAATCCAGCATCTCATATGTATTATTCAACCAAGTCAATGTTAGTCCCTATTTTCTATACGATATTTTATTTACTACTTGGGACATATTTATATACACGATCGCCAAATGAAAACGGTCAGAAGATATTTATTTTCCAAAAGCATTTACGAATATGGATATGGGGGACAACCATTTACTTTGCATTACTAGGCGGCTATAAAATAAACCATTTTAACTTCTTACCTATCTACTATATCGGTTTGTTTCTAACTGGAATCATTACTTATATTGTATTATCACGCCTAACAAATTATAAAGTTTTTTAAAGGAGAGATCCTATGTTTCAAAAAGCACTATGGCTAAGAACATATCAACAAAGTAAATATGTTGTATGGTTATTTTGGCTCGTCAGCTTCTATACTTTGTCATATTACTACTATATGACTTCTATTCAAGAGCAACAATTTCTAAATGATAATAAAAAATGGAACTATGTATATCATTATCACTTTGATTTAACACTTCTAGATCCTGTCATGCTGTTAGGTAGCGTACTAATCGTTCTAGCTTGTACGTTAATTGGATGGGAAAGACAAAATAACGCTAGCGACTTGTTATGGTCTATGCCCTTTAAACGTTCACACCTCTATATAACAAAGTGGTTGTTTGGAATCTGTAATATTGCCGCTGTTGTCATTTTAAACTGGGGGCTATTTGCTATTATGAAAAAGGTAACTTTTCATAATAAATATCAAGTATTTTCTCCCTTTCATAGTTACTTTATATACATGTTAATTGTATTAATCGCAATTTATACACTTGCCTTATGTATAGGAACCATTGCAGGGAATATTATATCGCAAGGATTTCTCACTGCAGTTATATTAATCTTACCAGCTTTACTTCCATCACTTATCTCAGGAGTCATTGCTGTTCACTCGAATGCCGACTTTCATGAGAACAATGGCCGTATACATGATGTTATGGAAAACATACGTATTTCTAGTCCAGCAGAAGATTTTACTATTAACTTTAATTATGATCCACAAAGCGCTTATACGGATCAAAATGGAGTACGTCATAACGAACCAAACTTTACAAAGATTCCGCCGGCACAATCATTGATTGCACCTATTGCACATATCATTATTTTATTACCACTCGGTATATATTTATATACCCGTTCAGTCAATGAGCGAAATGGTAACTACTTATTATATCCGAAACTACAAAAAGTAGTTTTAGCTTGTGCGATTTTCTTTGGTGGGATCTTTGGAGGTTTAATGCTAAGCCGCGCACAATCATTGTCCAGCTTTTACATCGGATTTTTAGTGACTAGTTCAATTACGTATTTCCTCTTACCTAAAATATTAAAATGGAAAGTCTCTTGGAATTTTAAATAAAATAACCTCCTCTTCATGAGGAGGTTATTTCACATTCTCTCTTCTTTTCCCATACTCTTTTTCTTGCTTCATTCCAAACCCGTCACCATTTGCGACAATTTGATCTGTCGGAGCAACTATGCTTTCAGCAATTCTCCATTCTCCCCCTTGTTGAATAAACACTTGCATAAAATAATTCATTCCATTTAACTGATATGGATTTTCTTTTTTCACTTCATAACGAGCTGCCACATAATACACTTGTACATTCTTAGCTTCAAACTTAGAAATATATTGTGATAATCTTGGGATGTATTGTGATGCTTTCTGAAGTGGAAGCTGTTTTACTTTTACAAGAGAAGACTTCGTTACATTACTGATCGTATCTTCGTGCCGAATGTTATCACTATGATGAAATAAAATAGCAGTCTGCATTGAACGAATCCATAATTTTGAATATAAAACAGGTTGCTTATTTGAAATATGTTGTAATTCTTTTTGAACGACTTGAAGAGGCGTTGCAGCATCCGCGAATTGATTAAAGTAGAAAAAACTTCCCATCATAATGAAAAGCATAGAAACACGTTTCATAATTTTCCACTCCGATTCTTTTTAATTAAAGTATTGGAGTTTCAAAGTGTTTTTATTCAAAAGAAAAAGGATAGGAAAGCTTTCGCTTCCTATCCTCATTTATTATAATACGCGGCCAAATAGCTCTAACACCATTTCGATTTCTTGGTCGCTCCAACCTTTAAATCTATCTTTATAATATTCTTTACGCACAGCTTCAAGTTTTTCAGTTACTTCTCTTCCGTGTTCTGTAATTTCTAAGTACACGATACGACGGTCTGAATTCGAACGCTTTCTTTCTACAAAGCCTTTTCTTACGAGACGATCAGTAACAGCTGTAATATGACTGGAGGTTACGTTTACTTCACTCGCAATTTGCGAAGCCATCTGTGGACTTTTTAAAAATAACGCGCGTAATACAGAAAATTCATTGTATGGCATGTGTTCTGCAAAACGTGTATTAATATCATTTTGTAATAAACGTATCATCTTTCGAAATGATCCGGATAACTCTAAAATCAGTGTTTCTCTTTTTTCGTTCACTAGCCTCGTCCCTTTTTTATCATATTTACACATATTATAATCTATAAATACCCTCGTTGTATATGCTTTCTTTCTCTAACATTCCCATTTATGTAACTTTTTCATATAAATTTCTTTTTTGTTCACACATATACATATAAAAAGGATGGTGATGGAAAATGCAGGGTGGAATGAATCCTTATTTACACAACGTACGCCCAGCTAATACTGGTAAAGAAGCTACCATTACGGTGCAAGGTGAAGGTGTTGTAAAAGCAAAACCAAATGTTGTTATATTAACAATAGGTATTCGTACAGATCATAAAAATGTAAAACAGGCACAAGAGGAGAATGCGGTGCATTCTAAACAATTATTAGATGCACTGAAACAGCTAGGGATTGCCGAAAAAAATATAGAAACCATTTCATATACGATTACGCCTCAGTACGAATACGTAAATGATAAAGCATTACTACAAGGATACCGTGTGGAACATTTGTATGAAATTACCGTTTTAAATGTACAAAAAGCAGGGGAAGTATATGATATAGCCGTTTCAAATGGAGCAAACGTAGCAAAAGGTTTACGTTTTCGAATATCTCATCCAAATAAATATTACGAGCAAGCTCTCATTCAAGCTCTGCAACAAGCGGTAGAAAAAGCTCGTGCTATTGCGAGTACATACAATTTAAACATTAATCCTGTTCCACTCTCATTCGTTGAAGAATCTGCTCAATTACCAAGAGAAGTTGCGTCCTTTGCTACTTTACATGCACAAGCAGCTCCTCCCATTCAATCGGGAGAATTAGAAATCATTTCAACAATACGAGCAATTTTTACGTATTTATAAATAATCTTATTTATAAGTAAACGTTATCATTTTCCTTGTTGTAAAAACATGATGTTCTGATATAATAAAGGACGGTGAGCTCTTACGAAAGAGATATCACGGGTGGGAGAGGGATATGAAAAAGAAGGTTTAACATGAAAGGAATACTTGAAAGAACATTTAAATTAGGTTTACACGAAACATCACCAAAACAAGAAGTTTTAGCTGGAGTTACGTCATTTTTCACGATCGTATATATTATGATTGTAAATGCATCCATTTTATCCGATGCTGGCATTCCTCTTGAAGCTGGAATTTTAGCAACTGTTTTCAGTTCATTTGTCGGATGTCTGCTCATGGCATTTTGGGCAAATGCACCTGCTATTCTTGTCCCTGGTATGGGTGTAAATGCATTCTTCACGTACACTGCTGTGCATACGCTCGGATTATCTTGGCAGGAAGCATTAGCAGCTGTCTTCATCTCTGGTATTATTTTTGCAATTGCTGCGTTTACACCAATCGCTCGCGTGCTTTCAGTATCGATTCCAAAGTCATTAAAGGAAGCTATTACTGTCGGCATCGGATTATTTTTAGCATTTATCGGATTGCAAAAAGGTGGTTTAGTCGTTTCGAATCCAAATACGGCTGTTGCAATGGGTAAATTAAGTAACCCTGTCGTTCTTGCGACACTACTTACTCTTATCGTTGCACTTGTATTATTTATTCGTAACGTACGTGGAAACTTTTTATGGACGATTGCAATAGGAACTGGTATTGCATGGCTATTTGGTCTTGTTGATACAAGTCAAATCGGCAATAGTTCATTCTCATTCGCTAATTACGGCGATGTGTTTGGAGCTATGTCATTTGGCAAACTGTCTTCCTTACCATTTTGGATTGCAACATTCTCCTTAAGCATGGTGCTTATTTTTGAGAACATGGGACTTCTGCACGGTTTATTAGAAGATGACCGTAAATTCCCACGTGCTTACCAAGCCAATGCAATTTCAGCAATGACATGTGGTCTATTTGGCACAAGCCCTACCGTATCAACAGTAGAGAGTGCCGCAGGTATTACTGCAGGCGGAAAGACAGGTCTGACGTCTATCGTTACAGGTTTGTTATTCTTCGCGTCACTGTTTGCACTTCCGTTTGTCAAACTAATTCCTGATAGTGCCATTGCACCAATCTTAATTATTATTGGCGGCCTGATGATTACAAGCATTCAACAAATTCCTCTGAACGATTTTTCAGAAGGATTTCCAGCGTTCTTAATTATCGTCATGATCCCGCTCACATATAGTATCGCTGATGGCATTGCGTTCGGATTTATCGCTTATCCTATCTTAAAAGTTGCTCTTGGAAAGCGTAAAGAAGTCGCACCGTCTATGTATATCATTACATGCTTATTCTTAGCCATGTTCGTATTACATGCTATTGGTTAAGTAAAAAAACCGAGGAATTTTCCTCGGTTTTTTTACTTAAACCATCCTTTTTTATAAAACCAAGCCATCATGCCACCGCCAATTAGCGCCATGATAAGTAGACAAATAAAATAACTATATTGTCCACCAAGCTCGGGCATATGCGTAAAGTTCATTCCGTATACGCCCGCAATAAATGTTAATGGCATGAAAATAGTCGAGAATACAGTTAATGTTTTCATAATGTTATTCATATGATGCGAGTTTAATGAAAAATAGCTATCTCGAATATCTGCCGTTAACTCCCGGCTTGCTTCAATCATTTCTGTCAGTTTAAGCAAATGATCATGTATATCTTTAAAGTAAATTTCATGATCACTTATACCGTAAAAACGAGTCGAATTTAAAATACGATACAATAAATCACGCATCGGAATAATTGTACGCCTTAGCTTCGATAAATCTGCACGTATATCAAATACTTCTTCTAGTACACTTCCTGCTGTCTCACCCGTTAAATTATCATCAATTGCATTTAAATGATCCTCAATGTAATATACAGGTGCAAAATAGTCATCTACAATTTGGTCGATAATAGTATGTGCTACATGCAAAGGACTATTTTTAATGCGCTTCTTTTCTCCAAGTGTTTTCCATACTCTTTCGATTGCATTGTTATGAGAAAAGTGGAAAGAAACAATATAACGATCACTTATAAATAAATCGATCTCGTGTGGCTCTAATCCATCCTCACCAAATGCATGAAGAACTAAAAAGTTATATCCATCATAAAAATCAACTTTTGGCCTCTGTACATATTCTATACAGTCTTCAATTGCAAGGGGATGGAACTTAAAATGATCTTGCAAAATGTATGTATACTCTTCTTTCGTTGGCTTATATAGATCTAGCCAATACCATACAATATGGTCTTTCTTTGTTTCCTCTAACGAAACATCATATAATACTTCATCTGCTTTTGTTATTGCACAAATTCTAATCATAATTTCACCCATTATTATTATAAACAAAAAATAGCAAAAAAAGCCAAGGAGAAATACTCCCTGGCCTTTCTTTATTATTCAGTAACGATGCCGTGCACTAATATTGGTGCATCTACATGCTCTTTAGAGATCTTCATGTTCTCATAAATTTTTGCTTTTACATCTTCCACATTCTCACGGTTTGCGTAAATGGTAACAAGGGATTCACCTTTTTTCACGCTGTCCCCTACTTTTTTGCGAAGCATTAAGCCAACTGCTAAATCAATTTCAGATTCCTTCGTCGCACGTCCTGCTCCTAAAAGCATTGCTGCCGTTCCGATTTCATCTGCAACGATTTCTGATACATAGCCGTCTTCCTTCGCTTCTACTTCAATTTTAAACTGTGCTTGTGGTAATTTAGAAGGATCATCAACAACAGATGCATCGCCGCCTTGCGCTGATAAGAATGTCTTAAATGATTCTAGCGCTTTACCGTTGTTCATTACTTCAATTAATTTCTCACGTGCATCTTCTAAAGATGAAGCTTGTCCAGCAAGGTATACCATTTGACTTCCAAGCGTTAAACATAACTCTTCTAAATCTTTTGGTCCTTTACCTTGTAATGTATCAATTGCTTCTTGTACTTCAAGTGCGTTACCAATAGCCTCACCAAGTGGTTGACTCATATCAGAAATAACAGCCATCGTATTACGACCAACGTTATTACCAATGCGCACCATCGCTTCTGCTAAACGTTTTGCATCTTCATCTGTTTTCATAAATGCACCTGCTCCAGTTTTTACATCAAGAACAATTGCATCTGCACCAGCAGCAATTTTTTTACTCATAATTGAGCTTGCAATAAGCGGAATTGAGTTTACTGTTGCTGTTACATCACGAAGTGCATACAATTTTTTATCCGCAGGTGTTAAGTTTCCACTTTGACCAATAACTGCGATTTTGTTTTCATTCACAAGGCGCATAAATTCATCATTTTCGATTTCAACATGGAATCCTGGAACTGCTTCTAATTTATCGATTGTACCACCAGTATGTCCTAGACCACGTCCAGACATTTTTGCAACCGGTACACCTAAAGCGGCTACTAATGGACCTAATACAAGTGTTGTTGTATCACCAACGCCACCTGTTGAGTGCTTATCTACTTTTACTCCTTCAATAGCTGATAAGTCAATTGTATCACCGCTATTTACCATTGCCATCGTTAAATCAGCACGTTCTTGATCGTTCATATCTTGGAAGAAAATTGCCATTGCAAGTGAACTTACTTGATAATCAGGAATTTCACCATTCGTATATCCTTCAACAATAAAGTTAATTTCTTCTGTCGTTAATGCATGTCCGTCACGTTTTTTTGCAATTAGGTCCACCATTCTCATTGTGAGGTCACCCCTTCATTTGTTTTACGATTGCTTTTACTAATGCTAAGAAGTTAGCTTTAACACGTTCTGTCGTTTCAATTACTTCATCATGGTGAAGTGGCTGATCTAAAATACCAGCTGCCATATTTGAAATACAAGAAATACCAAGTACTTTCATACCAGCATGACGCGCTACAATTACTTCAGGTACCGTTGACATACCAACTGCATCTCCGCCAAGTGTACGAAGCATACGAATTTCAGCAGGTGTTTCATATACAGGACCTGTCATTCCAACGTATACACCTTCTTGTACTTTAATATTTAAGTCTGCTGCAACTTGTTTCGCCATTTCGCGAAGCTCTACTGTATATGATGTAGACATATCAGGGAAACGTACACCCATTTCAGAATCATTTGGTCCGATTAATGGATTTGTACCCATGAAGTTAATGTGATCTGAAATTAACATAAGATCGCCTGGTTCGAATGATGTATTTACACCACCAGCTGCATTTGTTACAACAACCGTTTCTACACCTAGTTCTTTCATAACACGAACTGGGAATGTTACTTTTTGCATATCGTATCCTTCATAGAAGTGGAAACGTCCTTGCATTGCTACTACTGTTACACCTTGAAGTGTACCGAATACTAGTTGGCCTGCATGACCTTCTACAGTTGATACTGGGAATTCAGGAATTTCACTGTAAGGTACTGTTACTGCGTTCTCGATTTCGTCTGCTAATACACCTAGCCCAGATCCAAGGATTAGTCCTACTTGTGGTGTCTCTTGAAATTTCTCTTTTAAGTATGAAGCTGATTTTGTAATAAGTTCACGATTCATTGGTTTATCCCCCTATTTCTTTAGTTCGTTTAAGAAGCTTGTTCCGTATTCTGGCATTTTCACACCGAAGTTTTCTGCTACAGTTGCACCAATATCAGCAAATGTTTGACGAAGTGGTAACTCTTGTCCACCTTCTTTCATGCTTGGGCTATATGCTAATAACGGTACATATTCACGTGTATGGTCAGTTCCGTGGTGAACTGGGTCATTCCCGTGGTCTGCTGTAATTAATAATAGATCATCTTCTTTTAGTTTTTCGAATACTTCTGGAAGACGTGCATCATATTCTTGCAATGCTTCTCCGTATCCTTGTGGATCACGGCGGTGACCGAATAATGCATCAAAGTCAACTAAGTTTAAGAAGCTAAGACCTGTAAAGTCCATATTTAATGTATCTACAAGCTTATCCATTCCATCCATATTAGACTTCGTACGAAGTGATTCAGTTACTCCTTCACCATCATAGATGTCAGAGATTTTACCGATAGCAATCACATCATAATCACTATCTTTTAATTCATTCATTACTGTACGGCCGAATGGTTTTAATGCATAGTCATGACGGTTCGGTGTACGAGTAAAGTTTCCAGGCTTACCAACGAATGGACGAGCGATAACGCGACCTACCATGTACTTCTCGTCTAACGTTAATTCACGTGCAATTTTACAAATTTTATATAACTCATCAAGCGGCACTACTTCTTCGTGTGCTGCGATTTGCAGAACGCTATCAGCAGAAGTGTAAACGATTAAAGAACCTGTTTCCATTTGTTCTTGACCAAGTTCATCAAGAATCTCAGTTCCAGAAGCTGGTTTATTACCGATGATTTTACGGCCTGTTTTTTCTTCTAATTCATCAAGTAATTCTTTTGGGAATCCTTCTGGGAACACTTGGAATGGTGTATCAATGTAAAGACCCATGATTTCCCAGTGACCTGTCATTGTGTCTTTACCAGTAGATTTCTCTTGCATTTTTGTATAATATCCAAGTGGTTTTTCTACTTTAGAGATGCCTTTCATTTCACGAATGTTACCAAGACCTAATTTCACCATGTTAGGCATTTGTAACCCATTCATATGTTCAGCAATGTGACCAATTGTGTCAGATCCTAAATCACCAAATTGTTCAGCATCTGGTGCTTCACCGATTCCAACAGAGTCCATTACGACTAGGAATATACGTTTATATTTATTCATAACTGCGACCTCCTATAAGTTCAGTTCTACTTCTTGTAGTATGTTCAAAACGCTATAAAGTGAAACTGTTCTCCATAAGAATTATCTTTCGTTCTCATTGTCAAACAGTACTTCTTTAAATGATTCTCTAACCTATTTCGTTTACTTTAAAACGACTCAAAAACATTTCTAGTTTTTCTAAGTCAGATGTCAGACATCTGATACTGATATCATAACATGTTTACGCTTTCTTTTTAATACATTTTCGTAGAATTTCTCATTTTCTTCACACTTCTATTGTAATCCATTATGCAAAGAAGTGCTAATGATTTTATGATTTATTTCTTCATATAAAGTGAAATTTTAATCTCTCCGCAAAGAACGAGATAAAAATAAAAAGCAGCTCTAATGAGCTACTTTTTATTTTACTTCTACTGTTTCTTCTTTATGTTCATGTAGTTCGCCTTTTTTAACATGAACTTTCACTTTGTAAGAACCGTTTTCTTTGAAAGTATGTTTCGTTTCATACTCTCCTTTATTTCCTTCTTTCGCTGGAATAAATTCGTGTTTTTCAACACCATCTTTCCAAATTTCAAGTTGGACTTCAGCACCAGTTAATGCTTCTTCTTTTTGTTTTAAGTGAACTTTCATTGTTGATTCAGCATTTGCTTTTATGTCACCAGCCATAAGGTGGATCATTGTATCGCTTTTATGATCGCCATGTCCTGCACCGTGATCACTATTTTCTTTTTTCGCATCTTCTACTTTCGCATTCCCTACAGCCACTTTTACTTCTGGCATAACATGCATTTCACGTGCATTTGTGTGAGCGATAATGTGGTATACTCCATCCGTCTCAAACGTTTTCTCTACCGCATAAACACCTTTTCCTTTATGCTTACCATCTAACATTTCGTGCTTTTCGTCGCCAGCTTTCCAAATTTCAAACTTTACATCATCAGCATCTGTTACCTTTTCTTTTCCTTGTGTAACAAGTGCTTGTACTTCTGTTTTTTCACCAGGTTTAATTTCCTTCGGATTTGTTTGAACTGCTACTTTTACAGCTTCTAGTTTCTGTTCTTTTTTCGGTTCTTCTTTGTTTGTATTACAGCCAGCCAATGCTAGCATCGCGATAAATAAAGTCATAATAAGTTTTTTCATCATCATTTCCTCCTTCATACCTTATTTAGTATAGAGGAAAAACATTGTAATATTCTAGTCTTCTGCTGAAAACAATGTACGAAATGTTTGTGAAGTTTCTGTGAAATACTATAGCCTTTTGAATCTATGAAAAAAAGAGCATAGTAACTATGCTCTCGGATGAAACTGTTTATATACATCTTTTAATCTAGTTTTTGAAACATGCGTATAAATTTGTGTCGTTGAAATATCTGCATGTCCAAGCATTTCTTGCACAGCGCGCAAGTCTGCTCCATTTTCTAATAAATGCGTAGCAAAAGAATGGCGCAATGTATGAGGTGTAAGCTCTTTTTCAATATTTGCTTCTTTCGCTAATCGTTTTAAAATTTTCCAAAAACCTTGTCTTGATAATCGATTCCCATGATGGTTTAAAAAGAGTGCATCTACTACTTTTTTACCCATCAATTCTCTTCTTCCCTTTTCAATATACTTTTGAATCGCTTCCGTCGCTAAACTTCCTAGTGGAATAATTCTTTCTTTATTCCCTTTCCCTATGCAACGAACGAACCCCATCGTTAAATGTACATCTTCTAAATTTAAGGCAATTAATTCCGAAACACGAAGCCCTGTTGCATACAGTAACTCTAGCATCGCTTTATCACGAACCCCAAAAGCACTCGTCATTTTTGGTGTCTGAAGTAACGCCTCTACTTCATCGACTGATAATACTTTCGGTAATTTCCGTTCTCCTTGTGGCGTCTCAATATGTACGGATGGATCGTGCTCTACCGCTCGTTCACGAAGTAAGAATTGGTGGAACGAACGGATCGATGCAATATGACGTGCTAATGTTTTCGAAGATTTTCCGTTTTCTTTTAAGTGCTGCAGAAAGTTAACAATGTGCAAGCGTGTCACTTCATGAAAGCTTTTCGCTTGTTCTACATTTTGCAAATACTTTACATAACTTTTTAAATCACGTTCATAAGATACTACTGTGTTTTTCGCTAGCCCTTTTTCGACAACCATATAATGAATAAAATCTTTTAATTGATCTTCCAATCTACACTACTCCCCATTTTCATAGAAAAACATCATTCTATTTACGAAAGCATCCTTTGCCGGCTCTTCATTCCCTGATACTTTTTCTACAGTCTCTTCTTTTGGCTTTTCATAACGATGATAGCTTTCATATTCTTCATTTATCCATAGTATAGCGAAATAAAACAAAATCGTACAACTTGTAAATAATAAAAATACTTTTATCCCATCAAAAGTTAATTTTAAAGCTCGGCGCATTGTAAATTCCTCCAAAATATAAGTTATTACAACATATGCCAAGCTTTCACCAATTTATACCTTATTCAAATAAAAAACCTCTTCCTAGTTAAATAGGAAAAGGTTATTTTTCATCCGTTTCATTTTCTTGACAATTTTTACAAATCCCATGGAATGTTAAACGATGATCCTTCACCTTAAAGCTCCAGTCATGTTCTACTTTCCTTTCCACTTCACCAAGTAAATCTTCTTGTATTTCTTGTACAGCACCACATTGTGTACAAATCAAATGATGGTGGAAACGCTGCGCACCTTCTTGGCGTAAGTCATAGCGTGAAACACCGTCTCCGAAGTTAATCTTATCGACAACT
The DNA here is from genome assembly GCF_038971285.1 of Bacillus paramycoides. Lineage (NCBI taxonomy): Bacteria > Bacillati > Bacillota > Bacilli > Caryophanales > Bacillaceae > Bacillus > Bacillus paramycoides. The sequence goes on from NZ_CP152427.1 coordinate 3,996,570, forward strand.
TTTAACTCAGATAATAGTTCTAAAGTTCGATAGACGGTTGCTAATCCGATCTCTGGCGACTTTTCTTTTACAAGGAGGTAAACATCTTCTGCGCTTAAATGATCTTCTTCATTTTCTAGCAGCACACGAACTGTTGCTTCACGTTGCGGTGTTAATTTGTAGCTCGCTGCATGTAATTGCTTCTTAATTCGTTCAATTCTTTCTTCCATTCGGTACTACTCCCTCCTCGCCACTCTTACACCATTATATCAGAAGAAGGGCTTCTGTCAAAAGAAAAACAATAAAAACAAATTGATAATTATTCTCATAAAGTATTTATTGTTTATTAATAGCCTCAACGACTTCTTTCATTAAAACTGGTGATGCATAAGCTTCTACACTAGAAGCAAGAGCTAGCACCGCTCCAATGATAAGAAAGAAGCATGTATAACGAATTAATAATGGTAATAGCGGCTCGGTTATTTTCCGTATAAATTGATGCCTAATCATTCGTAAGGAAAAGCTTGCAGCAATTGTTGTCATAACAAGAAATACTGGAATGATAATGAGATTTTGCGGCAATACAGAAACGAATGCTAATAATAATCCATTCCATCCATGCTGACTTACTAAAAAACCTACTGTAAATCCGACAACTACTCCTTTTACAAACAATAAAATAAAAATAAGTGGCAATCCAATAATTGAAATCCCTAAAATCCAAATAAATCCAATGTATTTTAATTGTGAAAAGTAACTTTCTCGAAACATTTCGCTTGCAATAGCAAATTCTCCTTTAGAAACTTGTCCAAAAAAACGTTGTAAATAAAATGATAAATCTTGTTTTTGATTTAATTGTAAACTATTTACGAGAATCGCTCCAAATATTACTCCCATCAATAATAAAACAGCGTTAAATATATATAATGAAGAGTTTTCCTGTATGTGAGACATTACACGGTCTTGCCAAGTTTTTCGCCACATTTTTCTTCCCTCCGTTCACACTCTTACTAAAAATGTATGAAAGAAAGAAAAAAGTATGACGAATTAACATTGAAATTCCGCTCTACTTTGCTAAACTAAAAAGTAGAGAATAGGAGGGATTTCTCTTGAAACCATTATTATTAGATTTTCCAACATTATTTCAAACTGAACGCTTACAAGTTCGTAAGCCATTTCCAGGTGATGGTGCAGAAGTGTACGAAGCAATCCAAGCTTCTCTAGAAGACTTAGTACCGTGGATGCCAATTAAAGCTGAAACAGAAGAAAGTGCTGAAGAAATCGTTCGTAACGCTCACGGACAGTTTTTACTTCGTGAAACACTTGATTTTCACTTATACGATAAAGTATCAGGTACATTCATCGGAGCTATAACGCTCAAGCCTGAAAACTGGGATATTCCAAAGTTTTCACTTCACTTCTGGCTGCATAGTGCTTATACAAAACAAGGCTATATGACTGAAGCTATTAAAGGTGCCATTCAATTTGCCTTTGATAAGCTAAGTGCTAGAAGAGTTGAAATTCGTATTGATGCAACAAATACAAATGCATGCAACCTAGCGGAACGTTTAGAATTTATTCTAGAAGGTACAATGGAAAATGATTTCATAGCACCAGATGGTAGCTTACGTGATGCACGCGTATACGCAAAAATCAATTAAAAAACACTCGCCTTTGGCGAGTGTTTATTTTTGTAGTTGTAAATATTGTACTGCAAACATCGTCTTCGCATCATGAATACGAAGATCTTTCATAAGAGTAATCGCCTCTTCTAACGATACTTCCATCAATTCCACAAACTCATCTTCATCTAACTCAGCTTTATTTTCTTTCTTCGTCAAACCTGTCGCTTTATATACGTATAAAATTTCATCTGCAAATCCTGGAGATGTATAGAAAGAAGTAATAAGCTCCATATTTTCACATACATAACCTGTTTCCTCTTCTAATTCACGAACTGCTGTCACCTCAGGTTTTTCACCAGGTTCTAACTTGCCCGCCGGAATTTCTATAATCGCCTTTTCAAGCGCTTTACGATACTGCTCAACAAGCACAATTTTCCCCTCATCAGTAATAGCAATAATAGCAACTGCACCAGGGTGATTTACAATTTCACGTTTACTCATTGCTCCATTTGGTAATACTACATCATCAACACGAACTTTTATAACTCTACCATCAAAAATCGGTTCAGTTTTTACTGTTCTCTCTGCAAGATTACTCATACTACTTCATCTCCCTGTTCTATTTCCTATTCTTTCCTCATACATTTTACCACATTGAAAGGAGCGTGATAGAAATGAAAGTTTATATTTTACCAAATCGCGTCACTTTAGTCGGAAAAGCGTGGCAAATTCGCCATAAGCTAAAACAATATGGCAAAGAGTATACAACTGTACAAGAGTGGATTACAGCAACTAAAAAGTAAACGTTTGTCAACCTCTTTTCCCTTGCGTACAATAAGAATAAGGATAAGGAGGTTGACTTATGAAAAAACGTCAATTAGGAAACTCAGATTTATTTGTGACAGAAATGGGACTTGGCTGTATGTCTCTCGGTACATCTGAAACAGAAGCTATGCGTATTATCGATGAAGCAATCGATTTAGGAATCAATTTTTTTGATACAGCGAATTTATATGATTATGGATTAAACGAAGAATTTGTTGGAAAAGCCTTAAAAGGAAAACGAGACCAAATTATTCTTACAACGAAGGTTGGAAATCGATGGACAGAAGAAAAAAACGGCTGGTCTTGGGATCCTTCTAAAAATTACATAAAGGCTGAAGTGAAAGAAAGTTTACGTAGACTTCAAACTGATTATATTGATTTATATCAACTTCATGGCGGGACGATTGAAGATCCTATAGATGAAACAATTGAAGCCTTTGAAGAATTAAAAAAAGAAGGTATCATTCGCCAATATGGTATTTCTTCAATACGTCCAAATGTCATCCGTGAGTATGCAAAACGTTCAAATATCGTTAGTGTACTAATGGAATATAGCCTTTTAAACCGTCGCCCTGAAGAATGGTTCCCACTTCTAAATGAACATCAAATTAGCGTCATTGCTCGTGGGCCACTTGCAAAAGGAATTTTAACTGACAATAATGCAAGAAAGATAGAAAGAGTAAAAGAAAAAGATTACCTTTCTTATTCTTACGATGAATTATATGCGACGCTTGCAAATGTAAAAGAAATAATTGGAGAAAACTCCTTAACTGGAACGGCTATTCAATATTGCTTACATAACGAAAGTGTTGCAGCTGTTATACCTGGTGCAAGCTCTATTCAACAATTACAAGAAAATGTACAGTTTAGTAAACAAATAGAGTTAACAACAGCAGAATATATACAACTTCAACAAATTGCTAAATGTGATACCTACGCTTTACATCGTTAAAAAGACGCTACCAGTATGGTAGCGTCTTTTTATAGCGTATCATATTTATCAGGATTCGTTCCTACATGTAAATTACGATTTAACGTATTAATTTGAGTCATCTCTTCTTCTGTTAGTGAAAAATCAAAGATAGTAAAATTCTCCTTAATGCGAGATGGTGTAACAGATTTAGGAATCGTCACTACCCCGCTTTGAATATCCCATCTTAATATAACTTGCGCAGGTGTTTTATTATATTTGGTCGCAATGGCCTGAATAATCGGGTGCTCGAATACTTCCCCGCCTCTCATTAATGGGCTCCATGCTTCCATTTGAATTTGCTCACCTTGGCAGAAATCACGCAATTCAAATTGAGCTAACATCGGATGAAGTTCCACTTGGTTTACCATCGGCTTCACCTTACAATTTGGCAATAACAGCTCTAAATGATGTTTATGAAAATTAGAAACACCAATCGCTCGCACTTTACCTTCTTCATACAGTTTTTCTAACGCTCGGTACGTATCAACATACTTTCCTCTTATTGGCCAATGTATTAAATATAAATCTACATAGTCCATCTGTAATTTCTTTAAGCTTTTTTCAAACGCCTCAAGTGTTTCCTCGTACCCTTGATCGTCGTTCCAAACTTTTGTTGTAATAAATATGTCTTCTCTCGGAATCCCTGATTCACGAACCGCTTCTCCGACACCGCTTTCATTTTCATATACAGTCGCTGTATCAATCGAACGGTATCCAACTTCTAACGCTGTTTTTACTGCTTGTTTTACTTCGTCGCCTTCTTTCGCTTTATAAACGCCTAGACCAATCATCGGCATTTTTACGCCATTATGAAGTGTAGTTGTTGGAATGTGCACAGTCGTCTCCCTTTCATTATTACGTTTTTTTATAAGCCACCACTTTATTTGAACAAGATTCAACCAAAAAGTCAAAACATATGTACAGTTTACATAATAAATTTATACACCTTCAATAATAGCGTGAACTCATTCATTCACGTTATTTTCTCTCCATTTCTTCGCTTTTTCATCAACATTACGTACAAACTCAGTTTTCCCTTCCGAATATAAGGTGCCATCATATGTATATTTTTCAGCTAATTCTCTCTTTAAAGTTGCATATGCCTCAGCTTCTTCACAATGAGCCATCATGTAATCACGAAATGCTAAATGCCTTACTATTTCAGGATTTCCTTTTTCAAACACGTGTAAGTGATACGAGCGTTTTTCCTCCGTTCCATGAATAAAATAACGACGTCTTGAAATACCATTCTCCCCTTTTACGATATAGCCAAGCTCTTCAAAACGTTCATTCCACCTATCTACTCTATCGATACTCTCTACTTCCATAATCATATCTATAATTGGTTTCGCTGCCAATCCTGGCACCGACGTACTTCCAATATGATGGACCTTCACCTTTTCTGGCATCGCCGCTTTTAATCTTTCAGCCTCCATTTGAAACTTTTCGTTCCAATGATTGTCATGCGGAACGACTACAATTTCCCTCATGTAATCTCCCCTTTTCTTACAAGCTCGTCAAAAAAATGATCAGCGGTATTCACTGATCATTTTTTGTATTATTTAAAGTCTTTCCAAGTAAGGCTACTTTCACTTAACAGTTCTTCAAATGATTTATTCTTTTCACGTTCTTTTTGTTCTTGGCGCTTTCTTTCCTGTTCAGCTGCCACTTTTTCCTCTTCTCTCACTTGCAACTCTTTCTTCTTATTCTTTAATTGCTGCATGAGTGAATCATTTAATTGATCACCTAATGTAAGCGACTCTTTCTTTGGTTGATTCACTTGCGCTTGTCTTTGCATTTGTCTTTGTTTCTTTTTCTTCATACTACTCACCTTTTACTTTTTTCTCCATTATAGTAGATACACAATGAACGCGCCAATAAAAAAGGTTCTTTACTCTATTATTCACCTTTTGTAAATATGTTAATTTTTCGAAAAAACTAAATTTTTATATAGATATAATCCTATGAATCTATTAAAATTATGTCGTATGATGTCAGATTATAAAAAAAGGAGAATTAGATTATGTGGAAAAAAATCATTCCTGCTGTTGCCGTTTTAAGCACCATTACCTTTTCAACCGTATTTGCCGCTCCCCCATCCCAGACTCCAGCTGAACAAAACCGCTACATAGACGTACAAATGCTTGGTATTAATGATTTCCATGGACAACTAGATACTGTTAAAAAAATTAATAACAAAGAAGCTGGTGGCGCTGATTACTTAGCTACTTATTTAAAAGAACGTAAAAAGCAAAACCCGAATACACTTCTCGTACATGCTGGCGATATTGTCGGAGCTAGTCCACCAGTTTCAGCATTGTTACAAGACGAACCAACGATTGAATTTTTAAATGACTTAAAATTTGATGTTGGTACAATCGGAAACCACGAATTTGATGAAGGTATCGATGAAATGAAACGTCTCATTTACGGTGGATATCATGAGAAAACAGGTAATTTCAAAGGCGCAAATTTCCCTTATGTCGCTGCAAACTTCTATAACAAATCAACTGGTCGCTTATTTTTACCACCATTTACTGTAAAAATGGTAGATGGTGTTCCTGTAGGATTCATTGGCGTAGTTACAACTGATACACCAAATGTCGTGATGCCTACTATGCTTAAAAATGTACAGATCACTGACGAAGTAGAAGCAATTAATAAATCAGCGCAACAATTAAAGCGTCTCGGTGTTAAATCCATCGTCGTCCTTGCCCATGTTGGCGGAACAACTGATGAGTCTGGCGTGACAAATGGAGACCTTACTCGAATTGCAAACGAAACAGATCCAGAAGTTGACGTTATTTTCGGTGGGCATAGTCACACGTATGTAAATGGTACTGTAAATAATAAACTAATCGTCCAAGCGAACTCTTACGGAACAGCATTTTCAGACGTAGATGTAACAATTGATCGTAAAACAAAAGATATTGTAAAGAAAAAAGCTGAAGTGATTACAACATATCATGAAGGTGTAGAACCTGATAAACAAGTAAAACAAAAAATAAATCAATATAAAGAAAAAATCGCACCACTTGTAAATGAAGTAGTAGGAAAATCTACAGCAGCTATTGACCGTAAACAAAATGATGCTGGTGAATCTACTCTTGGGAATGTAATTGCGGATGCACAACGTCAAACGATGCAAGTGCAAATTGCACTTATGAATCCTGGTGGTATTCGTAATGACTTAGATGCTGGCGATATTACATGGGGCGAATTATACGGCATTCAACCTTTTGGAAACCAATTAATTAAAGTAGATTTAACAGGCCAAGATATTCGCGACATTTTAAATCAGCAATGGCAAAAAGGTACGACGCGCATGCTTCAAATTTCAGGTATTCAATATACGTGGGATGCCAATAAACCAAATGGTGAAAAAGTTACAAATATACGTTTGACAAACGGAGAAGAATTATCTCCATCTAAAACGTATAGCGTAGTTGCAAATGCTTTCTTAGCTTCTGGCGGTGACGGATTTGTATCATTTAAAAATGGTAAAAATGCAGAAACTGGTCCAAACGACTTTGAAGCGCTAGTCGATTACGTAAAACAATTAAAAGAGCCCATTCAGCCAGTTATTGATGGAAGAATTCAAAAGCTAAATTAAGTATTTCCTTAATATGCGATCCAAATTTTTAATATAAAGGATACGCACTTATACTTGATTCACAATATTAGTAAAACCTAAAAAGGATACTCGTTCTTACAATGAACATAGTATCCTTTTCTTTATTTATCCAAATGGGATGTGTTGTTAAAATCGTATTGTTGTAAAAATTGTTGTAACGCCTCTTCTACAAGTTTAGATTTTTGAATTCCTTTCAATTCTGATATAACGTCTAATTTTGCTAATATTTCTTTATTAATAGAAAAAGTACGTTTCTTTTTTTCTGTACTTATACTCATAATTGGCGTGATTACTTCTTCTCTCTTTCTTAATAACGCATAAATACTTTGTAATTGTTCATAAATTAATAATTGATAATCCGTTTTCTCATATTGAAGGGCTGTCGCTTCTTGGAGTTGTAAGTGACGAGGTTCTTCTCCATCTCCTACAAAAATACGTTTCTTCTGTTCTCCATCATACTCGTATCCAATTAATCTTAATTTCTTCGATAATGTATACGGGCTTATTTCAAGACGGTTTGCTATGATAGCGATGGGTTCACGTCTATTTAAACAATCTATAATTTCTCCAATCGTCACAATTTCCCTCCTCCCGTGTTGAAATGACACTAGTATGGTATGTTACAATGATTTTCTAACAGTATATGCAAAACGAATAGCCTGTGCGATTCATACGATTTCAGAAAAGGAGGTTTTCAATATGCTTTTCCGTAGCTATACCCCTCAGTTTTATAATGAAAATAAACAAATCATTCCTAATAGTATCGCTACGATGGAAAGCGTTATGATTCATAATCGAAAACAAACTCTCCTTATGCGCGGGCAAAACGTAGAGCAACCTATTTTATTATGCTGTCACGGCGGACCGGGCATGGCACAAATTGGATTTATTCGTCATTTTCAAAAAGAATTAGAGAAACACTTCATCGTAATTAATTGGGATCAGCGCGGGGCAGGTAAATCCTTTTCAATGAAAGATTTTGGAGCAAATTTTACAATCGAACAATTCGTGTCCGATGCAAAAGAAGTAATTCAACATGTACTTAAAAAGTTCAATAAACAGAAACTATTTCTCGCTGGTCATTCTTGGGGAAGCATTATTGGGCTTAACATAGCACATCAATATCCACAGTATATCGAGGCTTACATCGGTATTGGTCAGATTGTACATATGAAACAAAACGAAGAATTGCTATATCAGCATTTAATTCGTTCTGCCAAAAAACATGATCATAAAAAAGCATTAGCGTCTCTTTTAAAATTAGGAAAACCACCATTTTTAGATACGAGACGCCTTATTATTCAAAGAAAATGGCTTGGTACATTCGGAGGAGCAATCCAAAACGGATCTTCCTTTTCTTTCATACGAAAAGGTTTCTTTTCTCCTGAATATACGCTATTAGATTGGTTCAAGTTTCTCGCAGGCAATTTAAAATCCGGCATTTTATGGGAAGAAATGCTAACAATCGATTTCTTTTCTTCTATTTCAAGTTTATCTATTCCGATTTATTTTTGTTCTGGTCGCTATGATTATCAAACTCCTTACGCACTCGTTCAGGAGTATTGTGATGTGATAGAAGCGCCCATAAAAAAGATGATTTGGTTCCCAAATTCAGCACATTCTCCCGATTTAGAAGAACCAGAATTATTCGCTCAGTCTTTACAATCCATTAAACAAGAGCTAGCTTTTCAGCATTAGTAATAAAAGGCTCTTTTACATTTCATAGAAAACAATTTATAATAATATGTCGCAACTATGTATAAATATAGCAAGGTGCTTCATATTTACTTGCCTTAACACAATAAAATTTTGGGGAGATTACATTTCTTATGAATGCTGTACTCGTCGCAGTAGCAGTTATGCTATTGCTTAGTTTGTTACGTGTCCAGGTCATTGTCGCCATCATTGTTGGAGCTTTAACAGGCGGAATTATCGGCGGACTCGGTATTTCAGAAACGATTAACACTTTTACAACTGGTCTTGGAAACAGCGCTCCAATCGCTTTAAGTTATGCAATGCTCGGCGGTTTCGCTATTTCACTTTCCAAAACAGGACTTCCAGATGCCATGATTCAAACTGCATTAAAATGGATTGGCAATGAACAAGACACGAAAAAACAAGTTTATTCTAAAATACTTATTCTATTCATCATTTTAACAATGGCTTGTTTCTCACAAAATGTGATTCCTGTCCATATCGCTTTCATCCCCATCCTAATTCCAGCACTTTTAAAAGTATTAAATGAGCTGAAAGTGGATCGCAGACTTGTTACATGTATTATTACATTCGGATTGATTACTCCTTATATGTGGATTCCAGCAGGGTTCGGAAAAATTTATCATGATGTATTGCAAACAAATGCTGCGCAAAGCGGTCTTACATTTGATGTCGCGCTTATTCCAAAAGCAATGACTATTCCAGCAATCGGTATGATTATCGGATTATGTGTAGCGGTTTTCATTACATACCGAAAGCCTCGTACGTATGAAACAGAACAAATTCATACTACCGCAAATGAAATCGTTCCCTATACAAAGCGTAGCATTACTTTCGGGTTGTTATCTATCATTGCCACATTAACTGTTCAATTAGCAACAGAATCCATGATTTTCGGTGCTTTAGCGGGGATTATCGTCTTATCAGTAAGTGGTAGTCTACCTCTTAAAGAAGCAGATGCAATATTAACAAGCGGAATGCGCATGATGTCCTTTATCGGTTTTGTTATGATCGCAGCCGCTGGGTTTGGCGCTGTTCTTCGAAAAACAGGACATGTTGAATCTCTTGTGCAAACAAGTGCACATATAATTGGAAATAATAAACCACTCGCAGCCTTTCTTATGCTTGTGATTGGACTTCTTGTTACGATGGGAATTGGTTCATCTTTTTCAACCATCCCTATTTTAACAACAATTTTTGTACCTCTTTGCATGCAGCTTGGATTTAGTCCAATGGCCACCATTGCAATCATCGGTACAGCCGGAGCGCTAGGCGATGCAGGATCTCCAGCATCAGATAGTACACTTGGACCAACATCCGGTTTAAATGCTGATGGTCAACATCATCATATATGGGATACATGTGTACCAACTTTTCTGCATTATAATATACCGTTACTTATATTCGGCTTTATTGCCGCCATTACATTATAAAAGGTGCGTTTTATACGCACCTTTTACTTTTTTATTTTTCCTTTTAATTGTTGCATCGCTATTTTCCCATTTTCTTCGATACAACTTTCCATTTGCATAAATGACGGGCATGTCCATTCACTGTCTATACTCCCGTTCAGTCCAATAATTCTCAATTTATCCGGTATACGGATATTTAAGTTTTTTGCTGCTCGAATTAACTCAAAAGTAATCTTATCACTTGAAGTTACAATTCCATCTATATACGGATAAGTTTGCAATAATGTAATAAACTGTTTATTCGTATACCCTTGTACACATACTTCTCGATAAGAGATTCCTTCCTCCCAAACAGCGTCTAAAAATCCTGATATGTACTCTTCCATTTCTTCACTATCTTCGCCCTCACCGAAATAAGCAAGAAAGTGACAGCCTTTTTCTTTTAATAAAGAGACCGCTATTTGGCCACTTTCATAATAATTTGCATGGGATTTTTTTTCATCAATCACAACAAACGGAAATGGGATTTCTCCTATACTTTTAAAAACGGATCTTGTCAAAATAACACCTGCAACGTTATTTTCCTTCAACATATGTATGTATCTATCTTTATTCTCTATATTACAAACAATAGTTTGATATCCTTCTTTATACGCTATTTCCTCCATACAATGTAGCAAAGTGATGTTTGATGGGTCATATAGATTATCTACAAGTAATGCAATTATCGTTGAATTCTCTTTAAATAATGGCTTTGCTGCACTATTTGGCCTATAACGTAATTCCTCAATTGCTTCTTTTACTTGTTTTACTGTGTCCTCATGAACGTATCCTTTTTCATTCATAACTCGTGAAACGGTTGCGACTGAAACACCTGCCAATTTTGCAACATCACGTATAGTTGCCACATCGTCACCCCTTAATATGGTAATAGATTACAATTTTACGGTAACCTAAATTACAATATTCGTCAAGGTTAATAACTTATATTTCTGAAAATTGTTACATCACTACACTAAACTATATTCTAATTGAATTTCATGTAAAATCGGGATATTATCATACCCAATAAGCGGAATCTCTTTCTTTATTTTTCGTGCCTCATCAACCGCATTCACATATAAATTCGTCATCAAAAAATTACGTTTTTGGTAAAAACGTAACGCATTCATATTATCATTTGTTGTAATGAGCCAAACCCGACCGCACCGCTCTGCTTCTGCAATTTGTAATACACAATCTACAAGTTTCGTCCCTATTCCTTTTCTTTCTTCAAAGCTATCTAACGATACAATTTCGCACATATTTCCAATCACTTCATACGTTATAATTCCGATTATTCTGTCATTCGAGAGCGCAACAAATCCTGACAACTCTTCTAATTGATGCCTCTTTCCACGTGAAACCATTAATGAGCTACCCCAGTTCTCACACATGAACATTCGGATTGTTTCTTTCATCGCTGGCGTAATTTTTTGTATATGCACCATCTCCTATTTCTCCCCTTTTCTATCATTGTGATACAATATAAGTGTATCACATGTAACGGTATTTGGAGGATGAGGTAAAGTATGAAACGTTTTTTTGCAGCATTGTTTACTATACTAGGTGCGATAACTGCCCTTGGGATTTTCTTTACAAATAAAGTGATGTACTTAAAGAAAAAAACAGAGGAAGAAGTACTCGAAAGAGAAACGAAAAAACATTTTCGTATAGAAGATTTTGATGCCCTTCATAAAGAAGAAATTCATATTCCTTCGCAATTCGGATATGATCTTCACGGATATTACATTCCTGCTGGTCATTCCAACAAATTTATGGTTTTCTGTCACGGCGTAACTGTAAATAAAATGAACTCTGTAAAATATGCAAACTTATTTTTAAACAGAGGATATAATGTCGTTATTTACGATCATCGTCGTCATGGTAAAACTGGTGGAAAAACAACAAGCTATGGATACTATGAGAAACATGATTTAAAATCTGTAGTTGACTGGCTAAAAAATCGTTTTGGAACAAATATAACACTCGGTATTCATGGTGAATCGATGGGAGCTGCGACACTTCTTCAGTATGCAGGACTTGTAGAAGATGGCGCTGATTTCTATATTGCAGATTGTCCTTTTTCTGATTTCTACGGGCAATTACAGCACCGTTTAAAAGTTGAATTCCATTTACCTAAATGGCCTTTATTACCTTTAGCAAATGCTTTTTTAAAAGTGCGTGACGGTTATACGATTCGTGAAGTTTCACCAATCGATTGTATAAAAAACATTAACAATCCCGTCCTCTTTATTCATAGTAAAGATGATGATTATATTTTAGCTGATATGACGAAAGCACTATATGAAGCGAAGGAAAACAATAAACAACTTTATATTGCAGAACACGGCGCACACGCTTGCTCTTATAATGAAAATAAAGAAGAGTATGAAGCAGCCGTTGATCAATTTTTAAACTCCTATGTAAAAGAAACAAAAAACAGGCTTGCATAAGCCTGTTTTTTTATTGCGCTAAAACGTCTGTAACTTGTTCCATATTTTCAGAAATCCATTGCACTGCTTCATCGAGTGTTGGAAATTCTGTCGTTTGAAATGTTACCTCATCTTGAAGTAACCAAACATCCTTTGACTCTTGTCCTACACCTGCAATGGACCAGTGTAACAAACTATATGGATGATTATCATTCAAAAATGATGCCCACGTGCGCTCATTTGCAATATTTCGTAATGTACGTAATTGTTTATCCATCTTTCGTCACCTTACTCTAGTCAGTTATAAAAAACATTATAACACTCTCTTCTCTCCCAAAGAAAGTGCTCTTTTCATATTGTCAAGTACTTCTCTTAATTATATGATGAAATTAAGCGTTTGGGAAGGAGGGATAGCGTTGGCAAAAGTACAGATTAAAGTAAATGATAATGGCTCTTTTCGCGTTACAGGGGACGTGGAATTAGTTGATTCACAAGGGAATGTATTTCCAGCAAAATCGGCATTTTCTTTATGCCGTTGTGGTTTATCAAAAAATATGCCTTATTGCGATGCTTCGCATAAAGGAAAATTCGAGTCTGTTGTTAGAGCACCAGAGGCAGAATAATTTCACATGTGACATGCACATTTTTTGTGCATGTTTTTTCTTTTGATCAACTCCATTACATCCCTTCTCCTTACAACATTTCTCATACTTTTGTCTTCATGCCAGCATACATATATTTTCACACAATTCTTCACATTCGAATATTTTTTACTAGCCTTTTTTCTTTTTTGTGCTATAATTTGAGCAAACAACATCCTTCGGGGTCGGGTGAAATTCCCAACCGGCGGTGATGAAGTGCAAACTTCTAAGTCCGTGACCCGTTTTCAACTCGAAAACGGTGGATCTAGTGAAACTCTAGGGCCGACAGTATAGTCTGGATGGGAGAAGGATATGTTTTCTAGTAATTTTATATAGCGAATACACTTTTATTTCAGTATGCATATTTTTAAAGTTTCATTTTGAATCTTTATATATGTTTTATTTTGTATACTTATGTTTCTATACTGGAATAAAAAGATACGACTAGCGTTTGAAAAATTCGATATTTTGCTAGGTTTTTTCCTTATGCCAAAATATCAATCATCGTTAGGTTTCTTTCCTATACTTTCGTATTCGAACTATATTTCTAGAAATCACGTCTCCCAAACCCCAAGGATATAAAATCCTTGGGGTTTTTTGACTTTTTCAGGAGAGGTGAAGAGAATGACAGATCAAGAATATATGAGGATTGCCCTACAGTTAGCAGAAGGAACATCCGGACAAACAAGTCCAAATCCTATGGTTGGTGCTGTTGTTGTAAAAGATGGAAACATCATCGGTATGGGAGCTCATTTGCGTGCTGGTGAAGAACACGCAGAAGTTTATGCTCTTCATATGGCTGGTGAAAAAGCAAAAGGAGCTACCGTTTATGTAACACTTGAACCGTGTAGCCATTTTGGAAAAACACCACCTTGCTGTGAATTGCTCATCAAAAAAGGAGTCAAACGGGTTGTAATTGCTACTCTTGATTGTAATCCGCTCGTTTCTGGTAATGGAAAAAGAAAATTAGAGGAAGCTGGAATCGAAGTAACTACTGGTGTTCTTGAAGCGGAAGCAGTTTTATTAAATCGCTACTTTTTTCACTACATGAAAACGAAACGTCCATTTGTAACAATAAAAACAGCAATGAGCTTAGACGGAAAAACAGCGACTGTCACTGGTGAAAGTAAGTGGATTACAGGTGAAGAAGCACGAGCTGATGTTCACCAATATCGCCATACACATGATGCAATTCTCGTAGGAGTGAATACAGTTATAGCTGATAATCCGCATTTAACAACACGAATTCTTAACGGGGGTAAACATCCTATACGCGTTATTTTAGATACGCATTTACGAACGCCACCATCTTCTCATGTCATAACAGATGGCTTAGCACCGACATGGATTTTTGTTGGTAAGGATGTAACTAAAGAGAAAATAGCTTCTTATGAATCTGAAAATATAGTGATATTCCAAATGAAAACGAAGCAAATTGAAATACAAGATATTTTAGACCTACTCGGCGAAAAACAAATCCTATCTCTTTTCGTTGAAGGTGGTCAAACAGTTCATGCAAGTTTCTTACAAACAAATAATTTCAATGAAATTATAACTTATATAAGTCCAAAATTAATTGGCGGAAATGATGCCCCTACTTTATTTGGTGGAAATGGTTTTTCAACATTACAAGATGCACTTTCCTTGAAAATTCAAGAGATGAAACAAATTGGCGATAATATAAAAATTGTTGCGCATGCCCGAAGTGAGGTGACGGAATGTTTACAGGAATTGTAGAAGAATTAGGAACGATTGCAAACATGCAACAAAGCGGAGAAGCGATGAAGTTAACGATCCATGCAAATAAAATTTTATCAGATGTTCACTTAGGTGATAGTATCGCGGTGAACGGTATTTGCTTAACTGTAACGAGTTTCACAACAACTTCATTCACAGTAGACGCAATGCCTGAAACGATGCAATCAACATCACTTCGCATGCTTAAACCGCAATGCAAAGTAAATTTAGAACGTGCAATGGCGGCAAATGGACGATTCGGTGGACATTTCGTTTCAGGGCATATTGATGGCATCGGGACGATTTTAAGCAAAAAACATCACTATAATGCCGTCTATTACAAAATAGCTATTTCTGATGAATTGCTGCGCTATTGTTTGCATAAAGGTTCCGTTGCTATTGATGGAACGAGTTTAACAATATTTGATATAGATGAATCTTCCATTACAATCTCACTCATCCCGCACACAGTAAGTGAATCTGTTATTGGAGAAAAGAACGCCGGTGACATCGTAAACATTGAGTGCGACATAATTGGTAAATATATCGAACGCTTTATTTCTAAACCTGTAAAACGAACAAATTCAATGACCGAAAGCTTTTTACAAGAAAACGGATTTCTATAAGGGGGAAGCATGATGTTTCATCGTATTGAAGAAGCTCTAGAAGATTTAAAACAAGGAAAAGTCGTGATTGTATGTGATGATGAAAATCGTGAAAATGAAGGCGATTTTATCGCTTTAGCGGAATATATTACGCCAGAAACGATTAACTTTATGATTACACATGGGCGTGGTCTCGTTTGTGTACCAATTACAGAAGGGTACGCAGAACGTCTACAATTAGAACCAATGGTAGCTCATAATACAGATTCGCATCATACTGCATTTACAGTGAGTATTGATCACGTTTCTACAACAACAGGAATTAGCGCTCACGAACGTGCAACTACGATACAAGAAATGTTAAATCCTGCATCAAAAGGTGCTGATTTCAATCGTCCGGGACATATCTTTCCATTAATTGCGAAAGAAGGCGGTGTCCTGCGCCGTGCTGGTCATACAGAAGCCGCTGTCGATTTAGCACAGCTTTGCGGAGCAGAACCAGCTGGTGTCATTTGCGAAATTATTAATGAGGACGGTACGATGGCACGCGTACCTGATTTACTACAGTGCGCAAAACAATTTGATATAAAAATGATTACAATAGAAGATTTAATTGCTTATCGCCGCCACCATGAAACATTAGTGACGCGAGAAGTGGAAATTACATTACCTACAGATTTCGGTACTTTCCATGCGATTGGCTATTCTAATTCATTAGATTCGAAAGAGCATATTGCACTCGTAAAAGGTGATATTTCAACAGGAGAGCCTGTACTTGTACGCGTTCATTCAGAGTGCTTAACAGGAGATGTATTTGGCTCGTGCCGCTGTGATTGCGGACCACAACTCCATGCTGCGCTTGCTCAAATTGAGCGTGAAGGAAAAGGTGTTCTTCTTTATATGAGACAAGAAGGACGAGGTATTGGGCTTCTGAATAAGCTTCGCGCTTATAAGTTACAAGAAGAAGGCTTCGATACTGTAGAAGCAAATGAAAAGCTTGGATTCCCAGCTGATTTGCGTGATTACGGTATTGGCGCTCAAATTTTAAAAGATTTAGGTTTACAACATTTACGATTATTAACGAATAATCCTCGAAAAATTGCTGGCTTACAAGGTTACGATTTAGAAGTAATCGAGCGTGTACCGTTACAAATGCCAACAAAAGAAGAGAATAAAGCGTATTTACAAACGAAAGTAAACAAATTAGGACATTTACTAAACTTATAATTAAAGGAGAGATTTATTATGGTATTCGAAGGTCATTTAGTTGGTACAGGATTAAAAGTTGGGGTTGTTGTTGGACGTTTTAATGAATTTATTACAAGTAAGTTACTTGGCGGAGCTTTAGATGGATTAAAGCGTCACGGTGTAGAAGAAGCTGATATCGATGTTGCTTGGGTTCCTGGTGCATTTGAAATTCCTTTAATCGCTAAAAAGATGGCTAATAGCGGGAAGTATGATGCTGTTATTACGTTAGGCACTGTCATTCGCGGTGCTACAACACATTACGATTACGTTTGTAATGAAGTGGCAAAAGGTGTTGCATCTTTATCACTACAAACAGACATTCCCGTTATTTTCGGTGTATTAACGACCGAAACAATCGAGCAAGCGATTGAACGCGCAGGCACGAAAGCTGGTAATAAAGGCTATGAATCCGCCGTTGCTGCAATTGAAATGGCTCATTTATTAAAACAATGGGCATAAAAAAATAAAAAAGAGGCTGCGGCCTCTTTTTTATTTTTTTACTTTTTTCCGCACATCTTTTATTAATTCATCCATTGTTTTTCCTTCTGTTTGTATACGAAGCGTTTGTGCTGTTCTCCATACATTCTCTCTTTTCTTCGCTTCTTCTATAATAGTAATTTCTTTTCGTACTTCCTTTAAATCTTTCCCTTCTGTTTTCAATCCAAAATGTTCAGCTTTCGTTCGAAAATGTTGTTCAATTCGTTGTTGCATCTCTTTTTGTTCAGGATTTTCGGCGGCCTTAACTGGATCAGCACTTATCGCTTTTAGTAAAATTAGACAAGTCATAATCGCTAATATATATTTGTGCATATAAAATCCTCCAACCCAATATAAATTACATATTTACTATGTACAATTGGGGCTTGGAAAATTCGTCCACCAAAATTCTTTTTTTCGCTCAAAAGCCAATAATATCAAGCGTTCACAATTATTTATTACATTTTATTTACAAAAAAGCAAACTCTTTTACAAGTTTGCTTTTTTCTATCTTATAATGCACATTCCTCAATCTCAAACCCTAAATCTTCGATCATACCCCAGTCTGCAGTCGGTTCTTGTCCAGCTGTCGTTAAGTAGTCTCCAACAAAAATAGAGTTTGCTGCAAATAAACCGATTGGCTGTACAGAACGCAAATTAATTTCACGCCCTCCTGAAATACGAATTTCTTTCGTTGGGTTTACAAAGCGCATCATCGCCAGCACTTTTAAACATTCTACTGGTGTTAACTCCTTTTGACCTTCAAGCGGCGTACCTTTTACAGCAACAAGGAAATTACATGGAATTGAATCTGCATCTATACGTTGTAATTCGAATGCAATTTCAGCACGCTCTTCTATTGTCTCTCCCATTCCAAAAATCGCTCCTGAGCATGGTGAAATACCCGCTTGTTTCGCTTTTTGGACTGTATCAACACGATCATCATACGTATGAGTGGAGCAAATGCTTTCGTAATTATTCGCATGTGTATTTAAGTTGTGGTTATAACGGTGTACACCCGCTTCTGCTAAACGTCCTGCTTGATCTTCGTTTAAGAAACCTAAACAACAACAAATCTTCAAATCTGTCGTTTCACGAATCTCTTTAACTGCTCCAATTACGTGATTCACCTCTTTATCCGTCGGACGACGACCAGATGCCACAATACAATATGTACCCGCTTTACGGCGAATTGCTTCATGTGCTCCTTCTACAATCTTTTCCTGCGTTAGCCATGCATATTTATCAATCGGTGCTTCTGAAATAATAGACTGTGAACAATATCCGCAATCTTCAGGGCATAATCCAGACTTCGTATTAATAATCATATTTAATTTTACTTTCTTACCAAAGTGATGATGGCGAATAATGTAAGCTGCATTCATAATTTCTAAAATCTCTGTATCGTCGGCCTCTAATATCGCTATTGCATCTTCTTTCGTAATCATTTTCTCTTCTACTACGTCGTATGCAAGTTTTTTCCAATCCCTTTTTGTTTGTACTTGTTTCATTTCATCTCTTCCCCTCTTTTGTTATATACATAAATAAAGCGTGATACGTTGCCATTATCCCTTCATTTTCCGTGAAGTCTCTTTCGTATATGCGAAGCATCGCACGAAAGAGTGAGGGACTTTGACAATAGGATTCTTCATTACTATTGGTCGCTCCTACTTTTCGAATAGAATGTAGAAACTCCCTAACTTCTGTAAATCTCTCTATGTAACATGTTTCAGAAACATGTACATCCCCTGTTTCTATCTCACATATATGGCGCAACTGGTTTTTCGAATAAAAACGTTGCCCAATCGATGTTTCATTTTGTATATTTTTTTCTTCTTTCGCCCGCTGGAACGAAGCATGCAATTCTTGAAATGTTTCCTGTCCAAACGTTGAAAAGAGTAATATTCCATCTATAGACAAATGATGAAATAAATTTCTTATCACTTGTTTTAAATCATTTAGCCATTGAAATGTGGCATTTGAAATAATGACATCATACGTTTCTTCTAGTCGTAATCTTTCGATATCCTCACAGTAAAATGTTACATTGTTTACATTTTTTCTAGTTTTCGCAACTGCAATCATACTTTCAGCAAAATCAATAGCTGTAATATGTGCTTTCGGAAATAAGTTTGATAATTGCTCTGTAACATATCCTGTCCCGCATCCAAGTTCTAAAATACGTATCGATGCATTTGCACTATAACGCTGATTTAATGTAGAAAGTAATGAATGTGCCATCTTTTTTTGTACATTTGCATATTGATCGTAGGATACAGCTGCCACGTTAAACCGTTTTTGTAGTAACGTTTTGTTGATCATGTCGTATCCCCTCTACAAATTGAATTATCTCATTTACACAATATTCTAAATTCGTTACGCATAATGCATGTCCAGCCTTATTTACTACCTTGAGCATAGCAGTCTCATTCTCAGCCATACTACGCGCTGCAGACAATGGACATATTACATCCTGCTCTCCATGAATAAGCAGTATAGGTACTTTCATTTCTTTCATTTCTTCTCTCATATCTGTTTCTATTAAATAATCTAAACCTAATTGTAAAGACTGAATAGAATCACCTTTAAAGTGTTTTATCATATCTTCAAACCTTTTATTCTCTTTCAGCTCATCTTTCGTAAACATATTTTCATAAAACCGCTTGAGCGTATCTTCTTTCTTTCCCGCCAAATTCTTTTTCAGCCGTTCTACATGCAAAGCATTCCATCCACTCGTATAGTCGCTCGTATTTGTAAATTTGGCAGTACCACCAATTAATACGATACCTTTTGCCTTAACCTTTTTATAAGCTTGAACTGCCGCTAACGCCCCTAGTGACCATCCAACTAAAATTACATTTTCATCCTTTGCTACATCTATTATTCGCCCTGCAAATTCACTTTGTTCTTTCACATTACGCCAATTGATACATTGAACAGAATATCCTTTAAAATACGGCAGAACTAAAGTCCAAATATTTTCTTCCATTCCCCACCCAGGAATAAAAATAATCTTTAGCTCTTTCATACTAAAAACCCCTCTTCTTTACCAATGCGTATAATATGCTGAATAGTCCAGTTCAAATCAGCTATTGTATGTTGGGACGTAACTGCAAAACGGACCCGTGAACTATTAACTGGAACCGTTGGTGGACGAATTGCAATTGCAGCAATCCCTACCTGTTGCAACCTTTTACTAAACCGTAAAGCTGTTTCATTTGAACCGACTACAATTGGTACAATATGAGTTGAGCTATTTCCTATATCAAAACCAGCTTCTCGTAAATGGTTTCTGAAATATGCTCCATTCTCCATAAGTCTCTCTCTTCTTTCATTATCTTCTTTTACGATTTCAATTGCTTTTTGTACCGCTCCTAATGTTCCTGGCGGTAATGCAGTAGTAAAAATAAAGCTTCTCATCATATTGTGTAAATACTCTATATAAATTGCATCGCCTGTCAAATACGCACCATAACACCCTAAAGCCTTACTAAACGTCCCCATATGTATATCTATTTTTTGAGCAAGATCTTCTTCTATATGAGATAATCCAGCTCCGCCGATTCCATATATTCCACTCGCATGTGCTTCATCAACTATAATGATTGCCCCGTATTTCTCTTTCAGCCCCACTAACTCCCTCAAATACGCAGTATCACCATCCATACTAAAAACAGTATCTGTTACGATTAATTTCCGCTTTTCAGGAGATGCTGTTTTTAACAACGTCTCCAGATGATTTAAATCGTTATGACGATACCTTTTATGCTCTGCCCCGCTTAATATAATTCCATCAACGATACTTGCATGATTTAATTTGTCACTAAACACAATATCGTGACGACTCGCTAATGAAGAGATCACTCCAACATTTGCGGTATATCCACTATTTACAACTAAGGCTTTTTCAGTGCCTTTCCAATCACATATACTTCTCTCAACCTCTTCATACAGTGAATAATTTCCTACAACAAGTCTTGATGCCGTCGCCCCAGCTCCATATTTTCTTGTGCATGCAATAGCAGCTTCTTTTAACCTTTCATCACCAGCTAATCCTAAATAATTATTTGACGCTAAATTTAGCATCCTTTTCTCATCTCGAATAAGCCATGTCTCTTCTGCTTTTTCTGTTACATGCAAATTGCGATACTGCCCTTGCTCATTTAATTGTTGCAATTTAGATTGAAGATGTGTGCGCCACGTTTGATTCATTTCGGATAAGCTCCTCTAATTTTGAAATCATTATATATTCTTTAGCAGATTCCAAGACTTCTTCTTTTGTAAACTCACCTTCAAAGAATGGTAATAAACCTAAAACCGGTACCCCACTTAGCTCTTCAATCATTTCTTTATTTTCTTGTACTCTTTCCATTTCGCATTCTTTGCAGCCAGATAAAATTACCCCTGCTACTGTTAAATCATGTGCCTTTGCATAAGCAATCGTTAAAACTGTATGATTTACTGTTCCTAATGTAGGGCGTGCTACTACAATAAGTGGAAGCTTTAATTCTTTTGCGAAATCAATTACTAAAGCGTCCTCTGTATACGGGACAGCTAATCCACCTGCTCCTTCTACAAGTAAACTATTAAACTCTTTCAATTGTTCATTATAGTGATGAATAATGTCCTTTACATGTACTACTCTTCCAGCTCTTTTCATGGCAAGTCTCGGGGCAAGCGGCTCTTCAATAGAATAAGGGCAAATTTCATCTTCTTTTGAAGGTACACCTGATAATGCTTTTAGCCTTGCTGCATCTCCCTCTGGATTTGATGCAACATGTCCACTTTGCAACGGTTTATATACCCCGATGTTATATCCCAATTCTCTAAATACACCTGCTAATGCACCGGCGACTACAGTTTTCCCCACTTCAGTATCCGTTGCTGTTATAAAAAAACCGCTCATTATTCTCCCTCCGTAACATCCGAGATTGCTTTATACAAAATGCGTAACATATCATCAATCTCCTCAATTGTAGAAGTAAGAGGAGGCATAAATACAATCGTATTACCGAGCGGTCGCAAGATCATACCTAGCTCTCTTGAGCGTTTACATACTTGAACACCAACTCTCTCTGTCCATTCAAACGCTTCTTTCGTTTCCTTATTCTTCACAAGTTCAATTCCAACCATTAATCCGCATTGACGAATATCCCCTACATGTTTATATGCAAAAAGTTCTTCTAATTGCGTCGCCACATATTCTGTTTTACGTGCTACTTCTTCTATTAAATTTGTTTTCTCATATAGTTCTAGATTCGCAATTGCTACCGCACACCCTAACGGATTCCCTGTATAACTATGTCCGTGGAAAAACGTTTTTTGTTCTTCATAGCCTCCTAAAAAGGCATTATAAATTTCATCTGTCGTTACAGTAATTGCAACTGGTAAATATCCGCCCGTTAAACCTTTTCCGGCTGTTAAAATGTCCGGCGTTACATTTTCATGTTCACATGCAAACATTTTTCCGGTACGCCCAAATCCAGTCGCTACCTCATCTGTAATAAATAGAACATTATATTTTGTACATAAATTACGTAGCCCTTTTAAGTATCCTTTTGGCATTGTAATCATACCGCCAGCACCTTGCATTAAAGGTTCTACAATAATCGCCGCAATTTCTTCATGTTTATCTTTCAGCAGCTCTTCCATTTCTTCTAAATGTTTTTTTACAATTTCCTCCTTATTATTTCCATAAGGAGAACGATATGTATATGGATAAGGCATTTTAATTGCTTCAAATAAAAGTGAACTATACACTTGGTGAAACAAGTCTATCGCTCCTACTGAAACAGCTCCAATTGTGTCACCATGGTACGCTTCTTTTAATGTAACAAATCTTTGTTTCTTCGGTTTCCCTTTATGCTGCCAATATTGAAAAGCCATCTTAATTGCAATTTCAACGGCGCTAGAACCAGAGTCTGAATAAAACACTTTCTTCAAACCTTCTGGTACAACTTCAATTATTTTTTCCGCCAATAAAATAGATGGAACGTTAGCAAGTCCTAGCATAGTAGAATGGGCAATTTTATTTAATTGTTTACGAATTGCCTCATCTAGTTCCGGTACTTGATGTCCATGAACATTTAACCAAATAGACGAAACACCGTCCCAATATTCATTTCCATTTACATCGTATAGCTTTCTTCCCTCTCCCCGTTCAATAATGACAGGATCTTCTTCTAAATAATCCTTCATTTGTGTAAACGGATGCCATACATAGGCTTTATTTTTCTCCGATAACTCTTCATATGTATATGATGGTTTGTCAGTCGTACTCTTACTAAAAGTCACAATTGTCACCCCTAATGTTAACTAGTTTATAAATATAGTTAACATTAAATCTAAATGACTGTCAATTATTTTTAAATCGAGTAGTTCTTAAAAAAGAACAATTTATCATAAGATAAGTTGTTCTACTTTCCATGTTGTATCTTTCCGATTTCTAAAATAATCTCTTCATCTTTTTTTCCTTCTGTTTCAATTCCAAGTTGTTTTGCATGTTCAATCAATAGATCATGGCGCTTCTCAAATCTTACGGTATTTACTTCTTTCACAACCTCTTCTTTTGTTTCCCCTTCCGTAGAAACCCCTAGTTTCTCAGCTGCTTTTTCCATCGACTTCTTCTCTTCAGCTTCTTTCGCTTTCTTCACTTCTGACTGCTGTATTTGTTTTTTCTTCGCCTGCTCTGATTCAGCTGCAAAAGCTGTGTAAATTCCAGCACTTCCGCCAATGACTAGTAAAGTGGTTAAAAGAATTATTTTTTTCTTCACTCTTTCCTCCCCTTTCAAATTCATTATAACGCACGTTTTCACAGGATTAAAATCGTTCTCCTTTATTTCCTTAAAAAATTATTGAATATTTTTATTGACATGTAAGACGAATATATGATAAAAATTTAACTAACATCATATGAATCGGCATTGATAGGATTTAGTAGTATTTCGATTTCTGATTTCAGAGAGCTGGTGGTCGGTGCGAACCAGTACAGAGCGAATTATGAATTACCCCCTGGAGCTTCTTTTGCGAAACGTAAGGAGTAGTGAAAGACGGTTATAGACCGTTATATCTAAAGAGTGGTGAAACGACACTGTTTCACAATTTAGGGTGGTACCGCGAATTTTTCGTCCCTGCATATATTGCAGGGGCGTTTTTATTTTATTGGCGCATATCATACGACCCTTTATTTTGTGACACATTCATTTCACAAGCTAGGGTGGTACCGCGATTTCTTCGTCCCTGCATAATTATATGCAGGGACGTTTTTTTATCCAATCATTTCCGTATCATATTAAAGAAATAACAATTACCGGTAATTTGTCGCAAAATTCTAAAATTTAGAAGGAAATAAACAATATTGGCGAATTTTATATAAAAAAGAGCTATTTTAGATTACTTAGGAGGGGAAAACAATGGTTTCAAAAATTGAATCTGTTCTTTTAACAGTATTTATCTTTTTCTGTATTGGCTTTAGTGTTATTCAATTAGAAGTTTCACCACACATCCCAATTTTATTTGGTATCGTTCTTTTATTAGCATTTGGATTTATGAAAAAAATCTCTTGGTCTACTATGGAAAAAGGGATGATCAGTAGTATTTCAGCTGGTATTCCATCTATTTTTATTTTCTTACTTGTAGGCGTATTAATTAGTGTTTGGATCGCTGCTGGAACAATTCCAACTTTAATGGTGTACGGCTTCCAGCTTGTATCTCCAAAGATTTTCGTTCCGACTGTTTTTGTTGTTTGTGCAATTGTGGGAACGAGTATCGGTAGTGCCTTTACAACTGCCGCAACTGTAGGACTTGCCTTTATGGGTATGGGTAGTGCTCTCGGATACGATCCAGCTCTAATCGCTGGTGCAATTATTTCTGGTGCATTCTTTGGAGATAAAATGTCTCCTTTATCTGATACAACAAACTTAGCTCCTGCTGTTACGGGTGTAGATTTATTTGAGCATATTCGTAACATGCTTTGGACAACAGTTCCAGCCTTCATTATTGCTTTTATTGCATTTTTCATTTTAGGAAGTGGCACTAGTGGAGACGTTGACTTCACAAACTTTATTAGCACATTAGAGAAAAACACAACGATTTCTATCGTTACACTTATTCCAATTTTATTACTGTTTTTATTCGCATTTAAAAAAGTTCCAGCCGTTCCAACATTGCTTGCAGGAATTGTGGTAGGAATTATTATTCTCTTTATCTTTACACCTAGCACTTCTTTAGCTGATTTAATGAAAATTATGCAAGACGGCTACGTTTCTAAAACTGGTATTAAAGACATTGATAGCTTACTATCTCGCGGTGGTCTACAAAGCATGATGATGTCGATTGCCCTTATTTTTCTAGCTCTTTGTATGGGAGGATTATTACAAGGAATGGGTATTATCACGCAGCTAATGAATATCATCTCTAGCTTCGTAAAAAATAGCACACGCTTAATTATTTCTACTGCTTCAACTGCAATTGGTGTAAACTTCTTACTTGGTGAGCAGTACTTATCCATCGTTTTAACAGGACAAGCATTTGCTAATAAATACGATGAAATCGGTTTAGAACGTCGTAATTTATCACGAGTATTAGAAGATGCAGGTACAGTTATTAATCCGCTCGTACCATGGGGTGTAAGTGGCGTATTCTTAACAAACGTCCTTAGCGTTCCAACATTTGATTATCTTCCATACGCAATCTTCTGTTTAGCCTGCCCAGTCGTAACGATTATCGTCGGTTTTACTGGATTTGGCCTTTCATGGAAGAAAGAAAAAGCAGTAACAATTTCATAACATAATAAAAAGGATTACCTGAATCGGTAATCCTTTTTATATTTCTCGACTATCTATTTGCTTTCTTTCTTCTAAATAACAGAAGTAATCCTGCTCCAACAAACGCCAAACCTGCTCCAATTGTAGAAACAACACTTGTACCTGTTTTCGGTAAATCACGTTCTTCTTTCTTTTCGCTTACAGTTGTTGTTTCTTTTGCTTTTTGATTACCCGTTGTAGTTTGTCCAGATCCTGCATTATTACCTTCATCTGTTGGTGGTGTCGTTGGATTTTCTCCATTACTACCTTCACCTGTTGATGGTGTCGTTGGATTTTCTCCATTATTCCCTTCACCTGTTGGTGGTGTCGTTGGATTTCCTCCATTATTCCCTTCACCTGTTGGTGGTGTCGTCGGATTTCCTCCATTATTTCCTTCACCTGTTGGTGGTGTTGTTGGGTTCTCTCCACCAGTTCCCTTATCATCATCGTTGTTCTTTGTTATATCAATTGCATATTTAGCAAATTCATTTTCAGATGGTCCAACATATGATATTTTTCCATCTTTCTTTATATACTTTTGTGCATTTGGTGAAGAATCGAATGTTGTATGTAATTTATCGGCAACAATCGGTTTAAACGTCCAATTTTTATCTGCTGCTGGATCAATAACTGGTGTTTCTTGCATATACTTCACAATGATTTGACGTGTTTCATCTTGTGATTGATATACAACTTCCCCTTTGCTTACACCTGGGAACGTTTGGCTACTTCCACGATAGTTATTTGTAGCGACGATGAACTCTTGATTGTCAGCTACTGGCTTCCCTTCATACGTCATATTTACGATACGATTCGTATTTGCATTTACAACTTTTCCATCTTTATCGTATTTCGCTGGTTGTGTTACATCAATTTCATATTTTAAACCATCTAAAATATCGAAGTTATATGTAGGATATCCTATATTTACTAATGGCTGTTCTTCTGTTTTCTTTGGATCAATTTGATTAAACTGACCTGCAGACATTTCAAGCCATTCTTTCACTTGTGCCCCATTTACTTTTACAGCATATAACGTATTTGGATATACATATAAATCTGCAACGTTTTTAATCGCTAACGTTCCAGCTGGAATGTCCGTATAATATGTGGCACCGTTTCGGCCACCTGCTTTAAATGGTGCACCCGCAGATAAAACAGGAATTCCTTTATATTTGCTATACTGTCCATTTTCAGCAAATAACTTTTCTACATACCATTTTTGTGCATTTGTCACAAGTTGTACTGAAGGGTCATCTTGTACTAATGAGAAATAACTATTAATTGGAGCTGTCGTTTTTCCTACAGCTGTATTCACATAATCAATTGTCGCTTGATGCTCATCTTTAATTTCATTAACTAATTTTTCATCAGATTGTACGAATGGGTTCCCTTTACTATCAGCAATCGGACGAAGTTGCGGCTTCGATTGCTCTTTTTGTACTTCCCATTTTCCGTTTACCTTTTTCAATTGCATATCAATTATACCTAAGTTACTTCCAAACACACCAGGCATTACAACTGGAACACCATTAAATACATCCTTCACTTCAGTATGTGAATGTCCCATTAATACTGCATCTACATCAGGAACTTCTGTTAAATAATACGACGCGTTTTCCATGCCCACGTTGTATCCACTCTTATCAACACCAGAATGCGCTAGTGCAACGATAACATCTGCACCTTCTGCTTTCATTTTTGGCACCATTTTCTTCGCTGTTTCAACTATATCTTTCGCTTTCACTTTTCCTTCTAAATTTGCTTTATCCCAGTTCATAACTTGAGGTGGAACAAATCCCATTACGCCAATTTTCACTTTTTGTTTTTGTCCTGATTCATCTTCTACTTCTTTTTCAAAAACATGATATGGTTTAAAGTAGTTTTGGTCGTTCTCTTCATTATTATCTTTATCATCTTTATAGACGTTCGAGTTAATAACCGGGAACTCTGTTTTACTAATTACTTTGTTTAAATAGTCCAAACCGTAGTTAAATTCATGATTCCCAAGAGAGATGACGTCATACTTCATTAAATTCATTAAACGATATAATGGATGTGTATAACTAGGATCCACAGGCTTCTTCGGATCATTTATTTTATTCGCTACATAATCTCCAAGTGGTGTCCCTTGTAATGCATCCCCATCATCAAATAGGACAGAGTTCTTCGCTTCTTCACGTGCTTTATTAACAAGTGTTGCAGTTTGTACAAGACCTACTTTATTATCTGTTTTTGTTTGATAATAATCGTAATTCATTAAGTTAACGTGAATATCTGATGTTTCTAGAATTCGTAAGTTAACCGTACTCTCCCCAGTTTGCTCATCCGCATGAGCTGTTGCTGGCAATACTTGCGGCGCTATAACACCAATAGCAAGAGTTGCTCCAGCTAGCATTTTTTTTGACTTTTTCACAAAAAATCCCCCTTATACAATTACCCAAAATAATGAAATGAATCCATCTCTAATCACATACCTTTTTTCTTCTATTGGAGATAAGATTTTCATTTCATCCTGCGCTAATGAGTAGTCCTCTTAAACGCTCGATTGGTGAGATTTTACTCATCGGGAAATATAGCCCTACTAATTAAAATTTCACCTTATCTGACATTATCATATATAATGTACTTTCATATCGTCAATATTTTTTGACATACTTCTACAAATTTTCTGTAAAGTTGTTGTAAACTTTTCATAAACATATAATATGCCCTTACATTGTTAATATTGCTGAATATGATACAATTACCAATTACAAGGAGGATGAATTTATGAAAAAAGTCATCTTAACAATTGTTTGTCTCCTCCTTCTAATCATTTCTTATTCTTATTTCGAAAAGAACGATGAGACAAAACAAAATGAACCTGAAGAAAAAACAGAAAAAACATCTACTCCAAATTGGATTGATAAGCAAACAAACGATTCTTTCTATCATCTCGTACTAGGTGATTCGCTCGCCAAAGGATATGGATCGACGCAAGGCGGATTTGCTGAATTAGCCTCTAAACAAATAGAAGCACAAATTCATAAACCCATTACAGTAGAAAATCTTGGGATAAACGGCCTTACAACAGATCGTCTCGCTAAAAAAATTCAATCAGAAGATGTAAAGCAAAAAATTAGATCAGCAAATATCATTACAATTAATATTGGAGGAAATAATTTATTTCGTTTAAATCGAGATGTTGGTGTTATAGATGGTATTAAAATGTTAAATAAAGAAAAGGCTCATTTTGAAGCGGATGTAAAAAATATTGTAAAGACAGTTCGAGATCAAAATCCGGATGCTTTACTCATTCTTTCTGAACTCTATAATCCGCTACAACTTGATGATTCCATCGCAAGTTATGCAGATATGTTTTTAGATGGCTGGAATGAATCTGTTTATTCCATTGCAAAAGCAAATCAACCGTCTATCGTTTTACCAATTCGCAAATTAATATCGAATGACAAGAAAGAATTACTCTTTGACCAAGTACACCCTAATGACAAAGGCTATACGATTATTGCCGATTCATTTACAAAAAAAGTGTTGGCCTACAAATATTAAAATTTCCATGAAACAATTCTATTTTTATAACATGTCTTTTTTGTTACAATGAGAGTGGAAGGGGGCCTTTATATGGAATCACGCGAGTGGGAACGTATTGTTGATCATCTTCTTTCGCTAGTGCCTCTTTTTTATCGCAAATTTATGCTTCCTGGAGAATTTTCTTCTCAAAGACATATGCCGCCATCACATACACAAGTATTACTGCTTCTGCATGAAAATGGCACATTAGCAGTTTCCGAAATCGGCAAGCGGCTAGCGATTTCACGGCCTAACATGACACCTCTATTAAACAAACTGATTCAAGAAGAACTAATAGAGCGTCATTATAGCGAAAAAGATCGACGGGTCATTTTAATTTCCCTAACAGCTGAAGGGAAATTGTTAGTAAATCAGTATCAGCAATTCATTTTAGACAAACTAAAAGAAAATTTTCAAACATTATCTGAGGAAGAACGTGAAAAGCTCATTCACTCTCTTCAAACCATTCAAAATTTAATTTTGAAAACAAACGCATAAAGCTGCTTCTAAATAGAAGCAGCTTTATGATTCGTAATAATTACCATAATATACATTTGAATATGGCCATGTCGTTAAATATGGTTTTTGATCTTGCGTAGGTTGTTGAGATGGTATTTGCGGTAGTTGCTGTACTTGTTGTTGTCGATATAATTCATATTGTCTACTCGTATCATAAACCGGATAATAATTTACATATGGATATACTTGAGGTACGTAATAATAATACATTCATTCTCTCCTCCTTTTTCTTAAACATATTCAAAGGAGAAAATGAGTGTGACACTCTTTATATTTGCACGAGTGGTTCTCTCACTCTTTTCTTTCTATTCTTCAAACGTAACTTACGGTTCTTTTCATATAAATAATGCACAACGAAATATGAAACTACACCAAACACAACCCCTAAAATCGTCATTCCAATTAATACATACACTTCACTCTGTAATAAGCTCTTTAATATCGTAAAAATGTGACTTGAAAACAAGTCCGATATCGTAAAGGGTTCATGATGTATTTTTTGTACATGAAATGGATAAATCATTTTCCCTAGCGCATACGCAAGCGGAAATAAAACTACTGGGAGAAACGATATTTTTCCAATAATATTGCCAATAACCGCAGCAGGAAAAGATCCCTTTGCTAACCTGACGATTGGATAAAATATTAAATAAACGAGTGATGCCGTATATATAACCAACATCTCTAAACCAAAACCAATCGCAAAACCTAACGATACTTTCTTTGCTCCTTCTGGCGATCGAAGCAACTTATAATACTGAAACTTTAATATTCTCCACATCCGCTGAAAAAACGAATATGTTTTCTTAGTTGTTTTCACTCTCATCATCTCTTTAACTATATTTTTATACCTAGTATGCCCTTACACACTCCGAAAAACAAATTTCATTTTCTCTTTTATTATAGATGATATCGAAATGGTTAACTAAATATACATATGACATTTCACTATAAAAAAATACACCCCCAATTGTTATTCGTATCTCGCAACTGGAGGTGTACATTATTTAGGAAAGCTCTTCTACATTTTTAAATAAACTTACTAATAATGCTTTTTGCGCATGCAATCGATTACCAGCTTGCTCAAAAACGATAGACTGTGGTCCGTCTATAATTTCTCCTGTCACTTCCTCTTCGCGATGGGCAGGTAAACAGTGTAAGAAACGATATGTTTGCTTCGCATGCGTAACAAGTTCTTTATTGATTTGGTAAGGTTGAAATAAAGTATATTTCTCTTCTTCTCCCTCTTGCCCCATACTCATCCAAACGTCAGTATAAATGAAATCTGCTTCATTCACCGCTAGTTCAGGGTTATGCAAAATTTCCATTTTCGCTCCTGTTTCTTCAGCAATCGCTAATGCTTTTTTTACAATTTCCTCATTCGGTTCATACCCTACAGGCGTTGCAACAGTCATATGCATTCCGACTTTCGCACTCGCTAACAACAATGAATGACATACATTATTTCCGTCACCTACGTAAGCCAATTTTATTCCTTTAAATGTATTTTTTTCTTCATATATTGTCATTAAGTCTGCCAATGCTTGACAAGGATGATGATCGTCCGTTAAACCGTTAATTACAGGTATGCTCGATTCTTTCGCTAGCTCTTCTACATCCGCATGTGAGAATGTACGTATCATGATCCCGTCAATATAATGAGATAATACTTTTGCAGTATCTGAAACGCTCTCTCCTCTTCCAATTTGCATCTCTTTCCCACTTAAAAACATACCATGTCCTCCGAGTTGTACCATTCCTGCTTCAAAAGATACGCGAGTACGAGTTGAATGTTTATCAAAGATAAGCCCTAATATTTTGCCCTGTAATAAAGGCTCCTGCTTATTCTTTTTTAAATATATAGCGAATTCAATTAATGAAATGATTTCTTCTTGTGTCAATTCTTCTAAAGTTAAAAGGTCTTTCGTATTTAATTTCGGTACTTGTACAGTTGACATGAAACTTCCCCCTTATATAATTGATACGTTTTTTGTACAAACTACTTTTTTTATCATATATACTGCCTGTTCTAACTCTTCATTCGTCACAATAAGTGGTGGTAATAGTCTTATAACAGTAGGTCCTGCTTGTAATACGAGAAGCCCTTCTTTCTCTAGTTGTTCTATAAAACTTGAAACCTCATGCGTACACTCAATTCCAATCATAAGCCCCTTACCACGTATATTTTGAATACATTCGACATGTCGTAATTCCTCTTGCAACTTCTGTAATACGTACTCGCCCTTTTCCTTTACTTCTTTTAAAAACAATGGTTTCTTAGTTATTTGCAATACTTCTTTCGCTGCAGCCATTGCAATATAATTTCCACCAAACGTTGAACCGTGTGATCCTGCAGGAAACGATGTTCCAAGTTCTTTCCGGCCAATCATTGCTCCAACTGGAATACCATTTCCAAGCGCCTTAGCGGTAGTAATGATATGAGGATGTATTCCCATTTGTTCGTAAGCAAATAATGTCCCAGTTCTTCCAATTCCAGTTTGTACTTCATCTATAATAAATAGGGAACCGGACTTCTTACATAATGTTTCAATCTCTTTCAAAAAGGCTAGATTAGCAGGTACTACTCCTCCCTCACCTTGAACAACTTCTACCATTACTGCCGCAACTTCTTCATTCATTACCTCTTTCAATGCCTTAATATCATTAAAAGGAATATGTAAAAAAGATGGAAGTAATGGACCAAATCCTTCTTTCACTTTATTTTGCCCCGTCGCACTCATCGTTCCGAATGTTCTACCGTGAAAAGACTGCTTGCATGTTACGACGAGAGACTTTTCAGTATGCTTACGGGCTAACTTCAAAGCTGCTTCATTGGCCTCTGCCCCGCTATTACAGAAGAACACATAATCTAATGCAATATTTTCTGTTAATAATGACGCGACTTCTTCTTGTAAGCTGTTTGTAAACAGGTTAGATATATGCCATATTTCATGCAGTTGCTCTTGTACAGCTTTCATAACAGTAAGATGACAATGTCCTAAATTACATACACCGATTCCTGATGTGAAATCTAAATATTGCTTACTGTTATTATCAATGACTTTCGTTCCCTTTCCCTTTACAAACTCAATCTTTCTTCTCCCATACGTTTGAAAAAGATGACTTGTCATGCAATACTCACGCCCCTCGTTACCGTCGTTCCGATACACTCACCTGTAATCTCAGTAAAATCCTTCGTCCCATTTACGATACTAACCTTTTGCACTCCCATTTTTAACGATACTAGTGCTGCCTGTACTTTCGGAATCATCCCACCGGTAATAACACCGTTTTCTATAAAATTAACAATCTCAAATTCGTCGGCTTTCTTTACTAACTTCCCTTCATGTAATACCCCATCTACATCTGTAATAAAAATGAGTTCTTTTGCAGATAATGCGGCCGCAATTCCAGCTGCGGCGGTATCTGCATTTATGTTATAAATCTCATTATCATTTATGCCGACCGGAGCAATAACAGGAATATAATTCATATTTATTAATCCTTTTAGTAAGTCCGTTTCGACATAACTTACTTCTCCCACATACCCTATCTCCTCACTGACAGGTTGAACTTGAAGTAACTTGCCATCACACCCTGAGCAACCTACCGCAAGTAAATTATGCCTTTGCAACTTCATTACAAAATTTTTATTCGTACTTCCGCATAGCACCATTTGAACAATATCCATAACTTCTTTTGGTGTTACTCGTAATCCATCTCTTTTTTCTACTTTGATGTTACAATCTTTTAATTGGGCATCAATTTCTGGGCCACCGCC
Source organism: Bacillus paramycoides (assembly GCF_038971285.1). Lineage (NCBI taxonomy): Bacteria > Bacillati > Bacillota > Bacilli > Caryophanales > Bacillaceae > Bacillus > Bacillus paramycoides. Next base: position 4,030,593 of record NZ_CP152427.1, read on the forward strand.
ATGGACAATTACTACTTTATACTTCTGTTGCAATTTCTTTATGCAATCAAAAAACACATCATTTAATTGATTCAACATACTACCGCCGCATTTCACTACAATATAATCGCTCATCTTCCCCCTCCTTATGTACGATAACAAGCGTTTATTTTCACATATTCATAGCTTAAGTCACAGCCCCAAGCTAATCCTGTCTCTTCTCCTAAATGTAAATACACATCAATCATAATTTCATGTTCTTTTAATTTCATTTTCATTTCCTCTTCAGAAAACATTTGAGGTTCACTATTTTTCAGCACCGCAATAGATTGAAGAGTAATATCAATTGTATTTGGGTTAATCGCGACTTCACTTTGTCCAATACTGCTAATAATTCGCCCCCAGTTTGGATCTTCACCATGTATTGCTGTTTTCACAAGGCTCGAACCGACTATTTGCTTTGCAATTTTCTTTGCCTCTTCATTCGTTCGAGCTCCTAACACATTTACTTCTATTAACTTCGTAGCGCCCTCACCATCTTGTGCGATTTTTTTCGCTAAATCTTCACATACCTTCTGTAAAGCAAATACGAAAGTTTCCCAATCTACATGTTCCATATTGATTGGTTTCGTTTCTGATAATCCACTTGCCATAACGATGACCATATCATTCGTAGAAGTATCTCCATCTACCGTAATTTGATTGAATGTATGATTCGTGATTTGTGATAATGCTGTTTGTAATACGTCATGCTCTATATGGGCGTCTGTCGTAATAAAACTTAGCATCGTCGCCATATTTGGATGAATCATCCCTGAACCTTTCGCAACACCAGCAATCGTCACTTTCTTCCCATCAATCATCATCTCATAGCAAGTTTCTTTCGTTATAAGATCCGTCGTTAAGATTGCTTCAGAAAAAGAATGAGCTTCACTTTCTTCCTTCATCGGGATAAGAGTTGCAATTCCCTTTCGGATGATATCCATCGGTAAAGGGACACCAATTACACCTGTTGAAGCAACTGCAACGTAATTTTCTTTCACCCCAAAATGTTCCGCTCCTAATGCACGCATCTCGTAAGCATCTTGTAACCCTTTCGTTCCTGTACAAGCATTTGCATTTCCACTATTGACGATAATAGCTTGTAATTTCCCTTCAGCCGCTATACTTTCTTTCGTTACTTGCAAGGGAGCTGCTTGTATTTGATTCGTTGTATAAACGGCGGCACATGATGCTGGCACTTCACAAATGATTACACCTAAATCCTTTTTGTCTTTTTTCAAACCATTTGCAGTACCGACTGCCGAAAAACCTTTTGGCGTTACAATTGAACCATTATCTAATTTTGTAATAGACTCTACTTTAATCATCATGTCCCCCTTATAAATAAAGCGGCATATGTTGTAAACCTGTTGTTTCTTCTAGTCCCGCTACTATATTTGCATTTTGAATCGCTTGCCCAGCCGCACCTTTCATCATATTGTCTATAACAGAAACGACTGTCACTCTTCCGGTTCTTTCATCGCAGGCTATCCCCATATCACAATAATTTGAGCCCCTCACTTCTTTCGGACTTGGAAACTCTCCTTGCGTACGAATTCGAATGAAAGGAGATTGCTCATACGTTTCTTCATATAATTTTTGAAGTTGTTCTATTTCCATTTCTCGTTTTACTTTCGCATAAAGTGTAACCATAATCCCCCGTGATATCGGTATTAAATGTGTACTAAACGTGATTGGCTTCGTTTCCCTATTCCACTCCGCGAGCATTTGCTCGATCTCAGGAACGTGTTGATGCTCATTTACTTTATAAATACGCAGGTTATCGTATAACTCAGGAAAGTGAGTCATTGTCGTTGGCGTTTTGCCTGCTCCAGATACTCCTGATTTCGCATCAATAATTATGGAATCCTCTTCAATTATGCCGTTACGGACTAATGGCAATACCGCTAATAATGCAGCTGTAGCAAAGCATCCTGGGTTTGCAATTAAATCTGCATTTTGAATCTCGGACCTTTTCCATTCACTTAACCCATATACAGCTTTACTAAGAACTGCTTCTTTTGCAGCTGTCCTTTTGTACCACCGTTCATATATAAAAGGGTCTTTCATACGAAAGTCTCCAGATAGGTCAATTACTTTTAAACCTACTGCTAATAATTTTGGAGTTAGCTCTGCTGATACTCCTGCTGGGGTTGCCAAAAATACAATTTCTGCTTCTTTCACTATTTCCTCCGCATCAATTTCTTGTAACGTATGAACAAGAACATTTTGAAAATGCGGATATACATTTGTTATACACTCACCAACTTGCGAAAAAGAATGAAGAGATGCTATCGAAAAATATGGATGTTGCTCTAATAACCGAATTAACTCAATACCTCCATACCCAGTTGCTCCAATAATCGCGACTTTCATATGCTCCTCCTCATATCAATTCTTTAAATTAAGTATGATTATAATATTGTATATTTATAGAGTCAATTAAATATTTATAAATTTTACAAAGTTAAAAAACTTAATTTTACTAGAAAAACAATATATACAACAGAATGTTTATACATAAATATTGTATAGTAGTTTTTTCATTTCACTTCAAGTACAATAAAACAATACATGTATACATACAGGCGGGGAAAAACATGAATGAGAAATTAATTGACAAAATGATTATAAAAAGTTTTCAGCAATATCAATGTAATCCTATGTCAAATGAGGATCAGGAAATGCTTATTAAACATATTCAAACGATAATTCATTCAAATACTGAAATTGATGTATACGAGGCAGTTGAGGATATCGTTTACGATTATGTAACTGGAAAATAAAAAATAGGAGATTTCCAAATGGAAATCTCCTATTTTTTACTTAATGATTTGCCTGCAATACGCTCAAATAAACCTGGGAATAGAGCATACAGCTTCGGACCAATGCCCATCCACTTCGGTAAGTTTACTTCACGCTTTTTCGTTTGCATCGATTTTACGATTTGCCCTGCTACATATGTTGGTTTTAACATGTATCGTCCCATATTTTTCACATATGTACCGGATTGATCAGCTATTTCAAAAAAGTTCGTATCGATTGGACCTGGATTAATTGCTGTTACGAAAATATTTGTACTAGATAACTCCATGCGTAAACTATTCGTAAATCCTAATACTGCATGTTTCGTCGCTGCATACGCACTCGATTTCGGAGTTGCAATTTTCCCAGCAAGCGAAGCAATATTAATAATGTGCCCTTCGTTTCTTTTCACCATGTAAGGTAGTACTGCTTTCGTACAGGCTACTAATCCAAATACATTTACTTGGAACATATCTTTCACTTCATCCATTGACGCATCTTCAAACGTTTTAAAAATACCAAATCCCGCATTGTTTACTAATATATCAATACGTCCCACTTCTTGTAATACCTTTGAAAAAACAGATTGTACTTCCGTCTCTTCACTTACATCTAATACATAATAGTAGCAAGGCGTATTATAAGTTTCTTTAATTTTTTCTGCTAATGCTTTTAATTTCTCTTCTGTTCTAGCCATTAATACTGGAGTTGCCCCTTGTTCTGCAACTTGCATTGCAACTTGCTCTCCAATTCCACTAGAAGCACCTGTAATGACGATTACCTCATTGTGTAAACGTCCCGTCATTGCTGTCACCTACTTTGCATAATAAATCAATTGTTGCGAAGATTCATCAATCATCACTTGTTGATTATATGCTAAAAAGTCTAATTGTCCAACCGTTTCTGAAATAGTAAGTGGCAATTGCTCCTTATATAATACTGGAAATAGTTTTACACATACTTCAAATGCTGTCATTGGTTTTTCCTTTAATAACTCAAGCACTTTAAACGCACGTGTTTCTTGCTTTTGTAATCTCGTTTCAATAAGTTGTTTCACATTTAGAACATCTTCTCCATGTCCTGATAAAATGCGCGAAATATTCATTTCACTTAAACGCTTTAACGTTTGATTATATTGCAATAATGGGCGTGCCCTTTCTGTTTGTCCTTCATATGGTGGTTCTAATATTGGATTCGAAGAAATATGACTAATGAGAGCATCCCCACCAATTAATATTCCATCAGATTCTCTATATAATGAAATATGAGTGGAAGCATGACCTGGTGTTTCAATCACTGTAAAACCAGGCATTGAATCAATACGATCTCCCTCTCTCACAGTATGCGTTAACGATCTATTACAAGAATATTTCAGTGTCCTTGTCGTCAATAACGCCTCGTCTTTCAAAAATGCTGCTGGAACACCAAATTGTAAAGCCGTCTCTCTAAAAAACTCATGGTATCGCTTTAAAAATTCTGGATTTTGCGTGATCCAAGGCTCATTCCAAGGGTGTCCAATAATGTTCGTCTTCTCAGAAAATATATTTAAAAGCCCACAATGATCCGCATGATGGTGCGTAATGACTACTGTTTCAATATCTTCTATCATATATCCTAATGTACCTAATTGACTTTCTAACGCATTTCTTGCCTCTTCTGTATTAGTCCCTGTATCAATTAATGTTAATGTCTCCCCCTCAACTAAAAACACATTCACAGTTTCAACTGCAAATGGCACAGGAATCTCCATTCGGTGAATCGCCTTCATGCTTAGCCCCCCTGTCTCTTTCCGGTTCAAAAATGAATACTTCTTCAGTTTACAACTTCCTCATATATTTGTCATTATTTTCAGATAAAAAGAGGTGTTTCCTAGAAAAAAACGAATGTATGTACATTTATAAGAATTTCTAACCAAAATTAAAGGAGGAACATCATGTCTATTCAAAACATTTCCTTTCTCGGTGCGGGCTCTATTGCTGAAGCGATTATTGGTGGCTTGTTACATGCAAATGTTGTGAAAGGCGAACAAATTACTGTAAGCAATCGTTCTAACGAGACAAGATTACAGGAACTACATAACAAATACGGTGTCAAAGGTACACATAATAAAAAAGAACTACTTACTAATACAAATATTCTTTTTCTAGCAATGAAGCCAAAAGATGTTGCAGAAGCCCTTACCCCTTTTAAAGAAGACATACATAATAACCTGCTTATTATTTCGTTATTAGCAGGTGTTTCTACTCATTCAATTAGAAATCTACTTCAAAAGGACGTTCCGATTATTCGTGCAATGCCAAATACATCTGCAGCTATTTTAAAATCAGCTACTGCTATCTCACCTTCAAAACATGCAACAGCGGAACATATTCAAACTGCGATAGCTTTATTTGAAACGATCGGTCTCGTCTCTGTTGTAGAGGAAGAAGATATGCATGCTGTCACTGCATTATCCGGAAGTGGGCCTGCTTATATTTATTACGTAGTAGAAGCGATGGAAGAAGCTGCAAAAAAAATCGGTTTAAAAGAAGATGTTGCAAAGTCACTTATTCTTCAAACGATGATTGGTGCTGCTGAAATGCTAAAAGCAAGTGAAAAACACCCATCTATTTTGCGAAAGGAAATTACCTCTCCTGGTGGAACGACCGAAGCGGGCATTGAAGTATTACAAGAACACCAATTTCAACAAGCGCTTATTTCTTGTATTACACAGGCTACACAACGATCACATAATCTTGGGAAAACGTTAGAACAACTAACAAAAGAAAAATAAAAAATGGAGCTCAATCTTACTTGAGCTCCATTTTTTATAAAAATATATTGTTTAGTTATTTGTCTTCCCAAAAATCTCTTCTTGCAGACGGCGACCAGTCGGTGTTGCTGCAAGTCCCCCTTCAGCTGTTTCACGAAGTGCTACTGGCATCGTTTGTCCGATTCTAAACATCGCCTCAATTACTTCATCACATGGAATGGTACTCGTTACACCAGCTAATGCTAAATCAGCTGAAATCATCGCATTTGCAGCTCCTGCTGCATTACGTTTTACGCAAGGTACTTCTACAAGTCCTGCAACAGGATCGCATACTAAACCAAGCATGTTCTTTAATGAAATTGCCATCGCTGTAGCTGCTTGCTCTTGTGTTCCACCAGCCATTTCAACTGCAGCTGCAGCTGCCATTCCACTTGCTGAACCAACTTCAGCTTGGCATCCTCCCGCTGCACCAGAAATACAAGCGTTATTGGCAACAACCATACCGAAAGCTCCCGCTGTAAATAAGAATTCAATCATTTCTTCACGTGTAGGCTGCAATTTTTCTCTTAGTGCAAATAGTACACCTGGCACTGTTCCAGCAGACCCTGCTGTTGGTGTTGCACAAATAATTCCCATCGCTGCGTTTACTTCATTTGTTGCAACAGCTTTACTCACTGCGTCCAAAATCGTATCTCCAGATAAGCCTTTTCCACTCTTCATATACGCCTGGACTTTTACAGCATCTCCACCAGTTAAACCAGTTGGTGATTTCACACCGCGAATACCACGTTCTACTGCTTGCTCCATCACGACTAAGTTCTTTTCCATACCAGCAATTACTTCTTCACGTGAAATACTTCTTGTTTCCATTTCACATTGAATCATAATTTCTGCGATTTTTACATTTTGTTCTTTAGCTTGCGCCACTAGTTCCGCTGCGTTCCGAAACATGGTGTGTCCCCCCTGCAATTATTCCATAATAGTTACTTGACAAATATTTTGTTGCGCTTTTATTTCTTCAATCACTTCATCTGCTAATATTTCATCTGTTTCGATGACCATAAGCGCTCTTCTTCCTTTTTCTTTACGAGAAACACTCATTGTACTAATGTTAATCTCGTGTTTCGCAAGGATTGAAGCTACTGCTGCAATAGCACCGAAGCGATCGTTATTTACAATAAGTAGTGCTGGACTCGTGCCTGATAATTGAAGATCGAATCCGTTTAATTCTACAACTTCAATTTTACCGCCACCAATTGAGCAAGCAACAACTTCAATTTCTTCTTCACCTTTATACAAACGAATTCTCGCTGTATTTGGGTGAGGTGCATTTGCATCTTCTTCAATGAATTCCACTTCAATTTCGCGCTCTTTTGCTATGTCTAGCGCCTCTGGAATACGTAAATCATCTGTTTCAAACCCTAATATCCCACCTATTAGCGCTACATCTGTACCATGCCCACGATACGTCTTTGCAAATGATCCATATAATGAAATGCTTACTCTTTCTGGTTCATGACGAAACAGCTGGCGAGCAACTTGCCCCATTCTTGCTGCGCCTGCTGTATGTGAACTTGATGGACCAATCATAACTGGACCAATAATATCAAATACTGAGCGATACTTCATCATAACTCCCCCTAAACCTCTATGAAAAAATTTTTTACTATTCTATTAAGCTACCAAATCGGTTGCTTTTCCAGTTGTACTACGAATTTGTTCCGCTATACGAATTGGATCGTTTTTGAATAACACTGAAACAATCTATCCTGAAATAATACTAGTTGTAATAATAAATAAGAAACTTAGCATTACCTTCATTTAAAAATAATATAAGCTAATCCACAATAAAGTCTGGTAGCAATCCAAAGTTTAACACAGAACCACTTACAAGGATAGCATAATCAGTGGGAGTTTTGTCCATTCCCAATGATTATTAACCCACAACAATCGTGCTTTTACGGGCAGTTATCTCTCGCCTAAATTCCTCGCATTCGCGAATTTTGAGGTAGAGTCTCACTGTCCGCAAATAGCGGGATAAATTATAATCTGCCCTCATTATAACTTGTTTTTAATAAAACGCTTACTTTTAATGAATTTTAAAAGTTCTGAATAAAAATCCATTTTTGCTATTTGTATCACTCGTATGTCGTCTGACTTATATAACAGTTTTTCTAAATAATCGATACTATGTATTTTTATCCTATATCTTCACATCATTAAAACTTTCTGTTTCATCTAATATAAGCATAAAATGATAACAGTTTTATTTTAATTTTTTTTAGAAATAAAAAAATGGCGACCTCTCGTCACCATTTTTTTTATACCATTATTATCTTTCTACTGGAAATGATTTTAAATCCGTAGCTATTTCTGTATTAGAAAATAGTTCCCTTGCCTCTTTCAATAATTCCTTATACGTATCACCTTGGTAACGAGAACTAATATGAGTCAATATTAATCGTTTTGCATTTGCCTGAAGCGCAATACTCGCAGCTTGTTTAGATGTGGAGTGAAAATAATCATACGCTTGTTGTTCATCTTCTGCTGCGAAAGTTGCTTCATGAATAAGTACATCAGCGTCTTGCGCCAGCTCTCTACTCGCTTCACAATATCTTGTATCACCTAAAATGGTAATAATTCTTCCCTTTTGAGGTGGACCGATAAAATCTTTTCCATTTAGTATCGTACCATTTTCTAATTCAACTACTTCTCCATCTTTTAAACGTTTAAAGAGTGGACCTGGTTTCACACCCATCTCCAGCAATTTATCGACTAAAAGGGCGCCTTGTATATCTTTCTCTATAATACGATATCCAAAGCATTCAATACCATGTGACAATCTTTTCGTTTCCACATGAAATTCATTATCCTCAAACACAGTACCTTCTTCTGTTATCTCAACAATTTCAAGTGGGTATTTTACATGTGTCGTACTTACTGATAATGCCACTTCAATAAATTGTTTAATTCCTTTTGGTCCATACACGGTTAAAGGTGTATTCCCTCCTTGAAACGAACGGCTTCCTAATAAACCGGGCAATCCAAAAATATGATCACCATGTAAATGCGTAATAAATATTTTTTCAATGCGGCGTGGACGTACTGATGTATGTAATATTTGATGTTGCGTCGCCTCGCCACAATCAAATAACCAAGTCTGTCCTCGTTCTTCTAACAATTGCAAAGCAATTGCTGAAACATTCCTTCCTTTCGAAGGAACACCTGCACCAGTTCCTAAAAATACAAATTCCACTTTCTTTCCTCCAGCTCTTTATATAATCTACCTTTCATCTTACGGAATGTTATTTCAAATGGCAAATCGAATTTACATAACCAATCATCTAGACAACTATATATCACGAACGTTATAATTAAAAAACTTAGAAATCGTTCGTGTTTTATGTTAAAATGATTATACTACATTTTAAGGGAGCGTTTTATTATGAAAGAAGCATTTCGTTTACAAACTGATTTTTCATCTTCATTTGATCGCTGGGTAAGTTCTTTCGTGTCTGATCACCCAGCACAATTAGAATGGACGACTTTGAAAGAATTAATCCATGAATATACAACAACACACACAAATGATTCGTTACCAACATATATTTCTTCAGCTTTAACCTATTACGCACAACGCGTTTCAACAACAAATAGTTCAGAAATTGTTATTTTTGAAAATCATACAATCTCTTAATCTATCATAAAAAGCACTGGTTACAGTGCTTTTTTATTTATACTTATTTAGTAAATCTCCATATCCCGTCCAAAAATTTTTATACATACTTTAATCAAACTCATCTAAAATTATCTTTTCACTTGATTTATTCAATAACTCTTTTGCTTGTAGTAAAAAAGAAACAATTTGTTTTCTATAAAAACTTTATAGTAAAAATTTCATAATTAATTTTAAAAATAAAAGGTGTCATGATATTTACAGCTTCATGACACCTTCTACATAAATTTATTTTCTAATTTTTGTTGAAAAGACTTTTCTTGCTTACGTAATAGTTGACTACCTCGCTGTAAAATCGGCATTCCATATTTATCATTAATTTGATCGATGACAGCTAGTAGCGGCTCTTCTTTCGCATCTTCTTCAAATGAAAATAAATCTAATTGTTTCACCGATTCTGTCTTCCACTCTATTTCAGTAGCTGTAACACCTAGTAAACGAACGGAATCACCATCCCAATGTTGCTTCCATAAACGAGATGCTGCCTGAAAAATATCTCGTTCTTCCCAAATGGCATTTTTCAATTGCTTACTCCGCGTTACCGTCCGCCTATCATGATATTTAATCATAATTTGAATATTATAGCTGACAAGAGTTCGCTTTTGTAATCTTTTACTCACTGATTTTGATAGCCGTTCTAACATATCAAGTAATTCTTTCTCTTCATCCATATCCTTTGAAAAAGTCATCGAGTTACCAACGCTTTTATGTTGTCCCATTTGACTCGGATCAACTTCCCTATCATCCATACCTTTTGCCCGCCGCTTTAAATCAACACCATGCTTTCCAATTTTAGCGCGAATGATATGCTCGTTTCCTTTTGCTAACTGCTCAATTGTTTGTATATGAATATCATTTAATTTTTCAGCTGTTTTTTCTCCAATTCCATGCATCGCTCCAACCGGAAGTGGCCAAATCATTTCTGGAATATCTCGTTTTCGAAGCACAGTAATACCGAGAGGCTTTTTCATATCAGAAGCTGTTTTTGCTAGGAAAAGGTTTGGAGCAATTCCAATGCTACAGGGTAGCTGTAACTCTGTTAATAATGCTTGTTGAATCATCTTTGCTATTTCAAGAGGCGAACCGAGTGCGTAGCAATCTGTAATATCTAAATATCCCTCATCTATAGAGACTGGTTGTATTTTTTCCGTAAAACGAGAAAGGATTTGAAACATTTGAAATGAAGCTTCACGATATAATGTAAAATTAGGGCGCCTTACAACTAATTGCGGGCATAACCTTTTTGCTTCCCAAAGAGGCATCGTTGTACGTATTCCATATTCTCTCGCCTCATAACTACATGTTATAATAATTCCTTTTCTTTCTTTTTCATTTCCAGCAACCGCTAACGGCTTTCCTTGTAATGATGGGTCATGAGCAATTTCAACAGATGCGAAAAAACAATTCATATCTACATGTAAAATAACACGACCCTTTTTCGGATACATTTCTCGCATAGTACTCACCCCCTCCAAAGAACATTTGTTCCTTCATTATACCAAATTCATGCACAATATAATAATTACTTATTCTTTTTATCCTTATTTTTGCTATACTTAATATAGATATGGATATTTTTGTAAAAAAGGGTGATTTATTCTGAAATCAAACAGTAACCTCAATTATACATTTCTCGTTATTATATTAATCATCTTAATTAATTATTTATTACTCTCTATTTTTGATATTAACGTAGCAGGGATTCTTCCAAATCTACTGGGCATTGCAACAACTCATATACTTCCATGGATTTTCTTGTATTGGCTTATCCGCCTTGTAAAAGCAATCGAATCAAAATAAAAAGCGTGTAAATCCAATGTGATTTACACGCTTTTTCTATTACATTACTTCGCTACTTCTTCAATAATTGCAACAACTAATTCTGCTGTTTTCGCTAATTCTTCAACAGGAATCTTTTCGTTTGTTGTATGAATTTCTTCATAACCAACCGCTAAGTTAACTGTTGGAATACCATGTCCTGCAATTACGTTTGCATCACTTCCGCCACCACTTTGGTGAAGAGAAGGTGTACGACCAATTTTTTCAGCTGCACGTTTTGCAACTTCTACAACGTGATCGCCATCAGCAAATTTAAATCCTGGATACATAACGTTTACTTCAACGTCTGCGTGACCGCCCATTTCTTTTGCAGTTGTTTCAAATGCTTCTTTCATTTTTACAACTTGTGCTTCCATTTTTTCATTGATTAAAGAACGCGCTTCTGCAAAGATTTGCACGTGATCGCAAACGATATTCGTTTGTGTACCACCTTCAAAACGTCCAATATTTGCAGTTGTTTCAGAATCAATACGTCCAAGTGGCATCTTCGCAATTGCTTTCGCTGCGATCGTAATTGCAGATACACCTTTTTCTGGTGCTACACCAGCATGAGCTGTTTTCCCGCGAATAATCGCATTCACTTTCGCTTGTGTAGGAGCTGCAACAACGATTTCACCAACTTTTCCATCGCTATCTAATGCATAACCGTATTTCGCTGTAATGCGCTCACGATCTAATGCTTTTGCACCAACAAGACCAGATTCTTCTCCAACTGTAATAATAAATTCAATTGTACCATGAGGGATGTTTTTCTC